>NZ_JBIAZT010000002.1:0-618628 GCF_042899365.1 Micromonospora sp. NPDC000089
GGGGGGGGGGGGGGGGGGGGGGGGGGGGGGGGGGGGGGGGGGGGGGGGGGGGGGCGGGGGGGGGGCGGGGCGCCGCCGGGGCGCCCCGCCCCCGGGCGGGGGGGGGGGGGGGGGGGGGGCCCCCCCCCCCCCCCGCCCGGTCAGGAGTGGTCCGCGCAGCAGGGGGTCGGGTCCGGCACCTCGAACGGCGCGACGCCGGCGGCCCGGTACGGCGTGGCCATCAGCATCAGCTCGCCGGCCTGCCACTGCGGCCGGACGAAGCCCCGGGTGTGCACCAGGGTCTCCCGCCCGGCCGGCGGACCGCCGAGCACGATCACCCGCTGGATGGCGCTGGCGGCCAGCAGCTCGCCGACCGTCAGCGTCCCGACCAGCCGGTCCACCCCGGGGTAGCGCACCGCCCGGCCGGACCGACGATCGGCGTGCTCGGCGGCCGCGTGGTCGGCGGCCTCCGTCAGCTCGGGCGGGGTCGCCGGCAGCTCGGCGAGCCCGGTGTCGGCGGCCAGGCTCAGCGCCACGTGCGGGTACGGCGCCCAGACCAGGTGGGTGCAGGCCACCAGGTCGGGCGGGTCGAGCGGCCCGACGTGCCCGGCCAGCCAGTGCTCGGCCTCCCGTACCGTGCGGTGGCCCAGGCTCAGCCCGACGATCACCGGGCGGTCATGCCGGCGCTGCGCAGGAAGCCGCGCCGGCTCAGGTCACCGGGGGAGAGCTCGGCGTCCGGGACGGAGAGGTCCAGCGCCGGGGGTACGTCGGTGGTGGCGGCCCGCTCGTGATCATGGCGGTGTGCATGTCCGTGGCCCATGTGCTGCTCCAGTCGCTGCTGCGGGAGACGTCACCGGCCAATCTGCTGCCGTCAGGGGAACGACGGGTGTCCCGGTCGCGGCAGGGATGCGAATATGTGCCTGCGTCCAGCTCACCCGATCAGTGGGCGGAACGTGCCCAGCAGCACGCTGACCGTCAGCGCCGCCCCGGCCAGCGCCGCCGCCCCGGCGACCAGCAGCCCGTCCGCCCGCGTGAAGCGCTGCCGCCGGGCCACCGTACGGGGGGTGCCGGCGTCGAAGCCGCGGGCGTCCATCGCCACGGCCAGCCGGGTGCCCCGGCGGATCGCCCCGACCAGCAGCGCGAACGCGGTGGAGGCGAACAGCCGCAGCCGGGCCACCGGGTTGCGGCCGGCGTCCACCCCGCGCGCCCGGCGGGCCATGGTGATCATCTGCCACTCCTGGCCGAGCAGCGGGACCAGCCGGAACGCGGCCAGCGCTCCGATCGCGAACCGGGCCGGCGCCTTCGCGTTCTGGATCAGGGCGTCGGCCAGGTCGGTCGGGTCGGTGGTGGCCACCACGATCACCCCGGGCAGGGCGACGGCGAAGGTGCGCAGCACCAGCCCGAGCGCGGTCACCAGCACTCCGGAGGTGACCAGCAGTGGGCCGGCGTCCAGCAGCACCCGGCCGGACCGGTCGGCGGCGAAGAGCACCAGGGTGACCAGGATGCCGGCGCCGGCCACCAGCAGCGGCAGCGCCCGGCGGGCCAGCACCCGGTAGCGGATGCCGAACAGCGGCAGCACCGCCAGCTCGACCGCGACCGCGATGGCCGGCGCGACCGGGTCCAGGGTGGCGGCCAGCACGACCGCGAACACCATCGCGGCGGCCAGCTTCGCCACCGGGTTGCGGCGGGCCAGCGGGGCGCCGGGCGTGGCCACCGACTCGACGGCGATCACGCCGCGCCGCCTGCGCGATTGCCCGGGCCGCCGGTGCCGTCCGGCGCGGGCGGGCGGGTCAGGGTGACCGTGCGGTCGGCGAGCGCGGCCACGAAGTCGGCGTCGTGGGTGACCGTGACCACGCCGTGCCCGGCGTCCCGCAGGTCGGCGAGCAGGTCGAGCAGCTCCCGCCAGGTGCGCCGGTCCTGCCCGAAGGTCGGTTCGTCGCAGATCAGCAGCCGGGGCGCGGTGGCCAGGGCGGTCGCCACGCTCAGCCGCCGCGCCTCCCCGCCGGAGAGGGTGTACGGGTTCGCGCCGGCCAGCGCGGTCAGCCGCAGCCGGTCCAGCAGCGCGTCCACGGTGGCCCGTACCTCCGGTTCGGGGCGGCCGGTCCGGCGCGGGCCGAGGGCCAGCTCGTCGAAGACCGTGCCGGTGACGAACTGGTGCTCCGGATCCTGGAAGACCGAGCCGATCCGGGCGGCCAGCGCGGGCGCGCGCCAGCGGTGCGGCGGGGTGCGGGCGTCCGCGCCGGCCAGCTCGGTGGTGGCGGCCAGCCGCCCGGCGCCGGGGCGCAGCAGCCCGCCGAGCAGCAGCGCGAGGGTGGACTTGCCGGCGCCGTTCGGGCCGAGCACGGCGAGCGCCTCGCCGGCGCGTACCCGAAGGTCGGTGGGGGCCAGCCGGGGTGGCAGGCCGAGCCGCTCGGCGGTGAGCAACCGCTCCCCGGGCGGCGCGGCGGCGGGCCGGGGCGCGGTTCCGTGGCCGGGCACCCAGACGCCCTCGGCGGCGAGCGCGTCGCCGTGCGCGGCGAAGACCGCGGCGGGTGGGCCGTCGGCCCGGACGCCGCCGCCGGGCTCCAGCACCACCACCCGGTCGACCAGCGGCAGCACGTCGGCGACCCGGTGCTCGACCAGGATCAGCGTGGTGTCGTCGTCGAGCGCGCCGGCGACGGCCCGGCGGACCAGCTCGGCGCCGGCCGGGTCGAGGTTGGCGGTCGGCTCGTCGAGCAGCAGCAGCCCGGGCCGCAGGGCGAGCGCCCCGGCCAGGGCGAGCCGCTGCTGCTCGCCGCCGGAGAGCGCCGCGGTTGGCCGGTCCCGGTGGTACGGGAAGCCGACCCGGCGCAGCGCCTCGTCCACCCGGGGCCAGATCTCCTCGGCCGGTACGCCCCGGTTCTCCAGCCCGAACGCGACGTCGTCGCCGCAGCGGGCCATCACCAGCTGGGTCTCCGGGTCCTGGAAGACGACGCCGACCCGCTCGCGGCCCTTGCGCGGGTCCAGCCCGTCGATCTCGACGGTGCCCTCCTGCTCGCCGGAGTCCTCGGGCAGCAGCCCGGCCAGCGCCGCCAGCAGCGTGCTCTTACCCGCCCCGGACGCCCCCAGCAGCAACACCCGCTCCCCGGCCTCCACCCGCAGGTCGACGCCCCGTACGGCCCACCGCCGCCGCCCAGCGTGCCGCCACCCGAACCCCCGCACCTGCACCGCACTCACCACCCCACCCCCTCCCTTCCTCCCGTCCCCCGTCCCCCTCACCCTGCCCCGCCCGAACCCGTTGATCATGAGGTTGGCGGCACCAATGGAGATCCACATCGTCGGCAACCTCATGATCGACGCGGCGGGCGGCGGGGTGGGGAGGGGTCAGACGGGGGTGCGGGTGCGGCCGGCGGGGAAGCGGTCGAGGACGCCGGTGTCGGCCAGCGCGCGGGTGAGGAACCAGGAGCCCGCGCCGGCCACCACCGTGGCGCTGACGATGGTGAGCAGCGCGTACGGGATGCGGTAGTCGGTGAGGTCGTAGGCGGCGTTCCAGTAGACGAAGTCGAAGATCGCCGCACCCAATCCGGTCAGCGCGCCGGCCAGCAGCGCGGTCGGCAGGCGGTACGAGCGGTAGCGGAACGCGGCGAACGCCAGCTCGGCGCCGAGGCCCTGCATCACGCCCTGGAGGATCACGATGCTCGCCCACTGGCTGCCCAGCAGCGCGGAGATGATCGCCGCCACCGTCTCGCAGTAGAGCGCCGCGCCCGGCTTGCGGATGACCAGCCCGCCGAGCACCGCGGGGACCAGCCAGACGCCGTAGATCAGCGCCTGGGCCGGCGGGAAGAAGGCGAAGGCGCCCGCGGTGGCGCTCCAGAGCAGGTTCCAGGCCCAGAAGACGACGCCGAAGGCGACCGCGATCACGGAGGCGACCACGATGTCGATGGTCCGCCACCGGTTGCTGTCGGTGTGGTTCATGATGTGCTCCCAGTTCAGCTTGTACGCGAACCAGGCAAGACGCACGCCGCGCCCGGAAAACCGGACGGCGGCGCGGCTGGAGGTCGACCGAACTCCCTGCGCTGGCATTACCCAGATCAGGTTCGAGGGTCTGCGGGCACCGGCCCGCACTCTCAGCGCTGTGCGCTCCCCTGTCGGATGTGAAGTTGTCTCGGCAGACTAGCACCCACGCCGGCCGACGCCGTCGGATCGGATGCCGCCGGCCGGTGCGACCGTCGCGGGCGGGCTAGGCTCCGGATCATGCGGGTCGACGCGCGAGGACTGACGTTCGAGGTACGCACCGGCGGCCCGGAGGGCGGTGACCCGGTCCTGCTGCTGCACGGCTTCCCCCAGCACGGCGGGGAGTGGGACGCGGTGGTGCCCGCCCTGCACGCCGCCGGGCTGCGCACGTACGCGCCGGACCAGCGGGGCTACGCGCCGGGCGCGCGGCCGGCCGAGGTGGACGCGTACCGGCTGCCCGAGCTGGTCGCCGACGCGGTGGCGCTGCTCGACGCGTTGGGCGTGGACGCGGCGCACCTGGTCGGGCACGACTGGGGCTCGATCGTCGCCTGGGCGGTGGCGGCGGCGCACCCCGACCGGGTCCGCACGCTGACCGCGGTCTCCGTGCCCCATCCGGCCGCCTTCGGGTACGCCCTGGCGAACGACCCGCAGCAGAAGGCGCGCTCGTCGTACATGGTGCTGTTCCGGCAGCCGGGCAAGGCGGAGAAGGTGCTGCTGGCGCTCAAGGCCGCCGCGCTGCGCAAGCTGCTGTCCGGAGTGGGCGACGCCGCGGCGGTGGCCCGGTACGCCGAGCCGATGCGCGAGCCGGGGGCGCTGACCGGCGCGCTGAACTGGTACCGGGCGATGTCCGGCGCCGACATGAAGGCGGTCGGCCCGGTGCCGGTGCCCACCACGTACCTGTGGAGCGACAAGGACATCGCGGTCGGCCGCACCGCAGCCGAGGCCTGCGCCGGCCACGTGACGGGGGAGTACCGCTTCGTCGAGCTGGCCGGGGTGAGCCACTGGATCCCCGACGAGGCGCCCGCCCCGCTGGCCGAGGCGATCCTGGCCCGGATCCACGGTGTCGGCTGACCCGCCCACCGGCCGGGCCGGCCAGCCGTCGGGCGGGCCGCACACCCGCGCGTCGCTCGCCGCGCAGCTCACCGCCCTGGGCGTACGCCCCGGCGGCACGCTGCTGGTGCACGCCGGGCTGCGTACCCTCGGGTTTCTCTGCGGTGGCCCGCAGGCGCTGGTGCTCGCCCTGCGCGACGCGCTCGGCCCGGACGGCACCCTGGTGGTGCCCACCCACACCCCGGAGAACAGCGACCCCGCCGGTTGGCGCAACCCGCCGGTGCCGGTCGACTGGTGGCCGGTGATCCAGCGGGAGATGCCCGGCTTCGACCCGGCGGTCACCCCCAGCCGGTTCATGGGCGCGCTCGCCGAGACGGTGCGGTGCTGGCCCGGCGCGCGGCGCAGCGACCACCCGCACGTCTCCTTCGCCGCCCTGGGTCCGCAAGCCGAGCGGATCGTCGCCGGGCACTCCCGGGCGGACATGCTCGGCGAGCGCTCCCCGCTGGGCCGCGTCAACGACCTGGACGGCGAGGTGCTGCTACTCGGCGTCGACCACGGCGCGAACACCTCCCTGCACCTGGCCGAGTACCGCCGGCCGGCGCCGTCGCGGGAACGGCTCGGCGCCGCGGTGCGCAGCTGCGGCGGCGGCCGGGAGTGGGTCTGGTGGGACGACGTGGCGATCGACGCGAGCGACTTCCCCCGGCTGGGGACGGATCTCGAAGCGACCGGCGCCGTCCGGTCCGGACCGGTCGGGTCGGGAGTCGGCCGGCTGATGCGACAGCGGGCGGCCGTCGACTTCGCGGTGGACTGGCTGGGCCGCAACCGACGGACGGAGAAACCATGAGCGTGAGCGCCGAGGGCTACCTGGCGGTGGTGACCGCCGCCATCGATCGGGTGGCGGCGAGCCAGCGTACGGCGGTGGGCCGGGCGGCCGACCTGCTCGCCGAGGCGCTGCGCGCCGACGGGGTGATCCACGCGTTCGGCACCGGCCACTCCGAGGCGCTGGCCATGGAGATCGCCGGCCGGGCCGGCGGGCTGGTGCCCACCAACCGGATCGCGCTGCGCGACCTGGTGCTGTTCGGCGGCGAGCCGCCGAGCGTGCTCGGGCCGCACCTGGAGCGCGACCCCGCGGTGGCGCACCGACTGTACGAGTTGGCCCCGGTCAGCCCGCCGGACATCTTCGTGCTCGCCTCGAACTCCGGCGTCAACGGGGCCATGGTGGAGTTCGCCTCGATCGTCCGCGAGCGCGGCCACCGGCTGATCGCCATCACCTCGGCGGAGCACTCGGCCCGGATGACGTCCCGCCACCCGTCCGGGCGCAAGCTGGCCGACCTGGCCGACGTGGTACTGGACAACGGCGCCCCGTACGGCGACGCCACCCTGCCGCTGCCGGGCGGCGGCGCGGTCGGCGCGGTCTCCTCGATCACCGCGGCGCTGCTGGCGCAGCAGGTGGTGGCCGAGACGGTGGCTCGGCTGCTGGCCGCGGAGGAGCGGCCGCCGGTCTACCTGTCGGCCAACATCGACGGCGGCGACGCGCACAACGCCGACCTGGAGGCCCGGTACGCGGGCCGGATCCGCCGGGGATCATGAAATCCGTTTCGCGCGGGTGTCCACCGGGGAAATGAGCGGTGGCCCACGGATGAATTCCGTGGGCAGTACCGTCTCACCGGAGGTAGTGCGTGTCCAAGGAATCCGAGAAGCAGCGCTGGCAGCGCAACTTCGCCGACCTGCTGCAGGAGCTGCGGGTCGCCCAGACCGGCGTGCAGATCCTCTTCGCCTTCCTGCTGACCCTCCCGTTCAGCAACGGGTTCAGCCGCACCAGTGAGTTCCAGAAGGACGTGTACGTCGTCGCGCTGCTCGCCGCCGCCGCGTCCGCCGCGATGATCATCTCACCGGTCGCGTTCCACCGCGCGCTGTTCCGCCAGGGCCGCAAGCCGGAGCTGGTGCGCTTCGCCCACCGGATGGCCAGCGCCGGGCTCGGGTTCATGCTGGTGTCCATGGTCAGCGCGGTGCTGCTGGTGACCGACTTCGTGCTCGACCGGCCGCTCGCCTTCGTGCTCAGCGCCCTCACCGGGCTGTGGTTCCTGACCTTCTGGATCATCCTGCCGATGGCCCGGCGCAACTGGGGCGACGACGACATCGACGACGACGATGACGAGACGGTGCTGGTGACCCGCGACTGAGCCTCCGGCCACGCCCGCCGGGCGCGGAGAATTCGACGTGCACGCAGCGCTACCCCTGGGTAACACCCGGGGGTAGCGTGGTTTACATCGAGCACGTTTCCGCAGCCGGGCCGAGGTTCGAGGGGGCAGCCGTGACCACGACGCAGAACGATCCATCCACCCAGGACGGTGTCGGACCACTGCCCGGCGAGGCGGGACAGGTCTCGGAGAAGGAGGCCCGCCAGGTCGCCGAGGCGGCCCGGGAATCCGCCTGGGACCGGCCCAGCTTCGGCAAGGAGCTCTTTCTCGGCCGGTTCCGGCTGGACCTGATCGACCCGTGGCCGGTCTCCGACCCGGCCGACGTCGAGCGCGCCGAGGCGTTCCTCGCCGAGCTGGGGGCGTACCTGCGGGAGGAGGTGGACGGCGCGGCGATCGAGCGGGACGCGTCCATTCCGGACGAGGTGTTCCACGGCCTGGCCCGGCTGGGCGCCTTCGGCATGAAGATCGACCGGAGGTACGGCGGCCTCGGGCTCAGCAACCTGCACTACTGCCGCGCCCTGATGCTGGCCGGCTCGGTCAGCCCGGCCATCGGCGCGCTGCTCTCCGCCCACCAGTCCATCGGGGTGCCGCAGCCGTTGAAGATGTTCGGCACCGCCGAGCAGAAGCAGGCGTTCCTGCCCCGGCTGGCCGCTGGCGAGGTGTCCGCGTTCCTGCTCACCGAGCCGGACGTCGGCTCGGACCCGGCCCGGCTGGCCACCACCGCCGAGCCGACCGCCGACGGCACCGGCTACCGGCTCAACGGGGTGAAGCTCTGGGCCACCAACGGCACCGTCGCCACCCTGCTGGTGGTGATGGCCCGGGTGCCGGCCGCCGAGGGCCGGCGCGGTGGCATCACCGCCTTCGTGGTCGACGGCGACAGCGAGGGCATCACGGTCGAGCGGCGCAACGCCTTCGTCGGCCTGCGCGGCCTGGAGAACAGCCTCACCCGGTTCCACGACGTCTTCGTGCCCATCCAGAACGTGATCGGCGGCGAGGGCAAGGGCCTGAAGATCGCGCTGACCACGCTGAACACCGGCCGGCTGTCGCTGCCGGCGATGTGCGTCGGCGCCGGCAAGTGGTCGCTCAACGTGGCCCGCGAGTGGGCCGCCGACCGGGTGCAGTGGGGCCGGCCGGTGGGGGAGCACGAGGCCGTCGCGCAGAAGCTGTCCTTCATCGC
Organism: Micromonospora sp. NPDC000089; assembly: GCF_042899365.1. Taxonomy (NCBI): domain Bacteria; kingdom Bacillati; phylum Actinomycetota; class Actinomycetes; order Micromonosporales; family Micromonosporaceae; genus Micromonospora; species Micromonospora sp. NPDC000089. Next base: position 8,380 of record NZ_JBIAZT010000002.1, read on the forward strand.
CGCCACCACGTACGGCATGGAGACCATGCTCGACCTGTGCTGCCTGCTCGCCGACGACGACCGCAACGACATCCGGATCGAGGCGGCGCTGGTCAAGCTCTACGCCAGCGAGATGGCCTGGAAGATCGCCGACGAGCTGGTGCAGATCCGCGGCGGTCGCGGCTACGAGACGGCCGACTCGCTGGCCGCCCGGGGCGAGCGCCCGGCCAACGTCGAGCAGATCCTGCGGGACCTGCGGATCAACCGGATCTTCGAGGGCTCCACCGAGATCATGCACCTCCTGATCGCCCGCGAGGCGGTCGACGCCCACCTCTCGGTCGCCGGCGACATCATCGACCCGGACGCCGGGCTGGCCCGCAAGGCGAGGGCGGGCGCCCGGGCCGGCGCCTTCTACGCGAGGTGGCTGCCGACGCTCGCGGTCGGCCGGGGGCAGAGCCCCGGGGCGTACGCCGAGTTCGGGCCGCTCGCCGGTCACCTGCGGTTGGTGGAGCGGTCGTCCCGCAAGCTGGCCCGGTCGACCTTCTACGCGATGTCCCGCTGGCAGGGCAAGATGGAGCGCAAGCAGGCGTTCCTCGGCCGGGTGGTGGACATCGGCGCCGAGCTGTTCGCGATGAGCGCGGTCTGCGTCCGGGCCACCGCCGAGCGGGACGCCCACCCGGAGAACGTCGAGCTGGCCGACCTGTTCTGCCGGCAGGCCCGGATCCGGGTGGAGCAGCTGTTCGCCGCGCTCTGGGACAACACCGACTCCGTCGACGTGGCCGCCGCGAAGCGGATCCTCGCCGGCCGGTACGCCGCCCTGGAGGGGGGCGTGATCACCCCGCCGGCGGACGCGCCCTGGGTGGCCCGCTGGAACCCCGGCCCCTCCACCACCCCCGACGTCCGCCGCCGCGTCCCCCCACGCAGCTGAGCGCCCGACGCCCGCCCACGGCTCAGCGGGCGATGGCCCAGGCCAGCACCCCGGCCAGGATCAGGCCGTTCAGGGCGGCCAGCACCAGGTACGCCGCCGGAGGGATCTTGCGGCCTCGGCGGACGAAGCTCACCAGGACGGCGGCGTAGCCGAGCAGCAGCGCGGCGACGACGATCAGGAACCACAGCACCGGCACAGCCTAGCGGCCGCCGCGCAGGCCGAGCCGGCGCAGCTCCAGCGCGGCGAGCGCGTCGACCGTGGCGTCGTCGCCGCGCCGCCACGCCTGGGCCACGTCCGGATCGATCTTCGTCAGCCGGCGCAGCGGCTGGCCGGCCAGCGCCCGCAGGGCCAGCAGGTCCCGTCCGGCGGGGGCGCCGGCCAGCGCCTTGGCCGACGCGGCCCGGCGCATCCAGCGCAGCCGCAGCGGCAGCCAGCCGAACAGCACCAGGCCGAGCGGGAGGACCAGCACCGCGAGGCTGAGCGCCAGGGCCAGCTGACCGACCAGTTCCTGCTGGTCGCGGCCGGCCTCCGCCATGCCGCGGGCGGCCTCGGCGGCCTTGGTGAACGGGCTGGTCAGCTCGTCGCCGACCAGCGGGACGCGGCCGACCTTGCCGCCGGCGTCGGCCAGGTTGTCGGCCAGCCCGCTGCCGGCCCCCTCCAGCTTCTGCCCCGGTACGGCGAGCTTCTCCACCAGGTCGTGCAGCCAGAATGAGAAGCGGATCGCCGCGTAGACCCAGACGACGACCAGCAGATCGGTGAGGAGCTGACGGAGGGCGACCGGAAACCGGTCGGCGTAGATCTTCACGCCGGACAGCGTGCCACGGTGCGTCCCCGGGGGTAACCCCACGCGGGCCGTCGCCCGTCGCCACCGGTCAGCCGGTGCGGCACTCCGGGCAGGTGCCGAAGATCTCCAGGGTGTGGCTGACGTCGGCGAAGCCGTGCTGGGCGGCCACCCGCTCGGCCCAGGTCTCCACGGTCGGCCCGGCCACCTCGACGGTGCGCCCGCAGGCCCGGCAGACCAGGTGGTGGTGGTGCCCCTCGCTGCACCGGCGGTAGAGGTGCTCGCCGCCGGGTGGGCGCATCACGTCGATGTCGCCGGCGTCCGCCAGCCCCTGGAGGGTGCGGTAGACGGTGGTCAGCCCGACCCGCTCGCCCCGGGCGCGCAGCATCGCGTGCAGATCCTGTGCGCTGTGGAAGCCCTCGACCTCGGCCAGCAGCGCGCTCACCGCGGAGCGCTGCCGGGTGTTGCGCAGCGCGGCGCCGCCCTCGGTCATGACCTCGCCTCCCCTCCGGCCGCTCGTGTGCGCCGCCTCGGTGCTCACGGGCCCTCGCCGGCGTGGCTGACCGCGTCCGCGACGATGTGCGCGACGTGCTCGTCGACCAGCGCGTACGCGATCTCGCGGCCGCGGCGGGAGCCCCGCACCACCCCGGCGCCGCGGAGCACCCGCAGGTGCTGGGAGACCAGCGGCTGGGCGGCGCCGAGCTTCTCCACCAGCTCGTGCACGCACCTCTCACCCTGCGCCAGCTCGCTCACGATCGCCAGTCGGATCGGCGCGGACAGGGCGCGCAGCAGCTCACCCGCCTCCTCGAAGGCGTCATAGCCGTTGCCGCCGGTCATCGCGTCACGGTAACCAATGCCACCGACAGGTCGCCCGACCGCGTCACCGCAGCACCACTTCGTGCGGTTCGTGCTCGGCGACCGCGGCCGGGTGGGTACGGCGGCGCAGCAGCCGCCAGCCGGCCGCGCCGAGCGCCACGGCCAGGAACGAGGCGATGGCCAGCAGCACCACCGACGCGCCCGGCGCGGTGTTCGCGTTGGCGGCCACCCACACCCCGGCGCCGGCGGCGAACAGGCCGAGCGCCATCGCGGCCGCCATCGTGCTGCGGAAACCCCGGGTGACCTGCTGCGCGGTGGCCACCGGCACCACCATCAGGGCGCTGATCAGCAGCACGCCGACGGCCCGCATGGCGATCGTGACGGTGACCGCGGTGGCCACCGCTAGCAGCAGGTTCAACGCCCGCACCGGCAGGCCGGAGACCCGCGCGTACTCCTCGTCGTGGCACACCGCGAACAGCGCCGGCCGCAGCACCAGCATGGTGACCAGGATGACGGCGCCGAGCACCGCGATGGTGGCGAGGTCCTGCCGGGAGATGGTGGTCAGCGAACCGAACAGGTACGCGTTGAGGTTGGCGCTGCTGGCGTCGGAGAGGCCGACCAGCGTCACGCCGCCGGCGATGCCGCCGTAGAACAGCAGCGCGAGGGCCAGGTCGCCGGAGGTGCGGCCCCGGGCCCGGACCAGCTCGATGGCGATCGCGCCCAGCGTGGCGGCGATCACCGCCACCAGCACCGGGGAGCGGTTGAGCAGCAGGCCGGCGCCGACGCCGGTCAGCGCGACGTGCCCCACCCCGTCGCCGATCAGGGCCAGCCGCCGCTGCACCAGGTAGATGCCGAGCGCCGGCGCGGCCAGGCCGATGACCAGCGCGCCGATCAGCGCGCGCTGCATGTACGGATACTGGAAGAGTTCCATGCTCAGCTGCTCCACAGCCCGGCGGGCTCCTCGGGACCGTGCGGGTGCACGTGGTCGTGGTCGGGCTCCGCGTGGTGGCCGGCCGGCTCCGGCACCGGGCCGTCGTGGCAGATGCCGCCCTGGTGCACCACCACCGCCCGGCTGATCAGCGGGCGCAGCGGGCCCAGCTCGTGGGCCACCAGCAGCACCGTCCCGCCGCCGGTGACGAAGTCGCGCAGCGCCCCGGCGAACGCCTCCTGGCTGCTCGCGTCGACCCCGGCGGTGGGCTCGTCGAGGACCAGCAGCTCGGGCCGGCCGGCCAGGGCCCGGGCGATCAGGGTGCGCTGCTGCTGGCCGCCGGAGAGGGTGGAGACCGGGTCGCCCGCCCGGTCGGCCAGCCCGACCGCGCGCAGCGCCGCGTCGACCGCCGCCCGGTCGGCGCGACCGGCCGGCCGCAGCACGCCCCGCCGGGCCAGCCGCCCGGAGGCGACCACCTCACCGACGGTGGCCGGTACGCCGCCGCCGGCGCCCAGCCGCTGCGGCACGTACCCGATCCGCCGCCACTGCCGGAACCGGCGCAGCGGGGTGCCGAACAGCTCGACCGTGCCGGCGCCCAGCGGGACCAGCCCGAGCGCGGCCCGGATCAGGGTCGACTTGCCGGAGCCGTTGGCGCCGAGCACGGCGACCACCTCGCCGGCGGTGACGGTCAGCGAGATGTCGCGCAGCACCGGGCGGCCGTCGTAGCCGACCACCCCGTGCCGCAGGTCGATCACCGGCGCGGTCACGAGCAGCCCAGCCCGGTGCGCAGGGTCCGCAGGTTGGTCCGCATCACCGAAAGGTAGTCCCCGTCCGCGTCGGCCGAGAGTCCTTCCAGCGGGTCGAGCACGGCGACCCGCGCGCCGACCTCGTCGGCGATCGTCCGGGCCACCTTCGGGCTGGCCAGCGTCTCGAAGAAGATGGTGGTGGCGCCGTGGTCGCGGGCCTCCCGGGCGACCTGCGCCAGCCGCTGCGGCGGGGCCTCGGTGTCCGGGCCGATGCCGGTGATGCCGACCTGCTCCAGCCGGTAGCGCTCGGCGAGGTAGCCGAAGGCGGTGTGCCCGGTCACCAGCTCCCGCCGCTGGCAGTCGCGCAGCCCGGCGGCGAACTCGGCGTCCAGCCGGTCGAGCTCGCCGTGCAGCGCCCTGGCCCGCTCGGTGTAGTCGGCGGCCCGGGCCGGGTCGACCCGGCCGAGTCGCTCGGCGAACCGGTCGGCGACGCCGGCCAGCCGGGTCGGGTCGAGCCACAGGTGCGGATCCTTGCCCCCGCCGTCCCGGTGACCGGGCTCACCCCCGTGGTCGGGGCCGCCGGCCGCGGCGTCGCGCAGCGGCTGCACGGCGGTCACGTCGAAGGCGCGGTCGCCGCCGTTCTGCGCGACCGCCTCGTCCACCGCCGGTTGGAAGCCGCTCAGGTAGATCACCACCTCGGCCCGGCTCACCTCGCCGACCTGGCGCGGGTTGAGCTCCAGGTCGTGCGGCTCGGCGCCCGGCTTGGTGAGGTTGCTGACGGTGACCGCGTCCCCGCCGACCCGCTCGGCGACGAACTGCAGCGGGTAGAAGGCGGCCACCACGTCGACCCGGTTCGGGTCGGCGCCCGCTCCCTCGGCCGAGCAGGCGGCGGCGCCGCCCAGGGCGAGCAGGGCGGTGGCGGCGGCCAGCGCGCGGGTGACGGGGCGGGTGGTCATGCCACCCACTGTCCGCCGGAACGATAATGATTGTCAAAAACGCATGCGTGCATGTCAGAGCAGCTTGACCAGGGCCACCGCGATCAGCAGGGTCAGCATGATCAGCCGCACCGCCCGGGTCGGCGGCGTCTGCACCGGCCAGGTGGTGGCCAGCAGCCAGACCAGCGCCGCGGCCAGCGCCAGCAGCAGCACCCCGCCGACCGGGCCGGGCGCGAGGAGGGCCACCACCACCAGCGCCAGGGTGGCGAGGAACACCGTGGTCGGGTTCAACCGGGCCAGCCGGACCAGCAGGGGGCCAGACGTACGCTGCATCCCACAGACTCTACGAGGAGGACGCCGGTGCTGGTGACCAACCGGTTCGTGGTCGACGTCGATGTCGCGGACGACTTCGTGCCCCGGGCGCACGCCGCCCTGGCCGCGCTCGCCGCCCGCCCCGGCTACCTGCGCGGCGAGCTGCTGCGGGCGCTGGACGACCCGCGGCACTGGTGCCTGCTCACCGAGTGGGAGTCGGTCGGCGCGTACCGGCGGGCGCTGGGCGGCTTCGACGTCCGGATCGCCGCGGTGCCGCTGCTGGCCGAGTCGATCGACGAGCCGTCCGCGTACGAGACGTTGGCCGGCGCCGCGCCGGCCGGCGAGGTGGTGGTGACCGGCAGTGATCGGGCCACGAGCCCGCACCGCTGAACCGGCGGGCACTACCCTGCTCCTATGAGCGATCCCGGCCCGGCAGCCCCACCGCCGTACCCCTCGAATCCCGGCCGGGACGGCAACCCGCCGGCCGACCCCGGGGCGCCCACCTCGCCGCCCGGTCACCCGGCCTCGCCCGCCGGTCACCCGGCCTCGCCGGGGGTTCCCGCCGGTCAGCCGGCCCCACCGGTCGATGCCGGGGTGCCCGCGCCGCCGCCGGGGCCCGGGGCGGCTCCGCCGTTCGCCGCGCCGCCCACCGAGGGTGGCCGCCGGCGGCTCTGGCTGGGCCTCGGCGTGGGCGGGCTGGCCCTGCTGATCTGCTGCGGCGGGGGCGGGGCGGCCGCCGTCGGGCTGGTGGTGAGCAACTACCAGGCCGTCGAGGAGCAGGGCACGTCGGTCACCGACGGCTACTACCGGGCGCTGGTCGAGCGAGAGTACGGCAAGGCGTACGACAAGCTCTGCGACGACGCCCAGAAGCGGGAGTCCCGGGCGGAGTTCGCGCAGCGGGTCTCCGAGGAGCCGGCGGTGGCGGCCTACCGGGTCGGCCGGGTCGACCCGAACGCGCTGACCGTGCCGGTCGACGTCACCCTCAGCGGCGGCGCCCGGGAGACCCAGCGGGTGACCCTGGCCGCCGATCCGCAGACCAACGGCATGGAGGTCTGCGGGGTCAGCTGACCCGGCGCGGGTATTCTGCTGGGCTCGGGCTGCCGCTGGTCGTACCGTTGTCCCGAACTGTTCGTTCCGTCCACCTCACGTCCCCGCCGACCGCCAGCCGGCGTAGGAGGAAACATGCCAGCCGACCGTATCGACGCCGTTGTCAGCCTCGCCAAGCGCCGAGGCTTCGTCTTCCCCTCCAGCGAGATCTACGGGGGCACCCGGTCGGCGTGGGACTACGGTCCGCTCGGCGTGGAGCTGAAGGAGAACGTCCGCCGGCAGTGGTGGAAGACCATGGTCCAACAGCGGGACGACGTGGTCGGCCTGGACTCCGCGGTGATCCTGGCCCGCAAGGTCTGGGAGGCGTCCGGCCACATCGCCGAGTTCGTCGACCCGCTGACCGAGTGCCAGCACTGCCACAAGCGGTTCCGCGCCGACCACCTCGAGGAGGCGTACGCCGAGAAGCACGGCAAGCCGCTCACCTCGCTGCAGGAGCTGAACTGCCCCAACTGCGGTAACAAGGGCACCTTCACCGAGCCGAAGATGTTCAACGGCCTGATGAAGACCTACCTGGGCCCGGTGGAGAGCGACGAGGGCCTGCACTACCTGCGCCCGGAGACCGCCCAGGGCATCTTCGTCAACTACAACAACGTGGCGACGGCCGCGCGCAAGAAGCCGCCGTTCGGCATCGCGCAGACCGGCAAGTCGTTCCGCAACGAGATCACCCCGGGCAACTTCATCTTCCGGACCCGGGAGTTCGAGCAGATGGAGATGGAGTTCTTCGTCGAGCCGGGCTCGGACGAGCAGTGGCACGAGTACTGGCTCCAGGAGCGCTGGAACTGGTACCTCGACCTGGGCCTGTCCGAGGCGAACCTGCGCTTCTACGAGCACCCCAAGGAGAAGCTCTCCCACTACTCGAAGCGCACGGTCGACATCGAGTACCGGTTCCAGTTCGGCGGCAGCGAGTTCGCCGAGCTGGAGGGCATCGCCAACCGCACCGACTTCGACCTGTCCACGCACAGCAAGCACTCCGGCGTGGACCTGTCCTACTTCGACCAGACGAAGAACGAGCGCTGGACGCCGTACGTGATCGAGCCGGCCGCCGGCCTGACCCGCGCGGTGCTCGCCTTCCTGCTCGAGGCGTACGACGTCGACGAGGCGCCGAACGCCAAGGGCAAGATGGAGGAGCGCACCGTGATGCGCTTCGACCCGCGGCTGTCCCCGGTCAAGGTGGCGGTGCTGCCGCTGTCCCGCAACGAGGCGCTCTCGCCTAAGGCCAAGGACCTCGCGGCCCGGCTGCGCAAGCGCTGGGTGGTGGAGTTCGACGACTCGCAGGCGATCGGCCGCCGCTACCGCCGGCAGGACGAGATCGGCACCCCGTTCTGCGTCACGGTCGACTTCGAGACCCTCGACGACGACGCGGTGACCGTCCGGAACCGGGACACCATGGGCCAGGAGCGGGTCTCCCTGGACCAGGTCGAGCGCTACCTGATCGAGCGCCTGCCCGGCTGCTGACCGACCCTCGACGGCCCCGTCCCCGCTGGTGGGGGCGGGGCCGTCGGCGTACCGAGGTAGTTCTGGCCGGCCGGTGGTTGAGTCGCGGGTGATCTCGTGCGAGCATTCCCCGCGTTGAATCTCGCCACGGGGGAGTGTGCATGACGAACGAGTCCCAGCCCGACCACGACCCGCGGCGCCGCCGCCTGCTGCGGCGCGCCGCCACGGTCGCCGCCACCACGGCCGGCGCCGGCGCCGCCGCGGCCGTCGGGCTGCCCGGCACGGCCCAGGCCGCCCCGGGCGACAACCTCATCATGGGTACGACCAACGACGCCGGTCCGGCGACCACCACCCTGCTCAGTGACACCCCGGCGCTGACGCTGAAGAACACCGCCGGGGTGCCGCTGCGCCTGGTGCCCGGCGCGACGATCTACCCGCAGGTGCTCGACGCTCCGGTCGGCACGATGGCGGTGGACGACATGGGTGACCTCTTCATCCAGGCCGGCCCGAAGGGCGCCGAGGTCAACAGTTGGGCGTGGACGAGCGAGTGGGCGACCACCTCGGTGGCGGTGCAGCCGACCCGGGTGCTGGACACCCGCGACCCGAACCTGCGCCGCACCATCGTCTCCGGCAGCCTGGACTCGCTCGGGCGGCTCCAGCCGGGCGTCCCGATCGTGCTGAGCCTGGACAGCTACGTCCGGGACGGCTACGCGATCAAGGGCAACGTGACCGTGGTCGGGATGACGGGCGCGGGCTTCCTGACCGCGTGGGGCAGCGGCGCCAAGCCGACCGCCTCCACGGTGAACTGGTCCGCCAAGGGGCAGATCCTGTCGAACTTCCTCTTCACCGAGCTGGGTGCCGTCGGGTCGTACCGCAGCGTGCTGACGCTGCAGGTGAATTCGCCGACCCACGTGATCGTCGACCTGACCAGCCTGCTGGTCGGCCACCCGAGCCAGGTCCTCGCGCCGCGCGGCTGACCCGCGGCCGCCACCCTTCCACCCACGGGGGAACGAGCATGACTTCGTCCGAATCCGACCGCGCCGCCTCGCGGCGCACCGTGCTGCGGCGGGCCGCGGTCACCGGCGGCGCCGCGGTCGCCGCCACCGCCGCGACCGCGGTCGACGCCGCTCCGGCCTCGGCGGCCGCGGGCGACCCGGTCACCATCGGCCTGTCCAACGCCGGCGTGACCCCGACCACCATCACCAGCGCCGCCCCGGACGGCGCCGCCACCCTGGCGCTGCGGAACGACACCGGCGCGACGCTGCAACTGACCGACAGCAACAGCTGGCAGCTGCAGAACCCGCGGGGCTGCATCGGGGTGAGCCCGTCGGGACTGTTCGTCAACAACGGCAACGGGGCGAACTCGGTGTTCAGCACCGCGAACGCCACCATGCTGGTGCCGGTCCCGCCGACCCGGATCCTGGACAGCCGCAGCGCCGCCGGCCGGGCCCGGCTGCTGGAGGGCGGCGCCCGGATCGACGCGCGCGGCCGGGTGCTGGCCGAGACGATGCTGGTCGTGCACCTGGCGGACATCGTCGAGTACGGCGACGGGATGCTGGGCAACATCACCGTGGCGGACACCGAGCGGGCCGGGTTCGCCACCGTCTGGGGCACCGGTGACCTGCCCACCTCGTCCACCATCAACTGGTGGACGACCGGTCAGTTGCTGTCCAACGGCGTGATCACCCAGCTCGGCGACTACAGCACCGTCGGTGGTGACTACTACCCGGACACGGTCGCCATCTACGTGCAGAAGAGCGCTACGGCGGTGATCCTCGACGTCACCGGGCTGCTGGTGTTCCACCCCGAGTCGGCCGTGATCAACAACCCGAAGGCGGCCTCGGGCGCGCGGCTCGCCGCCGACTCCGGCGGCCGGGCGGCCCGGGCCCAGGCGATCAAGCGGGCCGCCGAGAGCGGCAACCGGGCGGTGCGGACCGATGCGTGACCACGGAACCCAGGAGAGCGGCATGACCACCGACGAGACCTCCTCGACCACCCGCCGCGCGATCATCCGCACCGGCGTGGCCGCCGGTGCCGGCCTGGGCGCGGCAGCCGTGGTGGCCAGCCCGGCCAGCGCCGCCGCCGGCGCCCCGGTGATCGCCGGTCAGACCAACGACGCCGGTACGGCGGAGACGGTGCTGGTCGGCGGCTCGTCGGCCAATCCGACCCTGTCGCTGTCTGGTACGAGCCCGATGCTGCGGTTGGTGCCCGACTCCCTCACCGAGACCATCCCGACGGAGCTCCCCACCGGCTCGCTCGCGGTCACGTCGAGCACCGACCTGGTGATCGGCGGCAAGGCCGGCCGGAGGGCGTACGTCAACACCTCGCGCTGGGCCAACCGCACGGTCGCCATCCCGCCGGTCCGCCTGCTGGACACCCGTGCGATGTCCACCTACTCGGCCAACGTGCTGGCCGGTGCCAGTGGCGTCGTGTCGGGCAAGCTGCAGGCGGGCAAGATCCTCCAGCTGACGGTGAGTCGGGTCGCCTCGGTGTCGGCCGGCCAGGCGGTCGCCGCGTACGTCAACATCACGGTGGCGAACACGGTGTCCGCCGGGGTGCTCACCGCCTACCGCGCGGGCATCACCAAGCCGAGTACCTCGTCGCTGAACTGGTGGGGGCCGAACCAGATCCTCTCCAACCTGGTGGAGGTGCCGCTGGGCACCTACGGCAGCGACCCGTTCTCGCTCGCCATCCACGTCAACGCCGCCACCTCGGTGATCGTGGACGTCTCCGGCCTGATCCTGTCCCGCCCCGGGCGCGGCTACTGACCGTCGGTCGCCGCCGCGGTGCGAGTTCGCTCACCATCGCGGCGGCGACCGTCGCCCGGGTTCCGCCGGGCGGCCACCGGCGTGGGATTCTTGGGTACGTGACCAGTCCCGCCACGACGCTCCGTCCGCTCACCATCGGCCCGCACCAGGTGTGGCCGCCGGTGGTGCTCGCCCCGATGGCCGGCATCACCAATGTCGGTTTCCGGCAGCTCTGCCGGGAGCAGGGCGGTGGCATCTACGTCTGCGAGATGATCACCACGGTCGCGCTGGTCGAGCGGAACCCGAAGACGCTGCGCATGATCGCCTTCGGCGCCGACGAGAAGCCGCGCAGCCTCCAGCTCTACGGCACCGACCCCGAGGTCACCGCGGCCGCGGTGCGGATCGTGGTCGAGCGCGACCTTGCCGACCACATCGACCTGAACTTCGGCTGCCCGGTGCCCAAGGTGACCCGCCGGGGTGGCGGCGCGGCCCTGCCCTGGCGACGCCGGCTCTTCGCCCGGCTGGTCAAGGCCGCGGTGGACGCCGCGTCACCCGCCGGGGTGCCGGTCACCGTGAAGATGCGCAAGGGCATCGACGACGACCACCTGACGTACGTCGAGGCGGGCCTCGCCGCCCAGGAGGCCGGGGTGGCGGCGGTCGCCCTGCACGGGCGTACGGCCTCGCAGCGGTACTCCGGCACCGCCGACTGGGACGCGATCGCCACCCTCAAGCAGGCGCTGGACGTGCCGGTGCTCGGCAACGGCGACATCTGGGAGGCCGACGACGCGCTGCGGATGGTCGCGCACACCGGCGTGGACGGGGTGGTGGTCGGCCGGGGTTGCCTGGGCCGGCCGTGGCTCTTCGCCGACCTGCAGGCCGCGTTCGAGGGGCGCCCTGAGCGGCGGCTGCCCAACCTCGGCGAGGTGGCGACGACCATGCGCCGGCACGCGGAGCTGCTGGTCGACCAGTTCACCGCGGGCGCCCGCAACCCGGCGCGCGGTGAGCGGGACGGCTGCACCGACTTCCGCAAGCACGTCGCCTGGTACCTCAAGGGCTTCCCGGTGGGCGGCGAGTTGCGCCGCGAGCTGGCGATGATCGAGAGCCTGGACCGGCTGGACGACCTGCTCGGCAAGCTCGACCCGACCGTGCCGTTCCCGGTGGAGGCGCTGGGCCAGCCGCGCGGCCGGACCAACTCGCCCGGCAAGGTCTTCCTGCCCGAGGGCTGGCTGGCCAGCCGGGACGACGACACGGTGCCGGAGGGCGCCGAGCTGGCCGACTCCGGCGGCTGACCAGACCACGCGCACGACGAAGGGCCGGCCCGTGTGGGCCGGCCCTTCGTGTGGTGCGGGGTGGTGGTCAGCTGGTGGAGTAGCCGCGGGTGGCGATCCAGTCGGCGAGGTTGTCGACGGTGATCTGGTAGGAGGCGGTGTTCGGGTTGGCGGAGTCGGCGATGGTGACGATCTTGCCGCCGTCCCGGTAGCCGACGACGCTGATGTAGTGGCCGCCTTCGAAGGAGTGGGTGCCGCCGTTGGTGTCGGTGGTGGTGCCGGCGATGTTGGCGACCACGGCGCGGCCGTTGTCGACGGTGCGGACGATGTCGGCGCGCAGGGTGTCGGTCTGCTTGTCGTCGGCCTTGGGGGTGCGGATCTCGACGGAGTGGTAGGCGTCCTTCTTGCCGGTCTCCTTGTTCAGGACGGGGGTGATGTCGTTGATGCTGTTGGTGCCGTTCTCGGTGGTGCCCATTTCCTTGGCCATGGCGTCGACGTCGATGTTCTTGCCCTGGACGGACAGGGCGTTGCGGGTGGCGGCGGGGCCGCAGTAGTAGAAGTTCGGCTGGGCCTGGTAGTCGACCTTGAGCTCGCGTTCGCCGTTGCCCTTGCGGTCGGTGGTGACCGTGGTGGGGGTCTTGTCGGCGGGGGCGGCGTGGGCGGCGATGGCGGGGCCGGCGATGCCGGTGGTGGTGGCGGCGATGCCGGCGGCGGTGAGGACGGTCTTGCGGATCAGATCGGTACGCATGATGGCGTGCTCCTCTGGTCGGGGGTTGCCCGTGGCACCCCGGGGGTGGGGTGCAGGGCGAGAAAGTCTTGGGGGATGCTGCCCGGCGGCGTGGCCTGCTCGGGCGGTCCGGGGTGGTGTAACCGGTGGGGCCGGTCGGTCATTCCCCGGGTTGGACCCGGCGGCTCGGTGCCCTGCTCGCGGGTTCGGGGTGGGTAACCGGCCCGGCTCGCGGGCCATTCCCGGTGGGTGCTGCCCGGCGGCGTGGCCTGCTCGCGGGCTCCGGGGGTGTAACCGGCTCGGGCGGTGGGTCATTCCCGGTGGGGGCGGGCCCGGGCCGCGGGGTGCCGGGGGTCGCGCTGGGGTTCGGCGCGGTGTGCCATGTACAACGCCTCGGCCCCCGGGCGGATTCCGTGGTGGGGGTGGCACCGGCCACGGGATCCCGCAGGTCAGACCACACATCTGACGCATCGTGACGGCTGTGATCCGGACATCCGGCGCGCGGGCCGAGGACGTCGCGCCGGGCTCGGGGTGCCCTGGTCGGACGCTTTGGACCTGATGTCGTAAACGACTCACGCGTCCCGCGGGGGAGCTGCTTGATCGTCTACGCCTCAGCGGCGCAAGCCGCGGCGTGTCGCGTTGCTCAGCCGTAGCCGATCAAGGGACGTTTTCGGCGGGCGCGCCCCAACGGCGCTCGCATCGCTCGCCTGGCCGCCCATTCGGCGCTCGCGTACCCACCCGGCCTTGTGCGGCCACCCGGCGCTCGCGTACCCACCCGGCCTTGTGCGGCCACCCGGCGCTCGCGTACCCACCCGGCCTTGTGCGGCCACCCGGCGCTCGCGTACCCACCCGGCCTTGTGCGGCCACCCGGCGCTCGCGGCTGCCCCAGGTGACCGGCGGTTCGGCCCATTCGCCCCCGCATCCGGCATACTCGCCCGCTCGCTACTCACCCCGCCCACCTCGTCGCTGGCTCCTCCGCTCCGTTGTGGGCGCCTTCGGTAGCGAGTTCCACCCGGAGCGGCCGATGTAGGCGGACGCCCGGGCGTTGAGGTTCGTCCCGAGCGGTCCGTTCTCCGCGGCCCTGGACGGACGCTCGCGTCGTGAATCGTTAACGTCATCAGGTCCAAAGGCGTCCCCGGGCTACCTGCCCGGCGGCGGGGCACCCTCGGAGTCGGCCGTCACGGAGGGGGCGGCACCTGCCTCGATGGCCTGCGGAACGGCGGCGTCGACGGTCCCGCTGCCGGGGGCGGCACCTCGGCTCTGGGTGGGGATCCCCGGTGGTGTTCCCCGCTCCCCACCGGCCGGACCGACCGCCGTGCCGCCCCCGGGATGGGCGGCGTGGACCGGCCAGGGGATCTCCGGTGCGCGGTGGAAGGTGATGCCGGCGGTCTCCCAGCGCGGGCCGTGGCCGGCCAGCCGCTTCCGGAAGCCGGCCCAGTCGTGCGTGGCGCGCGCCGACCAGCCCAGCTCGGCGAGGGCGGGCAATCGGGGAAACACCATGAACTCGATATCCGCCGGCGAGGTCACCGACTCGGTCCACAGCGGCGCCCCGACGCCCAGCACGGCCGCCTCCGGCACCCCGGTCAGATGGCTGCCGGGATCCCAGTCGTACGCGCGCCGCACGTCGATCAGCCCCGCCCAGTCGTGCCCGATCGGGGTGTCCGCGGCGTACTTCATGTCCAGGTAGGCGCGGTTGCCGGGGGAGAGGATCACCCGGGCGCCGCGACGAACGGCGTCGGCCGTCTCCGGGTCGTCTCCGTTGGTGCCCCACCACTGCAGCACCCGCCCCTCGGCGTGCCCGGCCCGGGCGATCTGGTGCCAGCCGACCACGGTCTTGCCGAGGCCGGCCACGATCCGCTGCACCCGCTCCACGAAACCGGTGTACGTCGTCCCCTTTACCTTGAACGCCTCGTCGCCGCCGATGTGCAGCCACGGCCCGGGGGTGAGCGCGGCGACCTCACCGAGGACGTCGGCGACGAAGTCGTACGTCCGCTCGTCGCCGGGGTCGAGGTAGCTGAAGCCGACCTCGGTGCCGGTGTACGGCGGCGGCGCGATCTTGCCCGGCGCCAGCTCGGGGTACGCGACCAGCGCCGCGTTGGTGTGCCCCGGCAGGTCGATCTCCGGTACGACGGTGACGTGCCGGCGGGCGGCGTACCGGACGATCCGGCGGTAGTCGGCGGCGGTGTACCAGCCGCCGGGGCCGCCGCCGACCTCGGTCGTCCCGCCGACCGTGGTGAGCCGGGGCCAGCCGTCGATCGCGATCCGCCAGCCCTGGTCGTCGGTGAGGTGCAGGTGCAGGTGGTTGAGCTTGTAGCGGGCCAGGTGGTCGATCACCCGGAACACGTCCGGGACGCCGAAGAAGTGCCGGGACACGTCGAGCATCGCGCCCCGGTACGCGAAGCGGGGGCGGTCGACGATCGACCCGCCGGGCACCACCCAGCGGGCGGCCACCGGCGTGGCGCTCTCGATCTCGGCGGGCAGCAGCTGGCGCAGCGTCTGCACGGCGTGCAACAGCCCGGCGGCGGTGCCGGCGGTGAGCGCCACCGCGTCGGCCCGCACCGACAGTCGGTACCCCTCCGGCCCCAGCCCGTCGCCGGCCGCCGCCACAGCCGGGACACCGGCGCCCTCGGCCAGGGTGATCGTCAACTGGTCGGGGTCGGTCGCCTCGGTGACCGGGAGGGGGAACCCGGTGGCGGGGCGCAGCAGCTCGGCGAGCTGCTCGGCGACGTCGCGGGCGGCCGGGTCGGGGCTGACCCGGACGACGGTGTCGGCGGTGAGGGTGAAGTCGGCGGCCGGGTCCGGGGTGACCTGTTCCGGGGCGGGCACCACGTCACCGAGCCGCACCGGGGCCGGCCCGGCCAGCCGCTCGCCGGCCGTCCGGGCGGCGACCCGGGCCAGCTCGGCCGCGGTCGGCTGGTGGCCGGGCAGCGCGGCCCGGTCGGTGGACTCCGGTCCGGCGACGCGGGGGCGGGGCGGGGTGATCACGGGCCGCTACTCCTGGGTGTGTATTCGCGTGGGATATGGCAAAAGTCAGGTTCACCGGTTGGCGGTGTCGTCAAGGGTACGAGGGGAGCCGGGGTTGCGTGATCGTGCGCGTGGAAGCGTTCCCAGAAACCGGTACGTACGCGGATAGTGGTGATGGTTGTGCCGATTGTCACCGAACGGTCCCAGGCCACGCGATGTTCGCTTAGCCTTCGCCCACCGAGCGCCGACGACACCGGGATTAGCGGTGCGTGGCCCCGGGGTATGAGCAACTGAACCTTCGTTAAGTGTCAATGCGGACGCGCGTGGGAGGCTCTGGTGGCAGCGCAGGAGACGGTCGAGCAGAAGTACGTCTACGACTTCGCCGAAGGCAACAAGGATCTCAAGGACCTGCTCGGTGGCAAGGGCGCCAACCTGGCCGAGATGACCAACCTCGGCCTGCCGGTCCCGCCCGGCTTCACCATCACCACCGAGGCGTGCCAGGCGTACCTCGCCACCGGCCGGGAGCCGGACGGGCTGCACGGCCAGATCGAGGCCCACCTGGAGTCCCTGGAGCGCGGGATGGGCCGCAGGCTCGGCGACCCGGACGACCCGCTGCTGGTCTCGGTCCGCTCGGGCGCGAAGTTCTCCATGCCCGGCATGATGGAGACCGTCCTCAACGTCGGCCTCAACGACCGCAGCGTGGAAGGACTCGCACGACAGGCGGGTAGCGGGGCCGGATCGGCCGCCTCCGGCGGCGGGGCCGACCGGTTCGCCTGGGACTCCTACCGCCGGCTGATCCAGATGTTCGGCAAGACGGTCTGCGAGGTGCCGGGCGAGGAGTTCGAGCACGCGCTCGACGAGGCCAAGCGCGCCAAGGGCACCCACAACGACCTCGACCTGGACGCGGACGACCTGCGGGGGCTGGTCGACGCGTACAAGAAGATCTTCGTGAAGCACACCGGGCGGGAGTTCCCGCAGGAGCCGCGCGAGCAGCTCGACCTGGCCATCCGCGCGGTCTTCGAGTCGTGGAACGCCGAGCGCGCCATCCTCTACCGCCGCCAGGAGCGTATCCCGGCCGACCTCGGCACCGCGGTCAACGTGGTGGCCATGGTCTTCGGCAACCTCGGCCAGGACTCCGGCACCGGCGTCGCCTTCACCCGCGACCCGGGCAGCGGCGCGCAGGGCATCTACGGCGACTACCTGGCCAACGCGCAGGGCGAGGACGTGGTCGCCGGCATCCGCAACACCGTCCCGCTGCAGGAGCTGGAGCAGCTGGACAAGAAGTCGTACGACGAGCTGCTCGGGATCATGGCCCGGCTCGAGGAGCACTACAAGGACCTGTGCGACATCGAGTTCACCATCGAGCGCGGCAAGCTGTGGATGCTGCAGACCCGGGTCGGCAAGCGCACCGCGGCGGCGGCGTTCGTCATCGCCGGTCAGCTCGTCGACGAGGGGCTGATCGACCTGGACGAGGCGCTGCACCGGGTCAACGGCGCCCAGCTGGCCCAGCTGATGTTCCCGCGCTTCCAGCTCGACCACGAGTTCGAGCCGGTGGCCACGGGCATCGGCGCCTCCCCGGGCGCCGCCTCCGGCAAGGTGGTCTTCACCTCGGCGCGGGCGGTCGAGCTGGCAGCCGAGGGTGAGGCGGTGATCCTGGTCCGCCGGGAGACCAACCCGGACGACCTGACCGGCATGATCGCCGCCAAGGGCATCCTCACCTCGCGCGGCGGCAAGACCAGCCACGCCGCCGTGGTGGCCCGCGGCATGGGCAAGACCTGCGTCTCCGGCGCCGACGCGATCGAGGTCAACGTGCCGGCCAAGCGGTTCACCGTGGCCGGGCGGACGGTTGTCGAGGGCGACGTCGTCTCCATCGACGGCACCACCGGCAAGGTCTACCTCGGCGAGGTGCCGGTCATGCCGTCCGAGGTGGTGCAGTACTTCGAGGGCAGCCTCGACCCGGAGCACATCGACAACGCGCTGGTCCGGGCCGTACACCGGATCATGACGCACGCCGACGCCACGCGGCGGCTGGCCGTCCGGACGAACGCCGACACCGGCGCGGACGCGGCCCGGGCCCGGCGGTTCGGCGCCCAGGGCATCGGCCTGTGCCGGACCGAGCACATGTTCCTCGGTGACCGCCGGGAGCTGGTGGAGCGGCTGATCCTGGCGCGCACCGGCGACGAGCGGGCGGCGTCGCTGGACGCGCTGCTGCCGCTGCAGCGGGACGACTTCGTGCAGATCTTCCGCGAGATGGACGGGCTGCCGGTCACCGTCCGGCTGATCGACCCGCCGCTGCACGAGTTCCTGCCCCCGCTGGAGCAGCTCGCGGTCAACGTGGCGGTCGCCCAGGAGCGCGGCGAGGACGTCGCCAAGGAGGAGGCGCTGCTCGCCGCCGTCCGGCGGATGCACGAGGAGAACCCGATGCTGGGCCTGCGCGGCGTACGCCTGGGCCTGGTCATCCCCGGCCTGTTCGCGATGCAGGTCCGGGCGATCGCGGAGGCCGCGGTGGCGGTCACCCGGGAGGGCCGGTCGGCCTGCCCGGAGATCATGGTCCCGCTGGTCGGCGCGGTCCAGGAGCTGGAGACGGTACGCGCCGAGGCCGAGAAGATCATCGCGGAGGTGGTCGGGGACAGCGGCGTCGAGGTGCTGATCGGCACCATGATCGAAGTGCCCCGGGCGGCGCTGACCGCCGGCCAGATCGCCGAGGCGGCGCAGTTCTTCTCCTTCGGCACCAACGACCTGACCCAGATGGGCTGGGGCTTCTCCCGCGACGACGTGGAGGGGGCCTTCTTCTGGCGCTACCTGGAGCTGGGCATCTTCGGCATCTCGCCGTTCGAGTCGATCGACCGCGACGGCGTCGGCCGGCTGATCCGGATCGCCGCCGAGGAGGGCCGGGCCGCGCGGCCGGGGCTGAAGCTCGGGGTCTGCGGCGAGCACGGCGGCGACCCGGACTCGGTGCACTTCTTCCACGAGGTGGGCCTGGACTACGTCTCCTGCTCGCCGTTCCGGGTGCCGGTGGCCCGGCTGGAGGCCGGCCGGGCCGCCATCGAGACGACCGGCTCCGACAGTCGCTGACCCGTACCGGCGGCGCGGCGGCGGTCCCGGTTCGCCCGGGTCCGTCGCCGCTGCCGTCCGGCCCCGCGACGCTCGGGCGCGTAACCTGAGCTTCGCGAGCGTGGGAGGGTGACGGATGGCCAGTGTCTGGGAGAGCGTGACGGTCGACGCCCGGGACCCGGCCCGGCTGGCCGCCTGGTGGGCCGAGGTGCTGGGCTACCGGGTGGTCACCGAGAAGCCGGACGAGGTGGAGATCCGCCAGTCCGCCGAGCGGCTGCCCGGCATGGTCTTCGTGCCGGTCGCGGCGGGCAAGACGGTCAAGAACCGGCTGCACCTCGACCTGCGCCCACACGACCGGGAGGCCGAGGTCGAGCGGCTGGTCGACATGGGCGCCCGGCACGTCGACGTCGGCCAGGGTGATGCCGACTGGACGGTGCTGGCCGACCCGGAGGGCAACGAGTTCTGCGTGCTCCAGGCGCGCGAGGAGTGAGCCGGTCGTGCGAGCCCCTCGGCCGGCGCCGGCTCCGGCCACCCGGGTGACGGCGCGGGACGATCCGGCGGACGCGCGCCGGCGGGTCGAGGAGCCGGCGAAAGACACCGGTTACGGGCGGTCGCCGTACGAGCGGGACCGGGCGCGGGTGCTGCACTCCGCGGCGTTCCGCCGGCTCGCCACCAAGACCCAGGTGCACGTGGCCGGCACCGACGACTTCCTGCGTACCCGGCTGACCCACTCGCTGGAGGTGGCGCAGATCGCCCGCGAGATGGGCGCCCGGCTGGGCTGCGACCCGGACGTGGTGGACACCGCCGGGCTGGCCCACGACCTCGGGCACCCGCCGTTCGGGCACAACGGCGAGGACGCCCTGGACGCGCTCGCCGCGCCCTGCGGCGGGTTCGAGGGCAACGCGCAGACGCTGCGGGTGCTCACCCGGCTGGAGGCGAAGGTGCTCGCCCCGGACGGCGCCTCGGCCGGGCTCAACCTGACCCGGGCCTCGCTCGACGCGGTCGCCAAGTACCCCTGGCCGCGCCGGCCCGGCAGACGCAAGTTCGGGGTGTACGACGACGACCGCCCGGTCTTCGACTGGCTGCGCGGGGGTGCCCCGACCAGCCCTGCCCCGACCAGCCCTGCCCCGACCGGCTCCGGCGCCGCCGGGCCCGAGGATGCCCGGCGCTGCCTGGAGGCGCAGGTGATGGACTGGGCCGACGACGTGGCGTACTCGGTGCACGACGTCGAGGACGGCATCCACGGCGGCTACGTCTCGCTGCCCCCGCTGCTGGACGACCCGGACGAGCGGGCCGGGCTCTGCGCCGACGTGGCCGCCGTCTACTCCGGCGAGACCCCGGCCGATCTGGGTGAGGTGCTGGTCGAGCTGCTGGCCGAGCCGGTGCTCGCCCCGCTGGCCCGGTACGACGGCAGTCACCGGTCGCAGGCCGCGCTGAAGGCCACCACCAGCGTGCTGACCGGCCGGTTCGTGCAGACCGCGGTGGCCGCCACCCGGGAACGGCACGGCCCCGGCCCGCACCGCCGGTACGCCGCCGACCTGGTGGTGCCGCGCCGGATCCGGGCGCAGTGCGCGCTGCTGAAGGGCATCGCCTGGCGGTACGTGATGAGCCGGCCCGGCGCCCGCGGCCGGTACGAGCGGCAGCGGGAGATCCTCACCGAGTTGGTCGCCACGTTGACCGAGCGCGGGGCGGACTCGCTGGACCCGGTCTTCGCGCCGCTGTGGCGGACCGCCCCGGACGACGCGGCCCGGCTGCGGGTGGTGGTCGACCAGGTCGCCTCGCTCACCGACCCGGCGGCGGTGGCCTGGCACGACCGGCTGGTCGGCGGTGGGCCCGCGGCCGACCGGGCGAATTAGGGTAACCTAACCAGCATGACCGACCGCCCCAGGACAATCACCGCCGCCCGGGTCCTGCGTACCTCGCGACCCACCCCGCACCTGATCCGACTCGTGCTCGGCGGGGAGGAGCTGGCCGGCCTGCCGGTGGGGGAGTACACCGACCACTACGTCAAGCTGATCTTCCCGCCCGACGGGGTGACCTACCCGCACCCGGTCGACCTGGCCACCATCAAGCGGGAGCTCCCCGCCGAGCAGTGGCCGCGGCTGCGGGCGTACACGGTGCGGGCCTGGGACGCGGCGGCCGGCGAGCTGACCATCGACGTGGTGCACCACGGCGACGAGGGGTTGGCCGGGCCGTGGGCGGCCCGGCTGCGCCCCGGCGACGAGGTGCGGTTCACCGGCCCCGGCGGGGCGTACGCGCCGGACCCGACCGCCGACTGGCACCTGCTGGCCGGCGACGAGAGCGCGCTGCCGGCGATCGCCGCCGCCCTGGAGCGGCTGCCCGCCACGGCGCACGCGGTGACCCTGGTCGAGGTGGCCGGCCCGGCGGACGAGCAGCCGCTGGCCGGCCCGGTGACCTGGCTGCACCGCGGTGACCGGCCGGTCGGCGAGGCGCTGGTGGCCGCCGTCCGGGCGCTGGAGTTCCCGCCCGGGCGGGTGCACGCCTTCGTGCACGGCGAGGCGACCTTCGTCAAGGAGCTGCGCCGGCTGCTGCGGGTCGAGCGCGGGGTGCCGCGGGCGGCGCTGTCCATCTCCGGCTACTGGCGGCGCGGCATGGACGACGAGGGCTGGCGCTCCACCAAGGCGGACTGGAACCGCCAGGTCGAGGCCGAGGAGGCCGCGCCGGCCCGCTGACGCCACGGCCCGGCGCGGTGACAGTCGGCCGAAAACGCCCGGCCGGCAGACCCGGAACCGCACCATGTGACCATGGCTGAGCAGGCGGAACGGGCGCGCCCCGAGCGGGTACGCGGACCGGACCCGGTGGTGCTCGCGCTCAGCGTCGGCGGGGTGCTGGCGGTGGTGGCGTGGGGCGTGTTCGCCCGCGGTTCGCTGGCCGGCTTCGGCACGTCCGGGCTGGCCTGGGTGATCGGCACCTTCGGCTGGTTCTTCGTGGTCGCGGCGGACGCGTTCCTGGTGCTCGCGGTGGTGATCGCGGCGTCCCGCTTCGGGCGGATCCGGCTCGGCGCCGACGATGACGAGCCGGAGTTCAGCACGCTCGCCTGGATCGCCATGATGTTCAGCGCCGGGATGGGGATCGGCCTGGTGTTCTTCGCCGTCGCCGAGCCGATCCAGCACTACGCCACCCCGCCCCCGGCGACCGGCATCGAGGCGCAGACCCCGGCGGCGGGCGCCGCGGCCATGCAGTACACGCTCTTCCACTGGACCCTGCACCCGTGGGGGATCTACGCGATCGCCGCGCTGGCGCTGGCGTACTCGACCTTCCGCAAGGGGCGCGACAACCGGATCTCGGCGGCGTTCCACCCACTGCTCGGCGCCCGGGCCGACGGCGCGGCCGGCCGGGCGGTCGACCTGCTGGCGGTCTTCGCCACGGTCTTCGGCTCGGCCACCAGCCTCGGGCTGGGCGCGCTGCAGGTCGCCGCCGGGCTGCACCTGGTCACCGGCATCCGGGACACCAAGGGCGTGGAGCTGGTGGTGATCGGCGCGCTGACCCTGGCCTTCGTGCTGTCCGCCTTCTCCGGGCTGCACAAGGGCGTCAAGTGGCTGTCCACCACGAACGTGGTGCTGGCGGTGCTGCTGATGCTCTTCGTCTTCGTGGTCGGCCCGACGATCTACACGCTGGAGGTGCTGCCCGCCTCGGTGGGCGACTACCTGAGCAACCTGGTCTTCATGTCCACCCGTACCGGCGCCTTCTCGGACGCGGCCTGGCTCGGCTCGTGGACGATCTTCTACTGGGCCTGGTGGATCTCCTGGGCGCCGTTCGTCGGCACCTTCATCGCCCGGATCTCCCGGGGGCGTACGGTGCGAGAGTTCCTGGTCGGGGTGCTGCTGGTGCCCAGCGGCGCCAGCGCGGTCTGGTTCGCGATCATGGGCGGTAGCGCGCTGCGGGCCCAGTCCACCGGCGCCCGGGACCTGGTGGCGGACGTCGGCAAGGGCAGCGAGCAGGCGCTGTTCGGCCTGCTCGACGCGCTGCCGCTGGCCACCCTGACCAGCGTGCTCGCCATGATCCTGATCGCGCTGTACTTCGTCACCAGCGCCGACTCGGCCTCGCTGGTGCTCGGCTCGCTCACCTCCAACGGCTCGCTGCGCCCGCACCGGGTGCTGGTGGTGCTCTGGGGGGTGCTGATCGGCGCGGTCGCCGCGGCGCTGCTGCTGGCCGGCGGCCTGGAGGCGCTGCAACAGGCCACCATTCTGGTGGCGCTGCCGTTCGTGGTGGTGATGCTCGGGCTGGCCGCGGCGCTCTGGCGGGACATGTCCCGCGACCCCGCGGTCAACCCGCACCTCGCCGCGCGCCGCCGCTACGGCCTGGCCGCCGCCGTGCGCGCCGCCCGGTCGTACGAGGAGGAGGACCCGCCGCCGGTCACCCGCTGGCTGCACCGCGGCCCGCGGTGACCGCGTTCCGCGCCACACCGGCGTCCCCCGGCGGCGGAACGTCGGCCCGGCAGGGCAGGATGTAGGGCCGAGGGGGTGGGGCCATGGCGGGGCGGATCCGGGACGAGGACATCGCGCTGGTCCGGGAGCGCACCTCGATCGCCGAGGTCATCTCCGACACGGTCACCCTCAAGTCGGCCGGCGGCGGCAACCTCAAGGGGCTGTGCCCGTTCCACGACGAGAAGAGCCCGTCGTTCAACGTCTCGCCGGCCCGTAACGTCTTCTACTGCTTCGGCTGCGGGGTGGGCGGCGACGCGATCAAGTTCCTGATGGACGCCGAGCACCTGAGCTTCGTCGAGTCCGTCGAGCGGCTCGCCGACCGCGCCGGCATCCAGCTGCGGTACGTCGAGAACGACCCGTCCGCCCCCCGCCCCAGCCGCCCGCAGCAGGGCCAGAAGCAGCGGCTGGTGGCGGCGCACGCGGCCGCCGTCGAGTTCTACCAGGCCCAGCTCGGCACCGCCGGTGCCCGGCCGGCCCGGGAGTTCCTGGCCCGGCGCGGCTTCGACCGGGCCGCCGCCCAGCGCTACGGCTGCGGCTTCGCCCCGGACGGCTGGGACCTGCTCACCAAGCACCTGCGCCAGCAGGGGTTCACCCACGACGAGCTGGTCACCGGCGGGCTGTCCCGGCCGGCCCGCTCGGGGTCGCTGATCGACCGGTTCCGCCGCCGGCTGATGTGGCCGATCCGGGACATCACCGGTGACGTGATCGGCTTCGGCGCGCGCAAGCTCTTCGACGACGACGACGGCCCGAAATACCTGAACACCCCCGAGACGCCGCTGTACAAGAAGTCGCACGTGCTCTACGGCATCGACCTGGCCAAGCGGGAGATCGCCAAGCAGGGAAAGGTGGTGGTGGTCGAGGGGTACACCGACGTGATGGCCTGCCACCTGGCCGGCGTGCCGACCGCCGTGGCCACCTGCGGCACGGCCTTCGGGTCGGACCACATCTCGGTGCTGCGCCGGGTGCTCTTCGACAGCGACGAGCGGGCCGGCGAGGTGATCTTCACCTTTGACGGCGACGCCGCCGGGCAGAAGGCCGCGCTGCGCGCCTTCGAGGACGACCAGCGCTTCGTGGGTCGTACCTTCATCGCGGTCAGCCCGGACAACATGGACCCGTGCGACCTGCGGCTGGCCAAGGGCGACCTGGCGGTGCGGGACCTGGTCGCCCGCCGCGAGCCGCTGGTCGACTTCGCGCTGCGCCACGTGATCAACCGGTACGACCTGGACACCGTCGACGGTCGGGTGGAGGCGATGCGCCGGGCCGCCCCGCTGGTAGCCAAGATCAAGGATCGGGAGAAGCGCCCGGAGTACGTCCGCAAGCTCGCCGGTGACCTCGGCATGGAGATCGAGCCGGTGCAGCGGGCTGTGCTCGCCGCCGGCGCCCCGCCCACCGGCCGGGATGCGCCTCCCGCGAGCCGGGCCCGGGCGGCGGGGCCGGCCGTGGACAGCCCGCAGTCGATGGTCGAGCGGGAGGCGCTGAAGCTCGCCCTCCAGGAGCCGGTGCTGGCCGGCCCGATGTTCGACGCGGTCGAGGCGGCGGAGTACCGGCACCCCGTACACGTCGTCCTGCGGGAGGCGGTCGCGGCGGCCGGGGGGGCCGCGGCGGCGGCCGGCGGCGCGGTGTGGATCTCCGCAGTCCGGGACGCCTGCGCCGATCTCGCCGCCCAGGCGCTGGTCGGCGAGCTGGCCGTGGAGCCGCTGCGGATCGACGGTGAGCCCGACCCGCGGTACGTGTCGATCACCATGGCCCGGTTGCAGTGGGGCTCGGTCACCGCCCGGATCCGCGACCTGAAGTCCCGCATCCAGCGGATCAACCCGGTCAACAACAAGGATGAGTACTTCGCGCTCTTCGGGGAACTGCTCTCGCTGGAGCAGCACGCGCGGGCGCTGCGCGAGCAGGCCGCGGGAGGACTGTGATGGGACTGTTCGGCCGCAAGCCGAAGCTGCCGCCCGCGGCCCGGCCGCCGCTGGCCGCCGACGAGCGGGTGTTGGCCTGGGCCGCCGCCGGCAACGGCGAGGGCGACGGGGTGGTGGTGGCCAGCAACCTCGGGCTCTGGCTGCCCGGCCGCCCGCACCGGATCGGCTGGCACGACATCCTCAAGGCCGTCTGGTCGGGGCGGGAGCTGACCGTCACCCCGGCCGAGGCGGTCGCCGAGCGCAGCGGTTACCGGGTGGTGGCCGACTGCCCCGCCGAGACGTACCTGCTGGTCGATCCGGGCGAGCTGCCGCACCAGGTGCGGGCCCGGGTGACCCGCTCGGTGGCGTACACGCAATCGCACCCGGTGCCCGGCGGCTCGGGCCGGATCGCGGCCCGGCGGGTGGCCGGCGCCGACGGTCTGACCTGGACGGTCCGCTACGACCCGGGCACCCCGGTCGAGGACGAGCAGGTGGTCGCCGAGACCGACCGGCTGGTCGCCGCGGCCCGCGCGGCCACCGCGCCCGCGGACGTCTGACCAACGGCCGCCATCGTGCCGGCCGGCGCCCGACCGGCCGCGAAAACGGGGTCGAGGCTGTCGGGCATGGTGGTTAGGGTCGGCCGGTGACCATTGTTGAGCCCCTGATCCGGGCGCGCGGGCTGAGGAAGCGGTTCGGCGACTTCACCGCCGTGGACGGCATCGACGTCGAGGTGCGGCCCGGCGAGGCGTTCGGGTTCCTCGGCCCGAACGGCGCCGGCAAGTCCTCCACGATGCGGATGATCGGCTGCATCTCCCCTCCCAGCGACGGCGAGCTGCGGATCCTCGGGATGGATCCGGTGCGCGAGGGCACCGCCATCCGGGCCCGGCTCGGCGTCTGCCCCCAGCTGGACAATCTCGACCCGGAGCTGACCGTCCGGGAGAATCTGCTCACCTACGCCCGATACTTCGGCATCCCGCGTCGGGTGGCCCGGGAGCGCGCCGCCGAGCTGCTCGACTTCGTCCAGCTCACCGAGCGGGCCGACAGCAAGGTCGAGCCGCTCTCCGGCGGGATGAAGCGGCGGCTGACCATCGCCCGGGCACTGGTCAACGAGCCCGAGCTGGTGCTGCTCGACGAGCCGACCACCGGGCTCGACCCGCAGGCCCGCCACCTGGTCTGGGAGCGGTTGTTCCGGCTCAAGCAGCAGGGCGTCACGCTGGTGTTGACCACCCACTACATGGATGAGGCCGAGCAGCTCTGTGACCGGCTGGTGGTGATGGACGGCGGCCGGATCGTCGCCGAGGGCTCCCCGCGCGAGCTGATCACCCGGCACTCCACCCGCGAGGTGGTGGAGCTGCGCTTCGCCGCCGAGTCGCAGGAGGCGTTCGCCGGCAAGCTGGACGGGCTGGGCGAGCGGGTCGAGGTGCTGCCCGACCGGATCCTGCTCTACGTGACCGACGGCGACACGGCGGTCGCCGAGGTCGAGGCGCGCGGGCTGACGCCGGCCGCCGTGCTGGTGCGGCGCAGCAGTCTGGAGGACGTCTTCCTGCACCTCACCGGCCGCACCCTGGTCGACTGACCGGCGGGCGCCGCTGGCCGGGGCGAGCACGTGCCGGTGCTGATGGAAGCCGTGGTCGGTGTCCACTTCGTACCGTTGGCGCCCGTGCTGCGCGACCGGCTGCTGGCCCTCACTCGCGCCGCCCGGGCCTGACGCCTCGGATTCCCGGGCGCGGGTGCCTGCCTCGGACGCTACGAACTTGACGGCGTGAACGAATCGCGGTGTCGGCGCCGGCGCGTGGGTAGCTGTGCGGACGCTTTGGAGCTGATGACGTAAACGAATCACGGTGCTCGCCGTGCGGTGCCGGTGGGTCACTCATGATCGTCTACGCCGCAGCGACTCGACACGCCGAGCCTTCACCCGCTGAGGCGTAGACGATCAAGGGCGACCGTCCCGACGTGGCGCTCACCGGCGAACCGGGGCGTCCGGTGGCCGGTGACCCGGCCGGGCGGCGGAACGGTCAGGAGGCGGCGGCGGGGCGCTCGGTGGGGGCGGCCGAGGTGGCGCGGGTCGGCCGGCGGGTCAGCACCCGGGGGCCGGCCTCGGTCACGGCGACCGTGTGCTCCGAGTGGGCGGTGCGGGAGCCGTCGGCCGAGCGGATCGTCCAGCCGTCCTCGTCGAACCGGATCTTGTCGGTGCTGCGGCAGAACCACGGCTCGATGGCGATGGTGAGGCCGGGCTGAAGCTTGATCCCCCGGCGGGCCCGGCCGCTGTTGGCCACGTGCGGCGCCTCGTGCATCGTGCGGCCGATGCCGTGGCCGCCGAACTCCCCGTTGACGCCGTAGCCGTACGCGGTGGCGACCTCGCCGATCGCGGCGGAGACGTCGCCGAGCTTGCCGCCGGGCTGGGCGGCGGCGATGCCGGCCTCCAGGGCGGCCTCGGTGGCCTCGATCAGCTTCAGGTCCGCCGGGTCGGGGGTGCCGACGATCACCGAGAGCGCGGAGTCGGCGGCCCAGCCGTCGATGGTGACCGCCATGTCGATGCTGAGCAGGTCGCCGTCGCGCAGCACGTAGTCGTGCGGCAGGCCGTGCAGCACCGCGTCGTTGACCGACAGGCACAGCACGTTGCGGAACGGGCCGCGGCCGAACGACGGGGCGTAGTCCCAGTAGCAGGACTCGGCGCCGCGCTCGGCGATCCGCCGGCGGGCGTGGTGCTCGATCTCCATCAGGTTGACCCCGACCGCGGCCACCGCGCCCAGCTCGGCGAGCAGCTCGCCGACGAACTGCCCGGTCACCGCCATCCGGTCGATCTCCGTGGCGGACTTCAGCTCGATCACGACAGCCTCCCTCTTCCTCTGCGGTATTTTTATACCATGGCCGTCGCGGCACTCTCTTAGGGATATCCTGCTCGCATGGTTCGCCAACCACTCACCGCCGAACAGATCGCCGCGGGCCGGCGCCTCGGGGTCGCCCTGCGGGCCGCCCGGGCCGGCCGCAGCCTGGTCGAGGTGGCGCTGGCGGCCGGCATCTCACCCGAGACGCTGCGCAAGATCGAGGCGGGCCGGCTGCCGGCCCCGGCCTTCGGCACGGTGGTCGGGCTCAGCCGCGCCCTCGACGTCCCGCTCGACGAGCTGGCCGACGTCTGGCAGGCCGACCTCGGCGTCCGCCAGGCGTCCTGACCGCGTCGAGGTCAGCGGGCTCGGGCCCAGGTGACGAAGCGTTCGGCCAGCCCGCGCGGCGCCGTGCCGCCGTGCAGCGCGGCGAGATCATCCGTCGCCTCGGCCAGCAGCGTGCCAAGGAAGATCAACAGCGCCGTCCGCTGGCCGCGGTACTCGCCGAGCAGCGCCAGCCGGGCCGGCGAGCACGGCCAGGCCGCCCCGCACACCCGGCAGCGCCAGGACGGCCGCGCCGCCACGTGCGGCCGGTAGCGGGGCATCAGCGCGGGCCCTCCGCGTCGCGCCGCGGCGCCGGCACCCACCGGCCGCCGTTCGCCCGCCACTCCTGCGCCCGGGTCAACCGCCCCGGCCGCCCCGGCCCGTCGACCGGGAACGCCTCGGTGGGCGCGGTGGCCCACGCCGGTCGCTCTCCGGGGGTACGCCGGGGGAGCGGCGCCGGTCGCGGGCAGCGCCAGAATCTGATTCGCATGGGGTACGCCTCCGTGAGCAGCTCGATCGGGACGCCCGGGTGGCACCCGGGCGTCCCGTGCCTGGTTCCGCCCGCCGTCGAGATCCCGTGAGCGGTTCCGCTGCGTGACAGTCTGCTGAGGACCCGACTACGGTGGGAGGTCTCGCGCGGCGACGACCAGCGCGTATCCCGACCGATCCACCGCGGTACGCGGAAGTACGGAGGCTGTCCGTGGAGAGCTCGTCCATGCTGGACCACTTCGCCGAGGAGCTGCGGCTGGCCCGGTCCACCGGCGGCCTGTCCCAGGCGGCGCTGGCCGAGGCGCTGAGCTACTCGGGCGCGCTGGTCGCCAAGGTGGAGACCTGCGAGCGCCGGCCGAGTCTCGACTTCGCCCGCCGCTGCGACGCGGTGCTCGGCGCGGACGGCCGCTTCGAGCGCATCCAACGCCGGATCAGCCGGGAGACCGTGGTGCCATGGGTGCGCGACTGGACCGGAGTCGAGGCGGAGGCGACAGCACTCCGTTGGTACGAGCCCCTCTACGTGCCAGGCCTGCTTCAGACCGAGGAATACGCACGGGCGGTCCTGGTCGGTGCCGGGCTCTTCGGCGCGGATGAGATCGAGCAACAGGTGACCACCCGTCTCGATCGCCAGGCCTTGCTGACTCGCGGTCGACCGCCCCTGCTCACTGCGGTCATCGACGAGTACACGCTGCGTCGCGGCATCGGCGGGAGCGAGGTGATGCGTGAGCAGTTGCAGCATCTGGTGAAGGTCGGGTCGACCCTTCCCAGGGTCAGAATTCAGGTCGTTCCGCTCTCGGCCGGTGCATACCCTGGCCTGGATGGCCCTTTCGTCATCGCCACCTCGCCCGCCGGTGAGGAGGTCGTGTATCTGGAGGGACAGCGTCACGGGCAGGTGATCGACCGGACCGAGTATCTGCGCGAGATCGTCGAGATCTGGGAGTCGATCCGCGGTGAGACACTGTCGCAGCAGCAGTCCCTCGACTTGATGATGGAAGTGGCGGAGACATGGATCTGAGTGGTGCCAAGTGGCACAAGAGCACTCGCAGCAACGGCGGCGGTGGTGCTTGTGTCGAAGTGGCGGACAACCTTCCTGGTGCTGTCGCCGTACGCGATTCGAAGGATCCTGCCGGGCCGGTGCTGGCCTTCGCCCCCGATTCCTGGCGGGCGTTCGTCGGCCGGATCACCCGGCGACCGGTCTCCTGAGCCCGCGGGCGCGGGCGGACGTCAGCGAGGGCACAGGGCGGTGAAGGCCGCCTTCAGGCGGGCCGGGTCGACCTCGGCGCCGGTGGCCAGGTGTTGGGCGATCACCCCGTCGATGAGGGCGGCGAGCGCGTACGCGGCGTCGGGGGAGGTCCGCGCCGCGAGGACATTCCGGAACCGGTCGACCCACCGCCCCGCGAGCTCCTGCAGCGCCGGGTCGCGGGCGGCGGCCAGATAGAGCTCGCTCTCCATCAGGGCGCGCGGCCGGTCGGCCAGGTAGTCGGTGACCAGCCGGGTGAGGGCCCCGGGCAGGTCCGAGTCTCCCTCGATCCGCGCCGCCCAGTCGGCGAGCACGGCCTCCCCGAGGGTGTGGGCGTACGCGAGCCCGGCGGCAACCAGATCGGCCAGGCGCGGAAAGTAGTACGTTGTCGCGCCGAGCGGCACGTCGGCCCGTTCGGCGACGGCCCGGTGGGTCGTCCGACCGATGCCGACCTCGGCCACCACCTGCGCCGCGGCGGCGGCCAGGGCCTGGCGGCGGCCCTCCGGGTCGCGGGGCCGGGCCGGTCGCCTCGCCGCGTTCAGTGGGCACCGCCCAGGTTGAGCACCACCACGCCGCCGATCACCAGGGCGACGCCTACCAGTTTGGTGAGGGTCAGCGGCTCGCCGAGGAAGGCCGCACCGACGGCGACGATGGCCGCGGTGCCGAGCCCAGACCACATCGCGTACGCGATGCTGACGGGAATGTCCCGCACCGCGACCGCCACCAGGTAGAACGCCGTCAGATAGGACGCGGCGAGGCCGAGCGTCGGCCACAGCCGGGTGAAGCCCTCGGTCATCTTCAACAGGGTGGTGCCCAGCACCTCCGCCAGGATGGCGAACGTCAGGATCACGTACGGCACGGTCGGCGCCCCTCTCGTGTACAGATGTACTTGTACTAACGTACACGACCGTCGCGCCGTCGGCGGGCAGCACGTCCGGGTGCCGGCGGCTACGTTGTCGGCATGGTCGACAGCGACACTCCGTGGGAGCCGCCGGTCGCCGGCACCGAGACCGCGCACCTCGTCGGCGCCCTCGACCGCCTCCGCACCACCTTCCGGTGGAAGGCCGACGACCTCGACGCGGCCGGGCTGAACGCCCGGGTGGGCGCCTCCGCGCTGACCATCGGCGGCCTGCTCAAGCACCTCGCCCTCGTCGAGGACCACCTGTTCACCGGCAGACTGTCCGGCCAGCCGATCGGTGCCCCGTGGGAGGAGATGAGCGGGGCCGGTCCCGGCGACTGGGCCTTCACGTCCGCCGCCGACGACACCCCGGAGCAGCTGTACGCGTTGTGGGACGGCGCGGTCGAACGCTCCCGCCGCCGGCTGGACGCGGCCCTGGCCGGGGGCGGTCTGGACCAGCCGGTGCACCTGTCCGACTCCGCCGGCAACCACGCCAGCCTGCGCCGACTGCTCTGCGACCTGATCGAGGAGTACGGCCGGCACACCGGGCACGCCGACCTGCTCCGCGAGGCGGTGGACGGCGTGGTCGGCGAGGACCCGCCGGCCGGGTGGCGCCCGCAATCCGGTCGCCCCGGGTGAGCGTGCCGTCGTAGGGTTGCCGGCGGTCCTGTCGTACCCGGGCGGTAGGAAGGGTGACGTGGACGCGACACGGGGGTGGGTGTGGTGAGCGTGGCGCAGCGGCCGGCGTTGCCGAGGGTGCCGGCGCTGGCGGTGCTGGCGCACTACCTGACCGGCTACCGGCGCACCTGGCGGGCGGGGGTGTTCTCGTCCTTCCTGCTGCCGCTGCTGACCGTGCTCGGCTTCGGCCTGGGCGTCGGGGCCTACATCGACCAGGGCGTCGGCGGGGTGTCCTACCTGCAGTGGATCGTGCCGGGGCTGCTCGCGTCGACCGCGTTGCAGGTCACGGTGGGCGAGGCGACCTGGCCGGTGTTCAGCAACTTCCAGTGGATCAAGACATACTTCGCGCAGAGCGCCGCCCCGCTGCGGGTCGGTGACGTGCTCGGCGGCCACCTGGCCTTCGTGCTCTTCCGGGTGCTCACCACGAGCCTGGCGTTCCTGTTGGTGACCGGCCTGTTCGGGGCGCTGCGGTCGTGGTGGGTGCTGGCCGCCCTGCCGGTCGTGGCGCTGCTGACGCTGGCGGTCGGCGCGCCGACCTTCGCGTACGCGGGGGTGGTGTCCAGCGACAGTTGGCTGGCCATGCTGTTCCGCTTCGCGGTGATCCCGATGAGCCTCTTCGCCGGCATCTTCTTCCCGGTCGAGTCGCTGCCGACGGCGCTGCGCTGGCTGGCGTACGCGACGCCGTTGTGGCACGCCGTGGACCTGTGCCGGGCCGCGGCGCTCGGCACCGCCCCGCAGTGGTCGGTCCTCGGGCACCTGGCCTACCTCGCGGCCTGGGCGCTGGCCGGTTGGCTGGTGGCCGTCCGCGTCTTCCGTCGCCGGCTCGTGGTCTAGGAGGCAGCCGTGGTCACCCTGGTCATGCCCCGGTTGCTCGACGTCTCCGGCGCGTCCCGCCGGTCCGCGTCGGTGGTCGAGCGGAACGTCGCGGCGCTCAAGTCCGTCTACTGGCTGCTGCTGATATCCGGCTTCGTCGAGCCGCTGCTCTACCTCTTCTCGATCGGCGTCGGGGTGGGCAAGCTGATCGACGGCTTCACGCTGCCCGACGGTCGGGCGGTGAGCTACGCCGCCTTCGTCGGCCCGGCCATGCTGGCCGCGTCGGCGATGAGCGGCGCGCTCTCCGAGACCACCTTCAACTTCTTCGGCAAGATGAAGTACCTCAAGCTCTACGACGGGATCATCGCCACCCCGGTGCGCCCGTTCGAGATCGCGCTGGGCGAGCTGAGCTGGGCGATGGTGCGCGGCTCGGCGTACTCTGCGGCGTTCCTCGCGGTGATGGTGGCGATGGGCCTGACCACCGTCGGGCGGGCGCTGCTCGCCTTTCCGGCCGCGGTGCTGGTGGGCTTCGCCTTCGGCGCGGCCGGAATGGCGCTCGCCACCCTGATGCGCAGCTGGCAGGACTTCGACCTGATGGCGTCCGCGCAGTTCACCCTCTTCCTCTTCTCCGGCACGTTCGTGCCGGCCGAGTCCTACCCGGCGCTGCTGCGCTGGGTGGTCGAGGTCACCCCGCTCTACCGCTCGGTGCACCTGGTGCGCGGCATCAGCGTCGGCGAGGCCGGCTGGTGGTGGCTGCTCGACGTGGCGTACCTGCTGCTCCTGACCGCGGTGGGGCTGCTGGCCGCGTCCCGGCGGATGGTGGGCCTGCTCTACAAGTGAGGGGTTAGCCGCCCACTCCCCGGGGCATGTCGAGGGTGACACTTGCTGACCACGAGGAGGGGCGATGGCCTCCGACGAGACGCCCGCCGGGCGGGACGACGCCGGCACCGCGACCGCGGCCCGGCGCGACCGGGACGGTGACCGTACGAGCGGAGACCTTCGCACCCGGCCGGTGGGCCCCGACGACGGGCCGGACAGCCCCACCGACCTGCCCGGCTCGGGGTGGGTGGCGGCGCTGAAGCGCACGGTCAGGGAGTTCCAGGAGGACAGCCTGACCGACTGGGCCGCCGCGCTCACCTACTACGGCGTGCTCTCCATCTTCCCCGGCCTGCTGGTGCTGATCTCGATCCTCGGCCTGCTCGGCGAGCGGGCCACCAACGGGGTCAAGGACACCGTCGGCCAGGCCGTGCCGAACGACAGCGTCCAAAAGATCATCCAGGGTGCGATCGACCAAGCCCAGCAGTCCGGCGGGCTGGCCAGCATCGCGGCGATCATCGGTGTGCTCGCCGCCTTCTGGTCCGCCTCCGGCTACATCGCCGCGTTCATGCGGGCGTCGAACAGCATCTACGACGTTCCCGAGGGCCGGCCGATCTGGAAGACCCTGCCGATCCGGCTCGGGGTGACCGCCCTGGTCGGCGTGCTGCTGCTGGCCTGCGCGGTGATCGTGGTCTTCACCGGCGGCTTCGCCGAGGCGGTGGGCAACGCCGTCGGGCTGGGCTCGACCGCGGTCACGGTGTGGAACATCGCCAAGTGGCCGGTGCTGCTGATCCTGGTCAGCCTGATGTTCGCCATCCTCTACTGGGCCTCGCCGAACGCCCGGCACGGCGGCTTCCGCTGGGTCAGCCCGGGTGGGGTCCTGGCGGTGGTGCTCTGGTTGGTGATCTCCGGTCTGTTCGCGCTCTACGTCAGCAACTTCGGGTCGTACAACAAGACCTACGGCGCGCTGGCCGGCGTGATCGTCTTCCTGATCTGGCTTTGGCTGAGCAACATCGCGATCCTGCTCGGCGCCGAGTTCGACGCGGAGCTGGAGCGCGGCCGGGCCATCTCGGCCGGCCACTCGCCCGACGAGGAGCCGTACGTCGAGCTGCGCGACGACCGCAAGCTGCGCAAGAAGCGCAACGCCGCCAAGGGCTGACCTTCATCCCCGTACCCCGAGCCGCCCCGCCGCGCACCAAGCGCGTCGGGGCGGCTCTGCCTGTGCCCTCCGGCTGATCCGACAGGGGAAACGAGCTGGTCGGGGCCGCCGGTCGGGTGGGTGCGGGTCGGGGGAGCATCCGGGGGGCCTACGAACTTGATGACGTGGACGCATCGGCCCGTTACCTCCTAGCCCGCATCCGACAGGATGTTGGACGGCTGAGCCAGACGTCGCGGACGGCCATGGGGTTCCGACGAGGTGATTCGTCTACGTCATCAAGTTCGTAGCGCCCGAGTAGAGCGCCGTCCGCCTCAGCTGTCCGGTTCCTGGGCCGGCCCAGGCCGGCCCGGGGCCCAGAGCACAGGGCTTTTGCTCGATCGGACAAAAGTTGATGTCGGATCGACCGAAGCTATGGACACGCGGCATCGAAGTCTCCTACTGTGTCGGACACAACACATCGACGTCACGTCGATGTGAACCGATGCGGAGGTGAGTCCCGTGCGGACGGCAGACCCCCTGCACGTGCAGCTGTTGCGGCTGCTGCGCGACGAGGGCCCCACGTCCCGGGCCGTGCTCGGCGACCGGCTGCAGATGCCCCGGCCGCGCCTGCTCGCCGAGCTGGAACGCCTGGTCGCGCTGGGGCTGGTCGCCGAGGCGGGCTTCGCCGCCTCGCGCGGCGGACGACGCTCCACCCTGGTCGAGATGAACCCGAGCCTCCGCTTCGCCGCGGTCGACCTGGGCGCCAGCTCCATCGACGTCGAGGTGGTCGACGGGCGGCTGGAGCCGGTCGCCGCGTACGCCGAGCCGGCCGACATCCGCTCCGGCCCGAAGGCGATCCTGCACCGGGTCACCGAGCTGCTGCACAAGGCCCGGGTCGACGGGGCGTACGAGAAGCTCGACGGGATCGGCGTCGGGGTGCCGGGGCCGGTGAGCTTCCGGGACGGGGTGCCGGTGTCGCCCCCGATCATGCCCGGCTGGGACCGGTTCCCCGTGCGTGAGCTGCTCACCCGGGAGCACGGCTGCCCCGCGGTGGTGGACAACGACGTGAACATCATGGCGATCGGCGAGCGGCACGGCGGGGTCGCGCACTCGGTCGACGACTTCCTGTTCGTCAAGATCGGCACCGGCATCGGGTGCGGGATCTACCTCACCGGCGAGGTCTACCGGGGCACCGACGGTTGTGCCGGCGACATCGGGCACATCCAGGTCGACCCGCACGGCCCGGTCTGCTCCTGCGGCAACGCCGGCTGCCTGGAGGCGGTGTTCAGCGGCGCCGCCCTGGCCCGCGACGCCACCGCCGCCGCCCGCGCCGGCACCGCGCCCGCCCTGGCCGAGCGGCTGGAGGCCCGCGGCGTGCTGACCGCGCGGGACGTCGCCGACGGTGCCGCCGAGGGGGACGTCACCTGCATCCAGCTGATCCGCGACGGTGGCCGGCGGGTCGGCCAGGTGCTGGCCGGGCTGGTCAGCTTCACCAACCCGTCGATGATCGTCATCGGCGGCGGGCTGGCCCAGCTCGGGCACATCCTGCTCGCCGAGATCCGCAGCGTCGTCTACCGCCGGTCGTTGCCGCTGGCCACCGGCAACCTGCCGGTCGTGCTCTCCGAGCTCGGCCCGCGCGCCGGCGTCACCGGCGCGGCCGTGCTGGCCACCGACATCACCTTCGGGGAGGCATCGTGAGCGCGAGGAGTGAGCCGGGTTTGCGAGCCCCGCAGTCGCGAACGGGGGAGGCATCGTGAGCGCGAGGAGTGAGCCGGGTCTGCGAGCCCCGCAGTCGCGAACGGGGGAGGCATCGTGAGCGCGAGGAGTGAGCCGGGTCTGCGAGCCCCGCAGTCGCGAACGGGGGAGGCGCTGTGAGTGACCCGACCGGACCCGACGAGGCGCGGGGCGGCGCCGCCACCGCGGGCGCAGCCGACAGCGGTGAGCAGGCCGGGGGGCGGCACGCGGCGCCGGAGCGGCCGCTGGTCGAGGCGCCCGCCGACGCGGTCGCCGGCGAGGTGGTGCTGCGGCTCACCGACGTGGTCAAGACCTTCCCCGGCGTACGGGCGCTGGACGGGGTGCAGCTGGAGGTTCGGGCCGGCGAGGTGCACTGCCTGCTCGGCCAGAACGGCGCCGGCAAGTCCACCCTGATCAAGGTGCTCGCCGGGGTGCACCGGCCGGATTCCGGGCAGGTGGAGTGGCGCGGCGAGCCGGCCGCGTTCGCCAACCCACAGGCCGCCATGCGCGCCGGCATCGCCACCATCTACCAGGAGCTCGACCTGGTCGAGGACCTGTCGGTGGCGGAGAACGCGTTCCTCGGGCACGAGCCGAAGGTGGCCGGCTTCGTCCGGCGGGGGCTGATGGCCCGGCGTACCCGGGAGATCTTGGCCCGGCTCGGGCACGGCGAGATCCCGCCGAACCGGATGGTGCGGTCGCTGCCGGCGGCCGGCAAGCAGGTGGTCAGCATGGCCCGCGCGCTGTCGCACGAGGCCCGACTGATCATCATGGACGAGCCGAGTGCGGTGCTGGCCCACGACGAGGTGGGCAACCTGTTCCGGATCATCCGGGAGCTCACCGCGCAGGGCATCGCGGTCATCTACATCTCGCACCGGATGGAGGAGATCCGCGAGATCGGTGACCGGGTCACCGTACTCAAGGACGGCCGGACCACGGCGGCGAACCTGCCGGCGCGCGACACCCCGACCCGCGAGCTGGTCGCGAAGATGACCGGACGTTCCATCGAGTACGTCTTCCCGGACCGGCCGGCCGACACCACCGCCGGTGACGAGCTGCTGCGGGTCGAGGGGCTCAGCCGGACCGGCGAGTTCGCCGACGTCTCGCTCAGCGTCCGGGCCGGCGAGATCGTCGGCATCGCCGGGCTGGTCGGCTCCGGCCGCTCCGAGCTGCTGGAGACGATCTTCGGCGCCCGCCGGGCCGAGGCCGGCACGATCCGGATGGCCGGCCGGGCACTGCGCCCGGGCAGCGTCGGCGCGGCGGTACGGGCCGGCATGGGCATGGCCCCCGAGGAGCGCAAGAGCCAGGCGCTGCTGCTCGGCGAGCCGATCCACCGCAACGTCACGCTCTCCACCTTCGGTCGGTACGCCCGGCTCGGGTTCACCGACGCCGCGAAGGAGCGGGCCGAGGCGGAGCGGATCACCGGCAGCCTTCAGCTGACCCCCGGCGACGTGCGCCGGCCGGTACGCACCCTCTCCGGCGGCAACCAGCAGAAGGTGGTGGTCGGGCGGTGGCTGCTCGGCGACACCCGGCTGCTGCTGCTCGACGAGCCGACCCGGGGGGTGGACGTGGGCGCCCGCGCGGAGCTGTACCGGGTGATCCGGGACCTGGCCGCCGGGGGCGTCGGGGTGCTGCTGGTCTCCAGCGAGGTGCCCGAGGTGCTCGGTCTGGCCGACCGGGTGCTGGTCATGCGCGAGGGCCGGATGGTGCGCGAGGCGCCCGCCGGCGAGTTGGACGAGAGCACCGTGCTCGACCTCGTCATGGCGGGGTCCCTGATGGAAGGAGCACCGGCATGAGCGAGACTGAAACGGCGACGCCGGGCCGGGCGGCGGGTCTGCCGGCCCAGTCCCCGCCGGTCGATCCGGGGGAGTCGGCCCGGGCGTCCGAGAAGAGCGTGCCGGGGCGGCTGTCCTGGTGGAACGGCGAGGGCGGCGAGGGGGCGAAGCGCAACCTCGGCCTGGTCGGGGTGCTGGTGGTCCTGATCATCATCGGCGCCGCGACCCGATCGGATCTCTACTCCAACCCGGACTGGGTCTGGGACAACACGCTGACCATCCTCAAGCTGGCCTCGGTGGTCGGCGTGGTCACGGTGGGCATGACCTTCGTGATCATCGGCGGCGGCATCGACCTGTCGGTCGGCGCGATCGTCGCCCTGGCCGGGGTCTGGTGCACCACCCTCGCCACCCAGAGCTACGGCGCGGGCGGCATGATCTTCACCGCGCTCACCGTCGGGCTGGCGGTCGGCCTGGTCAACGGCGTGCTCATCTCGTACGGCCGGCTGGTGCCGTTCATCGCCACGCTGGCCATGATGGTGGCCGCCCGCGGTCTGGCGGCGCAGATCTCCGACAAGCAGACCCAGGTGTCGGACAACCAGTTCATCAACGGCATCGCCAGCACGTCGCCGCTGGGCATCCCGCTGCTGGTCTACATCCTGGCCGCGGTGGTCGCCGCCGGCTGGGTGCTGCTCAACCGGACCACGTTCGGCCGGCGCACGGTCGCCGTCGGCGGCAACCCGGAGGCGGCCCGGCTGGCCGGCATCAACGTCCGCCGGCACACCCTGCTGCTGTACGCGCTCTCCGGCCTGTGCTGCGGCATCGCCGCGATCATGCTGACCGCCCAGGCCAACTCGGCCCAGGCCGCGATGGCCAACCTGTACGAGCTGGACGCGATCGCCGCGGCCATCATCGGCGGCACGCTGCTCAGCGGCGGCCGGGGCACCATCGTCGGCTCCCTGCTCGGGGTGCTGATCTTCTCCACCATCACCAACCTCTTCGCCATCAACGGCCTCTCCACCGAGGCCCAGAACATGGTCAAGGGCGGCATCATCGTCGGCGCCGTCCTGATCCAGCAGGTGCAGTTCCGCAGCCTCACCCAGTTCCTCGGCCGCAACCGGGCCACCACCAGCTGATCCCCGGTGGCGCCGGGTCTCCAGCCGGCGCCGCGCACCACACCCGACCCACCGCGAATCGGGCCACCGCACGGTGGCCTGGCCCCGCACACCCTTTTTCCGCCCCACCACCGCGAATACAGGAGGTCGTCATGACCCAGTTCCGCGACCTGTCCCGCCGCCGGTTGCTGTTCGGCGGGGCAGCCGTCGGCGCCGGCGTGGTCCTCGCCGGCTGCACCAGCAACGAGGCCGCCCCCACCGCCGCCCAGACCAACGCGGCCGCCCCGGCCGGCGGCAACGCCGAGCCGGGCAAGAAGGTCGTCCTCGGCTTCTCCGCCCCGGCCGCCGACCACGGCTGGATCGCCGCCATCACCAACAACGCCAAGGCGCAGGCCCAGGCGTACTCCGACGTGGAGTTCAAGGCGGTCGAGGCCGGTGCGGACGCGGCGGCCCAGCGCGCGGCGCTGTCCACCCTGGTCTCCCAGAAGCCGGACGTGATCGTGCTGCTGCCGCACGACGGCAAGGAGCTCAACGCCTTCGGCCTGGAGGCGATGAAGGCCGGCATCCCGGTGGTCAACCTGGACCGGGCCTTCCCCGACCCCAAGGCCTACCGGCTGCAGATCAAGGGCGACAACTACGGCATGGGGGTGGCCGCGGCCACCTACATTCTCGAGCAGCTCAAGGCCAAGGGCGTCAGCAACCCGGTGATCGGCGAGATCCCCGGCATCGACTCGCTGGAGCTGACCCAGGAGCGGTCGAAGGGCTTCGCCGACACCCTCGCGGCGAACGGCCTGAAGGTCGCCAACCGTCGGCCGGCGGAGTTCACCGCCGACTCCGGCCAGCAGGCCGCCACCGGCCTGTTCCAGGCGCTGCCGAAGATCGACGCGATCTGGAACCACGACGACGACCAGGGCATCGGCGTCCTCGCCGCGGTGAACCAGGCCAACCGCAAGGAGTTCTTCATGGTCGGCGGCGCCGGCTCGAAGAAGGCCATGCAGGACATCCAGGCCGACAACACGGTGCTCAAGGCGACCGTCACCTACAGCCCGTCGATGGCCTCCTCGGCCGTCTCCCTGGCCCGCCTGATCGGCCAGGGCAAGGGCATGTCCGACCTGGTGGAACTCCAGGTGCCCAAGGAGATCGTGCTCGCCTCGGAGACGATCACCAAGGAGAACGCGAGCACCTACCTCAAGCTCGGGTTCTGATTCACGGGGGGAGACCCACCTTGTCCACTCACCGAAGCGAACTGCGGGTCGGCATGGTCGGCTACGCGTTCATGGGCGCCGCGCACTCGCAGGCGTGGCGCACCGTGAACCGGGTGTACGACCTGCCGGTCCGGGCCCGGATGGCGATGATCTGTGGTCGGGACGCCGGAAAGGTCGCCGACGCGGCCGACCGGCTCGGCTGGGAGTCGTCCACCACGGACTGGCGTGCCCTGGTCGGCTCCGACGAGATCGACGTGGTCGACATCTGCACACCGGGGGACAGTCACGCCGAGATCGCGCTCGCCGCGCTGGCCGCGGGCAAGCACGTGATCTGCGAGAAGCCGCTGGCCAACACGGTGGAGGAGGCGCGGGCGATGACCGCCGCCGCGGCCACCGCCCGGTCGGCCGGGGTCCGCTCGATGTGCGGGTTCAACTACCGCCGGGTGCCCGCGGTCACCATGATGCGGCAGCTCGTCGCCGACGGTCGGCTCGGCGTGATCCGGCACGTCCGGGCGGTGTACCTGCAGGACTGGATCGTCGACCCGCAGTTCCCGCTGGTCTGGCGCCTGCAGAAGGACAGGGCGGGCTCCGGGGCGCTGGGCGACATCGGCGCGCACATCATCGACCTCACGCAGTTCGTCACCGGGCAGCGGATCACCGGGGTCAGCGCGGTCACCGAGACCTTCGTCAAGGAACGGCCGTTGCCGGCCGGCTCCAGCGGCCTGGCCGCCCAGGCCGACGGCAACGGCACGGCGACCGGCCCGGTGACGGTGGACGACGCCGCCGTCTTCGTCGCCCGGCTGGGGGAGGGGACGCTCGCCACGTACGAGGCGACCCGGTTCGCCACCGGCCGCAAGAACGCCCTCCGGGTGGAGATCAACGGCTCGCGGGGCAGCGTGGTGTTCGACCTGGAACGGCTGAACGAGCTGGAGTTCCACGACGCCACGCTGCCCGCCGCCGAGCAGGGCTTCACCCGGATTCTGGTGACCGAGCCGGAGCACCCGTACCTGTCGGCGTGGTGGCCGCCGGGGCACATCATCGGCTACGAGCACTCCTTCACCCATGAGATGCGGGACTTCCTGGAGGCGGTCGCCACCGGCGCCGATCCGACGCCGTCCTTCGCCGACGCGCTGCACGTCCAGCTCGTGCTGGACGCGGTGACCCGGTCGGCTCGGGACGACTCCCGGTGGACCGAGGTGGAGCCCGCACTGGCCGCGCTCGCGGTCTGAACCAGCCACCTCCCGAACGCCGACCGGCGAGGGACCGGCCGCGGTTGCGCCCCGCGGTCGGGCCGGGGTCGGCGCCCGGGAGGGCGTACGGCCGGGCCCGCGTGGCCCGGTGGCGTACGCGTACGAGGTCGTCCGGTGCGGCCGGACCGGGATTCCCCGGCCGCACCGGAGGACCGTCAGCCACCCGGCCGACCCGTGGTCGCCGGGGCTCGACGTCCGGTCGGGGGGCGCGCCGCCGCCCCGCCGGCCGGATGCGGGGGAGGCAGGGCCGCGACGCCGACCGGGCCTGCCTGCCAACCCCGCCCGTCCATCGTGGCCGGGAACCGGACCGGTGTCGACGCCGCCGACGCCGGCACCGGATCCGGGTCGCTCCGGGCCACCGGACGGGCGGGGACCCCCGCACGACGAAAGGTATCTTTCCGGCCAACCATCTGATATCCATGTAACTCAATGCATTACCAGCTCCCGACGAAAGGAGCACCAATGCGTACGGGTGTCTGGCTGGTGGGAGCGCGCGGTTCCGTCGCGACCACCGCCGTCGTCGGAGGGCTCGCCCTGCGGGCCGCACTCACCGAACCGACCGGCTGCGTCACCGAACTGCCCGCGCTGCGCGGCCCCGCCCTGCCCGCCTTCGCCGACCTGGTCTTCGGTGGCCACGACGTGGCCACCACGCCGCTGACCAAGCGCGCGGAGGCGCTCGCCGCCACCGGCGTGCTGCCCGGCCGGCTGGCCACCGCGCTCGCCGCCGACCTGGCCGCCGTCGAGGACGACCTGCGCCCGGCGCCGGCCGGCGGCAGCCAGGCGGACCGGGCCGCCACCGTCGTCGCCGACCTCACCGCCTTCCGGGAGCGCCACCGGCTCGACCGGGTGGTGGTGGTCAACGTCTCCGCCACCGAGCCGGCCGCCCACCCGCACCCCGGGCACGCCGACCCGGCGGCGCTGGCCGCCGCGCTCGGCGGCCCCGACGAGGTGCTGCCGCCCAGCTCGCTCTACGCGTACGCGGCCGTGACGGCGGGCTGCCCGTACGTCGACTTCACCCCGTCCACCGGGCTGCGGCTGCCGGCCCTGGAGGCGCTCGCCCGCGCCGCCGGCCTGCCGTACGCCGGGCACGACGGCAAGACCGGGGAGACCCTGGTCAAGTCGGTGCTCGCGCCGATGTTCGCGATGCGGCAC
The DNA here is from genome assembly GCF_042899365.1 of Micromonospora sp. NPDC000089. Taxonomy (NCBI): domain Bacteria; kingdom Bacillati; phylum Actinomycetota; class Actinomycetes; order Micromonosporales; family Micromonosporaceae; genus Micromonospora; species Micromonospora sp. NPDC000089. Next base: position 50,895 of record NZ_JBIAZT010000002.1, read on the forward strand.
CTGGCCGTGCGCTCCTGGTCCGGGGTGAACCTGCTCGGCGGCGGCGACGGCGCCACGCTCGCCGACCCGGCCGCCAACGCCGCCAAGGTCAGCAGCAAGACTCGGGTGCTCGGCGAGACCCTCGGCTACGTCCCGCAGGGCGGCACCCGGATCGAGTACGTCGAGGAGCTGGGCGACTTCAAGACCGCCTGGGATCTGATCACCTTCGCCGGTTTCCTCGGCACCGGGATGCGGATGGAGTTCACCTGGCACGGCTGCGACTCCGCGCTGGCCGCCCCGCTGGTGCTCGACCTGGCCCGGCTGACCGCCGCCGCGCACGCCGCCGGCGAGGTGGGCCCGCTGACCGAGCTGGCGTTCTTCTTCAAAGACCCGCTCGACGCACCCACCCACTCGCTCACCGAGCAGTGGCAGCGGCTGGTCGCCTTCACCGACCGCCTGCACGGGCGGTCGTCATGAGTACCGTCGGCGACCTGGTCGAGTTGGTCCGGGCGCCGGCCGCGCTCTCCGTACCGGGGGACGTGGTCGCCGGGGCCGCCGCGGCCGGGGCGCTCGGCCCGCGTACCGCCGGGTTGGCCGGCGCGTCGACCCTGCTCTACTGGGCCGGGATGGCCGCGAACGACTGGGCCGACCGGCGGCTGGACGCGGTCGAGCGGCCGGAGCGGCCGATCCCCAGCGGCCGGGTCACCCCGGCCGCGGCGGTCGGCCTCGCCGCCGGGCTCACCGCCGCCGGCCTGGGCCTGGCCGCCGCCGCGGGTGGCCGCCGCGCCACCGCCGTCGCGGTCGGCCTCGCCGCCACCATCTGGGGGTACGACCTGGCGGCGAAGAACACCGCGGCCGGCCCCGCCGTGATGGCCGCTTGCCGGGGGCTGGACGTGCTGCTCGGCGCGACCGGCGGCCGGCCGGCCCGCGCGCTGCCGGCCGCGCTGACCGTTGCCGCGCACACCTGGACGGTGACCGCGCTGTCCCGCCGCGAGGTGACCGGTGCCGACGCGGCGCTGCCCCGGCGTACCCTCGCCGGCACCGCCGCCGTCGCGCTCGCCGCCGCCGCGCCGACCGGCTCCCGCACCGAACCATTGCCGGTGGCGCTGGCCGGGTGGTACGCGGCCCGGTACGGCGGCGCGCAGGCCCGGGTGCTGGCCGAGCCGAGCGCCGGCCGGGTGCGGGCGGCGGTCGGCGCGGGGATCACCGGGCTGCCCGCCCTGCAGGGGGCGCTCACCGCGCGGGCCGGCGCCGGGCTGCTCGGCCTGGCGGTCGCCGCCGCCGCGCCGCTGGGCGCCCGGCTGGCCCGGAAGGTTTCCCCGACATGACCGGCGGTGAGTTCCTCCCGCTGCGCTTCGGCTACGGCACCAACGGGTTCGCCAACCATCGGCTGGACGACGCCCTCGCGGTGCTGGCCGACCTGGGTTACCAGGGGGTGGCGCTCACCCTGGACCACGACCACCTGGACCCGTTCGCGCCGGCGCTGGCCCGCCGGGTGGCCGCCGTGGCCCGCCGGCTGGCCGCGCTCGACCTGGCCGTGGTGATCGAGACCGGCGCCCGCTACCTGCTCGACCCGTGGCACAAGCACGCCCCGACGCTGCTGCACGACGACCCCACCCGACGCGTCGAACTCCTCCGCCGGGCCGTCCGGATCGGTGCCGACCTGGGCGCCGAGGCGGTCAGCTGCTGGGCCGGCGTACGCCCGGCCGCCGTCGCGCCGCACACCGCGTGGGACCGGCTGGTGGCGGGCTGCGCGACCGTGGTCGCCGAGGCCGACCGGGTCGGCGTGCCGCTCGGCTTCGAGCCGGAGCCGGGCATGCTGGTCGAGGACATCGCCGACTGGCGGCGGCTGCGCGCCGCGCTCGACGCCCCGGCCGCCTTCGGCATCACCCTCGACATCGGACACTGCCGCTGCCTGGAGCCGCGGCCGGTGGCCGACTGCGTCCGCGAGGTGGCCGCGCACCTGGTCAACGTGCAGATCGACGACATGCGCCGGGGCGTGCACGAGCACCTGGAGTTCGGCGCCGGCGAGATCGACTTCCCGCCGGTGCTGCGGGCGCTGGCCGAGGTCGGCTACCGCGGGCTCGTCGCGGTGGAGCTGCCCCGGCACTCGCACGCCGCCCCGACCGTCGCCGCCCGCTCGCTCGACTTCCTGCGCGCCGCCGCCGCGCAGGCCGGCCCGGCTGGATGGAGGTCGGCGCAGCAGAGCGGTCGATGAGATCACCACGCGCGGCGGAACCAGGCGCCGCGGGGAGCAGCAGCACCGAGGGAGGAGACGGTCATGACACCGGATCGACTGCGGGCCGCGCTGGAGGGCGTACCCGATCCCGACTGGCTGGCGACGGCGCTGCGCCGCGTCGCGGCTGAACCCGCGACGATCGCGCGGTACTTCCCGGCCGCCGGTCGGCGCTGCGGTCGGAGCGCGCTGCCCGACGCCGCGGGCTGGACCGCCGACGAGGCGGCCCGCGCGCTGCTGCTCACCGCGCTGCCGGCCGACCACGCGACCCACGCCACCGAGCTCTACCTGCACGGCGACGCCGCCGAGAAGCGGGCCGTGCTGAAGGCGTTGCCGCTGCTGCCGATCGACGCCGCCGGGGTGCCGCTGCTGCGCGACGCGATCCGCACCAACGACACCCGACTCGTCGCCGCGGCCATGGGCCCGTACGCCCGGCACCTCGACCCGGCCGCCTGGCGGCAGGCGGTGCTCAAGTGTGTCTTCACCGGCGTGCCGCTGGCCGCCGTGGCCGACCTGGACACCCGCGCCGACGCCGAGCTGGCCGCGATGCTCGGCGCGCTCGCCGCGGAACGGCACGCCGCCGGCCGGGAACTGCCCGCCGACGCCACCGACCTGCTCGACCGGCTCACCGTGAGGGAGGCGTGACCATGCGCATCTTCGACCCGCACATCCACATGACGTCCCGCACCACCGACGACTACGAGCGGATGGCCGCGGCCGGGGTCCGGGCGGTGGTGGAGCCGGCGTTCTGGCTGGGCCAGCCGCGCACCAGCGCCGCCTCGTTCACCGACTACTTCGACTCGCTGGTCGGCTGGGAGCCGTTCCGGGCCGGGCAGTTCGGCGTCCGGCACCACGCCACGATCGCGCTGAACCCGAAGGAGGCCAACGACCCGCGCTGCCGGCCGGTGCTCGACCTGCTGCCGCGCTACCTGGAGAAGGACGCGGTGGTCGCGGTCGGCGAGATCGGGTACGACTCGATGACCCCCGAGGAGGACGAGGTCTTCGCCGCCCAGCTCGCCCTGGCCGTGGCGCACGACCTGCCGGCGCTCGTGCACACCCCGCACCGGGACAAGGCCCGCGGCGTGGAGCGCACCCTGGCCGTGGTCGCCGAGTCCGGCATCGACGCCGGCCGGGTGGTGGTCGACCACCTCAACGAGGTGACCGTCAAGCTGGTCCGGGACACCGGCTGCTGGCTGGGCTTCTCGATCTACCCCGACACCAAGATGTCGCCGCCGCGGATGGTCGAGCTGCTCCGGGCGTACGGGACCGAGCGGGTGCTGGTCAACTCGGCCGCCGACTGGGGGCGCTCCGACCCGCTGCTGACCCGGGCCACCGGCGAGGCGATGCTGGCCGCCGGCTTCACCGACGACGACGTCGACCGGGTGCTGTGGCGCAACCCGGTGGAGTTCTACGGGCAGTCCGGCCGGCTCGACCTGACCGACCTGGACGACACCGCCGCCACCTTCGCCGGCAACTCGATCCTGCGCGGTGGTGCCTGATGCGGCTGCGGCACGCCGACGGCAGCACCGTGCACCTCGGCTACTGCACCAACGTGCACCCGGCCGAGGACCTGGCCGGCGTGCTCGCCCAGCTCGACACGCACGCCGTACCGGTGCGCGCGGCGCTCGGCGCCGACCGGCTGGGGCTCGGCCTGTGGCTGGCCGCGCCGGCCGCTGCCGAGCTGGCCGCCGACCCGGACGCCCGCCGCCGGCTGCGCGCCGCGTTGACCGTACGCGGGCTGGAGGTGGTCACCCTCAACGGCTTCCCGTACGCGGCGTTCCAGGCGCCGGTGGTCAAGGGCGCGGTCTACCACCCGGACTGGACCACCGACGCCCGGCTCGACTACACCCTCGACCTGGCCCGGGTGCTGGCCGACCTGCTCCCCGACGACGCGGCCCGCGGCTCGATCTCCACCCTGCCGCTGGCCTGGCGCCAGCCGTGGGACGCCGACCGCGCGGACGCCGCCCGGCACCGGCTGGACCGGCTCGCCGCCGGCCTCGCCGCGATCGAGCGGGACACCGGCCGGCCGATCCGGGTCGGCTTCGAACCCGAGCCGGGCTGCGTGGTCGAGCACACCGCGCAGGCGGTTGACCTGCTGTCCGGGGTGGACACCGACCGGCTCGGGATCTGCCTGGACCTGGCCCACCTGGCCTGCGCCTGGGAGGAGCCGCCCGCCGCCCTGGAACGACTGCGCGTCGCCGGGCTGCCGGTGGTCAAGGTGCAGGTCTCCGCCGCGCTGGAGGCCGCCGACCCGGTGACCGCCGCCGAGGCGCTGGGCCGCTGGGTGGAGCCCCGCTTCCTGCACCAGACCCGTGCCGCGGCCGCCGGTGGTGGCTCGGAAGGCAGCAGAGCCTCTGCTGCCACCTCGGGCCCTGATGGCAGCAGAGGCTCTGCTGCCACCGACGCGACAGTGCCGGCGACGGACCCGGCCGATCCGGCGTACGCGGCCGACGACCTGGACGCGGCACTGGCCGCCCGGCTGCCCGGCGCCTGGCGGGTGCACTACCACGTGCCGCTGCACGCCCCGCCCGAGGAACCGCTCGGCTCGACCGTGCCGGTGCTGCGCGCCGCGCTGGCCGTGCTCTTCTCCGGGCCGGCCGCCGGCTGCGACCACCTGGACGTCGAGACGTACACCTGGGGGGTGCTGCCGGCCGCGCGGCGGCCGAACGGCGACGCGGAGCTGGCCCGGGGCATCGCCGCCGAGCTGGCCTTCGCCCGCGACGAACTCGTCGCCCTGGGTCTTACCGAACGTGAGGGAGTGGCGGCATGAGCAAGCGGAGCGAGCGAATCGTCGGGCTCAGCGCGGAGGTGCCTCATGGCGGCACGGAGCGAAGCGGAGTGGCGGCATGAGCAAGCGGAGCGAGCGAATCATCGGGCTCAGCGCGGAGGTGCCTCATGGCGGCACGGAGCGAAGCGGAGTGGCGGCATGAGCAAGCGGATGATGGTGCTGGACGTGGTGGGGCTGACGCCGCGGTTGCTGGCGCACATGCCCCGGCTGCGGGCGGTCGCCGAGGGCGGGTTTACCGCCGAGCTGGGCACCGTGCTGCCGGCGGTGACCTGCTCGGCGCAGGCGACCTTCCTGACCGGGGAGCCGCCCACCGGGCACGGGATCGTCGGCAACGGCTGGTACTTCCGGGATCTCGGTGAGGTGTTGCTGTGGCGGCAGCACCACGCGCTGGTCGGCGGGGAGAAGCTCTGGCAGGCCGCCCGCCGCGCCGAGCCGGACTACACGGTGGCGAACGTCTGCTGGTGGTACGCGATGGGCGCGGACGTCAACTGGACGGTCACCCCGCGGCCGGTCTACCACGCCGACGGGCGCAAGGAGCCGGACTGCTGGACCGACCCGCCCGAGCTGCACGACACGCTCACCGAGCAGCTGGGCACCTTCCCGCTGTTCACCTACTGGGGGCCCGGGGCGGGCATCGCGTCGTCCCGGTGGATCGCCCGGGCCACGCAGCGGATCCTGGCCGAGCAGTCGCCCGACCTGACCCTGGTCTACCTCCCGCACCTCGACTACGACCTGCAACGCTTCGGCCCGTCCTCGCCCCGGGCCGCCGCCGCGGCGGCCGAGCTGGACGCGGTGCTCGCCCCGCTGCTGGACGCCGCCCGGGCCGCCGGCGTCACGGTGGTCGCGCTCTCCGAGTACGGCATCACCGACGTCTCCCGCCCGGTGGACGTCAACCGGCTGCTGCGCTCCGAGGGGTTGCTGCGGGTCTACACCCAGGCCGGCATGGAATATCTGGACCCGTGGACGTCGCGGGCGTTCGCCGTCGCCGACCACCAGGTCGCCCACGTGTACGTGAAGGATCCGGCCGACGTGCCGGCGGTGGCGAAGCTCTGCGCCGGCCTGCCCGGGGTGGCCGAGGTGCTGGACGCGGACGGCAAGGCGGCCGCCGGGCTGGACCACGAACGCGCCGGCGAGCTGGTGCTGGTGGCCGAGCCGGACGCCTGGTTCACGTACTACTACTGGCTGGACGACGACCGCGCGCCGGACTTCGCCCGGCTGGTGGAGATTCACCGCAAGCCCGGGTACGACCCGGCCGAGCTGTTCTTCGACCCGGCCGCCCCGGGCGCGGCGAAGCGGCGAGCGGCGACCGCGCTGGCCCGCAAGAAGCTCGGCATGCGCTACCTGATGAGCGTGGTCGGCCTGGACGCCGGGGCGCGGGCGGTGCGCGGCTCGCACGGCCGACTGCCCGCCGACCCGGCGGACGGGCCGGTGTTCCTCTGCTCGGACCCGTCCGTCGCCCGGGAGCGGATCGCCGCCACCGAGGTCAAGGGGCTGCTGCTGGAGCTGGCCGGCCTCGCGGGGGCGGCGCGGTGACGCTGGCCGCCGCGCCCGCCGACGCGAGCGGCCTGCGGGAGCGGTTCGACGCGGAGCTGGCGGCCTTCCTCGACCGGCAGGGCCCGGACTGGCCGGACGGGGCGCCGCGCGGGGTCTTCGCCGCGCTGCACCGGTTCGTGCTGACCGGCGGCAAGCGGCTGCGCCCGCTGTTCTGCTACTGGGGCTGGCGGGGCGCCGGGGGCGCGGACGAGCGGCCGATCGTGGTGGCCGCGGCGGCGCTGGAGCTATTCCACGCCTTCGCGCTGATCCACGACGACATCCTGGACGGCAGCGACCGCCGCCGCGGCGAACCGTCGGTGCACCGGGTCTTCGCCGACCTGCACGCCCGCTCGTCGTGGCGGGGCGACCCCGAGGCGTACGGCAGGAACACCGCGCTGCTCTGCGGGGACCTCTGCGCCGCCTGGTCGGATCAGATGTTCCACGAGTGCGGGCTGGACACCGCCCAGGTCTGCCGGGGGTACGAGGTCTTCGCCCGGATGCGCACCGAGGTGATCGCGGGGGAGTACCTGGACCTGGTCTCCGGGGTGGGCGACGGCTCGGTGGCCAGCGCGCTGACCGTGATCAGGATGAAGGCGGCCCGGTACACGGTCACCCGGCCGCTGCAGATCGGCGCGGCGCTGGCCGGCGCGGGGCCGGAGCTGGCGGTGGCGCTGGCCGAGTTCGGCGACCCGCTGGGGGACGCGTTCCAGCTCCGCGACGACGTGCTGGGCGTCTTCGGCGACCCGACGGTGACCGGCAAGTCCATCCTGGACGACCTGCGCGAGGGCAAGCCGACGGTGATGATGGCGCTGGCCCGGGCCGGGGCGGACCGGGCACAGGGCGCCCGGCTGCGCGAGCTGCACGGCAATCCCACGCTGGACGCGGCGGGCGCGGCCGAGCTGCGGGCGATCATCGAGTCGACCGGGGCGCGGGAGGAGATCGAGCGGCTGATCCGGGTCCGCGCCGAGGCCGCCGCGACCGCGCTGGACCAGGTGCCGCTGGCCGCGCCGGCGAGCGCCGCGCTGGCCGCGCTCGCCGACCAGGCCGTCCACCGCCGCCACTGAATCCGCCCGCCCCCGTCCGCCCGCCCGCTCCCGTCGTCGTGCCCGCCCGGGCCGTCGTGCCTGCCCGTGCCGTCGTGCCCGCCCATGCCGTCGTGCCCGCCCGCGCTGCCCGCCGGCCCGCGTTGCTTGGGCGCCCGCGTTGTTTGCGCCCACTCGCTTGCGCCAGCGCCGTGCCTGCCCATGCACACCCGTCCAGCCCGGGTCTGCCGGCTTGAGCGCCCGACCGCGTGGCCGCCTGTCAACGGGGTCGCTCTCCGCCGGAACTCGGTTCGGTGAGAAGCGGTATGACGCAGAGGCATAAACATGCCTCTGCGTCATACCGCTCTCCACGAAGTCCGTCTCCCCCCCGGCGACATGCCGGGTGTGGAAGCGGCCCGCTGGGGCATCGGCGCGGCGCCGCCCACCGGCGTCGAGGCGGCGCTGCCCGACGGAGGTCGGCGCGGCGCCGCCCAGCGGGCGTCGGTGCAGGACCGTCCGACCGCGGGTTGGTCTCCACGGTGGATCCCCGCGATACGCCGGCCGCGGGCGGTTTACCGCTGCCAGCCCGCGCGGGGGCGTGACTTTTGACTGGATGAGCGAAAGTTCAGATCGGTTCGGCAGAAGGGTATGGACAGGGAAATCGATTCCCCTTAATGTTCCTGCCATCACGAACATGTTTCGTCGAGGTGAACCGGCGGCGCGGTAACCCATCGACTGGTGACCAGCCCGTGGCCCCCCGGCCACGCCTGCTGGTCACGGCCGACCGGCCCGGCACCCGGCGGCCAGCCGTACCCCCCGTAACCGGCACCGGCGCGACGGCGCGCGCCCCACCTGGCAGTCGCTCGTCAGGAAGGGACAGCCCACATGTCCATGCACACCCCCACCCACCGACCCCGACGATGGTTCCCCTCCGCCTCGGCCCTGCTCCTGGTCGCCGCGGCCGGCACGGTCAGCCTGGCGGCCGGCCCGACCGCCCTCGGCGGTCCCGCCCCGGCCGCCGCCCACACCATCACCGCCAGCGACTTCCAACAGGTCGAGCTGGCCCGCGGCGTCGCCGAGACCGGCGAGCCGATGTCCCTGGCCGTGCTGCCGGACCGCTCGGTCCTGCACACCGCCCGCAACGGCACGCTGCGCCGCACCGACGCCGCCGGCACCACCACGGTGATCGGCACCCTCGCCGTCTACACCCACGACGAGGAGGGCCTGCAGGGCGTCGGCGTGGACCCCAACTTCGCCACCAACCGCAACATCTACCTCTACTACGCCCCGCCGCTGTCCACCCCGGCCGGCGACGCCCCCGCCACCGGCACCGACTTCTCCGCCTGGCAGGGCGTCAACCGGCTCTCCCGGTTCACCCTGAACGCCGACTTCACCGTCAACCAGGCCAGCAGGGTCGACGTGCTCGACGTCCCCGCCAGCCGGGGCATCTGCTGCCATGTCGGCGGGGACATCGACTTCGACGCCGCCGGCAACCTCTACCTGTCCACCGGCGACGACACGAACCCGTTCGACTCCGCCGGCTACGCGCCGATCGACGAGCGCGCCGACCGCAACCCGGCGTATGACGCGCAGCGCAGCGCCGGCAACACCAACGACCTGCGCGGCAAGATCCTCCGGATCAAGGTCAACGCCGACGGGTCGTACGCCATCCCCGGCGGCAACCTCTTCCCGGTCGGCACCGCGAAGACCCGGCCGGAGATCTACGCGATGGGCTTCCGCAACCCGTTCCGGATCAGCGTCGACAAGGCCACCGGCATCGTCTACGTCGGCGACTACGGGCCGGACGCCGGCAGCAGCTCCGCCCGGGGGCCGTCCGGCCAGGTCGAGTTCGACCGGGTCACCGGCCCGGGCAACTACGGCTGGCCGTACTGCACCGGCACCAACACCGCCGCCGAGACGTACGCCGAGTGGGACTTCGCCGCCGGCACCGCCGGGGCCAAGTTCAACTGCGCGGGCGGCCCCACCAACAACTCGTTCCGCAACACCGGCCAGACCACCCTGCCGCCGGCCAAGCCGGCCTGGATCCGGTACGGCGGCGACGCCGGCACCCCGCCGGAGTTCGGCGGCGGCTCCGAGTCGCCGATGGGCGGCCCGGTCTACCGGTACGACGCCGCCTCCACCTCGACCACGAAGTTCCCGCAGTCGTTCGACGGGCAGTTCTTCGCCACCGAGTTCGGCCGCGGCTGGATCAAGCCGATCCACGTCAACGCCGACGGCTCCCCGGGTACCATCGACGCCTTTCCCTGGGCCGGCAAGCAGGTGATGGACTCGGCGTTCGGCCCGGACGGCTCGTACTACGTGCTCGACTACGGCACCGGGTACTTCAACGGCGACGCCAACTCGGCGCTGTACCGCTTCGACTACATCGGCTCCGGCAACAGGGCGCCGGTCGCCCGGGCCACCGCCGACCGCACCTCCGGCACCGCCCCGCTGGCGGTGAACTTCTCCTCGGCCGGGTCGGCGGATCCGGAGAGTGGGGCGCTGACGTACTCGTGGGCGTTCGGCGACGGCACCAGCTCGACGGCCGCGAACCCGGCGCACACCTACACCGCGAACGGCAGCTACACCGCCACCCTCACCGTCCGCGACCCGCAGGGCGCCACCGGCACCGCCAGCGTGGTGATCACCGTGGGCAACACCGCCCCGACGGTCACCGTGAACACCCCCGGCAACGGCCAGCTCTTCTCGTACGGCGACACGGTGCCCTTCTCGATCACCGTCACCGACCCGGAGGACGGCACGATCGACTGCGCCAAGGTGAAGATGACCTACGTGCTCGGGCACGACCAGCACGGCCACCAGATCACCTCGGTGAACGGCTGCTCCGGCTCGATCGCGATCCCGGTCGACGGGGAGCACGACGACGCGGCGAACATCTTCGCCATCTTCGACGCCGAGTACACCGACTCCGGCGGCCTCACCACGCACACCCAGCAGACCCTGCAACCGCGGCACCGGCAGGCCGAGCACTTCAAGACCTCGTCCGGCATCAACACCTTCGACAAGGCGCCCGCCGAGGGCGGCAAGACCGTCGGTGACATCAACAACGGGGACTGGATCGCGTTCAACCCGTACCAGCTGGGCAACGTCACCTCGTTCAGCGCCCGGGTCTCCTCGGCCGGGGCCGGCGGCACCATCCAGGTACGCGCCGGCTCGGCCACCGGCACGGTGCTCGGCTCCGCCACGGTCCCGGTCACCGGGGCCTGGGACTCCTTCACCACGGTCAGCGGCGCGATCTCCGGGGCGCCGGCCGGTACCACCACCCTCTACCTGACCTTCGCCGGTGGCGCCGGGGCGCTGTTCGACGTCGACTCGTTCACCTTCACCACCGGCGCGAGCGTGCGCACCGGCCCGGTGAAGGGGCTGGCCGGCAAGTGCCTGGACGTGCGCAACGCGGCCACCGCCGACGGCACCCAGATCCAGCTCTACACCTGCAACGGCACCGCCGCACAGAGCTGGACGGTGACGCCGAACTCGACGGTCAAGGCGTACGGCAAGTGCCTGGACGTCTCCGGCGGCGCCACCGCCGACGGCACGAAGATCCAGCTCTGGACCTGCAACGGCACCGGGGCGCAGAACTGGTCCGGCCAGGCCGATGGCACGCTGCGCAACCCCGCGTCCGGCAAGTGCCTGGACGTGTCCGGCAACAACTCCGCCGACAGCACCCCGGTCCACCTGTGGACCTGCACCGGCGCCGCCAACCAGAAGTGGATCCTGCCGTAACCGAGTGAGCGTGCGGGGGCCCGCCGGCCGGGCCCCCGCACACCCGAGAGGGGAACACCGCCATGCGCAGCCTCCTGCGACCCGTCCTCGGCGCGGCCACCGCCGTCCTCGCCGCCGTCGCCTGCACCGTCCCCGCCAGCCCGGCGGCCGCCGCCGACGCCCCGTACGACGTGCTGGTCTTCTCCAAGACCGCCGGCTTCCGGCACGACTCCATCGCGGTCGGCACCCAGGCCATCCGCGACCTGGGCGCGGCCAACAACTTCACCGTCACCGCCACCGAGGACGCCACCGCGTTCACCACCGCGAACCTCGCCCGCTACGAGGCGGTGGTCTTCCTCAACACCACCGGCGACGTGCTCGACCCCACCCAGCAGACCGCATTCGAGTCGTACATCAACGGCGGCGGCGGCTTCGTGGGCGTGCACTCCGCCGCCGACACCGAGTACGACTGGCCGTTCTACGGCAACCTGGTCGGCGCCTGGTTCGCCTCGCACCCGGCCATCCAGCAGGCGAACGTCACGGTCGAGGACCGGGCGCACGCGGCCACCGCGCACCTGCCGCGGACCTGGACCCGCACCGACGAGTGGTACAACTACCGCACCAACGCCCGCTCCACCGCGCACGTGCTGGCCAGCCTGGACGAGTCGTCGTACTCCGGTGGCGGGATGGGCGCCGACCACCCGCACGTGTGGTGCAAGACGGTCAGCGGCGGCCGGTCCTTCTACACCGGCGGCGGCCACACCCAGGCGTCGTACGCCGAGCCGGCGTTCCGCGCGCACCTGCTCGGCGGCATCCGGTACGCGGCCGGCCGGACGAAGGCCGACTGCCGGCCGGAGACCGGCTACACCACCCTCTACAACGGCTCGACCACCGGCTGGTCCCAGGCCGGGCCGGGCGGCTTCACCAACTCGGACGCCACGCTCAGCTCGTACGACGGGATGGGCCTGTTCTGGTACAGCGCGAAGCAGTTCACCAACTACTCGCTCAAGCTGGACTGGAAGCTCGCCGGCGATGACAACTCCGGGGTCTTCATCGGCTTCCCCCCGTCGACCGACCCGAACTCGGCGGTGAACAACGGGTACGAGGTGCAGATCGACGCCACCGACACCGCCGACCGGACCACCGGCGCGGTCTACACGTTCAAGTCCGCCGACCTGGCCGCCCGGGACGCCGCGCTGAACCCGCCGGGGGAGTGGAACACCTACGAGCTGCTGGTCGAGGGGGAGCGGCTGCAGGTCTTCCTGAACGGGCGGAAGATCAACGACTTCACCAACACCGACCCGGCCCGCTCGCTCGCCGGCCACATCGGCATCCAGAACCACGGCACCGGCGACGACGTCGCGTTCCGCAACGTCCGGATCAAGGAGCTGGGCGGCACCACCCCGCCGCCGAGCGGCAACACCACCGTGCAGGCCGAGGCGTACAGCTCCGCCAGCGGGGTCACCCCGTTCACCAAGGCCGGCGCCAACGGTGGCCAGACCCTCGGCTACATCGACCCGGGTGACTGGTCGGCGTACAACGGGGTGGACCTGACCGGGGTGACCTCGGTGCGGGCCCGGGTGGTCTCCGGCGGCCCGGGCGGCACCATCCAGTTGCGGACCGGCTCCACCACCGGACCGGTCCTCGGCACGGTGAACGTGCCGAACACCGGCGGCTGGACCACCTTCGCCGACGTCAGCGCCGCGCTCAGCGGGGTGCCGACGGGCAGTCAGAACCTCTACCTCACCTACTCCGGCAGCGGCTCCGGCCTGTTCGACGTGGACGACTTCACCCTGGTCCGCGGCGGCGGGAGCGGGACCGGCGGCACCGGCCCGGTGAAGGGCCTGGCCGGCAAGTGCCTGGACGTGCGCAGCGCGGCGACTGCCGACGGCACCCAGATCCAGCTCTACACCTGCAACGGCTCCACCGCGCAGAGCTGGACGGTCACGCCGAACTCCACGGTCAAGGCGCTGGGCAAGTGCCTGGACGTCTCCGGCGGTGGCTCCGCCGACGGTACGAAGATCCAGCTCTGGACCTGCAACGGCTCCGGCGCGCAGAACTGGTCCGGGCAGGCCGACGGCACGCTGCGCAACCCGCAGTCCGGCAAGTGCCTGGACGTGGCCGGCAACAACTCCGCCGACGGCACGGTCGTGCACCTGTGGACCTGCACCGGCGCGGCCAACCAGAAGTGGACCCTGCCGTGACCGACTGATCGACCGCGCGGTCGGCCGGGACGCATCCCCCTGGCGAGCGTGATGCCTCAGCGGCATCACGCTCGCTCCGGCGTCGACCCTAGCCTTCGGCCGGCCGAACGGCGGCACCGCACCGTCCGCGCCGGGCACGCGGCGTCGCGCTTCAGGCGGCGAACGACATCGGGCGTGATCCGCGACGCGCGCGGCCCGCCGCCGGGCGGCTGCCGTACCTTGGGCCGCATGGGACGCCTCCGGCAGTGGCGTCGGGACGCGCGGGCGCACCCGGCGGTCGCCGACGCGCTGCTGGCCGGGCTGTTCCTCGCGGTCAGCCTGCTGCCGGTGGACCCGCCCGGCGGCCCCGCCCGGGCGCCGCTCACCGCCGGCGCGGTGCTGATCGCCGTGCTCGGCTGCGCCAGCCTGACCGTGCGCCGCCGCTACCCGCTGCCGGTGCTCGCGGTGGTCACCGGCCTGGTGGTGGTCGCCCTGCTGCTCGACGTCGTACGCGGGCCGTTCGTGCTGATCGTGGCGTTCGCCGCGTACACCGTGGCCACCCGCACCGACCGGCGGACCGCCTGGCTGGCCGGCGCCGCCGCGGCCGGTGTGGTCGCCTCGGCGGCGGCGATCCGGCTGGGGGTCTCCGTGCTCCGGCCGGAGATCGTGGTGCTGCTGCTCTGGTTCGGGGTGGCCGTCGCCGGCGGCGACGCGGTCCGCAGCCGCCGGGCGTACGTGGCGGTGCTGGAGGAGCGCGCCCGCCGGGCCGAGCAGACCCGGGAGGAGGAGGCGCTGCGTCGGGTCGCCGAGGAGCGGCTGCGCATCGCCCGCGAGCTGCACGACGTGGTGGCGCACCACATCGCCCTGATCAACGTGCAGGCCGGGGTGGCCGGGCACCTGCTGCGCGAGCAGCCGGACGCCGCCGAGGAGGCGCTCGGGCACGTCCGGGCGGCCGGCCGGACCACTTTGGCGGAGCTGTCCACGCTGCTCGGGGTGCTGCGCGGCACCGGGGCGGACGACGTCCCCACCGAGCCGGCGCCCAGCCTGAACCGGCTGGACGCCCTGGTGGAGGGCTTCAGCACCGGCCAGCCGGTGCGCTGGACGGTCGCCGGGCAGCCGCGCCCGCTGCCCACCGCGGTCGACGTCGCCGCGTACCGGATCATCCAGGAGTCGCTGACCAACGCGCACCGGCACGCGCCGGGCGCGGCCGTCGCGGTGCGCCTGCGCTACGACCCCGTGGGCGTCACCATCGAGGTACGCGACGCCGGCGCGCCCCGCCCCGACGGCGACACCGGCGGGGCCGGCGCCGGGCTCGGCCTGGTCGGCATGCGGGAGCGGGCCGAGACCGTCGGCGGCACGTTCACCGCCGGGCCGGGCCCCGACGGCGGCTGGCTGGTCCGGGCCGAGCTGCCCGCGCCGGAGGAGGAGGCGGCATGACGATCCGGGTGTTGCTCGCCGACGACCAGAAGCTGCTGCGGGCCGGCTTCCGGGTGCTGATCGACTCGGCGCCCGACCTGACCGTGGTGGCCGAGGCGGCCACCGGCCGGGACGCCGTCGACCTGGCCCGCAGCACCCGGGCCGACGTGGTGCTGATGGACATCCGGATGCCCGTGCTGGACGGGCTGGCCGCCACCGCCGAGATCACCGCCGACGAGGACCTGGCCGGCGTACGGGTGCTGATCCTGACCACCTTCGAGCTGGACGAGTACGTGTTCCGGGCGCTGCGCGCCGGGGCCAGCGGCTTCCTCGGCAAGGGGGTCGAGCCGGCCGAGCTGCTCGACGCGATCCGGACCGTGGCGGCGGGTGACGCGCTGTTGTCGCCGAAGGCCACCCGGGGGCTGATCGCCCGGTTCCTGGCCCAGCCCGACCCGGACCCGCGGGCCACCCCGGAGCAGCTGCGGGTGCTCACCGACCGGGAACGGGAGGTGCTCACCCTGGTCGCCGCCGGGCTGTCCAACGAGCAGATCGCCGAGCGGCTGGTGGTCTCCCCGCTGACCGCGAAGACCCACGTCAACCGGGCCATGATGAAGCTCGGCGCGCGGGACCGGGCGCAGCTCGTCGTGGTCGCGTACCAGAGCGGGCTGGTCCGGGCCCCGGAGCCGCCGGCGCCCTGAGGCGGCCCTCCCGGCGCGGTAGTCGCGGCCCGGGCCTACCGCGCCCGCGGTACGCCGAGGTGTCCGCGCCCAGCCGACGCGGCGGACCGGGTACGCGGGCGATCGTTGGTCGCATGATCGATGTGGCCCAGCTCAGTAAGCGCTACGGTGACCGGCTCGCCGTCGACGACCTGACCTTCCGGGTGCGGCCGGGGGTCGTCACCGGCTTCCTCGGCCCCAACGGCGCCGGCAAGTCAACCACCATGCGGATGATCCTCGGCCTGGACGCCCCGACCGCCGGCGCGGTGACCGTCAACGGCCGCCGGTACGCCGACCACCCCGCCCCGCTGCGTGAGATCGGCGCGCTGCTGGAGGCGAAGGCCGTGCACCCCGGCCGCTCCGCCCGCGACCACCTGCTCGCGATGGCCGCCACCCACGGCATCGGCCGTAGGCGGGTCGACGAGGTGATCGACCTGGTCGGCCTGCGCGAGGTGGCCGGCAAGCGGGCCGGTGGCTTCTCCCTCGGCATGGGCCAGCGGCTCGGCATCGCCGCCGCGCTGCTCGGCGACCCGGCGGTGCTGATGCTCGACGAGCCGGTCAACGGCCTGGACCCGGATGGCATCCGCTGGATCCGGGGCCTGCTGCGCGGGCTGGCCGCCGAGGGGCGGACGGTCTTCGTCTCCTCGCACCTGATGAGCGAGATGGCGCAGACCGCCGAGCACCTGATCGTGGTGGGCAAGGGTCGACTGATCGCTGATGTCCCGCTCGCCGAGTTCACCCGCCGGGCGTCCCGGGCCGCCGTCCGGGTCCGCTCGCCGCAGGCCGCCGCGCTGCGCGACCTGCTGGTCGGCCCGGACACCACGGTCACCAGTGGTGAGCCCGGCCTGCTGGAGGTGACCGGGCTGACCCGGGAGTCGATCGGTGACCGGGCCGCCGCGGCCGGTCTCACCCTGCACGAGCTGACCGCCACCGAGGCCTCCCTCGAGGAGGCGTTCATGACCATGACCCGGGACGCCGTCGAGTACCACGGCGACGCCCGGCCCGTCCCCGCCGGTCCCGCCGCCCCCGGCGGTCCTGCCGGTTCTGCCGGTCCTGCCGAGAGGAGCGCCCGATGAGCGCCGCCACGCTCACCCCCGCCACCTTGCCCGCCGACGCCAGGGTGACCTGGTGGCGGGTGGTCCGCGCGGAGTGGATCAAGTTCCGTTCGCTGCGCTCGTCGCTGATCATGCTGGCCGCGGTGGTGCTGGTCTTCGCCGGCCTCGGCCTCGGCTTCTCGGCGTTCCTCGCCGGCACCACCGTGGACCCCGGCGCCCCGGCCCCGCCCGGCGGGCCGTCGTCGCTGGACCCGCTGGGTGCCAGCCTCGGGGGGGTCAACCTCGCGCAACTGCTGATCGGCACGGTCGGCGTGCTGCTGACGGCCGGCGAGTACTCCACCGGCATGATCCGGTCCTCGCTGGCCGCCGTGCCGAGCCGCTGGCCGGTGCTGGCCGGCAAGGTCACCGTGCTGGCCGGCGTCTCGCTGGCGCTGCTGGTGCCGACCGTGCTGCTCACCTTCCTCGGCGGGCAGGCCGTCCTGGGTGACAGGGGCATCTCGCTGGCCGACGACGGGGTGCTGCGCGCGGTGCTGGGCACCGCCGGCTACCTGGCCGGGGTGGGCGTGCTCGGGTTGGCGCTGGGCGCCCTGCTGCGCACCACCGCCGGGGCGCTGACCAGCGTGGTGGCGCTGCTGCTGGTGCTGCCCGGGCTCAGCTCACTGCTGCCGGACAGCTGGTCGGACGCCGTCTCGCCGTACCTGCCGTCGAACGCCGGCCAGGCGTTCACGTCGATCTCGGCAAACCCGGATCTGCTGTCTCCGGGCGCGGGGCTGGCCGTCTTCCTGGGCTGGCTGGTGGTGCTGATCGGCGCCGCGGCCGTACTGCTGCGCCGGCGCGACGCCTGACCCGGCGGGCCGGGGCCGGCGGGAGACAGCCCCCGTCGGTCCCGGCGCGTGCCGCCGGTCCCGCCGCGGTGGCCGGGCCGTCCGGGAGCTCGGCCCCTTCCGTGGCGGTGCCGGCGGCCCTAGAGTTGGGGGCGGCGACCCGTGCGGTGGCCGGTGACCCGACGGGAGGCGCAACCCGTCGGGCCCAGGTGCTCTCCGAGCACCCACCGGTGTTCCGCGCTGACCGCCACGCACCGGCCCGGCCCGGTCACCCTCGCCCCGGTCCCGCTCAGGAATCCCCATCACGACAGGGGAGACAGACCATGGCGCGACCGATCACGCTCTTCACCGGCCAGTGGGCCGATCTTCCGTTCGACGAGGTCTGCCGGCTCGCCTCCCAGTGGGGCTACGACGGGTTGGAGATCGCCTGCTGGGGCGACCACTTCGAGGTGGACAAGGCACTGGCCGACGACTCGTACGTCGACCGGAAGCGGGAGACCCTCGCCAAGCACAACCTGAAGGTCTTCACCATCTCCAACCACCTGGTCGGCCAGGCCGTCTGCGACCACCCGATCGACGAGCGCCACCAGGACATCCTGCCCGCCCGGATCTGGGGCGACGGGGAACCCGAGGGGGTACGCGGCCGAGCGGCCGAGGAGATGAAGGACACCGCCCGGGCGGCGGCGAAGCTGGGGGTGGACACCGTCGTCGGCTTCACCGGCTCGTCGATCTGGCACACCCTGGCGATGTTCCCGCCGGTGCCGCCGGCCATGATCGAGCGCGGCTACCAGGACTTCGCCGACCGGTGGAACCCGATCCTCGACGTGTTCGACTCCGTCGGGGTGCGGTTCGCCCACGAGGTGCACCCCAGCGAGATCGCGTACGACTACTGGACCACCAGGCGGACCCTGGAGGCGATCGGTCACCGGCCGGCGTTCGGGCTGAACTGGGACCCGTCGCACTTCGTCTGGCAGGAGCTGGACCCGGTGAACTTCATCTTCGACTTCGCCGACCGGATCTACCACGTCGACTGCAAGGACGCGAAGGTGCGTACCGGCGACGGCCGGCGCGGCCGGCTCTCGTCGCACCTACCCTGGGCGGACCTGCGCCGCGGGTGGGACTTCGTCTCCACCGGGCACGGAGACGTGCCGTGGGAGGACTGCTTCCGCGCGCTGAACGCGATCGGCTACGCCGGCCCGATCTCGATCGAGTGGGAGGACGCCGGGATGGACCGGCTGGTCGGCGCGCCGGAGGCGCTGGAGTTCGTCCGCCGGCTCGCCTTCGACGCCCCGAGCGCGGCGTTCGACGCCGCGTTCAGCAGCGCCCGGGACTGAGACGCACTTCGGGCCGGTCGCCTCGCGGCGGCCGGCCCGACGATGTGCGGAACGCGCTACAGCGTGCTGCCGTTGGCGCCGGTGCCCGGCGCCTTGGGCTTCGGGGTGCTGGTGGTGGCGGTGCCCACCGAGCCCGACTTCGCGCCGACCGTGGCCGGCGTGCCGGCGAAGGCGTCGTCCGCCGCGGTCAGCTCCTGCTTGTCGGCGCCGGTGCTGAGCTTCTCGCCCAGCTTCGACTGACCGATCTTGTCCTTGCCCTCGCTGTAGAGCCGGTTCGCCTGGGCCTGCGCGACGCCGGCCGCCTCCTGGACGGTCGGGTGGTCGAGCACCTTGCGGCCCCGGACGACGAGCTCCTCGTACTTCTCCCGGCCGGCACGGGCGCCCAGGACGAAGCCCGCAGCCAGCCCGCCGAGAAACATGACCTTTCCGCGCATGGCGGCTCCTTCCGTACCTGACGCTCCGCCGTCCCCCTGCGGATTCACCCGCAGGGGAGCGACCTTGTCGCGCCCATGTCCTCTGTCGGCAGCTAACTACCCATCCTGCTCCCCGCTCATACCTGGTTGTGCCGGGATGACGATTTGTCCCGGTTAAATCTGCCGCCGCCCCGGGACGCCCGATCCGGTAACCCCCTGGACCGCACCCCCCGGGAATCCTGTACTCTTGTGCCGTCGCCGAGCGCCGGAGAGATCCGGAACGCGGCGTCGAAGCGGTCCCCCGTAGCTCAATTGGCAGAGCAGCCGGCTGTTAACCGGCAGGTTTTTGGTTCGAGTCCAAACGGGGGAGCAGAGCTCCAGCGAAACGCCCGCCGGCCCCGCCGGCGGGCGTTTTCGTTTCCCCCGACCGCGCACCCCACCCGGTTGATCATGAGGTTGTCGGCGGTCGCGTCGTGTCGCGGCAACAACCTCATGATCGACGGAGGAGTCGGCGGGGTGGCCGGGCGGGGTGGCCGGGCGGGGTGGTCGGGGCGGGGTGGTCCTGGGCGGGGTGGGGGGTTTTGGTTACGGGGGGTGGGGTTGGGCGGCAGGATGGTCGATGTCGACTTAGAATCCCGCTGCGTCGATTGGTGCGTCGATCCGAGGGGTGGAGATGGCCGGAAGACGGGGTCGGGCGACGGCCACGCTGATCGCGGTGGCGGTCGTCCTGGGCTGGCTGGTGATCGGCGGCGTCGCCGGGCCGTACTCCGGCAAGCTGGGCGACGTCGCGACCAATGACAACGCCTCCTTCCTGCCCGCGGCCGCTGAGGCGACCCGGGCCCAGGACCTGTCCGCCGGCTTCGTGGAGAAGGAGACCACCCCGGCGCTGGTGGTCTACGAGCGCGACTCCGGCATCACCCCGGCCGACCGGCAGCGGGCCACCGCGGACGTCGCGCGGTTCGGCCAGGTGCCCGGCGTGGTCGGCCCGCTGCCGCCGCCGATCGCCAGCCAGGACGGCAAGGCGTTGCAGGTGGTCGTGCCGATCGACGGCTCCGAGGGGGAGCGGATCGGCACCGTCGTCGACGAGCTGCGCGGCATCGCCGGCGGCGACCGGGACGGGCTGACCGTGGACGTGGCCGGGCCGGCCGGCCTGCTCGCCGACCTGATCGAGGTGTTCGGCGCGATCGACGGGCCGCTGCTGCTGGTCACCCTGGTCGTGGTGCTGGTCATCCTGCTGATCGTCTACCGCAGCCCGGTGCTCTGGATCGCCCCGCTGCTGGCCGCCGGGATGTCGTACTCGCTGGCCTCGGTCTTCGTCTACTTCCTGGCCAAGAACGACGTGATCAAGCTCAACGGCCAGGCCCAGGGCATCCTCACCGTGCTGGTCTTCGGCGCGGGCACCGACTACGCGCTGCTGCTGATCGCCCGCTACCGGGAGGAGCTGCACCGGCACGAGCGCCCCTGGGACGCCATGAAGACCGCCTGGCGCGGCGCCGCCCCGGCGATCTTCGCCTCCGGCGTCACGGTCATCGTCAGCCTGCTCTGCCTGCTGCTGTCCAGCCTGAACTCCAACCGGGCGCTCGGCCCGGTCGCCGCCGTCGGGATCGGCGCCACCCTGGTGGTGATGCTGACCTTCCTGCCCGCGCTGCTGGTGCTCGGCGGGCGGTGGGCGTTCTGGCCGCGCCGCCCCCGGCTGGACCAGGCCGACCCGCAGACCGAGCACGGCGTCTGGAGCCGGATCGCCGGCTTCGTCGCCCGCCGGGCCCGGATCGTCTGGGCGGCCACCGCCGTGGCGCTGGCCCTGCTCACCATCGGGCTCACCCAGCTCGGCGTCACCACCCTCGGCCAGACCGACCTGTTCACCAACCGCACCGACTCGGTGGCCGGGCAGGAGGCGATCGCCCGGCACTTCCCGGCCGGCACCGGCAGCCCGGCCACCATCTACACCACCGAGCAGACCGCGCGACAGGTCGCCCAGGTGGCCCAGGGGGTGCCCGGCGTCGCCGCCGTCCGCCCGGTCACCGGCGGCCAGGCCGGCCCACCCGAGGAGAACGCGCCACCCAAGGTGGTCGACGGGCGGGTCGAGCTGGAGGCCACCCTCGCCGACCCGCCGGACAGCAACGCCGCCGAGCAGGCCGTACGCAACCTGCGCGAGGCGGTGCACGCGGTGCCCGGCGCCGACGCGGTGGTCGGCGGGTTCACCGCGATCAACGTGGACACCTCCGACGCGTCCGCCCGGGACCGCAACGTGATCATCCCGGTGGTGCTGGCGGTGATCGCGGTGATCCTGGCCCTGCTGCTGCGCGCCCTGGTCGCGCCGCTGCTGCTGATCGCCACCGTGGTGCTGTCGTTCCTCGCCACGCTGGGCCTGTGCGCGTTGATCTTCAGGTACCTGCTGGACTTCCCCGGCGTCGACCAGTCCTTCCCGCTGTTCGCGTTCGTCTTCCTGGTCGCCCTCGGCATCGACTACAACATCTTCCTGATGAGCCGGGTGCGGGAGGAGTCGGTCAAGCGGGGCACCCGGGCCGGGGTGCTGGCCGGCCTCGCCGTCACCGGCGGCGTGATCACCTCCGCCGGCATCGTGCTCGCCGCCACCTTCTCCGCGCTCGCGGTGCTCCCGCTGGTGGTGCTCGTCGAGCTCGGGGTGGCGGTCGCGGTGGGCGTACTGCTGGACACCATCGTGGTCCGCTCGCTGCTGGTGCCCGCCCTGGCGTACGACATCGGGCCGAAGATCTGGTGGCCCAGCCGGCTGTCCCGCGCGGCCCGCAGCGGGACGGAGGCCGACCGTGCCCGCTGAGACGGACGTGGTGATCGTCGGCGGCGGCCTCGCCGGGCTGGCCGCGGCCCGGCGGCTGCACCGCGCCGGCGTGCCCTGGCGGCTGCTGGAGGCCGGCGACCGGCTCGGCGGCCGGGTCGCCACCGACGCGGTCGACGGCTACCTGCTCGACCGCGGCTTCCAGGTGCTCAACACCGCGTACCCGAGGCTGGGCACCCTGCTCGACGTGGCCACCCTCGACATGGGCTTGTTCACCTCCGGCGTGCTGGTGCGCCGCGGCGACCGGCTGGACCGGCTGGTCAACCCGGTGCGCGAGCCCACCGGTGCGCCCGGCACCGCGCTGGCCGGCGTCGGCTCGCTGCTGGACCGGCTGCGCTTCGCCGCGCTCGCCACCGGCTGCGCCACGCTGCCGAAGTCCCGGCTGCTCGCCGCCGCCGAGACCACCACCCAGGAGGCGCTGCGCCGGGCCGGGCTCTCCGATGCCATCGTGGAGGAGCTGATCCGGCCGTTCCTCTCCGGCGTGCTGCTCGACCGCGAGCTGGAGACCTCCAGCCACGTGCTGGCGATGATCCTGCGGTCGTTCGCCCGGGGCCGGATCGGCCTGCCCGCCCAGGGGATGGCCGCGCTGCCCGCGGCCATCGCCGACCCGCTGCCCGCCGACCTGATCGAGCTGGACACTCCGGTCGCGCAGGTCGCGCCGGGCCGGGTCCGCACCCGGGCCGGCGACATCGGTTGCCGGGCCGTCGTGGTCGCCGTCGACCCGCCCGCGGCGGGCACCCTGCTGCCGGCCCTCGGCCGGGTACGCATGCACGGCTACACCACCTACTACCACGGTACGGACGCCGCCCCGCTGGACGAGCCGATCCTGCTGCTCGACGGGGACCGCCGGGAGCTGGTCGCCAACACGGTGGTGATCAGCCGGGCCGCGCCGACGTACGCGCCGGCCGGCCGGCACCTGGTGGCCACCTCGGTGGTCGGGCCGACCCCGCCGCCCGAGCCGACCATCCGGCGCGAGCTGGACCGGCTCTACGGTCGGTCCACCGCGGACTGGGACCACCTCACCACCGTCTCCGTGCCGGCGGCGCTGCCCGCCGCGCCGCCGCCGCAGGGCCGGCTGTGCAAGCCGGTGGCGCTCGGCGACGGGCTCTTCGTCTGCGGCGACCACCGGGACAGCCCGTCCATCCAGGGGGCGCTGGCCAGCGGCTGGCGGACGGCCGGGGCGGTGCTGGCGGAGCTGCGCGCGCCGGGCTGACCAGCGGGCATCCGGGTGAGAGCCGCGCGGCGGCCGGATTGAGCGGTCCGACCTGGACGAGCCGGGCACCGAAGGCCGCTGGGGCGTCGTCGCGTTCGGTTGGCTGCTCACTGTTATCCTCGCGGTGCCGATCGTGCTGGTGCTGCGTCTTCGACGGCGCTGAGGGCCGGTTGATCGGCGTTGCGGCCGGCCTGCCGGCGCTGGTCAGGTATCGACCGGGCGGGATACGATCCGGCGCGGTGACGGGGCGGTAGCTCAGCCGGTTAGAGCAGGGGACTCATAATCCCTCGGTCGCGGGTTCGAGTCCCGCCCGCCCCACCGACCGCACCATTGTGCGAACCGGTGGTACTCCTGAAGTGCCCCCGTCCGCTTCGGGCGGGGGCATCGTCGTGTCGGTGGGGATCTTGAACACGGGGACTACTCCCTGGTCGGTGAGTTGGACTTCGGCGACGAGTACCTCGATGGCGGCTTTGCGTTCGGTGGCGGTGCCGCTGGTCATGATGGCGCTCAGGTGGTCACGGATGCGAGCGACGGTGCCGGGCGGCGAGGGCTCGGGCTGCGATGTCAGGCCAGCGTCGAGTTCGGTGTGCCGGGCCTGGAGTTGGGCCAGTCGCTGGCGGAGTTCGCGGATGCGGGGGCCGGCGGTGGCGTCGTCCATGGTGCCGTTCTCGAACGCCGTGTGGTAGCGGTCGATCGCCGCCTCGGTGCTGGTGATCTGCTTGGTGATGGCGGAGAGTTCGGCTCGCCGGTCGTCGCTGGTGGTGTCGCGTTGGGCGTGGGCGCGTTCGATCATGGCGGCCAGGACGGGTTCGGCGGTGGTGTAGAAGTCGTGCAGGGCCTGCAGGATCATGTGGTCGAGGTCGTCGGCGGGGAGCCGGGGTGCGGTGCAGGTGGCGTGTTTGCCGTAGCGGGTGCGGGTGAAGCAGGTGTAGTAGCGGTAGCGGCGGGTCCGGCCTTTGGCGGATGTGCCGATGTAGCGCTGTCCGCACTGCGGACATGTCAACAGGCCGGTGAGGTAGTAGTCCGAGTCGGACATGGCCCGCTGGGTTTGGACGTCGCCTCGGGCGTTGGCGATGTCCTGGGCTCGTCGGAAGGTGTCCCGGTCGATAAGTGCGTCGTGGGCGTCGGGGACGAGGATGTCGCGGTAGGCGATGTCCCCGACGTAGGCGGGGTTGTCCAGGATCCGGTTGATGGTGTGTCCGGACCACTTTTTGCCGGTGCGGTTGGGGACGCCGCGGGAGTTCAACTCGGTGGCGATGGCGCGGGTGCCGAGACGGTCGCGCGTGTAGAGGCGGAAGATGTCGCGCAGGATGGGTGCCTCGTCGGGGTGGGGCACCAGGCGTTGGGTGTCGCGGTCGACGAGGTAGCCGTAGGGGCGGTTGCCGCCGGCCCATTGGCCTTTGCTGGCTTTCGCGGTCATGCCACTCTTCACTCGGTCGATGATCATGTTGCGTTCGAATTCGGCGAACACGGCGAGGAATTGGAGCATCATGCGACCGATCGCACCGCCGGTGTCGACGGGTTCGGTGGCGGAGGCGAATCGTACGTTGGCGGCGTCGAGGGTGGCGGCGAGATCGATGAAGTGAGCGAGGCTTCGACTGAATCGGTCTACTCGGTAAACGAGTAGGACGTCATACATGCCGGCTTTCGCGGCGTCGAGTGCCTTTTTCAAGCCGGGGCGGTCGGTGGTGGCGCCGGAGGCGTCATCTTCGAATTCGCAGACGATGACCCAGTCGGGGTGGCTCTCGACGTACTTACGCAGGGCGGTGCGTTGGGCGAGCAGGCTGAAGGGCTGGTGCTCGTCGTCGGTGGAGCGCCGGATGTAGATACACACCCGGCACGGGCCGGTCGACGTGTCGGGCTGGGTGCTCGTGGGGGCGCGTCGGCCGCGTCGCTTCGGTGCGCTGGTGGGGGTGGGCTTACCTGACATGAGGGTGGTTCCTCCGCGGGGGTTGGGGTGGCTCGGCCGACGGGCGGCCCACGCGCGGGTGGGCCGCCCCGGTGTCGGGCGAGGGTTTCAGGCGGCGAGGTCGGGGTGTTCGCGCCAGAACTGGTTGAGGAGGACGGCGAGGGCTTCGGCGGCGTTGTCGAGGTCTTCGGCGGTCATGGGAATGGTGTCGACGCGTGCGATACGCATCGGAATCGTCGTTTCCTTTCCGCCGGTCGAGGTGGTTCTCGCACCGCCGTTATTGGTGGCGGTACCGGAATACGGGTCGTCAGGATAGCTCCGGACGGCATTTTCGTCGTCATGGGGCGCGGTGGCCACGGTCCTCCGAAAAGCGTGTCTCGCTGCTGGGGTCGGAGTCCTTCGTTCATGCGGTTTCCTTTCCTGCTCGAATGCGCGAATGCGAATGCGCGCGATGATCCGATTGATGCGGGAGAGCCCACTGGCGGCGGTCACGGCTGCCTGGCGTGAGGGGCGCGGACGATAGCTCGCAGCGCTGTCACCGGCAGACGATTCGGACTGTCAGCGACTCACGACAACTCACGCGCGGTCGGAGAGCGGCTGACAGTTTCGAGGGCTTGCTGTCGTGGCGAGAGCAGAGGTACCCTCCGCCCATCCTCGACGGGAGAAGGCGCGGACAGCTACCGCTCGCACGCGCGCCGCGGAGCCGCCTGGTCAACGGCGGGATGGCCCTTGTCGCCGCCTGTGTGGGCGCGTGTCCGGTCACCGGGGATGGGTCCGCCGCTGTGGGTCAGCCGGCCTGCTCGGTGCGGCTGCCTCCGACAGGGAGGTCGGCCAAACGCATCGACGCCCCGTGGTAGCGGTGCAGCCACCACATAGCCTCGGCCGGGGTAATGCCAGTGACCTCGGCGTGCACGGCGGTAGCCACCGGGTAAATGGTCCCGGCGGCGGCGAGTTCCTGATGCAGGTGCCGCTCCCGCTCCGGGGAGTGCAGCCAGAACAACACCGGCCAGATCCGGCCGGTGGCGTGCGCGAGTTCCCGGTAGCCGTCGATCTTGTCGACCAGTCGGGACAGCGGCCGTTCGGTGCCGAGGTCGTACTCCAGGAAGAACGGCACCCTGCGGTCGCCTTCGACCCAGATGCCGTGCCCATCCGGCCGCGACCTCGGCGTATAAGCGCGGGCCGCGACATCGTCGTCGGGCTCGGCGAAGGCCCCCGTCTGCTGGCAACGTCCAGCCGGCCACCAGCGCGTTAACTCGCTGCCGGGATGGGTGCGGGCGTGACCGGCCAGGGCGGTGAAGAAGCCGTTGACCCCGAGCAGATGCGGCAGGTTTGCCCGCCTCGTCAGGTGCCAACGCTTCCGCCGGGCCTGGTCCCTGCGCGGCAGGTCGTCGCCGCGCTGCGCGGCGACGACCTCGACGCCGAGTTGCGCCAGCACGTAGTGGTAGGGGTAGGAGCCGCCGTCGGGCTTCTGCGGCCGGAACCGGTCCACTACCCCCAACTTCTGCATCAGGGCCCGCAGGCGTTCCTGGGCGTAATCGACCGAGGGGAAAAGGGCATTGGCGATCTGGAAGGAGGTGAGAACACCGTGATCGGCCAGCCAACCGAGCAGGACGAGGTCGCGGCCGGTGAGCTGGGACTGCACACGAAGCAGCTGATCAGGCATGCGCCATCACCACCCCAGGGGGGAGAGACCCAGTCGGAGGGTCTGTCGCATCACGACAGACGTTGCTGACAGCGGCCCTGACCTGGGCTGTGAGCCGAACCGAAGGGTCCGTTCGGGGGTCCTGTTGAAGCGGGACGCCAAGTGGGAGAGTCGGCCGGACCCGCAACGGGAGGTCAAGCCGGACTCTGTCAGCGGGAGACGTTGATGATGCGGTAGCCGCCAGCGGCGGCGGTGAACATCGATGCGTGAACAGGGTGTACTCCAAGGTGAGGAAGGGGCATTTGTAGAGGTCAGATGGAACCGGTGTAGCGGCGCCGCGAGGGTGGGTGGATTTGTCTGCGCCGGGGTTCACCCGCCGGCCCGATGTCGCCATGCGCGTCTGACTCCACCTGCGTCCAAGCGAAGACGAGTGTCGCTGCTTGCGGATCAGTTCGTGGCCGTCGAAGGTCGAGAGCGTGCAGAAATGGGATCCGCTGAAGGAACACCAACTACTGTTGCTGCGGCGGATCGGTGACGGGGACGACCTGAGTGGCCCCGACGGGGTTGACCAGCGTCTCTCGGCCCGGGCGTTGCAGGCCCGTCGGCTCGTTGACGTCAGCCGCCGAGGCGGCGTGTGGCGGGCCCAGATCACCGACGCCGGCCGCTTCTACCTCGACAACGGCATCCACCCCGACCACCCGGACCGCCTCTCGGCCGGGAGGGCGGCACCCCGCCAGCGCGCCCGGACCACCGTCACCGCCACGCAAGGTAAACCGGCCCCGACCCAGCCGCGAGCCGGCGAGACGACCACGGCGGCCGGCTCGACGCGGTCCACATCCGCCGCGACGATCGAACAGGCCAGGCAACTCGTCGAACGCCTTCAAGCCGAGGACGGGACCGTGCGAGTCGACAGCCCCGACCCCGAGGAACGCGCCCGGTATCGGCGGGTCATCCACGCCGCCAAGCAGCACGGCCTCGTACCCGCCGGGTTCCACCTCAAGCACACCGGCCGCGCCGCCGGAGACCTCATCATCCGCCTGTCCAACGACGACGACCCGGACGAGACGGACTGGAACCGGATCCGACTCAACACCCGCCGCGTTACCACCGACCCTGACCTCGTGTTTGCCGCCTTGGAAACGAATCCCGCCGGGCTGGAAGTCACGAAAGCATCCGTCCCCCGGGCGCTGGACCTGATCCGCGGCCTCGCAGCCGAAGCCCGACGACGAGGCCATCGGGTCGGGGTGAACACCAAAACCAAGACCCCGTCGGTCTACCTTCAAGTCGACAAGACCCGTCGCAAGGTCAGGCTGATCGAGGAGTACGACGACATCCCCCACGTCCCCACCGAGGATGAGGCCCGACAGTTGCGGCGTAACCGGTGGATGGTGCTTCCCAAGACCGACCGTGTTGCCTCCGGCCGGCTGCGAATGGAGATCGCCCGCACCGGCTGGGATAAGAAGGACACCTGGACCGACGACAAGCGCACCACCCTGGAGAAACGCCTTCCCCGCATCATCCGCGACGTCGAAGCCGGCATCGCCGCCGACGAGGAAGCGAAACTGGCCGCCCAGCGAGCCCATGACGAATACGTCGCCGAGCAAGAAAGGAAGCGGGCGGAAGAGCGTCGCCGCTGGCAGGCCGCCATCGACGAGGCCCGCCCTCAGGCCGCAGAGCTCCTGCGTAAGAAGGCGTTCCAGCGGGCCTACGATTCCTGGATCTCCGCCAACGAGATCCGCGCCTTCTGTGACGCCCTCGGACAGGCCGCGCCCGAAGAACCGGCCGAGTCGGAGAACCGCAACCGTTGGATTGAGTGGGCGCGAGACGCCGCCGACCGTCTCGACCCCACTCAAGGAGATCGAGCTCTTGCCGGGATCGGCTTCGACATCGAACCCAAGCCCGGCGACCTACGGCCTTTTATCGGCGACTGGAGCCCACACGAGCCCCACCGCGAATACCGCTCCGAGCGCGACCAGCAGGCCATCGACAACGCCCGACTCCAGGCGGACACCTGGCATCACGGCATGCGTGGACGAGCCACCTGGTGGCGAAAATAGTCACAACCTGTAACCGCAGTTCGACCCATCCCCAGCTGGCGATGTGGTGGGTGGCCGTGGGTCAGTCGGACAGCCGTTGATAGTGCAGGCCCGGTGCGCGGTCGAGATCAAGAACGAAGCCGTTCGGCGTCGACATAACCTCATTCGCCGTCGAAGAGGTGTCGAGTGTGAGCGTGTAGCCGTCTGCGGCGTACGTGGACCCGGTGCAGGTGAGACGGTCGAGTGTTCCCCGACGCCACAAGTACAGCGAGCCCGCACTGCGGGTCAGGCGTACGGCGCCAGGAACCTCGTCGCAGACAAAGGTTCCGAGCGACGTGTGCGCCGTTTCGGTGTCGGCGCTGCTCGTGGAGGTGGTGGTCTTGGGCGCAGGAAGGCTTGCCAACGCGCGAGACAGCAGTTCGCCCGGATCAGCGCCGGATTCATGGGTGGGGTCGGCGAGGGCCGCGGCGAGCACCTGGTCGGCGGCGATTCCGGCGTGGTTTGACAGGCAGATAGCGCGGAGCCCTGAGTTGGTGAGGTGGGCGGCGGCGGAGAACCCCTGTTCGTGGCCGTAGTGGAAGACGGCGGTGCGGCCGGGGCGCGGATCGGCGTACAGCCCAGCGCCGTATTTGAACGGCGCGTGATCGCTGGGCTGGTAGCTGAGGTGCTGTTCGAACGGGAGCGCGTCGTCGACCGAGGGGTGCCATTCGTGCCAGAGGTGGGCGAGCCAGCGGTCCAGGTCCGCGGCGGCGCACCACAGGGAGCCGGGGCCGGGCAGGGTGACCGGGCGCTGCTGGTGCTGCCATCCGCCGGCGACGGCCTGGTAGCTGGCGGCGGCACCGGGGATCACCTCACGTGGATCGGTCTTGAAGCGGGCCGAGGCCATGCCGAGCGGGATGAAGACCTGCTGGCTGGCGATCTCGTGAAGTCCGGCGCCGTATGCGTGCGTGAGCGCTTCAGCGAGGAGGAGGTAACCGGTGTTGCTGTAGAGGAAGCGGCTCGGCTCGACGGCGCGGTGCTGCTGACGGTAGGCGAGTTGCAGCAGGTCGTCGGCGGTGTAGTGGTCGAGTTCGCGGAAGCCGGCCAGGGACAGCAGGGACTCGGCGTCCCGGATGCCGCTGCGGTGCTGCATGAGGTCGCCGACGGTGACGTCGGGGATATGGAAGCGGGGCAGGATGTCGCCAACGGGCCGGTCCAGGGTGAGAAGGCGGTCGCGGGCGGCGCGGATGCACAGGTACGCGGTGATCTGTTTGGCGACGGAGCCGATGTTGAAGGCGGTGTTCTCCCCGATGGGCGCGGCGAGTTCGAGACTGGCCAATCCAGTGTGCGCCTGCGCCGTCGGATGGCCGGCCTGGCCGACGCGCAGGATGACGCCGGGCTCGCCCAGCCGGACCGCGAGGGCGGTCTCGGTAGCGGGGACCGAGGTGTCGGTGGAGTTCACAGGCTGAGGGCTTCGCGGTGGACAGAGCGCAGGCGTTCCCGCAATGTGGGGTCGGTGATCAGGGCGAGTGCTCGGTCGTGGTCGGCGGCGGTGGTGGCAAGCAGTCCGCGCTGCTGCTCCAAGTAGGCGGTCATGAATCGGTACAGGTTGCCGCTGGTTTCGGGCAGGACACGAGCGGTGTAGATCATGGTGAGGGGGAAGGCGAAGCAGGCGTGCAGGAAGCCGAAGGCGGGCCTGTTCGTCTTCTTCCAGGGGGAGTAGAACCTGACTTCGTCGCTGATCTCGCAGGCGGTGGCGCCAAGGGCGTCGTTGAGCCAGTTGTGGCCCGCCTCGTGAATCAGGTCGCGAGCCAGGACGACGGGCTCGTCGACGTGGTCGCAGTAGATGGTGCCGGGTAGCCGGCTGAGGGTCCAGCTGTCGAGGGTGTCGCCGAGCTTCTTGTGGCGCAGCAGGCAGACGACGACTGCGTGGCCGGCGAGAAGGTCGGCGAAACCGTTCTTCGCGCCGGTGGCGTATGCGGTGGCGGCCAGGTCCCGCAGGCCCGGCGGGGCAGCGGTGGTGTCCGGGCCCAGTACGTAGTAGGGCGTATCGGAGATCGCCGAGCGGGGTAGGCGGTCCAGCTCGGGGGCGAGGACGATGCGCGGACCGACGGCGGTGGGGGCCGATAGCGCTGAGGCGTTCGCGTCCGGGTGGGCGCCGTACCAGTTGAAGGTGGCGGTCTCGCGGGAGCGGGCGGCGGCCTCGGCACCTTCGAGGACGTGGTGGGCCAAGCAGTAGTCGGCGGCGTCCGACCCCGAAGAGTCGGGGATGTTGGCGGTCGGCTGGGCGGCGGGCTTGAGGGCGGCGCGTATCCGGCGAGTGCGGTCGCGGTGGTGGGCCTGAATGGGGGCGAACGAGAAGGAAATGGCGGGCGCGTCCACGGGGTGGGTCCTTCCGACGGGCTGGGCCTGGGGCCGGCCCTGTGAGGGTCCGGCCCCAGGAGGTACTCAACGACGGCGCGCCGTCGGTGTGATGCGGGGCGTTCAGACGTCGGTGCCCTCGGGTGCCGCGGTGCTCGCCGGGGCCTCAGCGGTCGGCCAGCCCTCGGCGGAGACGCTGGAGGTGTGACGGGTGCTGCGGACGGTCTCGTCGTCGCCGCGAAGGTCGTCCACGGCGGCGAGGAAGTCGCTGATCCGGTCGTTGTCCATGAGTGCGCTCGTCCTTTCCGAAAAGGGGTTTAGGTCGTGCACCTTCTGGAGCCGATTCCTGTGGCGGCGAGCGGGCGGTGGGCACCGCGTCTCCTTCCGATGGGTGGTGGGTCAACTGCTGCGCTGGGCCGGCGTGGCGGCGGGAGTGGCCGCCTGGCGCAGGGCGTCGCGCAGCTCTCTCATGGCGGGCCGGTCCTCGGGTGCTTGGGCGAGCGCCGCGGTGATGATCGGGCGGAGTCCGGCGGGCGCGGTGTGCAGCAGGGAAGGGCCGTAGCGGGGGATGTCGGCGCACAGGTAGCGGTAGGTCAGGACTCCGAGGCTGAAGGTGTCCGCCGCTGGGGTGGCGCGGTCGTAGGAGGTGGCGTACTCCGGCGGCCAGTGCACCTCCGGGCCCCGAGCGGCGGGGCCGCGCGAGGTTTCTGTGCGGCGCGCGGCGCCAAGGTCGGTGATCAGCCCGTGGCCGTCGTGGATGAGGATGTTCTCCTGGTAGACGTCGCGGTGCACGATCCCGCGTTCGTGCAGGGTGCGCAGACCCTCGGCGACGTCGGCCAAGATACTGAGCCCAGCCGTCCCCTGGTCTCGGTTGAGGGCGGTGGTGAGGTACCGCCCGAAGTTGCCGCCGACGCAGTGGGGCATCGTGTACCAGTCGAACCGGTCAGTGTTGCCCTGCTCCAGCAGCGGCACGACGTGCTCGGCACCCCGGGCGACGCGGGTGACGGCGATCTCGTGGCGGAAGTCCTCACGGGTCAAGGCCCTTTCGGCCTCGGTCATCTCCGCGTACCAGTAGAAGCCGTAGGCGGCCTTGCGGGTGGCCTTGTCGAGTTCGGCCAGAACGTGGTTGCTGCCGAAGCCGGCCTTGAGAACCACCGGAGGCGTCCTGTTGCGGCTGGCGAGCACGAGCGTGCTGGCGCGAGTGAAGCAGAGGAGGTCGTGGACGTGCCAGCCGGCGTAGCGAAGCTGGTCAAGGACCCAGGCGGCTGGGTGCATCGGGTGCAGGTGCATGGGCTGCCTTCTCATGTTCGCGCCGCATCCGGTGCGGTGTGGCGTAGCCGCTCCAGGCAGGCGGCGGCCAGCCGGTCGAGGTCGGGCTTGGTGGTGCACGGGCGGCGCAGCACGGGCAGGCCGGTTGCCTCGGTCCACGCGTTGACTGCCTGCTCGTACAGGTCGGCATACCGAGCGGCGGTCGGGCGGTCCTCCCCGAAGCGACGCGTTGTGGGCCGCTCGGACAGCCGGGCATGGCACAGCTCGGGCTCGGTGGTGAGCAGGACGATCAGGTCCGCCCGCGCGGCCGTGACCTCGGCGAGCTGCTGAACGTAGTGGGCGACAGGACGGTCGTGCAGCAGGGCGATCAGGCAGGCGGTCGACAAGGTGAGCCGGTCGGCGATGACCGGGCCGAGGGACAGCGCGGGGGCGAGGTTATGGCGGGCATGGAGTTCCAGGTCGCGGCGGACCGCGGCCACCGCCCGCACGCCGTCTGCTGCTGGACGGCCGGTCCGCAGACTGACGATGGAGCGGGTCGCTTCCAGCGACAGCCAGGAGAATTGGCCGATGTGCCCGAGGCGGATATTCTCGCAGGCGGCGTTGGCCAGGATCCGGTCGCGTAGCGTGCTCTTCCCGGCTCCGGCGATTCCTTCCAAGGCCAGCAGCATGCCTCGCTCCTAGTTCTTCTCGGCGATCAGCCAGCTGATGAACTTCGCGACGCGGCCGAGAGAGACCGGTTTGGTGCCGTGGGTGAGCTGGGAGCCGTAGAGCAGGGCGGTGCCGGGGGCGGGGCTCACGCTCCATCGGGTTCGAGGCATGGCGGCATACCAGTCAGCGGAGTGGTCGGCGCCGTCGTGGGCCAGCCACATACCGCCCGCGTATCCCTGTTCCTGGGCGTCGTGCTCCAGCCGGGTGTTCCACAGGCGGTCGCTGGACGTGCTTTCGACGTAGAACGCGCCGCCGGCCTCGGCCTCACGGATCACGACGCTGATGCCGGCGATCTGTCGCGGCCAAGCGAACGGGTCGGGGGCAATGCCGTCGAGGTGGCCGGTGATGTGCTGGCCGGGGCCGTACTCGACGTAGGTCCAGGGCCGGCAAGCGGTGATCGACGGCATGACGCGGGACAGAGCGGGGCGGGCGCGGTCGAAGGCCTGCTGAAGCAGGGCCTCGGCTCTGTCCGGGATCCTTGGGACCTCGATCCGTCCGGCCGGCTCGTAGACGGCCATGGCCTGCTCCTTGGAGCGACCGGGAATCTCATGGATGGAGGTGGCCCGCCTCGCGCCGAAGCGGAGCCGGGCCTCATCGCTGAGGAAGTCGTTCATCATGGCTGCGAGCTGGTCCCGCTCCTCGGTGTCGACGAATCCCTCGACGCTGCCGACCGCGACGGTCTCGGCGATGTGAATCACGAGTCAGTCCTCCTCGTCTCGAGCACTCGGCGGACGTCGTCCAGGCCGGTGCAGTGATTGAGCCAACTGGCCACAGGGTGGTGAGGGTTGGCGGTCGGGTTGGTCCACAGGGCCAGCAGCTCGCCGGTCAACGGCAGCTCATCCGCGCCGGGCAGCGCCTCCCACACGGTCGAGTGGTCCAACGCCGGGCACCAAGCGACGTGCTGTGTTGCGAAGGCCCGCCCCAGCCGTGCCGCCGCCACGAGCCGGCAGGAGCGCAGGAGCGTTTCGGCAGGCTCAGCCCGCTGGTAGCTGCGGTGTTCGGTCTGCGCCCATCCAGCTCCGACCGCTGCGGCTGCGACCACAACGCGGCAGGTGGCACAGCACGCGTCGTTGGCCATCGGGCACGGATGATGATGGGCGGGGAGGGTGGCGGCGACCTCGACGAGAGCCGCCCAGGCGGAGTCCGTCAACAACTCGCTGACGGTGTTGCGGCCCGAGTCCGGGCCATGGTTGCAGCACACCGGACCGGGCCGGCGCGCGGCGCTGGGAAGGAGTGCGGGCTCGATGAACAGGGCGTGGAAGTACACGATGCGCCCCAGCAACTGATGGATCGTCAGCGAGGCCGTGACGCTACCCATGCCGCCTCCTCGCTGGTCGAAGCAGTGCTCTGAGGCGCTGGGCAATAACAGCCGTCCTCGGTCGGCCGCTCGCCGCGTAGCGCGTCGGTGACGGCGCGGGTGGCCGCGTCAACGGCATCGAAGTACGCCGGCCAGCCATGCCTGGTGCCCCGGCGCAGCACCAAGTCGAGTACGGGGCTCGCACGTCCGGTGGTCTCGCACCTCAGCTCCGCACGCCCGACGGCCACCTGCACTGCGGCGGGTAGGCCGGTGGTCACTGCGGTGATCGCGCGGCACAGGGCCGCAGCAGCTCGCGCGTACTCGGTTCGGTCACGCGGCAGGATGCCGACCCGGCGCTCGGCGGGCGGCAGATCGAGGCCTGGATAGAGATGTCCCTGGCAGCTGTCATACGTGATCAGGCGCCAGTCCTGGGTAACGGCGTCGACCAGGGAGCGGGCGCCGGGCTCGATCGCCTCTCGCCACTGGGGGTGGGCCGGGTCGAGGTCATCGGCCTCGTGCACGCCGGGCAGGCCGACGGTGTTGATGTTGCCGTGCGAGCTGGTGCGCAGCCGTACAGGTGGGCGGTTCGCCTCGGGGTGGTCCCAGTGGGCGAGGAATGAGGCGACGTCACGCATGCTGTTCGGCATACGCGGGTGCGAGCGCACCTTGCGGCACCAGGCCCCTGCCGGGTGGGCGGGCTGGGCGAGGAGTGCGGCGATGCCGTCGATCATCCGCATCCGGTAGTCGCAGTAGGCGTCCTGGTCACCGGCCTGGTCCTGACGCCAACGGGTGGCCACACAGCCGCCGCCGCAGGTGGACCGGTATGCGCAGGTGGTGCACCGCTCCATGAGTGCCTTGCCCTGGTTCAGCAGCGGCAGCCGCCGCTGAGCCGCGACGACCGCCTTCTGCCCGGAAGGTTGGTCCAAGAGGGTGAGCTGGGCCTGTGGCCAGGGCAGTTCGTCACAACTGCCGAGCCGTCCGTCCGGATAGAGCGTGAAGACGTGGTCGCACTTCAGGTTGGAGAAGTGACAGAAGCCGGTATCCAGCCCGCGCAACCGTCGGATGGTGGATACGGACGGTTCTAGCTTCAGCCGGGCGAAGTGGCCAGCGCCGATCCAGCGAACGGTGGCGGCGAGTACAAATTCGGCGTACTGGTCCGGGGTGGTCGCCCACCCGGGCCCTTGTGAGCCGCGCAGAGCCGCGCGCTGAAGGATCCGGCTCGCGGGAAGGCGCTGCCCTTGGGCAGCGGTGGTGTCTTTGACGGATGCATCGAAGCAGGGTACGAAGCTGACGGCGTTGACCGCCTCGAAGCCGGCGAGGTGGTCCAGGACGGCCTCGGCACGGCCGAGCACGGTCGGCGTGACCGCGGCGATCACGCCCACCTTCCGGCCGCGCTCGGCCAGTAGCCGCAGGGCGTTGGCCACGCGCGAGTAGACCGGCTGGCCGTCGTATCCAACCCGCCAGGCGTTGCCCGCCGCGTCCCCGTCGAGGGAGATGCCGATCTGGAGGCGCGGGTACAGGGCGTCAAACAGATCCAGCCACTGCTCATCGAGCAACATGCCGTTGGTTTGCATCGATACCCGCACGACGCTGGGCTGGGATGCCAGTTCGCGCAGGACCTCGGCGACATGGTCGCGTCCGGCCGTCAGCGGCTCGCCGCCATGCAGTTCCACGGCGAGCGGACGCCCCGAGAAGAGCTCGGTGAGACGACGCACTTGACCTACGTCGATCCGGGCTCCCCCCGGGGCCTCCTTGCGTTTCTCGTAGCAGTACAGGCAGTCGATGTCGCAGGTTTCACCTCGTAGCTTCAAGATCACCGATACGGCACTGTCGGCGTCTTCGACGTCGAGGCCGCGGTACAGATGGGCCATCGGGTCGTGCTGATCGGTGGTGCCGTACATCGGCTGCCTCCCAGGGGTGGCCGTGACCGGACGGGGATCAGTCGTACAGGCGTCCCAGCAGGGCGCCCTGGCCGGACTGGAGGATGTGGGCGGCCTCCAGCGGAATCCAGAAGCATTCGAAGTGCGTCGGCTCCTGCTCCCCGTCGTGGTCCTCCTGGCTCATCCACCGCTCCGACGTCGGCTCGGTCAGTTCCAGGTGGAAGACGTGGCGGCGCTGGAGCTCGAACCGGTACGGGCTGATGTCGTACTCGGTCTCGCCGAGCTTCCGCACGACTTTGAAGTCCTTCAGGCCGGTCTCCTCGCGGGCCTCGCGCAGCGCCGCCGCCTCCGGCGTCTCGCCGGCGCGGACGCTGCCGGCCGGAACCTGGATGCCGACTTCCTCGTAGCTGTAATCGGTGTGCCGGAAGACCAGCAGTCTGCCGTCACGTACGACGTAGCAGAGAACCTTTTCCTTGGTGACCCGCTCCGGCATGGGAAAACCCCTCTTCATTCGTTGACTTCAGAAGCTCGTAGGCCTACAGGTATCAACGGAACCGCATGCGGTTATGAGCAGCGCCCGCCGACCACTGGGCAAACGACCTTGAGTCTAGGTCCGGTGACCGAACGTCACGAAGAGCCAAGTGATCCATCAGCAGGGGCGTTGCACTGGGCTCATCGCCTGATGCCCGAGCTGCGGGCTCTATCCCAATGCCAGCACCGTCACGGCCACGGAGGATGGCCTCGTCTCGTGCTCCATTAACACCTCCGAGGGTTCCTCGAGATCCGAAGCGGATTTGACGAGTGGTCGGCACCCCGTCCTCCACACCTTCGCCCTTCGAGCCGCAGTCGTGAACACCGAGCATGCGGACGGAGTGGTTGTCCGCATGGCGCTCGCCCTGGGAGCGGGTTCGGATCGACACCCTTTCGTCGTTCCTGGTTGCGCCGCGCTGGACGCTGAGTGACCCTATGTGCGCGATGACTACGCTGCTCAATGCGATCCGGAAATGGGCAGCCTGAAAGGCGGTGTCATGGGCCAGACCCCGCGGGCGCTTCAACCGTCCATGTCTGAGCGACACTTCTTCGGCGCTGAGTTGCGTCGGCTGCGGGAGCACGCCGGCTTTTCGCAGGCGCGGCTGGGTGCCATGATCCGATTCAGTGCCGACCTGGTGCGTCGAGTCGAGACGGCGGACCGGTTCCCCTCGCGGGACTTCGTCGAGGCATGCGACAAGGCGTTGACGACCGGTGGCGCCTTGATGCGCCTGCTACCGCTGCTCGAAAAAAATCGGGTCAACGCGGGCAAGCTAGCGGCGGCGCCGACGGGCGTCATCACCCTGCTCTCCACTCAGCCGGCGGAGACCTCGGGGTTGGCCGACATGGTCGTCCGGGTTCCGTTCCAGCCAGGTGTCCTTGATCGCGCCGCTCTGGACTGGCTGAACGCTGCCGCGGGACCCCGACTGTCTGCGGCCGGCCGGCCCGGCTCACCTGATCAGGTTCGCGAGGAGGACCTCAGCTCCGCTGAGACCGCTCTGGCGATGTTCCGGCAGCTGGACCACACCCACGGCGCCGGACGAGTCCACGCCCAGGTGCAGCGGTACGTCGAAGGCGAACTAAACCGACTGCTGGCGAACACCCCCGCCTCGGAAGCTATCGGTCGGCGCCTGTACAGGCTGGCGGCGGGCTTCTTCGAACTGTGCGGGTATCAGGCAGTCGACACCGGAGCCCACGGTCTTGCGCAACGCCGCTACTTGCGTGCTCTGCGGCTGACGCAGGCCGCCGACGACCGCCTCTACGGCAGCTACCTGCTCGCCGTGAACATCGGCCACCTGGCGCTGCACTGCGGCCATCCCGAGCCGGCGCTGCGGATGGCGCTCACGGCGGTGAGGGGTGGTGAGACTCAGGCGACGCCTGCCGTGGAAGCCGCGCTACACGCCGTGGTGGCGCGGACGTACGCCCGCCTCGGACGCGAAAGCGACTGCATGGTCCACCTCGATATCGCAGAGAGGCAACTGAATCGCAGCAGCAGGACTGAGGACGAGCCGCTGTGGATCCAGTACTTCGATCCGGCCTATCTCGCCGACGAGCTTGCCCACTGTTTCCATGATCTGGGCCGACCGCAGCAGACCCAACGGCACCTGGGCGATGCCCTTGCCGCGCTGAGTCCCACACATGTCCGCCGACTGGCCATCGACACCGCGCTCCTGGCCTCATCGTTGGCTGCCGCTGGCCGCATCGACGAAGCCTGCGCCGCCGGCCGAGTGGCGGTGGATCACGCCGCGCGGACCACCTCGCACCGCTGCTTAGAGCGCATCGTTGAGGTGCAAGCCGATCTTGAGCCCTACCGGTGTGAGCCGGAGGTCCGTGAGTTCGGCGAGTATGTGCGTTCTCAGTTACCGCTGGCCGCGGTGTAGTCCCCTTAATCGGCAGCCGCAGCCGCCATCACGAAACGGTAGTGCGCGAGTTCCGCTTCCAGCGCCGTGCCCGCCTGGGCCGAGGACGCCACGTAGTGGCCGACGTCGGCAAGAAGCAGCATGTCGTGGGGCACGCCGTGAGCCGTCAGTTGATCGGCGAGTTCCCGCACATCCTCGACCACCGCCACGTCATCGGCGGTGCCGTGGACGAGCAGCACCGGCCGCTGAACGGTTGCGGCACTGACCCGCCCGGCACCGCCTCGCAGCCGTCTGGCGTGCGCGCGCTGGAAGCGGGGCACGGTTTCCGCCCAACGGTCGGGATCCACGATCGCTGACACGGCCGTGGCGGCAGCGAACGGACCGCTCTGCGCCACCGCGTGCAGGGCTGTGTATCCGCCGGCGCTGGCTCCGCGAATGAAGACTTGACCCGGTACGGCTCGTCCTGTTGCGAGCAAGTGGTCCGCCACTGCCGCGCAGTCATCAACGTCGTCGAGGCCCCACCGGCCGTACAGCGCTTCCCGGAAGACCCGGCCGTACCCGGTGCTGCCGAGATAGTCGACGTCCACGACGGCGAACCCCCGACTGGTGAAGAACTGCGCCTGCCAGTCCAAGCGCAGGAGGCACGAGGCGGTAGGCCCAGGATGCGCCCTCACGATCACCGGTGCCCGCCAGTCCGCCGCCGAGGCCGTCGGCGGATAGACCAGAGCAATTACCTCTCGATCACCCGCGACACGAACCCGCAGTTCCGTCGGCGTCGACACTTGCGCCCCGTCGAGTTTGGCGTGCTCCGACCGGGCAAGCACCTCCACCCGAGGGTCGACGGCCGTGAGGTGCACGAGCGCGACCTGTGGGGCCGCGGTCGGCGACGAGCCGATCATTGCCACCGTCGTTCCCTGAACGGCCAGATAGGGCTTGATGGACGTATATGGAAGGTCGACCGGGCGAACAGTGCCGTCAGGGTCGATGACGACGAGGCGGTGCCGCGGCCCGTGCTGCACCGCCACGACGATCCGGCCGTCGTCAAGGAAGTCGTACGACGCGTAGCCCAGCTCCCACGGCTCCGCCGCGCACTCACCCGTGATCGGTGCCACCCGCTTCACCTGGTGACCGTCCCACCGGTAAAGGTTCCACCAGCCGCTGCGGTCTGACACGAAGTACAACGCCCCGTCGGGACCCCACCTCGGCTCCACCGCCGACTCTTCCGAACCGCCGGCGAGCTTTACCGGGTTCCCGACCTGGCCACGCGGCGAGTAGGAGGCGACCCATATCTCACACCTATCCCAGGGCATGTCGGCCTCGCT
Source organism: Micromonospora sp. NPDC000089 (assembly GCF_042899365.1). NCBI lineage: Bacteria > Bacillati > Actinomycetota > Actinomycetes > Micromonosporales > Micromonosporaceae > Micromonospora > Micromonospora sp. NPDC000089. The sequence goes on from NZ_JBIAZT010000002.1 coordinate 90,935, forward strand.
CCAAGTGGTCCAGGCCAACATGCCTGGACCCGGCCGAGGTGCGCCGAGAAATCCCCGGCATGCTGCGAGAGCCCGTATGTCCGGGACGCCTGTGAGCGACACCGCGGTGAGGTCGTCACCATGCTCTGACTCCCGCACAGCCAGTAACTCGCCGTCGCCGATCGTCAGGTCGCCGAAGGATCCCAGACTGACCAACTCGAGTTCATCGTCGTGAAGACGGCTCCGGTAAAGACCGTCTCCGCCGACGCACCACAACGTCCCGCCAGTGACAGCGAACGCCCCGCCTCCGTATGCGTGAAGGCCGCTGGTGACGTCGAAGCCCTCCGGACTGACGTCTCGCGCACCCTCGCCGGGTCGCCAACATGTCACCGTCGCGACCCCGCCGGCTTCGGGGCGGGTCTCCAACCAGTACAGCGCGCCATCCCCGGAACGCAGCTGGTCATAGCTCACAGAGGCGCGAACCGCGTCCTCCGCCGAGATCGCAGCGATCCTGTCCGCCAGCCTCACGGGTCCTCCTCGAACAACTTCCGTGCGCGACCGGACGACAGCGAGCCTTCGTCGACCGGCCTCCGGGGCGCTGGCGACGGCGCAGCAGAAGTTGTCGTGCCTCCGAGCCGGCGCGAGTGCTCCTCAATCACGGCCGACTCTACGCGCAAGCACTTTGTCCCTGTTGCTGGACGGCGCGGCTCGAACTGCCGCCGGGCCGCTCACGTTCGGGAGCGACAAATTCGATGCGGACAACATCCTTTGTCCGCATTTCCGGTATCGACCACGCCATTCGAATCGAGCGACCATTCGGAGCGTGAAGCAATTCACATGCGGCCCAGCATTGGACGTTTCGCCGCAGCCGACACGAGCCTTTCGGAGGGGTGCAATGCAGCTACAGGATGAATTGACGCGCTACGGCTACCGTCAGGAGTTGGCTCGGAGGCTTCGGTTCCGGGACTTGGTCGCGTACGGGCTGGTGTATATGGTGCCGATCGCGCCGATGGCGATCTTCGGCAGCGTGTACGCCGGCTCCGGTGGGATGGTGGCCTTGGCGTACGCGATCGGCGTGGTGGCGTTGGTGTTCACCGCGTTCTCCTACGCGCAGATGGTCAAGGCGTTCCCCATGAGCGGCAGCGTCTACAACTACGCCGGTCGGGGCATCAGCCCGCCGGTGGGTTTCCTGGCCGGCTGGGTGGTCCTCCTCGATTACGTGCTCGTGCCTGGCCTGCTGTACCTGGTGGCGTCGATGGCGATGCACGCCACGGTCCCGGCGGTGCCGGTGTGGCTGTGGCTGCTCGGGTTCGTGGCGGTCAACACGGTCGTCAACTCGGTCGGGATCCGGTTGACCGCGGTGGTCACTCGGGTCATGCTCGTCGGCGAGTTGATCGTCCTGGCGATCTTCTTGGCCATTGCCGGCTGGGCCCTCGCCTCGGGCAGGGGCCGGTTCAGCTGGGAGGCGTTCTACAACGCCGACACCTTCACCTGGTCGCTCGTCGCGGGCGCGGTGTCGATCGCGGTGCTGTCGTTCCTCGGCTTCGACGGCATCAGCATGCTGGCCGAGGAGACCAAGGGCGGTTCGCGGCAGATCGGCCGCGCTATGGCCGCCGTCCTGATCCTGGCCGGGGTGCTGTTCATCGTCCAGACGTGGCTGGCCGCGATGCTCGTGCCCGACCCGGACGGTCTCCTGGCGAACGGTGACCCGAACGGCACCGCCTTTTACGACGCCGCCGCCGTGGCCGGCGGGAGTTGGCTGGCGACCCTGTGCGCGGTGGCGACGGCCATCGCCTGGGGGTTGCCGAACTCGATGGTCGCGCAGGTCGCCACCTCGCGGCTGCTGTATGCGATGGCCCGCGATCGGCAACTGCCCGCGTTCCTGGCGAAGGTGTCGATCCGCCGCAATGTGCCGATCAACGCCACCCTGCTCACCGGTGCCGTGTCCCTCGCCCTCGGCCTCTACATGGCCACCCGCGCCGACGGGGTCACCCTTCTGTCGTCGCTGATCAACTTCGGGGCGATGGTCGCCTTCCTGGTCCTGCACGTCTCCGTGGTCGTGCACCACCTCATCCGCAGGCGCAGTCGCAACTGGTGGGCACACCTGGTCATGCCCGGGATCGGGTTCGCGATCCTCGCCTTCGTCGTGGTCAACGCGAACATCGCCGCGCAGCGCCTCGGCCTGGCCTGGCTCGCTCTCGGGGTCTTGGTGCTCGCCGGCCTGTACCTGTCTGGCCGCCGGCCGGTGTTGTCGGGTCTGGCGCCCGCGCAGCCGCAAGCACGCGACGTGGAGCGGGTGTGACAGCCATGGACACGATCACCTACCGCCCCGCCCGCGACGAGCTGGCCTACACCTTCGGTGGGCGGATGGCGGTGGCGCATGTCCGCTCCGGAGACGTGCTGCGGGTCTTCACCGAGGATTGCTTCGGCGGCCTCGTGCGCGGCCCGGCGGACCTGCCGTCGCAGGTGTGCCGCATGCCGTACCTGAACCCGGTGTCAGGGCCGTTCTTCGTCGAGGACGCCGAGCCTGGCGACACCCTCGCCATCCACCTCGCCGCGATTACGCCGGCCCGTGACTGGGGTGTGTCATCGACCTTCCCGCACTTCGGGGCGCTGACCTCCACCTCCCACACCGCTACCCTTCAGCCGGCGTTGGAGGAGCGGGTATGGGTGTACGGCATCGACCGGGAAGCCGGGACGGCCCGCTTCCAGGCCACGGGCAGCGACCACAGCGTCGACCTGCCCCTGGATCCGATGATCGGCACGATCGGTGTCGCTCCCGGTGGGTTCGAGGCCCGTTCGACGATCGTGCCGGCCGCCCATGGCGGGAACCTTGACACTCCCGAGCTGCGTGCCGGTGCCACGCTCTATCTGGGGGTGAACGTTCATGGGGCGATGCTGGCCCTCGGTGACGGGCACGCCCGTCAGGGTGAGGGTGAGGCCTGCGGGGTCGGGGTGGAGATCGCCACGACCACCACCCTGATCATCGAGGTCATCAAAGGAACCGCGACGGTGTGGCCCCGGGTGGAGACCGATCGGGAGATCATGTCGATCGGCTGTGCCAGGCCCTTGGAGGACGCCTACCGGATCGCCCACCGCGACCTGGTCGGCTGGACGAGCACGCTTACCGGCCTGGATGAGCTCGACGCCTACCAGCTCGTCTCGCAGGCCGGCAGGGCGCCGATCGGCAACGTGTGCGACCCGAACTACACCGTTCTCGCCGCCGCCGACAAGGCGCTGCTACCGGCCCCGAGCCCCTCCTACGACGGGGTGCACGCCCGGCTGCGGCAGCACGCCGCCGGATTGCGATAGGGGCCGGCGATGACCGCGTCGATTCCTCGACTGCCGCTGCGTGATGAGCTGTTCCTGCTCGGCCATGACGACGACACCGGCCAACCTCACGTTCACCGCCAAGCCCTCGCTCTCGGGATGGCCGGCGCGGTCCTGACCGACCTGTTCCTGGCTGGGCGGATCGCCCTCGACGAGGACGGTCGCCCGGGCGGGCACCAGCGGGTGTGGCTGCACCTGGACCGGCCCGTAGGCGACCTGATCGCCGACACCGCCATCGCCTCTGTCCGCTACGCCAACCCCTCCCCAAGGCTGCGGGGATGGCTGACATGGTTCGCCGACGACTTGTACGAACGCACCCGCGCCGGCCTGCACGCCGGCGGCATTCTGCGTCACACCACCCACCGCCGACTCGGCGGCTTGGCCCGCGCCGACCGCTACCTCGCCACCGACACCAAATGGGCGGTCGTCGCCCGGGCCCGGCTGCGTTACCTCGCCGCCGGTCGGGACCACCCCGACAACCACACCGCCGCCCTCGCCGGCCTCGTCGCCGTCCTCGGCCTGACAGAGCACCTCTACCTCGATGAGGACACCGCCGCTCTCACCGCCCAGCTGCGGGCTATCGCCGAGCAGCACCACCGGCCGGTACGCGACATCACCACGGCCGTTGACGCCGCCGTCGGTGACCTCGCCACCGCCGCCTACCGCTAACTACTCAAGGACAAGGAGGCCGACCTGATGGACGCCGACACGCGCATCCGCGCCGCCCGCTGGGCAGACAAAGACCCCGTCGCCGCGCTGATCGCCGCCGCCCTGCACCCCACCCCGCTGGCCGCATGGCTCATCCCCGACCCGCAACCGCGACGCCGGGTGCTCACCGACGTCCTCGCGATCTGGGTGGAGCACGCCATGTTCTACGGCGACAGCCACGTCACCGACGACCTCACCGCCGCCACCGTCGGGTTCCACCGCTACCGACCCATCCCACCACCGGCCAACTACCGCAGCAGGCTCACGGACGCCGCCGGCCCGCACGCCGACCACTTCGACCAGCTCGACACCCTGCTGTCCGCGTCACGGCCCACCGAACCGCACTACCACCTGGCATTCCTCGCTGTACACCCCGACGCCCAACGAACAGGGCGGGCGACCGCGATGCTCACCCACCACCGCAGCCGACTCGACCGCATCGACCTGCCCTCCTGGACCAACACCACCACCGACGCCCACACCCTGTACACCCACCACGGCTACACCCCACGACCAACGATCAACTTGCCCGACGGGCCGACCCTGCAGCCCATGCGCCGCAACCCCGGCCCGCGCCCCGACACCTGGCCCAGCAACCTCGCCCGCCCTGCCGCACCCCGGCCAGATGGCTCTCAACCCGCCAGCAGCAGGCCGGCGATGCGGTCCCGATAGCAGGAAGTGCCCGCAAGAGTCCCGCCCGGCGACCTGCGGCGTCGTCGTCGCGTTGGGCGACCGCCGCTACCTGGCCGGCTCCCGCCGCGCTGTCCAGGCGGTCGCCCGGCATCCCCGCCCGCCCCTGACGCATCTGTTCGAGGAACAAGCAGCCGATGGCCTACCCCCGCAAGTACTCCCACGACTTCATCGACGCCACCATCCAACAGGTGACCGCCCTACGCGACAGCGGACACCGCGGCCCGATCACCGCCGTCGCCCGCGAGCTCAACCTCGACCGGCGCCTCGTGCAGGAATGGATCAGCAAGACCAGACCCCCAGCACCACGCCGCCGGCCCCACCCGCACCGCCGCCTCCAGCCCTGCCCGCCGAGGACCCGGCACCGCTTCTCCTGTCAGCCGAACTCCTGCACTGCCGCATCTGCGAACACCCCATGACCAACACTCGTGACGGCGGCCGGCTCGTCTACCAGTGCCCAGAAAACTGCCGGCGGCACGGACTCGACGCCGTCGTCGTCGCCGACACCCTCGGTCGGGCGATCCTGCGCCACGTACCCGCCATCGTCACCGCCCCCGGCCATCCCAAGAGCACCAACCTCGCCGCCGTCCACGCTGGCCGGATCCTCGCCCGCGTAACCGCCGGATCCACCGCCACCGACCTGCGTTTCACCTGGTGCGCCGCCCCCGCCCCCACACCCGGCCAGCCAGGTCCTGCCCTCGCCGAACGGCTGCGATCCGCCCGCTCCCTCGCCGCGACCGACCCGCAGCGCGCCCGAGAGACACTGCGCGAAGCCCTCGCCACCGCCGACCCGACCACCGCCGACCCGACACACGCCGACGCCGCCCAGCTCTACGCGGAGCTGCTGATCCGACTCGGCAACCCGGCAGCGGCTATCCGCTGGGCCGGCTCCGCTCACCACAGCCGCGCCCACCTTCACGGACCCTCCGCCCGGTCCACCCTCGCCGCCGTCCACACGCTCGCCACCGCCCACCGGCAGGCTGGACACCACCAGCGCGCCTACCGCGTGTACCGGCACCTCGTCGACCAACTCACCGCCACCGCCGGACCCGACGCGCACCCCACCCTCGCCATCCAGGCCACCCTCGCCCTCGTCCTGCGCGACCTCGGCCACTGCGGCGCCGCCCTACGCCTACTCGCCGACACCATCACCACGCACCTCCGCGCCCACCCCCATCACCCCGCAACCGCCCGCATGCTTCAGCACCTGCACGAGATGTGGCAGCACTGCGCAGACCGCGGACACGAACACGCCGACATCGAGCCCTCCACCGTGGAAGAACAACGGCAGCACGGCCAGGCGGAAGCTCAGATCCTGTTGCGCTCCCGTCGGTCATCTCTCTGACCGCTGACCAGTCGGCACGAGTTCGGCGGGTTCACGACAGGTCGACAGGATCTGTACCGTGTCGATGATGAACAACGAGCCCTCACACGCGACGCCGAGGGCGGTAACTGGCACCCAGCCATGAACGACTCCCGACCCAGGGACCCTTCCGTGATCAGCTCTGCGGTTGGCGTCAACGCCGACCCACCCGGCGCTTGTACGACCGGCGACCCCCTCGGCCAGCGAGGAGATGTCGGAGCGAACCGGGTTCGTGTCCGGGTGCTCGGCCGGCCGGCTATCCTCGGCGTCCCCGCGGAGCAGCACGTCCGCCCCCAAGCTTTGGAGTTCCTCGTCTACCTGGTTGTGCGGGGAGGGTCGGCCTACCAGCACGAGATCCTCGGCGATCTCCTGCCCGAGCCGCCGCACCGCCTCGCGGCGCAGCGGCTGCACACCCACACCTACAACCTGCGCCAGATCTTCCGCTCTATTGGCGGGAACGACACCTACCTGCGGCTGCGGCGACACCACTACACCCTGAACATTGACGCTTTCGACGTCGACTTGTGGGCCATGCGCGAGGCGATAGCCGCCGCGCAACGCGGCGCCGACCCCGCAGCCAGCGTCGCCGCCTTGCGCCGCGCGGTCGCCGCCTACCACGGGCCACTCGCCGCCGACACCGGATACCTCTGGCTCGCCCGGCACCAGCAAGCGGTAGCCCACGAGTTCGTGACCGCAGCCGTGACCCTCGCCGAAGCACTCGCCGACAGGCCCGCCGAAGCCATCGCCGTCCTCGACGTCGCCGCCCGCCAGCACCCGGACAACGCACTCCTCGCTACGGCCGTTGCCAGGATCCGCGATCGGTCAAGCTGACCACCGTCGCCCCAGAGAGCGCCGCTGCCGCGGCTGACCAGAGGTTCCCTACACTCCCAAATCGGCTCCTGTCAGATTCTGCGAACGCCTCAATTTTGTGATCTTGAAGGATTCACCCGAAAGGCTGATGAGCAGAACAGGCCAAGGTGCCCCAAAGGAGACATCGGCGCACCCGCTCTACCGGGACGGGATCTCAGGCAGATCTCGCCTGATGCGGCTCTGTTGGACCCCTTAGAGCAGGGTCGTCCGCTCGGTGCTCATGCCTTGGGCGACGGCCTTGACGAACTCCAGTCGTCCACGGATGGCGGTCTGGAAAGCGAGGGCGGTGGCGGTGGCGAGGGGTTCGGTGTAGCTGATCGATCCCGGTGTCATCTTCGAGGTGATGAACCATCCGGCCTGGTAGATGTTGTCGCCGATGAAGCGGCGCAGCATCTCCTGGTAGCGCTGGTTGTACGTGACTTTATGGAACGCCGGGTCACAGGGGTACAGCATCGTCGGTTCGCGCGGCACGGTCTCGGTCTCTGTGGTCTCGGCCAGGATGAACACGTATCCGAGCCACGGTGGGACCTCGCCGAACGCCTGGTTCTTGGCTTGGGCGGCGTGGGTGTCCGTGGCAGTGCCCAGCGCCTCCTCGAAGCGGTTGTTGATGTTGCGCTGGACGCTCTTGATCTGTGACTTCATCTCGATCGCGGCGACGAGGATGCCTCGGTACTTGACCACGATGTCCCACTGCTTGCGGGCGCGGTAGTAGCCGGGCAGGTACGGCTTGCCGGTATGGATTTCAGCGCTGGGCAGACCCGCTTCGTGGAACTCCTGCGCGACGATGTTGGTCAGGGTGCCCATATGGCCGTTGGCGCGCGCCCCGCCTCCGGCCTTACCTCCGTCTTCCAGTGCTTCGTCCTGCGCGCTGCGCTTGAGCCAGAAGTCTTCCACCGCGTGCTGAATCGCCGCACGATTCATCTGCTGCCCTCCCCAAGGCGCTATATGTCAGTCGAGGTCGAATGTGTCGAGGCCATATGCGGCGACGGCGGCACGGGTCGCGGCCTGCCGGTCGCGCTGACGGAACGCCAGCCGCAGCTGTTCGGCGACCGTGGCATCGATGGCTTCTGGCTCCGGTACGCGGATCTGCTTGAGGTATTGGGCCTGGAATCGTAGTGTGCCGCCGCGCATCCGCACGCAGTACGCCTCGATGAACGCCTGCGCGACTCCGGAGAGTAGCAACCCGCCGAGCACCTCCATGTCCCACAGGTTGGAGACGACGAAGTACAGGTTGTGATGCGGGTAGGAGCCGCCCTGCTCCAGCACAGGATGGATGGTCGTCTTCATGTCCTGCAGCAGCAACTTCGGCCGCGCTGTCAGTTCGTGGTTGACCTTGTCAATCGTCCGGTACCACGTGACCGGCCGCTGCTTGGCTATGAACCGGCCACGCAGCGCGGTGCCGTGCTTGGCGAAGTAGGACCGCAGCCTCGGGTAGGCGTTCAGGTCGACCAGCGACCCATCGGCCTCCCATGGGTTGACCAAATAACGTCCAGACCAGGTGAAGGCGCCGGTGGTAATGTCACGCACCATCGACAGGGGAAGCAGCCTGTCGGGCTCGACCGCCTTTTCGTCAGTGGTGACGAAGACCTGATCCGCGCCGGTGGCCACACCGATACCAACCCGGGTGCCGCCGTCCGGGTCGTGCAGCGGCGAAAAATTGTCCTTCAAGTACTCGATCATCGCCAGCCGGGCCGGCGAACCGGCAGGCCACATCTCATCGCCGGGAAACCAGTGCGGCAGTCGATGCGCGACGTATCCAACGCCCTGAACAGAGTCAATCTCTGACCCTTGGGACCACTTGACCAGCTCTGCCGCCGACGTGGCACCGAATGAGGAGTCGGTGTCAGCAACTACCGCACGGCCCTGCTCGCCTCGGCGCAGCACGCTAATGGCGGGATAGGCCGACACCTGGCTTTCGAAGGCGTCCACGTCGTGCATGGTCCAGACCGCTTCAACCGCGTAGCCGTCGGTCACGAACCGGCGCAGCGCCGCCCCGTACTGATTGCGCATCCACCGGTCCGCGCAGATGAACCCAAGTCGTCCGCCCGGCCGCAGCGTAGTCAGCCCTCGCTGAATGAACCCGACGTACAGGTCCGCGCGCCCAGTCATTGTGCTCCACCGACGTCGATACGCCGCGTTGACCGTCGCCGGCAGGTCCTCGATGCGAACGTAGGGCGGGTTGCCAATCACGACGTCGGCCGGCGTGCCAGCACATTCGTCCAGCAGATAGTCCGCGCGCACAACCCACATCATGGCCAGCTCGGCGGCCTCCGTGGCAGAGCACCCGTCCTCGACCAAGGCCTGCTCCACCATACGGCGGCAGTGCGCGACGTGCTCGGACTGCACATCAAAAGCCCGTACGCAGCCACCCAGGTCATCATAGGCAGCGCCGACCCGGCGCCGGGCCACCAGAAGTCGCTCAACCGCAACAGTGAGAAACGCTCCCGACCCAACGGATGGATCAACGACAGTCAGCCCGGCAAGGTCCGCATCGACCGTGTAGTCGACCATATCTAGCAGCGTGTCCACGATCCAGCGGCGAGTGAAGACCTCGCCGAAAGCGGAACGGTCCTCGAGGCGCGCGAGCTCGGCGGCGGAGCGAGCTTGCTCGAGGTGCAGAGTCGAAGGCACCTCGAGACGATACGCCAACGATCACCGCACATCCGAGGGTCGTCGGGACCTCGCCTCCGTGTTCAGTGGCAGGCAAGACGTCACGCATTCGCATCACCACTCGCCGAAGCTACGATATGTGCCGACTCGGTGACGCAGTGTAGGCGGTGCCGTGGCTGGACCTAGGTAGCGGCGCGGCGGACTGGAAGACAGCCTCCGCGATTCTCGTCGCCAGCGGCAGATAGCAGTCGACCTGTTCTCGGCCGTCAGACTAAGCTCAACGATTCGTGACAGCGACTCCCCCTGCGGAAGATCCGGTTATCGCTCTTCGGCGCCCCGAAGTCCTCCAAGAAGGCGTGCCGGACCACATCGATGGTCCCCTCAGGGATTGGCTAGCGCGTCAGCTCACGACTGGCGACGGTAACTTCGACGAGCGCACGGCGCAGTTGGTTTGCCTTGAGGCAGAACTACTTCCGCATGGCAAATGGTATGAAAAGGGCCGGTATCATTACGGGGTCAGATTCGCCCCCCAGGAGAAGGTCCTTCGGGCGGTCAACGCGTACCTCAAGGTCACGAAGGATCGGCGGGTCAGCTTCGACCTTGCCGGGTTGGAACAGATCCTTACCCGGGGCGGGTCGGCGTACCGCGTTGACGTCGAGGGTCGCTGCCTCGTGCGGCGCGTGGATCCTTCCGCTCAAGCCCTCAAGGATCTGGCGGTGACGAATGCGGACCTAACCGCCAGCGCCCTTCTTCAGCAGGCGTGGGAGGCATGCTATGGCCTCGCACCATCGCCGGACGCTACCTACGGGCTAGTGGTCAAGGCTGTCGAGCAGGTGATCTGTCCGCTCGTGAGTCCGGCCAACCCGCAACCGACCCTGTTCAAGAGCCGCGACACGCTCCTGAAGGACTCGTCGGCCTGGGAGATGGCGGTCCCGGACCCGAAGCCGCGCAAAACAGGAGACCCGACGCCGCCGACATCGGCAGAGCGAATCATCGCCCTCGTAGACCTGCTGTGTTCAGGGCACATCTCGCGGCATTCCGGGTCCCCGGACTTCCGCGCACAGACGCAGGAAGAAGCCGAAACGGCATTGACCCTCGGGATCACGATCGTGCAGTTGGTGACGGCTCGGTCGTTCCGGCGGCGATAGCACCTCCCGCCTTCAACAATCAGCCGACGCGAGGAGACGGTTGACTGGCCGCGCCTGGGGTCGCGACGCTGAACTGGCGGGCGTCGGGCGGGCATCGCATCGTGGACAGCCCCGGCCGCTCCAGTGTCGACCCCCTCGACAGGAGGGCCGGGGCCGGAGGAACCAGGACTCGCACGAGGTGCGCCACGAGACGCGGTCTGTCGGTGCCCTGTCGTAACGTCTTCGTCATGAGTGACGAGACGGAACGAAGTCTGAAGAAGGCCCGCGTGCGGGCGTCGCAGGTGGCCGCTCAGGTAGAGGATCGGAAGCGGGAGTTCCTGGACGCCATCGCCCGCGACCTTCCCGTTCGAGTGGAGAAGCTGGCCAAAAGCACCGCCCACGCCCAGCCTGAGGTCACCAAGGCGCTGGGGAAGGACGGCCTGAAGAAGCTGCGGGATGAGCTGCGTGGTCAGGCTACTGAGCTGGCGACGGAGGTCCGAGGCGCGGCCGGGCAGATCAAGTGGCCGCAGGCATCCAAGTACTCCCCGGTCACCAGCAGGGACCTGCATTCGGCGCTCTTCAACTTCCTGTACCGGCGGTGCGACAGCCTCGCGGCGATCTTCAAGCGGCACGGCTTCGACGTTCACGACGACAACTCTCGACATGCGCAGGGCCTCATCACGCCCCAGAGCCACTTGTACAGCGAGACCGAGCAGGAGGCCGAGTTCACGGCCCTGGCGGAGGCACTGACCGCCCTCTTCCCAGAGGAGCAATCGGTCACGAAGGCGCAGGCCGCTCACGACCAGGAGGTGGTCGACTCCCTGTGGGAGGACGAATAAGGTGAGACTTTCTGCAGTGCCGTTTGCGCCGGCCCGCGACTTCGTTGTGAAGACGAGTTGGCTACTGACGCGCCATCGCGAGCGCGTCTTGGATCGTGATCCGGTACTCGTGCACGAGGGACTTTATCCCTGGTGGCAACGCGAGCAGACGTAGGCGTTTACTGATGTGAGGTTGCTTGGCGCCCAGCCGCTTTGCGAGGTCTCGTTGGTTGATGCCACTCCACTCGTGAGCCAGGACATCGAGTGCCTCGGCCTCCTCCACCGGAGTGAGGCCTCCTATCAGGTAGTGCTCTTTGAGTCGGAGTTCCAGATCGTCGTGTAGTTCGCGGACCAGCGCCTCGACCTGATCGGCACCCGCGTCGGCGGCAGCCCAGTAGCGCTGGTGACCTTCGATCACCTCGAGACTGCGCCATGAGCGTTGCGGCGATCTGGCCAGGATGAGACGGTCCCGTCCGCGTAGTCGGTGGTCCTTGCCTGGCGGAGTGATCACATCGAGGCGCACCCTCGTGAACTGCAACGGCATGAGGCCGTTATACCGCCGACTCACACCGGTGCGCCAGGCCGGGTTGAGGAGCGGGCGGTGGCGGAGTAGTGGCCGTTGGCACCGAGGCGGAGGCCGCGGCGGGCAGCGCAGACACCTCTACGGAAGTCGTACAGCCTTCCAGTCGGGGTAACCATCCCAGCGAACCCACAGTTCGTTCGGCTTCGGAGCGCCCCACATTGGGATGAGGATGATCTCGATCGAGGCTTCCGGCGCTACCTCGGCGGCCTCTGTCGTGCCCCTGACAACGCACTCGATCCGCGTCTGATCAATCGTCAGGTCGCGGGCGGTGCCGGTGCCGATGTTGCGAAGGACGTAGGTGCTTTTCGATCGATGATCGATCCACCAGGCGACGTAGGGTGCTTCCTGGCTGAGGGCTTCCTGGATGCGATCAACTTCGGTCGAGATGCCGGTCGTGTGTGCCTGGTGCTCGGTCAACTCCAGCGCTCTCCTCGCGATGGCAACCTGCTCTTCCGCTGCGGCGGCTTGCCGCACACCGGCCTGAGCCGAGGTCTGAGCGGCTCGCGCGGCGGTCCTGGAGGACGCCGCAGAATGGATGGCGACGCCTAGGCTGACCAATGAGGTGCCGATCGCAGCCCAGGCGGGGGCGTCGTCCCGGCCGATACCTTCGCGGGTGACCATGATGATGCCCACGGAGGTCAGGGCTACGAGGACGCTGGCGGTCATCCATAGGGCGAGCCGAAGCGCGATCCAATCGAGGAGTTTCGCGGCGATCTCGGCCGCTGTTCCCCAACTGGTGCCATCTCGCGATGTCACGGGACTGGTACCGCCACCAACTCGTCCTGGCCGCCCCAGGCTACCCAGAGCTGGGTGAGCTCATCATCACCAGCGGTGAGCGGCGTCCCTGGCGTGCCGGTTGGCTCGGATAGCGACACAAACGGCTCCGGCTGAGACTAGGAGCGCCGCCCAGGCAGGGACGTCGCCCAAGTCGATCTGCATGGTCCGAGGGTATCCGGGCTCGTAACTCTCGCTGAGTTAGGGAGCGACGTCAGATCGTGCCTCGGACGTACCGTTGGTCTTCTGCGGTACTGGGATCAGCGGACCGCCGCGGTCGGCTGGCCCCTACGTTCGAGCGCCAGGCGCAGATCTTCGAGTAGTCCCCAGAACAGCGGGTCGTACCCCGTCTTCGTCTCGTTCACAGCGCCGACCTTTGCCAGCTCCATGGCCAGACGATCCTTGCCGTCCCCGTGCATACGACTGTGTGCGTACGCCCTCCAGACGGGCAGCTCGCTCGGGGGAAGCATCGCGAGGCGCACCTGCGCGATCTGGCGAAGCTTGGACATCCGCATGTCGCTGCCCGTGGCGGTGGCGATGCTGTCCAGCAGGTCCCGGTGTACCTGTAGCTCGAAAGCAGCCCGCCGTTCGCGGATTAGTGCGCTGTCGGCGCGCTCGCCCTGTCGCCTCGTCAGGTTGATGGCGAAAACTGCGAGGCCGAGGGCCGCGATGGCCGCCAGGGTGGCGGTCGTATCGAGTACCAGGGCGGCCCAGTCGAACCAGGTTGAATCATCGGTAGGCACGGCCACCGATCGTTGCATCTAGCGTCAAGTCCACAGTGAAGACGCGCTCTGCGTCTCGGGCGAGACGCTATCGGTGGTGGACCACTACGTTCCTGCCATGGACTGGACGAATGTGGTCTCGGTGGGAATCTCCGTGCTAGCGCTCGGTGTCTCGGCGTGGGGCGTGCGGCACGCGAAGGTATCTGCGGAAGCGGCGCGGCGGTCGGCTGACGCTTCGGAGCGCTCAGCTGAGGCCGCCGAGCGGCAGGCCGCCGCGGCGGAGGCTGCGCTGCCTCCACCGCCCCCGCCGGTGGTGTGGCACGTGGCCCGCAAGGGCGGGCCGAACAGCTACCTGCTGCGTAACGTGGGCACGGAGTCGGCTGCGTCGGTCGAGATTGACGGCGACGGCGGGCTGGTTCGACTGACTGAGCATCAGACGTCGGAGGCGTCGCGGTTGAGTCCGGGCCAGTCGGTTGGATTCTGGGTGGTCACCGCAGACCAACTGCCGGAGGTGAGCGAGATCCGGGTCCGTTGGGCGGGCAGCGGCGGCTGGGTAGTCGTGCCGCTGCCGTAACGTCAGTGGCGACGGTGATCAAGGTGTCGGAGGGCAGCCAGCTCATCCAGCTTCGCGAGCTGGTCGGCGGAGCGGATCTCGATCAGGCGGTCGTCGATCGCGTCAACTACTGATGCGCGGGCGGCGACCTGCCGTTCGTGGTGTTCCTGCCAGTCGCTGATCATGGTTCTCCTCCGAGGTTGTCGTCGGTGTCGGTGTCGGTGTTCGTGGGTTCGGTGGCGATGAGGCGTCGTACGTGACGTGGTGACACGCCGGCAGCGGAGGCGACTTCGATCAGGCTCGCGTCGGGGCGTTCGGCGCGTAGCCGGGCCACGATGTCCACCGTCCGCTCGCCGGTGAGTCGCCGCCGGACCAATGACGGGCGGGCTGTGCGTCGTGCTGGTCTTGCCGCAGCCTGGCCGGGCGCGGTCTCGTTAGCGGCCAGATCCGGCTCGCTCGGTTCCGGCTGGCTGGTCTCTGGTGGTGGCGGTTTCGCATTGCCGACTTCGGTGACCACTCGTTGGTCAGTGGCATGGCCGGCCTCGCCGGATGGAGCATCCGGGTGAGTCATCGACTCCGAGGCGGGGTTGGACTTGGTGAGCATCTCGACGACTAGCAGCAGCGCTACCGCCGGCCACGCTGCCACGGTTCGTGCGCCGAGGCTGGGCTGAGCGGCGGCGATGTTCGCCGCCACGCTGGCCGCCACCCCCGCCGCGAACGCCACTCGGGCTGACCAGCGCACCTTCCGGCCGCCGCGTTTGTCCTCCATCATCGCCGCGGAGGCGACAACGAGCATCCCGTCGACCGACAACGGCAGCACGAACGCCACCTCGGGACGCTCACCGAACCTCAACGCCACGGCGACCATATGGCTCCAGGACGACCAGGCGGCGATTCCGGCCACAGCTACCGTACTCACGTCCCGGGCGATTCGGGTCGGTGTCATTGGTTTATCTCCGGACCGAGCCGGTGCTCGATGGCCTGGACCTCGCCGGGGTCGACCGCTGGACGTCCATCGATGTTCAGCCGCGTCTGGACATCGGTCCAACGCCGCCAACACCGAAGCACCTCGTTGACGTCGAGGCCGGTTGCGTCGGCGATGTCCGCCAAGTCCGCCCCGCCTCGGAAGGCGGCGTGCATCATCGAGGGCTGCCAGCGAGTCCACCAGGACACCACTGCGGCGGACAATGCCAGTTCCGTCAGCGCATCGCCGCGACCGGATGCCGCCGTCCGAGCGACGGCATAGTCGTGAAGATCAAGCAGGAGCTTGAACGGGTTGATGTCCTCTGCATCGGCGAACCGCACCGGCGACTCGACCGGCCGAGTCGGAGTCATCGGACACCGCCCGATGCCCGTGAGCTGGGCAAAGTCAGCGGTAAGGGATCACCGGCGATCGTGGCGGTGTGGTTCGCATGGTGGTACCTCCGGCCCACCAGGTTGATCTTCGTGCGAACCAGCTGGCCCGCGCGCGTCGCGACGCTCTGGGCGGCTGCTCGACGCGGACTGCGGCTGGCCAGGAATCCGTTGCCGAATGTACTAGCGTCGAGGGAGTGAGGGACCGCGCTGCGAGGTATGAGCCACTGACGGTCGCACGCCTGGGTGCTCTGCTCGTTGGATCCGACGAGACCCGACGGTGGCGGCTGGTGGCGGAGTTCCTTGAGGAGTATCGATGGGAACCAGCCGAGATGCGCGCCGATCTGCTGGACCAGGAACCAACGGGTACCGGCGACGAGCACTGGGACGTATTCCTCGCGGCATTAGCGGAGCACTTGGCGGCCAAGGACGGGCGGGGTGCGCCGCCGTGGGTCGAGACGCGGTCGCTCCGGCGGTTCTGGTTCCCCTTCAACACCCGTGCCGCCCGGGTCGACGCGGTGGTACACGCGCCAGCAGCATTTCGTCGTCGGGGCGTGTACGTATCGGCGCAGGAGTTGAACGTCGCATGAGCCTTGATGATCCACTGTTGGACCGCGCGGCGATCGAGGATGCCTTCCGCCGACTCGGGGACCGACTGTCGAGGCGAGGTGTGGTCGCCGACCTCTACATCTTCGGCGGAGCGGCCATGGCGTTGGCCTACGACGCCCGCCGGGCTACTCGGGACATCGACGCGGTGTTCCAACCCCATGGCATTGTGCTCGACGAGGCTCGGGCGGTAGCGGATGAGCTCGGCCTGCCGCACTGGTGGCTCAACGAGCAGGCGAGCGCCTATGTCGCTCCGGGAGGCGACGCGACGGCTCCGCGCGTCTTCGACCACCCCGGCCTGCGGGTGGCGGCGGCGTCTCCGGAACACCTGCTGGCCATGAAGGTGCTTGCCGCACGACGGCGGGACGCCGAGGACATCCACTTCCTGGTTGACCACCTCGGGCTGACCAGCGCGGAGCAGGTCCTCGCTCTGTGCGCGGAAATCTTCCCGGAGGAGGAGATCCCGGGCCGGGCGAGACTCGTGCTCGACGACGTCTTCGAGGACTCGTAGCTCCGTCATGGGCTTCCAACGCCCTACGGGAACTTCGCAAACGCAGCGGCAACGGCTCACCGGCGATCGTGGCGGCGTGGTTCGCCTGGTGGTACCTCCGGCCCACCAGCTGTTCTCCCCGCTTGCTCACTGCGCGAGGAGTCCACCGCCGGAGTTCTCCGGGACCAGGCCGTCGAGTTACGGCGCAGGTGGGCCTCACAGCTGAGATGAGCGGACTGTGCGGCGTCATTCGGCGACACGTACGGCCCGATCTGATGGGGGTGGGTCGCACACCTGTCCGCTACTTTGGGCGGCGTGGATATCCAAGCCGCCGTCTCGTGCCGGCGGGATGGTCTCCACGTCGTGGAAACGTCCCGGCTGCGGATCGTCACGAACCGCGTCACCGACATGCTGCGGTACCAGCAACTATCGTCCGAACCGCAGGCACAACAGTGGTTGGGATGGCGGCCGGAAGACCTTCCGTCCACCCGCACCAGCATGCTCGCCGGGTCGATCTGGACCCCACAGCCGATGATTCCACCCGACGCGCCGTATCTGCTCTTCGCCGGAGTCCATCGCCTCACCAATGTCATGGTCGGCGCTGTTACCATCGACCGCTCAGCCGACCGGGCCGACATCGGCGGCGTCATGGGGCGTAACCATCGTGGACAGGGGCTGGGCTCCGAGATGCTCCAGACGGTGCGTGTCATCGCGCATCGCCACTTCGGCATTTCGCGGCTGACCGCGGGTTGCGAGGCGACCAACCACGCCAGCCGAAATTGGCTGACCCGGTCGGGCTTCACCATGATCGACGGGTCGCCGAACCACACGCTCCCCAACGGGCGGGTGATCCAGGCAATCTGGTGGGAGAGCACCGATCAGGGCGCGGCGATCGCCTGCAAACAGTTGCGTCCACGCCGCAGGCCTTCCTGGCGGCGTGTATTCGCCGCGCCGTTCGGCACGTGACATGCCGCTGGGGATGCCTACGGCCGTCCGGTAGGGCTCTGCGAGCTACCGCCGGGCAGCCGGAGGACGATCTGCTGGGCCGCCTCGGCGGGCGTGAGATGCGTGGTGTCAACGACCTCGGCCTCGGCATGCAGCCACGTGCGGGCCGCCTCGGCGTAGGGCTCGAGGTATCTGAGGCGGAAGGGGGAGGGGACGGGATGTTCTCCCTCGATACGCCCGCGGAGGGTGCCCGGGTCGGCGTGGAGGACGAAGTGCCTCACCGGGATGGCGTGTCGGGCGAGGCCTCCGCTGATTTCGCGCCAATACTGCTCCACCAGGACGGTCATGGGCACCACCAGGGTGCCGCCGGTGTAGTCGAGCACGCGGCGGGCGGTATCGACGACCAGCTGCCGCCACGGCGGCCAGTGCTGGAAGTTGTCGGTCTCGGGCAGCCCCGGCGTGATGTCCATGAGTGTCTCGCCGACCTTCTCGGCGTCGAGTACCCGTGAATTCGGGATCAGTTGTTGCACGAGCGTGCTGGTCGTCGTCTTGCCCGCGCCGTGGGTGCCGTTGAGCCATACGATCACGGGGCACCTTAACGCGGGTGAGCCTCCGGGCAGCGTCATGGACGCGATCCTGGGGGCGGGACGATCACCGATCCGGCGCGGGCCGCGCGACCTGACCTCTGACGTGGTGTAGCGACTCGGTGGAGCCGCATTCCGCGCGAGCGTCGAGATGATCGAGGATCTGACGGAATATCCCGGCGATGCCATCGATGACGGCGGGGTCGACCACCACTCCGTCCGGCCCGACCGTGTCGCGCGACACCGGCAGCCGCACGCACGCCGATGTGATGACGTCCGCGTCGACATATCGCAGCACGGTGGCGAGCGTCGCCTGCGCGCCGTCGCCGCGGCCCGGGTGCGCCACGGTGACCCAGGCGACCGGCTTCCTGTTCAACTCACCGGTGCCGACCGTCAGGTCCAAGAGGTTCTTGAAGCTGCCCGGCAACGTCCCCGCGTACTCGGGGGTGCAGAAGACGACCGCGTCAGCCTCCGCCAGCTGCTCACGCAGGGCGGCGACCGCAGGGTGGTCCCGCTGCTCGTCCCCGCCGGGAATGAACGCGGGCAGGTCGGCGAGTCCGCCATACAGCTCTGCCGTCACGCCCTGGGGTGCGTAGGCATTCATGGTGCGCAGCAACGCCGTATTCGTCGAGCCGTCACGGGTGCTGCCTGACACCAGAGTTATCCGAGCGGCCTCGGTCACCTCACAACCTCCCGTCGTGGAGTAACCCTGTAGTTGCCGGGCGAAGGTCTTGGCCCGAGATGGCTGATGTGTCCGGGTTGGCGGGTCATCCCGGTAGGGCCTCGGGGAGGGCGGCAGTCACGTCCAACTCGACCAGTTGACCGGTGAAGCCCAGCTGCGCCACGCCGAGCAGAGTGCTGGCGCTGGTGAACGCGGCCGCGAGTGGCGAGGCCAGCAAGCGTTGCCAGACCTGGCCGAGCACAGTCTGATCGGCGCTGACCACGTAGATCACCGTGCGGACGACATGCTCCGGGCCGGCGCCAACCGATCGGAGGGCAATCAGTGCGTTCCTGGCGATCTGGTCGACCTGAGCGTCGACATCGTTCGGCCCCACCAGGACTCCGTCCACATCCAAGGGGCACTGGCCAGCAAGGTAGGCGGTGCGCCCGGACGGAACGACCGTGACGTGGTGGTACCCCGGCGTGGCGTGCACGCCTTCCGGGTTGGAGCGGGTGATGGTCATGGTTCGTAGCATTCCGAAACGACGGATCGGCGTCGCCGGATTTTCCACCGCTGCGCTCGGCCACCGCCGCGCTCGCGGGCCCACGGATTCCACCGAAGCGACGTGGCGTCAGGCTCTGCCTCCTGAACCCAGCAGCGAGGTGACCAGAGCCAACACGTCTGCCGGCATCTGTCCGGGGCTGCGCAGGGCGTACCTGCTCTCGCTGATTCGCCCGGCCGGGGTCAGGGTCCAGTGCCGCGGGCCCCAGCAGCCCTGCTTTTCCAGGAGGACCTGGGCCAGCTCCTCGATCTCGCCGGTGGCGCCGCAGGCGGTCAACATCGTGGCGAGGACATCGGCCGCGTTCGAGGGAAGGTCCGCGTCACTCATGATCGGCAGCAACAGAAGGAAGGTGTGCGGGTCGAGGCGCGCGCCCTCACCCGCGACGGCGAGCAACTCCGCCCAGCACAGACCGGGACCCATGAAGTGGCCGTCAACCCTCGCCAAGGGGACCGTCTCAGTCCACCCAGGGTGGTGCAGCAGGTAGTCGTATCCTCCCTCGCCGGGAAGGTTGCGGTACACGACGTGGAGCAGATGGCCGGCCGGGAGCGGGACCGACAACACCGGCCACCGGCGCTCATCGCTGACCGGTCGAAGAGCCGCAACAGGTCGGCCTCGCTGACCCCGAATCCCGCACACAGCGGCTCTTCGACGCCGTTGGTGCACTGCAACAAGTGGCTGGCCCAGAACAGTGGCTCGTCCGCCAGGTGCGCCCCATCGACCAGTGGGTCGTCCTCATAGCCTGGGATCTTGTGCATCGGCCGATTCTGGCACGGACCATTGACCCCCTGCCTGCCCAGCACGCCGCCGTGCCGGGCGCCGGCCGGCACCCGCCGGTGCTCACTGACCACCACCGTCCATGCCGCCAACCGATGCCGGCTTCCGGGAGGCTCTGTCAGTTTCGGAGCCAAGCAACCTCATGTGCACACCCGCATGAGAGAACCTAGACGAGAGTTGCGTGCCAGCAATGGCATCGTTCAATCTGTGCCGGGGCTCGTATCCAGAGACCAACGGGAGGCCCACCCGACAAGGGACCGAGCACGGATCACGGGAGGAACCGGGCCAGTGGCCATCGCCGGACCGAGCAGCCGACGGAGCGACCGGAACCGATGGCCGGCAGCCGGCGACATCGCCCTGATTGCTGGCCTGCTCGGCGTGACCGCGTTGTCGATCATCGCCCTGTTCGGCATCGTGGTGCTCAGCGTGCACGTGGTCGGGCAGGTCGCTCCCTCAGCGATCGCGGCGATCAGCAGCATCTCACTCGCGGCGATCACCGCACTCGGTGTGGTGCTTCGCCGACGCCCTCCCGGCCGGGGCGGCTCATGAGTCCCCGCCGAGCCGGGATCGGCACACGGGCAGGCGCGGTCACGGCTGGAAGTACTCCGACATCAGGCGGCTGACCCATTCCGGCTGCCGGACGTCGCGCGGGAGGAACTCCACCATGGCCGGCTTCAGGTCGATCACCGGGGTGCCCGACACCGCGTCGAGCCCCACCACCGTCAGCTCCCGCCCCTGCACGGACTCGATGGCGCAGCAGGTCACCCCGATCCGGTTCGGCCTGCGCGGGCCCCGGTCGGCGAACACGCCCATCGGCGGAAGATCGGCTCGGCCTCGGTAGGGGCGGGGTTCACGATGGTCGTCGGGTTCCGGGAACCGGTCGAAGACGAAGAGCACCTCCACGTGGGAGAAGCCCTCCAATCCCTGGAGGCACGCCTCGCCGAAGCGCTCGTCGACGGTGATCGTGCTGCGGACGGCACCCCAGTTGTCGGTGTGCTGGACGTCCGTCCGGTCGTTCCGGACCGTACCGATCGGGGTGATCTCGAAGCTGAGCATGGTCGGCCACCTTAGGGGTGTGAGACGTCCGTTGTGGATGCGTGCGCGCTATGCGGCGAGCAGCAGCGCGCTGATCACCAGCATCACCACGGCGGTGGCGCCGTGGACGCCGTACGCGGTCGCCCTGGGCCCGTTGCTGCGCAGCACGATCAGCGCGTCGCCGGCGGGGATACCGGTGGCGGCGAGCATGAACCAGCCCAGCAGGTGGGGCGTCGCTCCGACCAGCAGGACGAGGATGAACGCCCCGGCGGCGATGTCGCGCACGGCCTTGACGGACAGCCAGGCCCGGAAGGCGGGGTCGTCGGTCGGCGTGCCGGGGATGCCGAAGCCGGCGGCGGCCTGCGGTGCCCAGAAGGAGCGCGCGCCGATGACGGTGATGCCCACGCCGATCAGTCCGGCGAGCACGTACGCGATGGTGGTGAGCATGTATCTCTCCCCGGGACGACGGCGTCGCATCTAGCGGCGCTAGCGACAATAGCGACGGTACCGTAGCGGCGACAGCACGTCTAGCGTCGCTATGATGACGCCATGTCCGCCATCAGTGAGCGCCGCGAACGTGAGCGGGCCCAGCGTCACCAGCTGATCGTCACGGCCGCCCGCGAGCTCGCCGAGACCGAGGGCTGGGAGGCGGTGACGACCCGACGGCTGGCCGACCGCGTCGAGTACAGCCAGCCGGTCCTCTACAGCCACTTCACCGGCAAGGACGCCATCGTCAGTGCCGTCGCCCTGGACGGGTTCGGTGAGCTCGCCGGCCACCTGCGCGGCGCGCGCCAGGCCGCCGCCGAGCCCGGGGCGGCCCTGCGCGCCGTCTGCCGGGCGTACCTGGCCTTCGCCGCCGAGCGGCCCGCGCTGTACCAGGCCATGTTCATCCTGCCCACCGACCTGAAGTTCGCCAGCGCCGAGACGCGACCGCCGCTGCGGGCCTGCTTCGACGAGTTCGTCAGCTGCTTCCGCCCGGACGACGAGCGACGTGAACTGGCCGCCGAGGTCCTCTGGAGCGCGCTGCACGGCATCATCGTCCTGGCGGACAGCGGACGCATCCCCCCGGAAGGGCAGCAGGAGCGGGGCGACCTCCTGGTCGCCCAGCTCGCCGCCGCCCGGTGACCCCGGCCCATCCATGGCCCCGCCGCTACCCGGGTCGCCCGCCCGGCAACCGGGTCGAGGGGACCGCCCCCGCCGCCCGACGACTGTCCTCCGGCGTACCGGGAAGCCGGACGGTGACCCGCAGGCCGCCGCCGGCCCGGGCGGCCAGGTCGAGGGTCCCCCCGTGGGTACGCACGATGCTCCGCACGATGGCCAGGCCGAGCCCGACGCCGGCGTGTTCGTCGGTGCGTACCCGCTCGGTCCCGCGCTGGAACGGCTCGGTGAGGGTCGTTACGACCTCCGCCGGGAGCGGCCGACCGGTGTTCTCGACCCGCAGCACGCTGGTGTCGCCGAGCGCCGCGGTGTGCACCGACACGGTGCCGTCGGCGGGCAGGTTGTGCACGATCGCGTTCTGGACCAGGTTCGTCACCAGCCGCAGCAGGAGCTCGGCGGAGCCGCTGGTGCGGGCCGGGCCGCCGGTGACGTCCAGGGTGATCTTGCGCTGCTCGGCGAGGGGGAGCAGCGTCTCGGCGGCCTCCTCGGCGAGGAGGGACAGGTCGACGCGCTCGCGGGTGAGGCCGCCGTGGTCGGCCCGGCTGAGCAGCAGCAGGGCCTCGGTCAGGTTGATCGCCCTGGTGTTGGCGGCGTGCAGGCGTTCGACGAGCTCGGCGGGGTCCCGCCCCGGGTCGTGGCGGGCGACGTCGAGCAGCGTCCGGGAGATGGCCAGCGGGGTGCGCAGCTCGTGGGAGGCGTTCGCGGCGAACCGCTGCTGCTCGGCGACGTGCGATTCGAGCCGGTCCAGCATCGAGTCGAACGCGTCGGACAGTTCACGGAACTCGTCCCGGCGGTCCCGCATCCGGATCCGGTGCGACAGCGACCCGTCACCGGCCACCCGCGCCGCCGCCGTGATCCTGGCCAGCGGTGCGAGCATCCGGCCGGCGAGGATCCACCCACCGACCAGGCCGAACACCAGCAGTAACGCCAGCACCGCGGCCGCCCGCGGCGCGAACGCGCGCAGCAGCTCGGACCGTACCGGGAAGACGCCGGTGACCGGTAGGTCGGTGGAGGCGGGGACGAGGAGCGCCCGGTCGGGGACGTACCGCAGCAGGAACACCCACACCGTCGCCAGCAGCAGCACCCCGGCGAGCATGAGGAAACCGGCGTAGCTGAGGGTGAGCTTGACCCGGGCGCTGGACACGGTCGCGTCACCCCTGCACGCGGTAGCCGACGCCGGGCACGGTGGTGATCAGCCACGGCTCGCCGAGCCGCTTGCGCAGCGCGGAGACGGTGATCCGGACGGCGTTGGTGAACGGGTCGGCGTGCGCGTCCCAGGCCCGTTCCAGCAGCTCCTCGGCGCTGACCACGCCGCCCTCGGCGGCGACCAGCACCTCCAGCACGGCGAACTGCTTGCGGGTGAGCGCGACGTGGCGGCCGTCCCGGAAGACCTCCCGCCGGAACGGGTCCAGCCGCAGGCCGGCGAGCTCGCGGACCGGGGGCCGCAGGTGCGCTCGTCGGCGGTCGAGCGCTCGGAGCCGCAGCACCAGCTCGCGCAGCTCGAACGGCTTGGTGAGGTAGTCGTCGGCACCCAGCTCGAACCCGGAGGCCTTGTCGTCGATCCGGTGGGCGGCGGTGAGCAGGAGGATCGGCGTGCCGCTGCCGGAGGCGACGATGTGCCGGGCCACCTCGTCGCCGGACGGGCCGGGGATGTCCCGGTCCAGGACGGCGAGGTCGTAGGAGTTGACGCCGAGCAGCTCCAGGGCGGTGTCGCCGTCGGCGGCGATGTCGGCGGCGATCGCCTCCAGCCGCAGGCCGTCGCGGACGGCCTCGGCCAGGTGCGGCTCGTCCTCCACGATCAGTACGCGCATGCCGGAAGCCTACGAGCGGGAGCAGGCGTCGCCGGCCGGCAGCGGTCGGGCGGGGCCCTCGGGCGTACGCCACCAGCGGCGCGACGCGAGCGCGGCCAGCGCCGCCCCGACGGCGTTGACCAGCACGTCGTCCACCGACGACACCCGGTCCAGCCGGAACACGTACTGTGCGGTCTCCACCAGGATCGAGCAGCCGGCCCCGAGGGCCAGGACGCGCGGCACGGACGCCAGCGCCGCGAACCGCAGCGGCGCGAAGAACCCCAGCGCCGCGAAGACCAGCAGGTTGCCGCCGATCCCGATCGGCCCCATGGTGACCAGGTCGCGCAGCGGGACCAGGCTCAGCCGGCCGGGCACGACACCGGCCCCCGGCCCGGGCAGCAGGGTCATCCAGACGAACGGCACCGTGCCGTACGCCATGCCCACCTCGGCCAGCGACGACCGCCACGCCCGTGGGGCGTCGGCGGCCCGCCGCGCCAGCGTCAGGGCCCAGGCCGCCAGCGCGGCCGCCGGCAGCCCGACCAGGGTCATCAGCACCACGCCGTTCTCGGTGTCGTAGCAGCCGTGCCACCGCCCGGTCAGGCACGCCGGGGCGGCCATGGTGAGCGGTCGCCGCACGACGTACGCGGCACCCACCAGCCCGAGGGTCAGCAGGCCGACGACGGGGAACCGGCGGGTGCGGCGGGGCGGCGCCGTCGGAGGTGCGCTGTGCATGCCCTCAGTAGAGCCGCCGGGCCGTATCGCCGGCGTATGGCTTTCCCGGTACGCCTACGCGGCGCAGAACTCGTTGCCCTCCGGGTCCTGCATGATCCACCAGTGCCCGGCGGGGCCCTTGTCCAGCTCGCGGACGCGGCGCGCGCCCAGCCCCTCCAACCGGGTCACCAGCGCGTCGAGGCCGCCCGGCTCGCCGTGCACGTCGATGTGCAGCCGGTTCTTTCCGCTCTTGCCCTCGGGCACGTCCTGGAAGAGCAGGCGGCGCCCGCGCCCGACGCCGCTGACCTCGTCGAACGGGTCCTCCGGGTGACGGATCGCGGCGAAGCCACGGAAGATCCGGTTGCCCCGGTGCTCGGCGATCGCCTCCTCGCCGAGCTGGCCGGCGGCCAGCAGGTGGGCGATGAGCGGGCCCGGATCCTCCACCTGGTAGCCCAGCGCCTCGGCCCAGAAGTCGGCCAGCGCGGGTGCGTTCGTACTGTCGATAACCAGCTTCCAGCTCAGCGTCATGTAACCACTATCCGCTCAGCCACCGCCGCCGTCACCGGGTGAGGCGCCGGTGACGGCCTGCGTCTCCCGGCCGATCATCTCCACCAGCGGCACGTCGTCGTGGTTGGCGAGGATGACGCCGACCCAGCCGGTGTCCGGGTAGCTGCTCCAGTTGGCGCCGACCCCGGGATTGCCGCCGGCGCGCTGGATCGCCCACTGGCCGCCGACGATCTCGGCCGAGGGCCCGTACGTGCCGAACGACGCCGGGCCCAGCGGCACCTTCGCCGCGGTGAGGACGTCGGCCCAGGGCCGGTCCAGCAGCGTCCCGTCGCCCAGTGCCCGGACGAACCGCACCAGGTCCCCGGCGGTGGCGAAGCCGCCGTCCCCGAGTGCGTCGATGAAGGCGCGGCCCGGATTCCGGCCCAGGACCTGCGGGTACGGGCTGCCCTGATCGAGATGCCGGACGCCGTCCACCTCGCTGCCGTCGGCCAGCCGCAGGTACGGGTGCGCGATGTGCCGGTCGGTGAGCCACCGCGGCCTGGTGTAGAACGCCGAGCCGGTCATCCCGCAGCGCCGGAAGATGTGCTCCTCGACGTAGTCCCAGTAGGTCTGGCCGCTGACGGCCTCGACGATCAGCGCGGAGATGACGGTCTCGGCGCCGGCATGGAAGCCGTTGGGCAGGCCCGGGGTGCCGACCAGCTTCGCCTGCCGGGCCCACCGCTCCTGATACTCGTGCACCTCCTCGCGGCTCCGGAAGATCCGGCGGATGTCCTCGTCCGGGATGTCCAGCCCGGAGAGGCCGGACAGCACGTGGTGGATGGTCACCCGCTCGGCGATCTCCTGGGTGAAGCCGGTCAGGTGCGTGCCGACCGGGTCGGTCAGCCGCAGCCTGCCCTGCTGGGCCAGCTGCAGGATGGCCGTCGCGCAGAACGGCTTGCCCGCCGAGCTGAGGGTGAACGCGGTGCCCGGCTGATTGCGGATCCCGCGTTCCCGGTCGGCCATGCCGTAGCTGCGGGACAGCACCGTCCGGCCGTGGTGGGCCAGCAGCACCACCCCGGAGAACCTGCCCTCGGCGGCCAAGCCCGCCACGTACCTGTCGTAGCCGCCCCCGGGCAGGGCGTCCGGGGGGAGCCGGTGCCGTGGGGACGACTCGGCCGCCGCGGCGTGGCCGGGTAGGGCGGCTGCCAGGGCGGTGCCGGCCACCGCCGTGACGGCCGCCAGTCCGCCCCATCCGATGACCCGCCGTCGATCGATGCCATTTCCGGAGTGCCCTCTCACGGAGTCTTCCCCGGTCGGCGTATCCGGCGCTGATGGAGATGCGTGATGCGTCATGGCTGTACTCAAGCCGGACGACCGTTGCGACGGCGTATGCGCTTCTCGATACGCCCGCGATATACGTCCGTCGTCAGCGCGGTCGGGGCCCGTCGTACGACGGCGCCAGGTCGGCGACGGCCTCCGCGAACCGGTCACCCAGCGCCGGATCGTCCGCCAACTCCAGTACGGGCGTCAGCGCCGCCGCCCAGCCGTGGCAGAACAGCGCCCACCCGTCGTGGACGGCCAGCTCACGGGCCTCCGCCTGGGCCCGGGCGAGCCCGAGGAAACGCAGGTCGCCGCGGTAGTTCAGCTCCCATACGGTGGCCCGCTCGGGGAACAGGCAGCCGTCGCCGACCGGTGACCCGGGCCGGTCCTTACCCAACCCGGACGCGTTCACCACCAGCGCGCCCGGCCCGGCCTGCGCCACCACGGCGTCCCACTGCCGCCCCGCGGCGTCCTCGCGCACGGTGACCGGAACATCGGTGTCGAGTGCCCGCAGGAGGTGTCGCAGCTCGTCCGCGCGCCGCCGGTCGGGCTCGCAGACCGTCACCGACCCAGGTCGGGCCGGCCGGGCGGCGAGGTGGGCCAGCAGGGCGACCGCCGTGCCGCCGCCACCGAGGCAGACCACGTCCCGCCCCGCCGCAGGCCAGATCGCGTCCACGACCCGACCCACCGACACCGGGTCGCGGGCCCAGCCGATCAGGCCGGACGGCGTACGGCGGATGGCGTTGACCTCCCCGGTCAGCTCGGCGACCGGGTCCAGCCGGGTGAACCGGGAGCGGGCCGACCGGTACAGCGCCGCCTTGTGCGAGGTGACCACCGCCCCCAGCGCGTCGGGCACGGCGCGCAGTCGGTCGCAGAACTCGGCGTACTCGGCATCGGTCGCGGTCAGCGGCAGGTCGACGCTGCGGCAGGTCAGCTCGCGTCCCAGCAGTTCGCCCCAGCGCGGCAGCGCCCGGTGGATCAGCGAACCCCCGGTCGAGACACCGAGGAACCAGACCGACCGGGGCGCGCTCATGGCCCGATCATGCCGCACCTCGCGGCACCGCCGCGCGCAACAGCACCTCCTCGGTGGTCAGTGGGGCGGACGGGTGGTGACTCAGCGACAACGGCGTCCGGATCTTCACCGGCGTCGCCCCCTCGGCCGCCAGATAGAACTCGCCGGTGGTCAACCGCGAGATGTCCGGCACGTCGCCCCCCTTGGCCTTGGCCATCTCCCGGGCCGCCTCGATCTGGATCGGGCTGTTCAGCCGGCCGTAGAGCTGGGTGGCCGCGTTGCCCGGGATCCGGTTGTGCAACCCCTTGGGCGACTGGGTGGCGAAGATCAGACCGAGCCCGTACTTGCGGGCCTGGGCGGCCAACGCGAGCGTGCTGTGTGTGCACGCCGTCATCGCCCCGGACGGCGCGAACGTCTGCGCCTCGTCCATCACCAGCAGCCCGAGCAGCGGCCGGTCCGCCGCCGGGTGGCGCTTGATCCAGGAGAAGAGCGCCAGCTGGAGCTGGTTGACGAAGCTCTGTCGCGCCTCGTCCGCGGGCAGGCCCACGAGATTGACCACCGAGATGCGGGCCCGTCGACCCGGCGCGGGGGTGAGCAACACGCCGGGGTCCACCGGGGTCCCGTCCCCGCCGAACAGCGGATCGTTGACCATCGCCGCGGCCAGCGACTTGGCCAGCTCGGCACCGATCTTCTCCGCGCCGTCGATCTCCACCAGCCCGTCCGGCAACGCGGCGAGGGTGTCGACCAGCCCTTGCACCCGGCTGCCGCCCCGCCGGCCGTAGTGCTCGACCGCCTTGCGCAGCACGGCCAGGCCGAGGTGCGCCCTGGCGGTGCGGCCGGTGAGCTGGGCGCGCGGTGCCAGGGCCGCGACGGCGGCGTCGACCGCCTCACCGAACTCGTCCGGGTCGTCGCGTACTCCGCGGAAGTCCGGCAGCGGCTGGAAGCTCAACGGGCGGCCGGCGGCCCGGCGTGGCGTCCACACCACGACGTCCGTGCCGGCCAGGTAGTCCCGGGCCCGCTCCGCGTCCCCCGGCCCCCAGGCCGGTGGGGGAGTCGGCCACTCGTCACCGAGCCGGGCCAGGTCGTTGTTCGGGTCCAGCACGATCGCGGAGACGCCCTGCAGGGCACACTCCTCCAGGATCCGCCGGATCAGCACCGTCTTGCCCGAGCCGGAACCGGCGAACACGGTGGTGTGCTTGCGCAGCGCCTCCAACGGCAGCCGGATGGCCGTACCGTCGCGGTGGTCGAGGCCGATGGTGAGCGCCGGGTCGCCGGGCCCGGACCCACGCCGGGTGCCGGTCCGGTCGTCCGCCGCGCCGGCCGGCGGCCGCGGTGTCGCCACCGGCTCGGGTACGCCTCCTGCCCCGCCCACCGGCGAAGCCGGCTCCCGGTGGCCGGTGGACGGGGCCGTGACGGCGCGCTCCCGGATGGTCGGTTCCGGGGTCGGGTCCACCGGGGCGGGTGGTGGTGCGGCGGCACCCTGCCAGCCGGGAACGTCGTCGAGCGCCTGTCGCAGCACGGAGATGTCGCGGGTCGGGCGGCGGGCGGTCAGCCACCCCTGGACGTCGCCGGGCGCCTCGGCGAGCAGCGTCCGCAGCGCCACCAGGGAGCGCAGGTCCGCCTCGTCCAGCCGCAGCACCGTTCCGCCCGCCGCCGTGAACGCCTCGATCGCCTCGCGCGTCTTCACCCCGGCCGACCAGGGAGCGTTGCGCAGCAGG
This sequence comes from Micromonospora sp. NPDC000089, assembly GCF_042899365.1. Lineage (NCBI taxonomy): Bacteria > Bacillati > Actinomycetota > Actinomycetes > Micromonosporales > Micromonosporaceae > Micromonospora > Micromonospora sp. NPDC000089. The sequence goes on from NZ_JBIAZT010000002.1 coordinate 120,267, forward strand.
ATCAGCCGGCGCTTGGGTACCCGCCGATCGAGGCCGGCCGCCGTGCACGCCTTGCGGACCCGGTTCAACGCGGCGATGGCGTGGTGCTGGTCGCTGACCGCCCGGAAGCACCAGTGGACCTGGTTCTCGGTCGCCTCGTCCAGGGTGAGCCGGAGCCGGGCGTGCAGCGGCGGGTTGGCACTGGGCGGTGGGTCCACGGTGAACGCCGCGCCGGCTTCGCCGTGCTCCCGGATCCAGGCGGTCAGGCCCGCCGCCAGCAGGGCGGGCACGGCGCCGTCCTCGGTGGCCGGGGTGAGCACCCCGGTGACCTGTGCCTCGGCCTTGAGCCGGCGGAACCACTCGTCGAAGTGGGCCAGGTCCACCCGTCGGCCGTCGACCGGCCCCGGACCCGGTGGCGGGGTCGGCGCGGGCGAGTCGCCGAGCCGGGTCAGTTCTCGCACCTCACCGTCGGCGAGGCAGGCCCGGATGTGCGTGTCGATGTCGATCAGCAGCTGCCGCGGGGTCATGCCGGCGGCGTGCGCGAAGGCTTCCGGTCGTACCGGCCAGGACGGGTACGGCGGGGTGAACCCGAGATCCGCGAAGCGCGCCTGGAAGCGCTTCTCGATGATCGCCCTGCCCAGGTCGGTGTCGTCGATGGTCTTCAGGTGCGGCGGCTGGCGGAACCGGTCGGCGACCGTGTCCACCGTGCGGCTCCTGATGATCGTCCAGGAGGCCGGCAGGCAGGCCACGAGGGTGAGGGTCCGGCGGGTCAGCTGCCGCAGCGCCATCAGCCCGTCGGCGATCCGGGCGTGCACCGCCGTCTGCTCGGGGTCGTCGCCCGGCCCGACCTGTAGGTCGGAGGAGACGACCGACTGCGCGATCAGCGTGTCGATCTGGTCGATCGCGATGACGCTGTGCCCGGTGAGGGCGAGCAGCCAGGACAGGTCGCGCACGAGCTGCTGCGCCGGCCGTGCCGCCCGGCGGATGCCCCATCCGGCCCGTTCTCCCGGGACGGCCTCCTCCGCCGCGACGAGGTAGCTCTCGGCTACGTCCCGGAGGGCGGGGTCCTCCGCGGCGTACAGCGCCAGTGCTCGTGCCGTCTCCTGAGCGGCGCGCGCCACGTGCCGGTCGTGCCGGCCGAGCGCCTCGACGAACACGCCGAGCGCCTCCGGGGTCAGCTCGGTCTCGCCCGACACGGCCCGTCGCACCGTACGGGGCGCGCCCACCGTGGACGCCAGCCGACGCAGCAACAGCGTCAACTGGGTGTCGCCACCACTCGTCGGCCGGGCCAGCCCGTCGAGCATCGAGACGAGCACGCTGTCCCAGAAGCCGTGGGCGTCGAGCAGGCTGACCAGGAAGAACCAGCCGTCCTGCCGCTGCACCTGTTGGCGTACCCAGCCGAGCAGGTGGGTCTTGCCCGACCCGCGCTGGCCCTGCAGCACCAGGCCGAGCGGGCTGGCGTCGGCGCTTGACCGGGCGTCTGCCATGCCGTCCAGGACGTCCCGTGCCACCGCCCGGTGCAGGCCCTCGACGTGGAAGGGGGAGGGTCGCCACACGTCGTCGGGTACCGGTGCCCAGTCGAACCGCAGGACCGCCAGCGCGTCGCGTTCCGCTTCGGTCATCAGACTCCGATCGCCAGCAGGTGCTTGTCCTGCCCGCCGATGCGGATCGCGGCCCGGTCGTCCGCATCGGTGAGCGTCTTGGCATTGGATTCGGGCACGATGTTCACGTCCGGCTCCCGCTCCAGCGCCCGCAACGCGTCGTCCAGGTCGGCGGCGGCCACGTCGGGGAAGAGGGGCCGCAACCGAGTCAGGCTGATCCAGTCGCCGGGCTCGGTGGCCAGGGCCGCGTACGCGTCCCGCACCCGGGCCCGCAGCGCTTCCGGCTGGGCGGTGCGCCGGTCCGCGCGGGGCTCACCGGACCCGGCGGTGGCGCGGAGTTCGCTGCGGGCGAACAGTTCGCCGAAGGAGCCGTAGTCGTCCCGCGGCGCGACCCGGTCCCGCAGGTTCACCAGCAGAGCCGAGAGCGCCCCACCGATGATCCGGGGTCGGGCCGCGCTGAGGTCGAGACCGTCCTGGACGTGTGCCCAACCGCCGTCGGCGAGCTGGTGCAGCCAGGTACGACCGCTCTGGCTGCTCTCCAGGTAACCGAGCTTGTTGAGCTTGTCCCGGGCGGGCTTGCGGATGTCCACCCCGTAGCGCTCCTTCAGTTCGGTGTTGGACATCTCGCGCGCCTCGGCCATCAGCACGACCAGGATCGCGCTCTCGGAGGGGGTGAGGTGGTCACCGGGCATGGAATCGTCCTTCCGCAATGGCACGGCGCCGGGCTCGGATGAAGGTGCCGATCTGGTGCACCACCGAACCGACGTCGTAACTGATCTGAGTGTTGGTGAAACGCAGGACGGCGTGACCGTCCAGTTGTAGTCGCACGTCCCGCTGCCGGTCCGCCTCGAACCGGACCGGGTGGCAGTGTTCCGGGCCGTCGACCTCGACCACACAGCGTTCGGTCGGCCAGAGCAGGTCCAGCCGGACCGGCGCGGTGAGCCGGTGCGACTGGTACGTCTGGTTCCAGCACCGCCCGGCGGCCCAGGGCTCGCCCGCGAGTGCCGCCTCCAACGATGTTTCGGCCGCGCTGGCGGGGTGCGGCCTTCCGGTCACGCCGGCCACCGGGACGGCAAGCGGTTGTGCCGAGGCCTCGTCGTGTTCCACAGGGGCCACCGGCGCCGCGGTCCCGGCGCCCGATCCCTCCTCGGCAGTGGCGAGCCGCACGCGCGTCAACCGGTCGACCCACTCCAGCGGCGCGCCCGCCAGCCAGACACCGATCCGGCCGTGCTGCGCCAACCACTCCGCCGCCGCGACCAGGGCCCGCTCACCGGCTTCCGGCAGGCCGGGGGGCACCTCCAGCAACAGCACCAGACCCGGGCGGTCGAAGCCGTTCGCCACGATCCGGCCGAGCCCGCGACAGCGCAGCTCCGGCGGGAACCGGGTCAGCCGCGGTGCCCGTCCGGCGAGCGCGGCGGTGGCCAGCTCGCGGTACAACGGCCCGAGACGCGGCGAGGTGCGGGCCCGAGAGGTCGCGGCGGCCCGGACGGCCGCCAGGCCGTACGGGTCGCCGGGCAGGTCCGTCGCCTCCGGGAGCCAGCCGGGCAGCAACGCGGCAGCCACCCGGGCCAGCTCGTCCAGCACCGCTCCCACCACCGCGGCCGGGGTGCTGTGCGGGCCCGGCGCGAGGACCACCACGGCCACCTCGTCGAGGTCCGCCGTGGCGGCGGCCGCGATCACCCCGATCGGCGGCCCGTCAAGCCGGAGGACGCGATCGACCGGTAGGACGGCGAGCTGTCGGGTGAGGCGCATGACTCGCACACCCTACGAACAAGGGGACCGCGATGCCATGGGCCGGCCAGCGGCCCGGATTCCCGCGGGCGGGCCGGTTGCGGGCAGTCAGCGAAGGGTGTACCTGGTCCGTTCGACCAGGTGACACCGTCGGCAGGTGCGTGTCTGCGGGGTGTCCAGCCGTTGCTCCAGGTAACTCCAGGGCCCCACTTGTGTCTGGTACGCGACTCGGCCGCGCCGCACCGTTCGCACCTGCTCGCAGCGGGCGACATCGACGTACCCGAAGGGGCCCCCGCGGTGGAGCCGCCGCTCCGGAAGGACCTCGCCATTCGCCAGGACGCCCGGTCGGACGGTCGCCCCGATCATGCCGTACCCGGAAATCGACGTGTCGGGTTAATCCGGTGTGCGGCGACGGTTCGTCCGTCGTCGGGATGCCGGTACGCCGCCGGGGCTAGCGTCCTGCCCAGGCTGTCGCGCGGGTGCCCGGACCCCGTCGCGACCCGACCGAAGCGAGGATGCCATGACCGCTACCGCCGTCGGAGGACCGCCGACCCCACCCGCCGGCCGTACGCCGAAGAGCCTGTTCGCCGGGCGGCGGCCGCTGCCGGCGCACGTGTCGGTGTACCTCTTCGTCGTGGTGCCGTTCGTCGCGCTGGTGGCCGCGGTGCCGTTCGCCTGGGGGTGGGGCCTCACCTGGCTGGACGTCGCGCTGGCCGCCGGCTGGTACGTGTTCACCTGCCTGGGCGCCACGGTCGGTTTCCACCGCTACTTCACCCACGGCGCGTTCAAGGCCGGGCGCGGCACCCGGGTCGCGCTGGCGCTGGCCGGCAGCATGGCGGTGCAGGGGCCGATCCTGCACTGGGTGGCCGACCACCGCCGGCACCACGCCTTCTCCGACCGGGAGGGTGACCCGCACTCGCCGTGGTTGTTCGGCACCTCGCCGGCCGCGTTGGCGCGCGGCTTCTGGCACGCCCACCTGGGCTGGGTGCTGGACCGAAAGCTGACCAACCAGCAGCGGTTCATCCCGGACCTGCTGGCCGACCGGGACATCCGCCTGGTGCACCGGTTGTTCGGCCCGTGCACGCTGGTCACGCTGCTCGCGCCCGCGGTGATGGGTGGGCTGCTCTCCTGGTCGTGGTGGGGCGCGGTGACCGCGTTCTTCTGGGCCGGGCTGGTGCGGGTGGCCCTGCTGCACCACGTCACCTGGTCGGTGAACTCGATCTGCCACCTGATCGGCGAGCGTCCGTTCGCCGCCCGGGACCGGTCGGCGAACTTCTGGCCGCTGGCGATCCTCAGCATGGGGGAGTCCTGGCACAACCTGCACCACGCCGACCCGACGTCCGCCCGGCACGGGGTGCGCCGGGGCCAGGTCGACGTCTCCGCCCGGGTGATCTGGCTGCTGGAGAAGGCCGGCCTGGCGTACGACGTGCGGTGGCCGACGCCCGACCGGCTGGCCCGGCTCAGCGCGACCCGGTGAGCTGGCTGGTGACTTTCGGACTTCTGGCGCATTCCATGTCATCCGGGAAGTAACCCAGCTAGCATGGCCTCAAGTGCTGAAATGACACGTGAGGTGATGAAGTGAGCGAAATTCCTGAGAGCCGCACGGACCACGCAGCCGGCCGGCAGGACCGCGGCTACCGGCGGCCCCGGATCACCCGTCTCGGCACGCTGGCCGAGCTGACCCAGGGCGGCGACCAGCCCGTCGGTGACGGCAACGGGGGAGCCGGCGCCTCGTTCTGAGCGTCGTCGAGCCGTGATCCGTCTGCGTGGCGTCTCCCGCTGGTTCGGCCGGCAGCCGGTCTTCTCCGGGCTCGACCTGGACGTGCCGGCGGGAACCCGGCTGCTGGTCACCGGCGGCAACGGATCGGGCAAGACCACCCTGCTGCGCTGCCTCGCCGGGACGCTGACGCTGACCGGCGGGGAAGCCACGGTCGCCGGCCACCCGGTGGGCTCGATGGCCGCCCGCCGGGTGCTCGGCGCCGGCCTGACCCCGGAGCACGGCCTCTACGGCGCGCTCGGCGCGCTCGACAACCTGCTGCTGGCCGCCCGGCTCCGGCTGGCCGACCGGGACGCCCGCCGGGCGGTGACGGAGCTGACCGAGGAGTTCGACATCGGCCCGTACGCCCGGATGCCGGTGCGGAGGTGCTCGTCGGGCATGCGGGCCCGGGTGACGATCGCCCGGGCCCTGCTCGGCGACCCGGCGGCGCTGGTGCTCGACGAGCCGGGCCGCTCCCTCGACGGGTCGGCCCGCGCGCTGCTCTGGGCCGCGCTCGACCGGCGGCCCGACCTCGCCTGCGTGCTGGTGTCCCACCAACCGGAGGACAGTGCCCGGTGTCAGCAGACGATCGAGTTTCCGGTGCGGCGGTGACCGTCCGCCCGGCGCCGCGGGTGCGGCGTCCACCGACGACCGTCCCGGCGGTACGACCGGCCGGCGCGGCGGGTGTCGTCCGCGCCCTGGTCGCGCGGGATCTGGCGCCCCGCCGCCGGCTGCTCGCGCCGCTCGCCCTGGACCTCGCCTTCGGCCTGGTCAACCTGACGATCTTCCTGCTCATCTCCCGGGTGCTCGGCACGCCGGGCCGGTCCGCGTTGGACGGCGCGGCCAGCTACTTCGACTTCGTCGCGGTCGGCATCACCTTCATGCTGGTGGTGCAGGCGGCGACCAGCCAGGTCACCGCCCGGATCGGCCAGGAGCAGCGGGACGGCACGTTGGAGATGCTGCTCACCCAGCCGGTCCCGGGCCCGCTGCTCGCGGTGGGGCTGGCCGGCTACCCGTTCGCCCTCGCCCTGCTGCGGTCCGCGGTCTACCTGGCCGTCCTCGGCGCGCTCTTCGGCCTGCGGGTGGGCCGGGCGGACTGGTGGGGGGTGTGCCTGATCCTGCTGGTGGCCGCCGTGGCCATGCTCGCGCTGGGCGTCGCGCTGATGGCGTTCACGGTCGCCGTCGGGCACGGCGACCTGGTCGCCCGGCTGCTGATCATCGCCATCACCTTCGTCTCCGGCGCCTACGTCCCGGTGTCGGCGGTGCCGGGGCTGCCGCCGTGGCTGACCGCGGTGCTGCCCACCCGGGTGGCGCTCGACGGCCTGCGGCGGGCGTTGGCCGGTGAGCCGTGGGGCAGGGACCTGTTGCTGCTGGCCGGCTCGGCGGTGCTGACGCTGCCGCTGGCGCTGTGCCTGTTCGAACTGTCGCTGCGCCGGGCCCGTCGCCGCGGCGAGCTGAGCCGGGAGTGAGCTGACGATGGACTGGCCGACACCGTACGACCTGGGGACCGGAATCGTGCTCGGGGTGGCTCCGGCGGAATCCACGGGCGGCGCCGTCCGGGCGCCGGTGGGACCCCTGGCCGCGCTGGAGGCGGCGGTGCTGCCGGCGCTGCGTCGGCCGCCCTGCGCGGTCAGCTTCTCCGGCGGGCTGGACTCGTCGGTGGTGCTCGCCGTCGCCGCGCGGGTCGCCCGCCGGGAGGGGCTGCCCGATCCGGTCCCGGTCACCTGGCGGTTCGTCGGGGCGCCGAAGGCGGAGGAGTCGTCCTGGCAGGACGAGGTCGTCCGGGCGCTCGACCTGGGCGCCGGGTGGCAGCGGCTGACCGCCGACGACGACCTGGACCTGGTCGGCCCGGTGGCCGGCGAGTTCCTGCACCGGTACGGCCTGCGCCACCCGCTGAACCTGCACCTGCACCTGCCGCTCATCGCGCTGGCGGCGGGCGGCTCGCTGCTCACCGGGGTGGGCGGCGACCAGATCCTCGCCGGCTGGCACCGGCCGCGGTCCGGGTCGTTCGCCGGCCGGCTGCGCCAGCGGTACGGGCGGGCGCGCGCGATCCTGCGCCGCCGCCGCGCCACCGAGGTGTTCCCGTGGTTGCGGCCCGACGCGGCCCGGGCGTTCCTCCGGGCGTACGAGGCGGAGCGGCGCACCGAGCCGGAGCGGCTCGACCGGCGGATCGACTGGCACCTGCGCCGCCGCGACCTGCGGCTCAACCTCGCGAACTTCGCCGAGGTCGGCGCGGACCACGACGTGACGGTCGGCCACCCGTTGCTGGCCCCCGGCTTCCTCGACGCGCTGGTGGCGGCCCATGGCCACCGGCAGCGGCCGGGCCGGGACGAGCTGCTCGCCGCGGTGCTCGGCGACGCCCTGCCGCCGGTGGTGACCGCCCCCCGGCGCAAGGCGCACTTCCTCGAGGTCTACCTGCGCACGCCCACCCGGGAGTTCACCCGCGGCTGGGACGGGCGCGGCCTGGACACCGACATCGTCGACCCGGTCGCGTTGCGGGCGGCCTGGTCCCGCTGGCCGATCCCGGAGTGCACCGCCGCGCTCGTCCAGCAGTTGTGGTTACAGCAGAACCCTCCGCCGGCGCAGGGCGCGGCGGGGTCGACAGTCGTGGAGGTGTCATCGTGACCGGTCGACAGGCCACCGTGTACCGGATCGCCCCGCAGGGGGCCGCCTGGCGGCAGGCGGGCGAGGAGATCGTGGTGCTGGACACCGCGACCTCCGTCTACTACGGGCTCGACCCGGCCGCCGCCCGGTTGTGGCGCCGGCTGGCCGACGGGGCGACCTCGGCGGAGCTGGCCGAGGCGCTGGCGGCCGACACCGACGAGACGCCCGAGCGGGTCGCCGCCGACGTGGACCGGTTCCTCGCCGAGCTCGACGGCTACGGCCTGCTGCAACGCGCCTGAGCATTCGGGCGCGGCCCACCGCCGGCTGGGGGACGGACCCGCCCGGCAGGCGGGACACGCGCGCCCTACGGGCGGCATTCGTCAGCCCCGGACGCCCGCGGTGACGTCCTCGAGCAGCCGGCAGGTCTCGTCCAGGGCGGCCCAGTCGCGCGGGCGGGTGAGGTCCCAGGCGGGCAGGGCGGCCAGGGTGAGCAGGACGGCCGGGTCGCTGGGCAGCTGCCGCCAGGACCGGGCGGCGGCCAGCCGGGCCAGCAGGTCGACCACCGGCACCCGGGTCAGGCCGAGGGCGTCGCCCCAGTGCAGGAAGAACCAGCCGCCGAGCGGGATCCGGTGCGCCAGCGGCGGCAGCGGCATCCGGGCCCGGGTGTGCTGCCGCGCCGGCCGGGTGGACATCGGCGCCCCGGGCACCGGCTCCCGCAGGTCGATGCAGCGCGGCCCGGCGAACACGTCCGGGCCGTCGACGGCCAGCACGTCGTCGGCGACCACCGGCACCGCCCGGGCCGCGAGGGCCGCGAGCAGGCTGCTCTTGCCGGCGGTACGCGGCCCGCTCACCGCGTACGCCCGACCGTCCCGGACGAACCCGCCGGCGTGGAACGTCTCCCGGCCGGCCCAGCGGTTGAAGGTGGTGGCGACCGGGGCGAGGTACGGGTGGGCGAGCAGGTCGGTGCTCAGCGGTGGGCCGTGGAAGACGGCGGTGCCGCGGGACCGGTCCATGGCCAGGTGCCGGCCGTCGGGGAGCAGGTGCACCCCACCCCGCTCGTCGACCGGCACGGGCTCGGGCACGGGGCCGGTGGCGACCTGGGCGACCCGGATCTCGGGCAGCTCGTCGCCGGGCCGGACGGGCAGCAGTTCGGTGACGTCGTCCAGGCCGTGCACCCGCAGGCCGTAGGCGAAGCGTCCGGTTGAGCTCATTCTCGATCCCCGTTTCGTGGAGGAGACGCGGTCGTGCGGGTGGTGTCGGTCGGACACCACCCGCACGGTCGTGGCGAAGGTCAGCGCAGCGTGCCGCCGACCACGTACCCCTTGCCGGAGGGTGCCGAGCCGGGGCCGGCCTTGGGCAGGGTGATCTTCTTGCCCTTCACCTTGCTGAGCGAGGCCTTGGCGAGGGTCGGTGTCGACGGCCCGCCGAGCGCGTCGATGTTCCAACCGACCCAGAACGGGCCGGGGGTGTCGATCACGAAGGTCAACGCGATGAAGACCGACTTACCGGGGCCGAGGCCACCGAGGTCGATCGGAATGTTCAGCGTGGTGTTCAGGCCGCCGCCCGGTGGGTCGGTGGCCGGAGCGTCCATCCGCAGGTTGTTGACCGTCACCGTCTGCCCGCTGCTCAGCGTGATGCTGCTGGTGGGCGTGGTCGGGTTGACCAGCCGCAGGTTGCCCTGCGGCGACGGGGTCGGTCCGCCGGGCTTCGGCGCGCCGTTGACCTGGCTGAGCGAGGTGATCTTCAGCCGGGCCTGGGTGATCGGTGTGGCGGACCGGTTGGTGATGGTGTCGCGCAGGATCAGCCGGTTGCCGACGATCTCGCGGTTGGGGAACGCCGAGCTGGCCACCCCCGGGTCGAGCCGGGTGGTCTGCATCACCGCGTTCTGCTGGTAGGTGCCGAGGCTGTTCTGCGGCGACGGCGAGCCGAGCGCGGACGGCACCCCGTTGATCGGGCCGAGCACCGTGGCCACCAGCCGGAAGTCGTTCAGGTTGTTGTTGGTGTCCAGGGGAGCGCCGTTGACGCGCAGCCGCACCCAGCCGTAGTAGACGAACGGCGGGCTGCTGAACGCCGGCAGCGGTGACCCGTCGAAGTAGCCCGGCGCGGAGCCGGCCCGGTCCATGACCGTGTGCGGCACGTCCGGGGTGATCAACCGCAGGCCACCGCCGGTGCCGAGGCTGGGCGTGATCAGGTCGGGCAGGATGTTGGTGAGCGAGTAGTCGGTGGCCGCGACCAGGTAGCCACGGTTGGGCGGCAGCGGCCGGGCGCTGGCCGGGATGGTGACGGTCGGGCCGCCCGCCGTCTGGATCGTGAAGCCGGCGATCGGCAGGTTGATGCCCGTGGTGTTGCGCAGCTCGACGAACTGGTCGGCGAGGCCGCCCACCCCGGAGAGGGCGAACTGGTCGATCAGCAGCTGCCCGGGCACGCCCCGGACGTCGATGGTGACGGTGTTCGACTCGGAGACCCCGTTGGTGTTGGTGGCGCTGTACTCCACTCGGAAGTTGTTCAGCCCGAACGCCGGCATCTGCACCTGGAACTGGGCCGCGTTCAACGTCACCGGGAAGGTGCCGATCGGGTTGTCGGTGCCGTTGGGCAGCACGTCGATCAGGGTGACGGTGCCCTCGGCCACGCCGGGGCCGATGGTGACGTCGAAGGTGACCGGGGTGCCGAAGTTGGTCACGGCCGCCTCGGCGGAGAGCGTGACGACGCTCTTGGGCTGGATGAGCGTCCGGAAGCTCTGGGTGTCGCTCAGGCCGAACGCGTCGGTGACCCGGATGCTGAACGGGAACGCGCCGCTGGCCGTGGGCCGGCCGGATATCAGGCCGGTGGCCGGGTCGAGGGTGAGCCCCGTCGGCAGCGAGCCGGACGCCAGCGACCAGCTGAACGGCGCGGTCCCGCCGACCACCAGGAGCTGGAAGGAGTAGGCGGCGCCCACCTCGCCGAGTGGCAGGGGGGTGTTCTGCAGCTGGGGGGCCTGGTTGACCACCAGCACCACCAGCCGGGAGCCGGTGTTGCCGGCGGAGTCGGTCACCAGGACCACGAACGGGTAGCTGCCCGCGGTGGTCGGCACGCCGGAGAGGGTGCCCGTGTTGGCGTTGAGGGTCAGCCCGGGCGGCAGTACGCCGGAGGCGACGCTCCAGACGAACGGCGGCACGCCCCGGACGACGCTGAGGTTGGCCACGTAGGCGACACCGACCGCGGCCGGCCCGGGTGTGCCGAACGACAGCGTGGGCGACACGTTCGTGGTCACCGGCGGGGACAGCGGCGACGCCGGCCCGGTGCCCTGTGCGGTGCGGGCCGCTACGGTGAACCGGTAGGTGACCCCGGCCGTGAGCCCGGTGACCTCACCGGTGGTGGCCGGGCCGATGGTCTGGGTGGCCTGCGGCACCCCGCCGACGTACGGGGTGATCACCCAGTTGGTGACCGGGGACCCGCCGTCCGGGCCCGGGGTCCAGCTCAGCGTCGCGGCGGTGCTGTTGGCGTAGACCGCGATGATGGTCGGCGCGCTGGGCAGCGCGAGGATCACCGGTGCCCCTGAGCGCTTGCTGGCCGGCCCGGTGCCGCCGGCGTTCTTCGCCGCGACGGTGAACGTCCAGGTGCCCTTCGCCGAGGCCAGCTTCAGCCGCCGGCTGGTCGTGCTGGCGTCGTACGACGCGGTGGTGGCCTTCCGGCCGTCCCGGTAGGACGTCACGACGTACCCGGTGATGGGGTTGCCGTTGTCCTTGGGGGCCTTCCAGGTCACCACGGCGGTGGTGCCCTTCTTGGCCGCCCGGGGGGCGGCGGGGGCGGCCGGCTTCGGCACCGGGGCCGCCCGGATCAGCTGTCGTGCGGAGGCGAACTGGGCGGTGGTCGGCTGCTGACCGGCGGTCGCGGTGGGGCCGCGGAGCTGGCCCGGGGCGCGGGGCGCGGCGCTCGCGGGCGCGGTGAGCGCCGACGCGACGAGCACGCCGCTGACCGCCACTGCCACCAGAGTGCGCAGACGGTGCAGATGGGACATGTGGTTCCTACCTCTCCTGGCGTCAAGGCGCGGAGGACGAGCAGGCGAACGACATCGATGGCGCCCGCCACAGGGCGCGGCCGACCGCCGGACGAGGGCCCGGTGGGAATCGGAAAATCATTCGCGAAGATCGATTTAGCCGCGTTCCCGTTCTACCACTTTTCCCAGGTCAACAGGGGTTTGAGAGGTGGAATCCGCTCGGGAAGTCGTCAGTTGTCGGGCGACAACAGCGGGCCCGGAGGCGATCTGTCCTAGATCGGTCACTCCGGGCCCGGGCGATGTGGACCGGGGCTACCCCGCGGCGGCGAGGAAGGCGAGCACCCGCTCGCGTACCAGCTCCGCGGCCGCCTTGTCGTACGACGGCAGGCCGGGGTCGGTGAACAGGTGCTTGTCGCCCGGGTAGAGGAACAGCTCGGCCCGGTCGGTCGAGGCGACCAGCTCGCGCGCGGCGTCCAGGTCGCCCTCGACGGCGAACGACGGATCGGCGTCCATGCCGTGGACCTGCACCGGCACGCCGGCCGGCCAGGCGCTGCCGAACTCGTCCGGCGGCAGGCACGCCTCGAGCAGCACGGCGCCCAGGGCGCCGGGCCGGTTCTGGGCGAGGTGCTGCGCGGGCAGCACGCCGAGCGAGATGCCGACGTAGACCAGCTCGGCCGGGAGGTCGTCGGCGACGCGTACGCCCCGCTGGATGACCGTGTCGAAGCCGATCTCCCGCGCGTGGCCCACCCCCTCGGCGACGGTGTCGAAGGTGCGCCCCTCGAACAGGTCGGGGGTGTGCACGGTGTGCCCGGCGGCCCGCAGCTCGTCGGCGATCGTGGACAGCCCCGGCGTCAGCCCCTGCGCGTGGTGGAACAGCAGCACCTCGGTCATGATCGTCCCCCGGTTCGTCGTCGGTGGCGCGATCGTCGCGCCCGTCGATGCACCCAATCACGCCCGTGCCGGGGCCGCCACCCCGGCGGGCCCGGCGCGCCGGCCGGTCGGCGGGGGGTGCCCTGCCGAAAGCCGACAGGCGGCGGATGCGCTCCGAGGAGCACGCTTCACACAGGTGGAGAGGTCGCGGGCGGCGGGCCACGTCGCACCCCTCCGGCTCGGCGAGCGGCGCCATCGCCCTCGCCGGGACAGGACCGTCACCACCCGTCGGTCGATCGCGCCGGGACGACCCGCCGCCCTCGTCCGGCAGCCAAGCAGGAAGGAGGGGCCGTGATGGCCGCTCCCACCGTGACCGCGAGCCTCAACGCGGCAACCTACTCACCCGGCGACCAGATGACGCTCACGGTCAGCTACGGCGACCCGGACACCCGACCCGTCACCGTCACGATCGTGGTGACCGACGCGCAGGGCAACAGCAGCGCACCGGCGAAGGTCGGCGTGGTGATCGACCCGCTGACCGTCACGGTCACCGACGACTCCGGTCGGGCCTGGACCAAGGTCTCGGACACCGGCGCCGTCGCCGTCCACCGGGCGGTGGCGTGATGCCCCGGGTCACCGTCACCGTGCGGGACAACGGCGGGCACACCGCCACCGCGACCGCCGACTACACCGTCGCCCCGCCGGTGCTGGGCGGCTACTACCTGGCCGGCAACGGCGAACCGACCGCCGACCTGGCCGGCGGCAACTTCCGCTCGCTCACCCAGTACCGCAGCTTCGCCGACGGGTACGTCTTCCCGGGCTACCAGAAGCCCTGGCTGATCACCCTCGGGCAGAACGGGTTCGCGCTGAACATGGTGCTGGAGCTGAAGCACTACGGCGCCCCGAACACCGGCCCGCAGACGTTCACCGTCGACGGGGTCAGCTGGACGGTGCCGGCCCCGGCGATGACCATCCAGCAGCGTCCGGGCACGACCTGGCCCGTCGCGTACGGGTACGGCCAGGTGCTCGCCGGCCGGTGCGACGGGCTGTTCGCCAGGGCGCTGTCGCAGTACCGCACCATGGGGTTCGGGGTGAACATCCAGCTCGCCTCCGAGCTGGACACCGACCACGAGTTCGGCACCACCGAGGCCGGGGCGACGTACGACTGGGCGACCTCCGACGCCCGGGCGGTGCAGGCGATGACGTACGTCGTGGACTGGTTCCGGGCCCGGGGCGTGCCCGCCGGCACCACCTTCTCGGTCGGCTCGGGCGGCTTCGACCGGGCCGCCTACCAGCGCACCCACCCGGAGGCGCTGATGGCCAAGCTCAACTTCCTGCAGTGGAACGTCTACGCCACCGACCCGAGCCACACCGCGCTGGCCCGGTTCCGCCGGACGAAGGACTGGGCGGTCGCCGACCTCGGCCCGGTGGCGCTGTCCCGCCCGGTGATCGTCGCCGAGTGGGGAGTGCGGGTGGCCGAGTTCCCCGACCAGGCCGCCTGGATCGCCACCGTGCCGCCGGTGATCGCCCAGCTCAACGCCGAGCGCGGCCCACGGTTCGTGCGGACGAACTACTTCAACTCCGGCTGGGGCACGTTGACGCCGAAGGCCGCCGGCCTGGCCGCGCTGCGGTCGGCGTACACCACCCGGCCGTACGTCTAGGCGGGCCGGCGGCCCCGGCATCGCGGCCGGAGCCCACGTCGAGCTGGCCGGACCCCTGACCGGTGGCGCCCGGCTGGTTCCGGCGGTGCCGGGCTGGTTCCGGCGGTACCCGGCGGGCTCCGGCGGTGCCTGTGGCTGAGAGTGAGGGCCGGGGGTGCCGCCAGCCCGCCAGCCCTTCGCTTTGCTCTGCTGCCACCGACGCGACGGTCACCGAGCGTTGCTGCTGGCGTCAATCGGGCATTTCGAAATTCGGCGGTAAGTGCCAGTTCAAGGCGGGTGTCGCCGATAAGGCAGCAGAGCAAAGCGGGTTAGCGGGTGCGCGGCCGCGTGGCGCGCTCGCTCACCGAGAGTGACCGCATTGGAGTCACCCTGAGTGACGGCCGAAGGGTGGGTGGCCCGCGAACCGGCCACCATGCCGGGGTGGACCGACCCTGAGCCGGCCACCACGCCGGGGCGGACCGACCGCGATCCGGCCGCCGGATTCGCGGCGGCCGACCGTTAGTTACTCGCCCGCGCCGGCGCCGACCTCGGTCGCGGCCGCCCGCAGCGCGGCGGTCAGCTCGGGTGCGGACGGGACGGCGGCCGGGTCGACCAGGGACTGGGCGGCGAGGCCACCGAGCAGTGCCTGGTAGAACGCGCCGAGGCGGAGCGCCCGCGCCTGGTCGGTCTCCGGGTCGAGCCCGTGGAAGATCGCCGCGAGCCCCAGCCAGGCCTGGTGGTTGGCGGCGGCGAACGCGGTGCGCAGCTCGGGGGAGCGGTCCATCGAGCCGATCAGCTCGAACTGCACCGCCCACAGTGGCCGCAGCCGGTCGAACGAGTCGATGATCCGGCTCCACGCCGCCTCGAACCGCTCCGCTCCGGTGAGGTCGCCGTCCAGGTCGAGGGTGCGCTCCAGCTCCTCGCCCCACTCCTTCATCGCCTCGGCGAGCGCCTCGTCGAGCAGCGCCCGGGTGGTGCGGAAGTGGTAGCCGATCGCGGCGAGGCTGGTGCCGGCTGCCGCGGCGACGTCCCGGGCGGTGGTGCCGGCGTAGCCCTTCTCGACCAGGCAGCGGCGGGCGCCGGCGAGCAGGTCCTCCCGATTTCCCATGCCCGGCAGCGTACCGGACTGCTGACACAAACGTCTTGCACAAACGTCTAACACGTTCGTACAGTGAGTGGCATGACTGACGTACTGATCTCCGGCGCCGGCATCGCCGGCCCCACGCTGGCCTGGTGGCTGCGCCGCTACGGGTTCCGGCCCACCGTCGTCGAGCGCGCCCCGGCGCGGCGCACCGGCGGCTACAAGGTGGACGTCCGGGGTGCCGCCCTGACCGTGCTGCACCGGATGGGGCTGGCCGAGCAGGCCCGGCGACACGACACCGACATGCGGCTGGCACGCTTCGTCGACTCCCGAGGCCGGCAGCGGGCCACCATGGACGCCCAGCTCTTCGGCGGCCGGGAGGGCGACGACCTGGAGATCATGCGCGGTGACCTGATGCGCGTGCTCGCCGACGCGACCGGCGACGTGGAGCACCTCTTCGACGACTCGGTCACCGCGCTGACCCCGGTCGGCGACCGGGTCGAGGTCAGCTTCGAGCGCTCGCCCCGCCGCGTCTTCGACCTGGTGATCGGCGCGGACGGACTGCACTCCACGGTGCGCCGGCTCGCCTTCACCGGGCAGCCGTCGCCACTGCGCCACCTCGGGCACCACATCGCGATCGCCACCGTGCCCGCGGAGTTCGGCGTCGACCGCACCGAGCTGATGCACGTGGCGCCCGGGCGCAGCGTCGGCGTCTACCGGACCGCCGGGGCGCCCGACGCCCGGGCGATGTTCCTGTTCCGGTCGCCGGCCGAGAGCCCCGAGCAGCGCGACGCGGCCGGTCGGCGGGCCGTGCTGGCGGCGGCGTTCGGCGACCTGGGCTGGCAGGTGCCCCGGCTGCTCGCCGCGCTGGCCGACGGGCCGGATCTCTACCTCGACCCGATCAGCCAGGTGCGGATGGACCGCTGGCACACCGGCCGGGTCGCGCTGGTCGGCGACGCCGGCTACGGCCCGTCCCCGGCCTCGGGGCAGGGCACCAGCCTGAGCCTGGTCGGCGCGTACGTGCTGGCCACCGCCCTGGCCCGGGCGGGCGGCGACCCGGTGGGCGCGTTCGAGGAGTACGAGCGGCGGATGCGTCCCTTCGTCGCGGCGAACCAGGCCCTCGCCGCGCGCAACCTGAAGGGCATGGTGCTCGGCTCGGCGGCGCAGATCCGCTTCCAGCTGCTGATGCTGCGGCTGATGCCGCACCTGCCCGGCCGAGAGGCGATGATCCGGCGGGTCACCGAGCCGATGCGACGGGCCGCCACGGCGATCACCCTGCCGGACGCGCCGGCGCCGATCGGCGGGTGAGTCGGGCGTACCGCTGGTCGGTGAGCGGTCTGGCGCTGGTCCGCGGTCTCCGCATGCGGGCCCGGTGCGCTCCCTATGCTCGGGGCATGGAACTGCGGATCTTCACCGAGCCCCAGCAGGGTGCGAGCTACGACCAGCTGCTCGCCGTGGCCCGCGCGGCCGAGGACGCCGGCTACGGCGCGTTCTTCCGCTCCGACCACTACCTGCGGATGGGCGACGGCAGCGGCGCCCCCGGCCCCACCGACGCCTGGACCACCCTGGCCGGCCTGGCCCGGGACACCTCCCGGATCCGGCTCGGCACGCTGATGACCGCGGCCACCTTCCGGCTGCCCGGCCCGCTGGCGATCACCGTCGCGCAGGTCGACCAGATGAGCGGCGGCCGGGTCGAGCTGGGCATCGGCACCGGCTGGTACGAGCAGGAGCACACCGCGTACGGAATCCCGTTCCCCGGCCTCGGGGAGCGCTTCGCCCGGCTGGAGGAGCAGCTCGCGGTGATCACCGGCCTCTGGTCGACGCCGGAGGGCCAGACGTTCGACTTCGCCGGGACGTACTACCCGGTCAGCGACTCGCCGGCGCTGCCCAAGCCGGTGCAGCAGCCGCGACCGCCGATCCTGCTCGGCGGGATGGGCCCGAAGCGCACCCCGCGGCTGGCCGCCCGGTACGCCGACGAGTTCAACCTGCCGTTCGTCTCGGTCGAGGACTCCGTCGCCCAGTTCGACCGGGTCCGCGAGGCGTGCGCCGCGATCGACCGCGACCCGGCCACGATGACCTGGTCCAACGCCATGGTGCTGTGCTGCGGGCGGGACGAGGCCGAGATCGCCCGGCGGGCCGCGGCGATCGGCCGGGAGCCGGCCGAGCTGCGCGAGAACGGCCTGGCCGGCACGCCGGCCGAGGTGGTCGAGAAGATCGGCCGGTACGCCGAGGCGGGCAGCCAGCGGCTCTACCTCCAGCTGCTGGACCTGACCGACCTGGACCACCTGGAGCTGGTCGCCGCCGAGGTGATGCCGCAGCTGTGACCCCGGTCAGCGACCGGCGGCGCCCGGGCCGCGCCGCACGGTGTCCAGCCGGCCGTCCCGGTCGCTGTCCAGGTAGGTGATGTCCGGTACGCCGTCGCCGTCCAGGTCGAACTGCACCACGTCGGCGACGCCGTCACCGTCCAGGTCGGTGACGATCTCGGTCGAGCCGTCCACGTGGTGGGTGACGATCGACAGCGAACCGGTGCGCGGCGCCGGCCCGGGCCCGGGCTCGGGCGCCGGCTCGGGCTCGGGCGTGGGCGCCGGGATCGGCGTGGTCAGCTCGGGTCGGACCGACGGCGGCTCGGGCCCGACGCCGGTCGGGTCGATCTCCTCCTCCGACGGGTAGACGTCACCGTGCAGGGTGGGGTCGCGGTAGCTGCTCATCGACGTATCGTTCCCCGGAGACGGCATCGACAACCGTCGGCGAGGAGAGTACGACGTGCGACGCAACTGGGCCGGCAACGTCAGCTACGCGGCGCGCGCCGTGCATCGCCCGACCAG
This sequence comes from Micromonospora sp. NPDC000089, assembly GCF_042899365.1. Classification (NCBI taxonomy): domain Bacteria; kingdom Bacillati; phylum Actinomycetota; class Actinomycetes; order Micromonosporales; family Micromonosporaceae; genus Micromonospora; species Micromonospora sp. NPDC000089. The sequence continues at coordinate 138,330 of NZ_JBIAZT010000002.1, forward strand.
CCTGGACGAGCTGCGCAAGCTGGTCGCCGGCGCCGAGCGGGCCCGCGCCCTGGGCACCGGGCACTCGTTCAACCGGCTCGGCGACACCACCGGCGACCTGATCTCGCTGGCCGGCCTGCCGCCCACCGTCGAGGTCGACCGGGAGCGCGGCACGGTCACCGTCGCCGCCGGGCTGCGCTACGGCGACCTGGCCACCCGGCTGCACGCCGACGGCCTGGCGCTGGCCAACCTCGCGTCGCTGCCGCACATCTCGGTCGCCGGGGCGGTGTCCACCGGCACCCACGGCTCCGGCCCGGGCAACCGCAACCTGGCCGCCGCGGTCGCCGGCCTGGAGCTGGTCACCGCCGGCGGCGACCTGCTCACCGTGGACCGCGCCGACAGCCGGTTCGCCGGCATGGTGGTCTCCCTCGGCGCGCTCGGTGTGGTCACCCGGGTCACCCTGGACGTGCTGCCGACCTTCACCATCAGTCAGTACGTCCGCCGCGACCTGCCCCGCGATGCGCTGGACGTCGCGCTCGACTCGGCGTACAGCGTCAGTGGTTTCACCACCTGGCGGTCGCCCGCGACCATCGACCGGGTCTGGCGCAAGCAGTACGCCGACCAGCCGCCGCCCGCCGACGACTGGCTGGGCACCGTCCCGGCCGACGTGCCGGAGCACCCGGTGCCGGGCATGGACCCGGTGCACTGCACCCCGCAGCTCGGCGAGCCCGGCCCCTGGCACGAGCGGCTGCCGCACTTCCGGCTCGGCTTCACCCCGAGCAGCGGCGACGAGCTGCAGTCCGAGTACCACCTGCCGCGCTGGGCGGCGGCCGACGCGCTCGCCGCGCTGGACCCGATCGCCGACCGGATCGCCGCCGTGCTGCAGATCAGCGAGCTGCGTACGGTCGCCGCCGACGAGCTGTGGTTGAGCCCCAACCAGGGCCGGGACACCCTGGCCGTGCACTTCACCTGGATCGCCGACGCGGCGCAGGTGCTGCCGGTGGTGGCCGAGGTGGAGCGACGGCTGATGCCGTTCACGCCCCGCCCGCACTGGGGCAAGGTGCACACCGTGGAGCCGGCCGCGCTCGCCGCCACCTACCCCCGGTACGCCGACTTCGTCGCCCTGCTGACCGAGCTGGACCCGACCGGCACCTTCCGTACCGAGCAGCTCGACCGGTACTTCCCCCGCGCCTGACCCGACCGGATCCGACCCGGCACGGTCGGGTCGGCCCGCTCCCGGCTGCCTAACGTCGACCTCGGAAAACGGAAGGGGGAGCCGGTGCTGGAACGGCTGAACGAGGCGATGGCGTACGCCGAGGAGCACCTCGACGAGCCGACCGAGGTGATCGAGCTGGCCCGGATCGCGGCCACCTCGGAGCACCACCTGCGGCGGCTGTTCTCCGCACTGGCCGGGATGCCGCTGTCGGAGTACCTGCGCCGCCGGCGGCTCACCGTCGCCGCGGCCGAGGTGCTGGCCGGGGAGCGGACCCTGCTGGAGGTCGCCGTCCGCTACGGGTACGGCTCGACCGAGGCGTTCACCCGGGCGTTCCGGGCGGTGCACGGGGTCGGCCCCGGCGAGGCCCGGCGCACCGGCGCCGCGCTGCGGTCCCAGCAACGGCTCACCTTCCGGCTCGTCGTCGAAGGGAGTGGCAGCATGCGTTACCGCGTGGTGGAGAAGCAGGCGTTCCGGCTGGCCGGCCGGCGGGCCCGGGTGCCGTTGGTGCACCGGGGGATGAACCCGGCCATCGTGGAGTTCATCCGGAGCATTCCGAAGGAGACCGTGGCCCGGATCGAGGCGCTGTCCGACCAGGAGCCGGCCGGCCTGGTCAGCGTCAGCGACCAGCTGGGCGAGGACCGCTCCGAGGGGGTCGAGCTGGACTACTGGCACGGCGTGGCCACCGGCGCCGACGTGCCCGACGACCTCGACTCGGTGCCGGTGGCGGCGGGCAGCTGGGCGGTGTTCGAAAGCTCCGGCGAGTTCCCGGCCGCCGTGCAGGAGCTGTGGCGGGACGTGTTCACCCAGTGGTTCCCGTCCAACCCGTACCGCAGCCGGCCGGGGCCGGAGATGCTGCGTACCCGGATCTCCGAAGACGGCGCCCGCGCGGACGCCGAACTCTGGATCCCGGTCGAGCGGACCGCGACCTAGCGGCGGTCGCCGGCCAGCTGGTCGCGGAGGCTGCCGCGCTGCACCGCGCGGCTGATGTCGCTGGGCGAGACGATGCCGACCAGCTGCTGGTCGACCACGACCAGCGCGCGCCCGTCGGCGCACTCGTTGAGCCGGGGGAGCAGCTCGTTGAGCTGCTCCTCCGGCCGGGCCAGCACCAGGTCCTCGGCCCGGCAGGACACCTCGGCCAGCGTGGTCCCGGCGCGACGGTCGGCCGGAATACCGCGTACCCGATCGAGGGTGACCAGGCCGATCGGCCGGCCGTCCTCGGTCAGCGGCAGGGCGCTGTGCCGGTAGGCGAACAGGTAGTGGTCGACGAAGTCGGCCACCGTCATGTCCGCCGAGGCGGTCTGCGGCTGCGGGGTCATCACGTCGCCGACCCGCACCCCGGCCAGCGCGCTGCCCATCCTCGCCTGGCGCTCCTCGACACCCGCGGCGCCGATCAGGAACCACCCGATCAGCGCAAGCCACAGCCCGCCGAACCCGACCCCGCGCAGGAACTGGAACAGCCCCAGGCCGATCAGCAGCACGCCGAGGATCCGCCCGGCCCGGGCGGCGACCACCGCGGCGCGGGTCCGGTCGCCGGTGGCCTTCCAGACCGCGGCGCGCAGCAGCCGGCCGCCGTCCAGCGGCGCGGCCGGCAGCACGTTGAACACCGCCAGCAGTACGTTGATCCCGGCCAGCCAGGACAGCGCGCCGAGCAGCAGCCCCTCGTGCCCGGCCAGCGCCACCACCAGCGCGATGCCGGCGAAGAACAGCCCCAGGATCAGGCTGACCAGCGGACCGATCCCGGCGATCCGCAGCTCCGCGCCCGGGTTCTTCGCCTCGCCCTTGAGCTCGGCGACCCCGCCGAACAGCCACAGGGTGATCCCCTGGACCTCGATGCCGTTGCGCTTGGCGACGACCGCGTGGGACACCTCGTGGGCCAGCAGGCCGACGAAGAACACCACCGCGGCGGCCAGCCCGGCCAGCACGTACTGCCAGGTGGGCCGGTCGGGGTAGGACCGGGGGAACAGGTTGGCCGACAGGCCCCAGGCGATCAGCAGGAAGATGAACAGGACGCTCCAGTTGACCCCCACGGGTACGCCCGCGACGCGGCCGATCCGGAAACTCGCCCTCATGGGGGGTTCATACCCCGGCTGCCGCGTCCCATGCCCGGGGGCGGACGTCACCTCCGCGATGACCGGCCACCAGTCTGCCCGCTCCCGCCCGACTGCCGAAGCCATCGGCTACGCAGCTTCCCGGCGGTTCCTCCGCTCGTGAGACGTGATGGCGCGTGTCGCCCCGACCGGCCGGTTGGTCCGCCACACGCTACGGACCTGATGACGCAAACGAATCACCTGTCGGGCGCCTTCGGCCTCCCGGCCCGGCAGATCGAGCTGCCGCCAAGATCGCGCTGGAACAAGGATGTAGTGGCATCGCCGCGCCGACGAGGCCACTACATCCAGGAAGTTGGGTGCCTCCGGGCGGAGGCGATAGGGGGCGAAACGCTCAGCGGGCGTAGAGGGCGGTGGGGGCGGGCGAAATAGAATCGGGGGCGTGCATGAGCGCGCGGGGAAGTTCTACTACACCGATGACGGCCCCACCGAGGTGGAGTTCCGCGGCGAGAGCGGCGGGCCTGTCGAAGACGCGGAGGACGCAGCCGATGTCGCTGCCGCCCGCGCGGCGCTGGCTCAGATCGACGCAGGAGTCCCTGTTCGACGTCGCGACCACGGTTGGCTGAGGTTGCGTCGGCGGAATTCCCGCCCTGTTCGATGACGGCGATTCACCGCCCTCCGCTGTCGGCGGGTCTGGGGTAGCGGGCGCCGTTGAAGGTGACCCGCAGCGTGTACACGGAGCGGCCGGCGGTGATGAACAGCTGGTTGCGTTTCGGTCCGCCGAAGGTGAGGTTGGCAACCGGTTCGGGCAGGAGCAGCTTCCCGATGAGGGTGCCGTCCGGGTCGAAGCAGTGCACGCCGTCCCAGGCGGCAGCCCACAGCCGCCCGTTGTCGTCGATGCGCAGGCCGTCGAAGCGCCCGTTGTCGCACTCGGCGAAGATCTTGCCGCCGCTGAGAGCCCCGTCGACGGTTACGTCGAAGACGCGGATGTGGCTGGGCTCCTGCCGGGTGTCGGCGATGAACAGCCGCTGTTCGTCCGGTGAGAAGGCCAGGCCGTTGGGGCGGCAGAAGTCGTCGGCGACCACACGCAGGTTCCCGGTGGCGGGGTCGAGTCGGAACACGTAGCACGAGCCGTCGAACTCGGGCTCGGCCTTGTTGCCCTCGTAGTCGCTGTTGATGCCGTATATCGGGTCGGTGAACCAGATCGTGCCATCGGCCCGCACCACGACGTCGTTGGGGCTGTTGAGCTGCTTGCCGTCGTAGCGGTCTGCCAGCACGGTGACCGTGCCGTCGTGCTCGGTACGGGTCACCCGCCGGTTTCCCTGCTCGCAGGTGATCAGCCGGCCCTGCCGGTCAACGGTGTTGCCGTTGGCGTAGCCCGAGGGCTGGCGGAACACGCCGACCGCGCCGGTGGTCTCGTCCCAGCGCAGCAGCCGATCGTTCGGGATGTCGCTCCACACCAGATAGCGGCCGGCCGCGAAGTACGCCGGGCCTTCGGTCTTGCGGGCGCCGCCGTGCAGGACTTCCACGACGAAGTCACCGTCGACGTACTGGAACCTCTCATCGAGTAACCGGAAATCGGCAGGAACAGTGTCAGGCATGCGGCCTCCGTCCGGAATGACGTTCTGACAAGAAGGATGGTTGCAGAACTTGATATGGTCAAGAGGCTTACTATCCAGATGGAGATCGGAGCCTGATGGTTGACGGTGTTGATCGTGCCCTGCTGTCGCAGCTGCAGCGCGACGCGACCCGGTCCTACGCGGCCCTGGGCGAGGCGGTGGGTCTGTCCGCAGGCTCGGCGCACGAACGCGTGCGCAAGCTGCGCGAGCGAGGCGTGATCCGTCGCACCACCGTCGACGTCGACCCCGCCGCCGTCGGCCGGGGCGTGCTCGCCTTCGTGATGCTCGGCGCCAACGCGTGGATGGGCGACGCAGCCACCCGCGACGCGCTCGCGGCCATTCCCGAGATCCAGGAGGCGCACATCATCGCCGGCGCGGCGAGCGTGCTGGCGAAGATCCGCACCGCCACTACCGAAGACCTGCAAGCCGTACTGAGGCGTCTCTTCGCTATCGACGGAGTTACCAGCACTCAGACCATCGTCGTGCTGGAGCCGTTCTTCGAACGTGCCATCAACGTCCACGACGGCCGGGAGCGATCGCCGGTGCTGTGACAGGTCTGCAGTTCCCCGAGCTTGACGGTGGCGATGAAGGTCGACCACTCGGGTTGGCCAAAGGTCAGCACCGGGCCCGTCGGGTCCTTGCTGTCGCGGAGCCCGACCTTGCCGGCCAGGTCGTCGGCGACCTCGACGCAGTCTCCGGAGCCGTTGCTGCGGGTGCTCTTCCGCCAGGCCACTGACACCTGGTTGACCTCGTCCACCCGCGCCGTCCTCTCACCGCTCGTCGATCGCCCCCTGGATCAGGTCGCGCGACTCGCGGGCGCTGGCCGCCGTGGCGACCAGATGCTCGAAGACGCGGCCGTACTCCCTGACCTGTTGGCCCTCCAGGTAGAGGCTACCCGCCCGCGTCTCGACGTAGACCACCCCCGGATCGGCCGGCTCGGGGAAGCTCAGCACGCTGAAGGCGCTGCCCATCGACCCGTACTCGCCGGCAGCGAAGGTCAGGATCTGCACGGTGCGGCCCGGCTGGTCCGCCTCCTCGGCCAGCCGCCGTAGCTGCCCGTGGAACGCCTCCGCCCCGCCGACCGGGCGGCGCAGGGCTGCTTCGTCCAGCACCACCCAGAGCTTCGGCGGGGTGTCGGTGTTCTGCCGGCGCATCCGCAGCTCGACCCGCCGGTCGACCTCGTCCCCAGGGGCGTCCGGGTGCTCGGCACGGATGACAGCGCGGGCGTAGTCGGCCGTCTGGAGCAGGCCGGGGATCAGCTGCGGCTGGAAGGCGCGAATCTCCGCTGCTTCGGCTTCCAGTCCGACGTAGACCTCGAACCAGTCGGGCAGGACGTCGTCGTACGCCTGCCACCAGCCGCGCTTGCGCGCGTCCCGGGCGACCTGGACGAGCGCGTCCACCTCGTCGCCCTCCACGCCGTACAGCTCCAGCAGCCCTCGGGCGACCGGCGGCATCACGGAGACCTGGGCGTTCTCCACCCGGCTGATCGCCGACTTGGAAATCCCGACCTCTCTGGCGGCCTGGTCGGCGGTCATGCCGGTCTGCTCGCGGAGACGCTTGAGTGCGGCGGCCAGCCGTCGCCTTCGGACGGTGGGGCTTCCAGTCATGGCGATCAGTGTGACTGAACCGGACGACCTTCGCAACGATATAGTCCCTAATCGGGAGTTGCGCAAAGGGTCGGACCCGATGCACGATGAGTGAGCTGCCGGATCTGCTGAGCTACCGAGCGTCGCTCGGGATCGGACAGCGTGATGTGCCCTGCTGTCGTACCGCCGATCGAGGCTGCGGTGGCAGGTGCCGGGGTGGGTCCGCCGGTGCGGGGCGGGTCGGCGGGCCCCCCCTTCCACAGCTCGATCGACGGTGAGAGGCAGGGTCCTGTCATGCGCGTCTTCTTCCGGCGTGCCCGGCGCCGCCAGCGGTCGGTCCTCCGGCCGACCTGCTACCGCTCGGCGGCCTACCATCCGCTGCGGCCGTGGCAGGTGCGGGAGCGCGGCTTCCGGCCTACCCCGCTCGGTCGGCGCGGGCTCGACCCGCGGGAGGTGCGGGAGTTCCTCGACCGGGTCGCCGGTGACCTGGCGATGGTCTACGACGCGCTGGCCGAGAGCCGCCGGGAGACCGGGCGGATCAAGGACGCCCTGCGCCGCTGGCAGTCCGAGCAGGCCGAGGCCCGCAACGAGCGGGGATACGACCGGTGACCGAGCGCTGGGTCATTCACCTGCCGGTGACGGCGAACGATCTGGTCTCCGCCCAGCGGCTGGCCCGGGTGGTGGCGCACTGGACGCACGTCCTGCCGCAGACCGAGCCGGGCGGCACCACCGTGTCGGCGGAGGACGACCAGAACGTACGCCACTGGGTGTTCTGCGACCGGGCGCTGCCCGGCGGCCCGCGGTGCCTGCTGCGGCCGGACCACGACGGGCCGTGTTCCCGGCGGTTCCGGCACCGGTGACTACCAGTGCGGGGCGTCGCCGACGATCGCGGGCGCGCGGGTGGTGGCCATCTCCACCGCCCAGTGCAGCGCGTGGTCGGCCACCTCCTCCCACCCCGGCTCACTCACCGTGAGATGCGACCGCCCCGGGAACTGGTGGTACGCGGTCACCGCCCGCGACTTCCGGTAGAGGTTGGCGTTCGCGGTCACCAGCTGCGGGGGCGCGACGTGGTCCGCACCGCCGGAGACCAACAGCAGCGGCCCCCGCTCGTCGTTGCCGTTGTCGACGGTGGCGGCCGAGCGCGGGTCGAGGTTGGCGAACGCGCCCTCGAAGAGCACGTGACCGGCGGCCGGTACGGCGTACCGCTGCCAGGCCTGGTCGGAGTCCTCGCGGCTGAGGGTGTTGCCGAAGGCGTACCGGAACTCGTCGGGCGTGATCGGCACCGCGCGGTGCCGGTTGGCGGGGTTGCGCAGCACCGGATACGCCGCCCGCAGGGTGCTCACCGGCAGCCGCAGCACCCCGCGTACCGGTGCGGGGGCGACCGCGACGGCGGTGGCGCCGAACCCCCGGTCCAGCAGCACCTGGGCGACCAGGCCGCCGAACGAGTGGCCCATCACGATCGGCGGGTTCGGCAGCGAGCCGATCAGTGCGGCGTGCTGCTCGATGATCCGGTCCAGGGTGATCCCGGCGATCGGGGCGGGGTCGTCGCGCAGCGCCTCGACGGTGCCCTCCATGCCGGGCCAGGCGGGGGTCTCGACCCGGAAGCCGAACGACCGGTAGCGCCGGGCCCACCCCTCCCAGCTGCGCGGGGTCATCCAGAGGCCGTGGATCAACACGATCGTGTCGACCCGTCCGGTCGGCGCGGTGCCCATGGGGTTCCTCCCGGTCGTGGTGCGGCGCGGACGGCGCGGCTTACCCGGTCGGGGCGTCCGGAATCCCGTCTGGGCGGGCGTACCGGGCGATGCCCTGGACCATCAGGTCGAGGCCGAACTCGAAGCGCTCCTCGCCGTCGCCGGCCATCAGCTCGTCGACGTGCGCGAGCGCGTTCGGGTACGCCTCCTTGGGCAGGCTCAGGTAGTAGCCGCGCAGCTGCTCGCGCATCCCCGTCCAGTACGTCGACAGGTCCTGCCCGGTGGCCCGCACCTTCTCCCCGAACAGCGCCCCCTCGTAGGCGTCCCCGGCGATGTAGAGCATGAGCCGGTCGAGGAACCAGGCCGCCGGTTGAGGCGGCACGCCGCCGGCCAGCAGGATGGCCAGCAGCCCGTCGGTGACCCGCATCGCGTTCGGGCCGGTCGGGATGGTGGCCAGCGAGGCGAGCGCCAGGTGGGAGTGGGTGGCGTAGACCCGGTACGCCTGCCGGGCAACCTCCTTGACCTGCTCGCCCCAGCGGGCCGGGTCGGGTGGCGGCACGGTGATGCCGGCGCTGGCCCGGTCGACGAGCAGCTCCAGCAGCTCCTCCTTGCCCGACACGTGGGCGTAGAGGGAGGCCGGCCCGGTGTCCAGCTCCTGGGCCACCCGCCGCATGCTCAGCCCGCCGAGCCCCTCCCGGCCGAGCACCGCCAGCGCGGCGTCCACCACCGCGTCCTGGCTGAGCGGCTGGCGTACGGCGCGGGCCGCCCGGGGTCGGGTGCGCCAGGGCGGGGCGGGGGGTTCGCTCACGGTCGGCCTTTCGATCGGTTGTCGAACATCGTACTTGCCACGAACGCCGTTCGTTGATAGAACGTTGTTCGACAACGAACGCCGTTCGACAGCGATGTGCGAGGAGGTCGTCATGGGAGATGTCGTCACGGGGGAGGCCCCACCCGTACCCCCGCCGGAGGCCGCCGGCCACCGGTGGCGCTGGTTCGCCCTCGCGGTGATCCTCGCCGCCGAGGTGATGGACCTGCTCGACGTCCTGATCACCAACCTGGCCGGCCCGGCGATCCGCGCCGACCTCGGCGGCTCGGTCAGCGTGATCCAGTGGCTCGGCGCCGGCTACACCCTGGCCATGGCGGTCGGCCTGGTCACCGGCGGGCGCCTCGGCGACCTCTACGGCCGGCGCCGGATGTTCCTGGTCGGCGTCCTCGGCTTCACCGCCGCCTCGGCGCTCTGCGCGCTGGCCGTCTCGCCCGGCATGCTGATCGGCTCCCGGATCGCCCAGGGGCTGTTCGGCGCGGTGCTGCTGCCGCAGGGGCTCGGCCTGATCCGGGAGGTGTTCCCGCCGCACCAGCTGGCCGCGGCCTTCGGCGCGTTCGGGCCGGTGATGGGCATCTCCGCCGTCGGCGGCCCGATCCTCGCCGGCTGGCTGGTCGACGCCGACCTGTGGGGTACCGGCTGGCGGGCGATCTTCCTGATCAACGTTCCGCTCGGGCTGCTCGCCGCGCTCGGCGCGCTGCGCTTCCTGCCCGAGTCCCGCTCCACCCACGCCACCCGGCTCGACCTGCCCGGCGTCGGTCTGGTCTCGGCCGCCGCCCTGCTGCTGGTCTATCCGCTGGTGCAGGGCCGCGAGAGAGACTGGCCGCTCTGGACGTTCGCGATGATGGCCGCGTCCGTCGTGGTCTTCGTCGCGTTCGCCCGGTACGAGGTACGCCGGCAGCGCACCGGGCGCGACCCGCTGGTGGTGCCCGCGCTGTTCCGTCGGCGCGCGTTCACCGGCGGCCTGGTCGCCGGGCTGGCGTTCTTCACCGGCCTGACCGGCTTCTCGCTGGTGTTCAGCCTCTACCTCCAGCTCGGGCTGGGCTACTCGCCGCTGCGCACCGGCCTGGCCGCCGTGCCACAGGCGCTCGGCATGGTGGCCGCGTTCGTGCTGGCCGGCACCGGCCTGGCCGCCCGCTACGGCCGCCGCATGATCCATGTCGGACTGGCCGTGGTGCTGGCCGGCGTGCTCGGCATGCTGCTCACCCTGCGGCTGGTCGGTCTCGACGTCACGCCGTGGCGGCTCGCGCCCGCGCTGCTCGCCGTCGGCTTCGGGATGGGGCTGGTGATGGCGCCGTTCTTCGACATCGTGCTCTCCGGGGTGGACGAGGCCGAGTCGGGCTCCGCCTCCGGCACCCTCACCGGCATCCAACAGCTCGGCGGAGCGCTCGGCGTGGCCGTGCTCGGCACCGTCTTCTTCTCCGCCTTCGGCGGGCAGGTCGCCACCGCCGTCGACACTCCCGCGCTGCGCACGGAACTGGCCACCGCCGGCGTACCGGCCGGGGCAGCCGACCGGATCGTGGCCGGCCTGCGCACCTGTGGCCGGGACCGGGCGACCGCCGACGATCCGGCCGCGACGCCGCGCTCCTGCGCGGAGCTGCAACGGTCCGCCGGGGCGGCGGTGACCACGCCGGACGCCGGCCAGCGGGTCGGCCGGGCCCTGACCGCGGCCGGCGAACGGGCGGTACGGCGTGGCTCGCAGGACGCCGTCCGGTACACCCTCTGGGCACAGGCCGGGCTGCTGGTGGTCACCTTCGGCGCGGCGTTCCTGCTGCCCCGGCAGGCCCGGGAGGGCGCCGGCGGCCACTGACCGCGCAGGGCCCCGGGCCGGACCCCGGCCCGGGGCCCTGACATTTGTCATGCCCGGGACGTGACGGTCGCTCCGGGGACGGACGCCGCACGGCCGCCAGCATCTATGTCATGACCAGTACGCATCCGGCCGTCGAGCTCGCCGGCCTTCGCAAGAGCTTCGGGCCGGTGACCGCCGTCGACGGGCTCGACCTGCGCATCCCGGTCGGTGAGGTGGTGGCCTTCCTCGGCCCCAACGGCGCCGGCAAGACCACCACCATCGACATGCTGCTCGGCCTGGCCCGCCCGGACGCCGGCACCGTCCGGCTGCTCGGCGGCACCCCCGACGAGGCCGTCCGGCACGGCCGGGTCGCCGCCGTGCTGCAGACCGGCGGCCTGCTCAAGGACCTCACCGTCGCCGAGACGGTACGGATGACCGCGCACTTCCACGGCCGGACCCGGCCGGTGGCCGAGGTGCTGGAGCGGGCCGGCATCGCCGACATCGCCGACCGGCTGGTCGGCAAGTGCTCCGGCGGCCAGCAGCAGCGGCTGCGCTTCGCCCTGGCGCTGCTCTCCGACCCGGACATCATGATCCTCGACGAGCCCACCACCGGGATGGACGTCGAGGGGCGGCGGGACTTCTGGCAGGCCATCCGGGCCGACGCGCGGGCCGGCCGGACGGTCGTGTTCGCCACCCACTACCTGGACGAGGCCGACGCGTACGCGGACCGGATCGTGCTGGTCCGGCAGGGCCGGGTGGTCGCCGACGGCACCACCGCCGAGATCAAGAACCTGGCCGCCGGGCGCACCGTCCGCGCCACCCTGCCGGACGCCGACCAGGCCGGGCTGGCCGCCCTGCCGGGCGTCGAGACCGTCGAGGTACGCGGGGACGGGGTGCTGATCCGCACCGCCGACTCCGACGCGGTGGCCCGGCACCTGCTCACCCGCACCGCCGCCCGGGACGTGGAGATCACCTCCCGGAACCTCGAGGACGCCTTCCTCGCCCTGACCACCGCCGAGACCGTCGGAGCCTGAGATGACCGTGACCTCGCCCGCCACCAGCACGCCCGTCCACCACGCCGACCGGCGGCTGCCCGCCCTCGGCGGCTTCTCCCCGGCGGTGCTCGCCATCGAGATCCGCCGGGTGCTGCGCAACCGCCGCACGCTGCTGTTCACCCTGATCATGCCGGCGGTGTTCTTCCTGCTCTTCGGCCTGCCGCAGCGCGGGCAGAACCTCGACAACGGCCGCCCGGTGACCGCCTGGATCATGATCAGCCTGGCCGTCTACGCGGCCATGGTCGCCACCACCAGCGCCGGCGCGGCGGTCGCCACCGAACGGGCGCTGGGCTGGAGCCGGCAGCTGCGGCTGACCCCGCTGCGCCCGGCCGCGTACGTGGCCACCAAGGTGGTCACCGCGATGGTGCTCGGGCTGGCCGCCGTGCTGGTCGAGTTCGCCGTGGGCGCGGCGGCGGGGGTGCGGGTGCCGGCGTACGTCTGGCTGCTGGCCGGCCTCGCGGCCTGGCTCGGCTCGCTGGTCTTCGCCGCCTTCGGGCTGTTCGTCGGCTACCTCGCGCCGGCCGAGAACGTCATGCAGTTCATGGGCCCGATCCTGGCCATCCTGGCGATGTTCGGCGGCCTGTTCGTTCCGCTGGAGCTGCTGCCGCACGCGTTCCAGACGATCGCCCACTTCACCCCGGTCTACGGGGTGGGCGAGCTGGCCCGCTCCCCGCTGACCGGGAACGGGGTGAGCAACACGGCGGTGGCCAACGTGATCGGCTGGACGGCGGTCTTCGGGTTCGGCGCGGCCCGGCTGTTCCGCCGGGACACCACTCGGGTCTGACCGGGCCGGCCCGGGTTAGCGTGGGCTCCATGGCCACCCCGCCGCCGCAGTACCCGCCGACGAGCCGCCGCTGGCGGCTCGCCGGCTGGCTGCTGGCCGCCGTCTGGCTGATCTTCCTCAACGTCCCGCTGCTGACCGCCCTGCACCGGGCCGAGCCCTGGCGGCGGGTGGTCGGGGTGGGCTCGGTGGTCACCTTCGGGGTGGCCTACGTGCTGCTGTTCGAGTGGGCCCGGCACCGCCGGCAGAGAAACCGTCCGGTGCCCCGCGGCCGGGCCCGCGCCCTGCTCGGGCTGCTGATCCTGCTGGCCGTCGCCGGCATCCCGGGCACCGGCGGCGACTGGATGACCACGCTGGTCTTCGTCGCCGCCGCCGGGGTGTTCCTGCTGCCCTGGCCGGAGGCGCTGGCCGTGGTGGCGGTGTGCGCGGTGACCCCGTTGGTCGGCTCGGCGCTGGTGCCCGACTGGGAGGCGGAGAGCAGTGTGGTCTTCGCGGTGGTGCTCGCCTCGATCGGGATGTTCGGGGTGAGCGCGCTGGCCCGGCGCAACACCGAGCTGCAGGCCGCCCAGGCGGAGATCGGCCGGCTGGCCGTCGCCGAGGAGCGCGCCCGTACCGCCCGGGACCTGCACGACATCCTCGGCCACTCGTTGACCGTGGTGGCGGTCAAGGCCGAGCTGGCCGGCCGGCTGCTGGAGCTGGACCCGGCCCGGGCGGCCGCCGAGATCGCCGACGTCGAGCGGCTCGCCCGGCAGGCGCTCGCCGACGTGCGGCACACCGTCGGGGCGTACCGGGAGATCAGCCTGGCCGGCGAGCTGGCCGGCGCCCGGTCGGCGCTGGCCGCGGCGGGTATCGTCGCCGAGCTGCCGGACGACCCGCCGCGGCTGCCGCCGGCCCAGGACGAGCTGTTCGGCTGGACCGTCCGGGAGGGAGTGACCAACGTGGTACGGCACAGCGGCGCGCGCCGGTGCGTGATCCGGGTCGACCCGGACCGGGTGGAGGTCGCCGACGACGGCCGGGGGCCGTCCGACGGCGCGGGCGGGCACGGGCTGACCGGGCTGCGCGAGCGGGCCCGCCGGCTGGACGCCACGGTGAGCGTGGGACGCCGCCCGGACGGCGCCGGCTTCCTGCTGCGCGTCGCGCTGCCCACGGCGGGCGACCGGTGAGCGACGCGCCGATCCGGCTGCTGCTCGCCGACGACCAGGCCCTGGTACGCGGGGCGCTGGCCGCCCTGCTCTCGCTGGAGCCCGACCTGGACGTGGTGGCCGAGGTGGGCCGGGGTGACGAGGTGGTGGAGGCCGCCCGGCGGACCCGCCCCGACGTCGCCCTGCTGGACGTGGAGATGCCCGGGCTGGACGGTATCGCGGCGACCGCGGCGCTGCGGGCCGCGCTGCCCGGCTGCCGGGTGCTGGTGGTGACCACCTTCGGCCGGCCCGGCTACCTGCGCCGGGCGATGGAGGCCGGCGCGAACGGGTTCGTGGTCAAGGACACCCCGGCTCGGCAGCTCGCCGACGCGGTGCGCCGGGTGCACGCCGGGCTGCGGGTGGTCGACCCGACCCTGGCGGCGGAGACCCTGGCCACCGGGGCCAGCCCGCTGACCGAGCGGGAGACCGAGGTGCTGCGCGCGGCGCTGGGCGGCGGCACGGTCGCCGACCTGGCCCGGACGCTGCACCTGTCCGAGGGCACCGTCCGCAACCACCTCTCGTCGGCGATCGGCAAGACCGGCGCCCGCAACCGCGCCGAGGCCGTCCACATCGCCGAACGCAACGGCTGGCTCCTCGGCGACTGACCGGCGCCGGGTCTCAGGCGGTGGGGGGTGGGGTGGGGAGGGTGTCGACCACGATCAGTGGGGTACCGGGGGACAGCTCGGCGAGCAGTTGGCGTTGGGCGGTCCTGGTCAGCCGGATGCAGCCGTTGGTCACGTCCTCGCCCAGGGTGTCGTCGTCCTGCCAGCTGTGCAGGCCGATGTGCGCGCCCCTGAGGCCGGTCGGCACGGCGTCCGGGTCGTCCGGCACCGCGCCGAGGGCGAAGATGTCCACCCCGCCGTAGACCTCCTCGGGCGGCGGGGTGGTGCCGAGCACGAAGGTGCGGCCCAGCGGGGTGTCCTGGCCGGGCATGCCGAGGCTGACCTTCCAGCTGTGCACCGGCCGGCCGTGCCGGTACCAGGTCAGCCGGTGCGGCCGGCGCTCCACCACGACCTGGTCGCGCAGCGCGGTGGTGCTCCAGCCGCCCGCCGGCAGCCAACCGATCCGCCGGGTCGCCGAGGGCAGCAGCACGGCGGTCCAGCCGACCCGGTGGGCCACCACCGGCATGGTCAGCGGGACGTCGCTGATGGTCGGTGCGAGCAGAGCCCGGGGGCGGCCGCCCGGCGCGTCGTACACGGCGATCCGCCGGTCAGGGGAGAGTCCCTCGGTCAGCGGGGCGGTGTCCCGCGGGGCGGGGTCGGCCGGGAAGCCGCCAGGCGCCGGGTCGTAGTCGATCACGGGCAGGCCGGCGGGGGCGGGCGCGGCGGGCGGCACCGACTCGTCCGGGTTCTGCGGGGTCGCCGGGGCGGCGGGCGCGGGCGCGGCCCGGCGGACCGGTGCCGTGTCGTGGCGCAGCGCCGCGTTGACCAGCAGCACCAGCGCCAGCAGCGCCGGTACGCCGACGGCGGCGCCCAGCCAGCCGAGCCCCCACCGGGAGGTCAATCGGTCAAAGAGCACAAACTGACTGTAAAGGACGGACGCGGTGCGGGGCCCCCGCCCGGCCGGATCGGCGCGGACGAGGGCCCCGGGTACGGGTCAGGGCAGCTTCGCCCCGACGTGGATGGCGACCGCGTCGTGCGCGGCGATGTTGGCGGCGAACCAACCACTGCCGTCCACCGTGATCACCGGCCCGCTGCACGAGCCGTTGGCGAAGTCACCGTGGATCACGTCGCAGTACCGCCCGGCGGGCAGCCCGGTGTAGTACGACCGGCCGTTGATCGCGGAGTCCTCGTCGTTGATGGTGAGGAACCCCTTGCCTGCGCGGCTGAACGCGATGTGCTGGTAGCCGTTGTCGTACCAGTTGGCGACCGCCGCGCCCTGGGTGGCGTTGTTGAAGCCGACCATGTTGGCGATCACCCGCCAGCGGTGCTCGCACTCCCAGCCCGAGTAGCAGGTGGTGTTGGTGATCTTGTTGCTGGCGTCCGAGGGCGGGCCCTGGTCCTTGCTGCTGAACGAGAAGCTCGACATCACCGCCGGGGTGCCGTACGGCCAGGCCAGCATGAACGCGTTGGCCAGGGCGTACGCGTTGCCGTTCTTGTAGGTCAGCACCCCGCCGTCGCGCTGGGTGTCGTGGTTGTCCACGAAGGCCACCGCCGAGCCGCTGGGCAGGTAGCCCCACGCCTCGCCGAAGTTCTTCAGGTACGCCAGCCGCTCGCTGTTGAACATCCGGGCCAGGTCCTTGCCGTACCGGAACTCGTGCACGTCGCCGTTGCCGGTGTACTCGGTCGGCTGGACCGGCTCACCCGCGCCGTAGATGACCTCCTGCACGATGTACGCCGGGCGGGACAGCTTGCTCTTGATCGCGGCGATGTCGGCGGCCGGCATGTGCTTGCTGCCGTCCATCCGGAAGCCGTCCACGCCGAGCGAGAGCAGGTCGTTCAGGTAACCGGCGATCGTCGAGCGGACGTAGTCCGACTCGGTCTTCAGGTCGGCGAGGTTGACCAGCTCGCAGTTCTGCACCTCGTACCGGTCGTTGTAGTTGGCGATGTCGTTGTTGCCGTTGCGCCCGCAGTAGTGGAAGTCCTGCGAGCCGTAGGTGCCCGGGTAGTTGTAGTGGCCGTAGCTGGTGCCGGCCCAGCCGGTGCCGCCGTTCTCCTGGCCGGACATGTGGTTGACCACCGCGTCGACGAGCACCTTCACGCCGGCGTTGTGGCAGGTGGTCACCATCGACTGGAACTGGGCCCGGGTGCCCTTGCGGGACTCGATCCGGTAGCTGACCGGCTGGTAGGACACCCACCACGGGCCGAGGTTGACGTGCTCCTGCGGGGGCGAGACCTGGACGTAGCCGTACCCCTTGGGACCGAGCACATTGGTGCACTCGCTGGCCACCGAGGTCCAGTTCCACTCGAAGAGCTGGACGATGACCTTCTTGGCGCCGGAGGTGGCCGCGGCGGCCGGGGGTGCGGCCACGGCGCTCGGCAACAGCAGGCTCGCGGCGGCGAGGACCGCGAGGACGGCGGAGCGGCATCGACGTCGATGCATGGGGACTCCTGGTGTTCGGGGGATGGTGGCAGTGCGGGGGAGGGATTCCAGCTGCTGGCTTCTTGCAACCAGGGCTGAAATTTGCGGAAAGATTACAAGCGTGTTGCAGGCGCTGTCAACGGATGGATATCTGTCGTTGCGTGGAGCGCCACACGCGTCACCGGGCGCCCCGGTTCGACGCGTCGGGTGGAATTTTCACCGCCGGCACTGATCCGTACGCGCCGGACGTCCGTACTGGAGGTGGGAGCAGGGTCGGCCGGTGGTGGCGCCGCCGTTACACGATCGAGGAGCAGATGGCCCGGGCAAAGCGGAACCAGAAGGCGGCGACGGTCCGGACCACCACCACCAGCCGTGGGGTACGGACACCGTCGAAACCCGCGATGGCACTGTTGACCGCGTCCGCGCTCGCCCTGGTCTGGGCGGGCGTGGAGATCTCCGGAGTCGGCGGCCCGATGTACGCCTACGGCTTCTTCTTCACCGAGTTCTTCGCCGGGGTGATCGCCCTGGTCTCGCTCAGCCTCACCGTGATGATGGGCCTGCTGGCCACCGACCGGCTGGTGCTGAAGATCCCGCACCGGGTGCTGATGCAGTCCGCGCACCGGGCCACCGGCATCCTCGGCGTGGCCGGGCTGGTCTTCCACGTCGTCACCAAGGTGGCCATCGGCCGGGCCGCCCCCACCGACGCCGTGGTGCCGTTCATCGGTGGCCGGGGGCTCTACGTCGGGCTCGGCACCGTCGCCGCCTTCCTCATGGTGAGCGTGCTGTGGACCGGGATCATCCGGGCCCGCTTCGCCGGCGCCGGCCCGAAGTGGGTGTGGCGGGCGCTGCACTCGATGGCGTACCTGTCCTGGCCGTTCGCCCTGTTCCACGGGCTCAACGCCGGGCGGACCGCGAAGCCCTGGGTGACCCTGAGCTACCTGGCCTGCGTGCTGATGGTGGTGCTGGCCCTGCTGGTGCGGCTGTCGGTGTACCTCGGCAAGCGCAGCCGCGAGCAGCACCAGGCCGCCGCGATGAACAAGGCGATGACCGCGCGCACCAGCGAGGAGGACCGGGGCCGCCGGCTGCTCGGCGGGTTCGGTCGGCGTAAGGCCGACGACGAGGAGAAGGAGCTGCGGGCCGGCTGGGCCACCACCGCGACCGCGTCCTGGACCGCGCCGGCCGGCGCCGCCCGCCGGCGCGACCCGGAACGGTTCACCGTGCCGGTGGTGCCCGAGCCCGGCACGCTGCGGGAACCGGTCCGCGCCGGCCGCCGCGCCACGGTGCCGGTGCCGCGCGAGCGGGACGTGGCGGCCGCCGCCGAGCGGGTCGACCGCCGCCGGGACGAGGACGTCGCGCCGGTCTCCGCCGGCCGGCGGGCCCGGCTGGACGAGGACGTGGCGCCGGTGTCGACCGGGCGCCGCGCCCGGCGGGACGAGGACGTCGCGCCGGTGTCGGCCGGCCGGCGGGCCCGGCGCGACGACGCCGACGTGGCCCGCTACTCCGCGCCGCCGCAGCTCGCCGAGCCCGAGGAGCCGTGGGACAGCCCGCGCCGCTGGCAGGCCGCGTCGCCGGTCTCCGCCGAGCCGATCTCCGCCACCCCGCGCAGCGGCGCCGGCCGGCACAGCGTCGAGGACGAGGTGCCGGAGGAGCCGGACTACTGGCGGCCGCCGGCCCGGTACGTCCCCGACGGGGCGCCCGTCGACGACACCCCGACCCTGGTCGACCTGGCCTCCCGCCGGGCGCTCAAGGCGAACGGCGACAGCCGGCGCCGGCGGCGGCGGGCCGACGCGGACGCGGTTGACGGGGCGTACTGGGCCGGGCTGCGGGGTGAGGCGAAGTGATGCGGACCAAGGTGCCCCCGGTGGCCTGCGTCGGCGAGCCGAGGCTCACCGCCGGCTTCGCCGAGTTCGGCCGGCTCGACCTGGCCGCGCACGAGGAGGTGCACGGCCCGATCGGCCCGATGGAGCCGGCCAACCTGCTGCGGCTGGCCGAGAGCATCCAGCTCAAGGGCAAGGGCGGCGCGGGCTTCCCGTTCGCCCGCAAGCTCACCGCCGTCCTGGAGTCCTGCGAGCGGCAGGACCTGGCCGCGGTGGTGGTGGTCAACGCCAGCGAGGGCGAGCCGGCCAGCTGGAAGGACAAGGTGCTGCTCACCCGGGCGCCGCACCTGGTCCTGGACGGCGCCGCGCTGGCCGCGTACGCGCTGGACGCCGAGGAGATCGTGATCGGGGTGTCCGACGACATGGTCGGCCGGGACTCGCTCACCGAGGCGTTGCAGGAGCGCCGGATGCCCGTGCCGACCAGCATCGTCACCGTGCCGCACCGGTTCATCTCCGGCGAGGGCGGCGCGCTGGTCAACGGGATCAACGGCCTGCCGCACATCCCGCCCGGCACCAAGAAGCGCTCCAGCGACTCCGGCGTCGGCGGGCTGCCCACCCTGCTGTCCAACGCCGAGACGTACGCCCAGCTCGCGGTCGCCGCCCGGCTCGGCCCGTACGAGTACGCGGCGCTCGGCACCGACGAGGAGCCCGGCACGCTGCTGCTCACCGTGACCGGCGCGGCCGGGCGGCCGGCCGTGGTGGAGTGCGCCGCCGGCACCCCGCTGCGCGAGGTCCTCGAGCTGTGCGAGGTGCCGGCCGGGCCGGGCATCCTGATGGGCGGCTACCACGGCAAGTGGATCACCGCCGAGGCGGCGGACCGCGCCGACGTGTCCCGCCAGGGGCTCACCCGGGTCGGCGGCACGCTGGGCGCCGGGATCGTCCTCCCGCTCGGCGACGACACCTGCCCGCTCGGCGAGGCCGCGCAGGTGGTCCGCTACCTGGCCGGCGAGTCCGCCGGCCAGTGCGGCCCGTGCAAGATGGGGCTGCCGGACCTGGCCCGCGCCGTCGACCTGGCGGTCGCCGGCAGCGCGCCGGTGGAGGTGGTCCGGGCCGCCGCCGGCGACGTGCGGGGTCGCGGCGCGTGCAGCCACCCCGACGGTACGGCCCGGTTCGCGCTCTCCGCGATGGAGGTGTTCGCCGAGGACCTGCGGCTGCACACCACCGGCGACGGGTGCGGGCGACGGGTCAAGGGCATGATGGGCCTGCCCGGTGCGCCCGACGCGAACCCGCAGAAGCTCACCCTGGACTGGTCCCGCTGCGACGGGCACGGGCTCTGCGCGCACGTCGTACCGGACTTCATCCGGCTGGACACCAACGGATTCCCCGCCTTCCCGCCCACCCCCGTGCCGACCTGGCTGCGAGAGGGCGCGATGAAGGCGGTCAAGGTCTGCCCCGAGCTCGCCCTGCGGCTCGCCAAGGCCGAGTAGCTCGTCCACCGTTCGAGGAGGCGCCGATGCGGTCGTACCGGAGGACCGGACAGAGTGGAGGCGGGCCCGCCGGCCGGCGGCGGGCCGCGGTCGGGGCGGCGCTGTCCGGCGTGGTGCTGCTGACCGGCGCGGCCTGCGCGGTCGGTCCCGCGCCGGGCGGCCCGGCCGCCGTCGGCCCGGCGGCCACCGGACCGCCGTTCACCGCCACGTCCCCCGCCGCCACGCCGCCCGCCGGTGCTGCCCCCGCCGGTGGCGCCGCGGGCGCTCCGGCCGCCCCGGGTACGCCCCCGGCGGCCGTGCCGGACGCGCTGCGCTTCACCGGGACGACCCTCGACGGCGGGGCGTTCTCCGCCGCCGGGCTCGCCGGCCGGCCGGTGGTGCTGTGGTTCTGGGCGCCCTGGTGCGCCACCTGCGCGAGTCAGGCGTGGACGGTGGCCGAGATCGCCCCGAAGTACCGCGACACCGTCCCCATCGTCGGGGTAGCCGGCCTCGGCGACCGGAAGGCCATGAAGCAATTCGTCACCGAGTTCGAGCTGACCGGCACGCCCCAACTGGACGACCACGCCGGGGCGCTCTGGCGCCGCTTCGAGGTGGTCGAGCAGAGCACCTTCCTGATCATCGACCGGGACGGGAAGGTCGTCCACCAGGGCTTCCTGGCCGGCGACGAGCTTGCCCGCCGGGTCGCCGCGCTGGCCGCCGGATGACCACGGCGCTGCTGCTGGCGCTGACCGCCGGCATGCTCGGCGCGGTCAACCCGTGCGGCTTCGCCATGCTGCCCGCGTACCTGTCGCTGCTGGTCGCCGGCCCGGCCGAGCGTCGCGGCGCGGTCCGCCGGGCGCTCACCGCGACCGCCGGGCTGACCGCCGGTTACGTGCTGGTCTTCGGCGCGTTCGGGCTGGCCGTGGCGCCGCTGGCCGACTGGCTGCGGCCCCGGCTGCCGTGGCTCACCGTGACCCTCGGGCTCGGCCTGCTGGCGCTGGGCTGCTGGCTGCTCGCCGGCCGTCGGCTCGTGCTGCCCGGCCTCGGCCTGCGCTCGCCCCGGCTGACCCGGTCCTGGCCGTCCATGACGCTGTTCGGGATGGCGTACGCGCTGACCTCGCTCAGCTGCACCGTCGGCCCGTTCCTGGCGATCGTGGTGACCAGCCTGCGGGCCGGCTCAGCGGCGCGCGGGGTGGCGCTGTTCGTGGCGTACGCGATCGGGATGGGCCTGGTGGTCGCGGTGACCGCGCTCGGCGTGGCCCTGCTGCGCGGCTCAGTGGTGGCCCTGCTGCGCGGCGCCGGCGCGCTGGTGCCCCGGCTCAGCGGTCTGGTGCTGCTGCTCGCCGGCGGTTACGTCGCCTGGTACGGCTGGTACGAGGTCCGGCTCGCCGAGGGCCGGCACGAGGCGTTCGGCGATCCGGTGATCGTGGCCGCGGCCCGGGCCCAGCGGGCGCTCGCCACCGGCCTGGACACGGTCGGGCCGACGGTGCTCGCGGCGGTGCTGGCGCTGCTGCTGGCCGGCGCGGCCCTCTTCCGGCTACGGGCGTCACCCCGTCCGGCCCCGGCGGGACCAGACAGCGCGTCGGGTGCGCCGGCCACGGTGAGCCCGGCGGCCACGGTGAGCCCGGCGGCCACGGTGAGCCCGGCGGGTGCGCCGATGGCGGAGGGTGCGGCGGCCTCGGGGGATGCCGCGGTCCCGGCCGCTTTCTCGGGGTGAGCGACGGACGGCGGATGGACGCGAGCCCATCCGTCGGCGGGTCACCCAGGGTGAGGTAGCTCGGTGCGCTCACTCCCGAGAGCGATATGACTCTCGGTCATAATTATGACCGAGAGTCATATCGCTCTCTGCGACAAGCGGTCGCCGGCGGCCTCTGCGACAAGCGGTCGCCGGCCGGGGGCGGTCGCCCCCGCCGGCTCGGCGTCGGGCTCCCGCGCCGGCTCGGCGTCGGAGCAGTGCCGGGTCAGCGGGGGGTGAGCCGGTCGGTGCCGAGCCGGTCGCGCAGCACCTCGGGCAGCACGACCGAGCCGTCGGGCTGCTGGAACTGCTCCAGGATGGCCGGGAAGAGCCGGCTGGTGGCCAGCGCCGAGCCGTTCAGGGTGTGCACGAAGCGGGTCTGCTTGCCGCCCGGCTCGCGGTAGCGGATGGCCGCCCGGCGGGCCTGGTAGTCGCCGGCCCAGGAGACCGACGACACCTCCTTGTACTTGCCGGTGCTCGGCATGAACACCTCGATGTCCAGCGTCTTCTTCATCGAGGCGCTGGCGTCGCCGGCCGACAGCAGGGTGCGCTGGTAGTGCAGACCGAGCTTCTCGACCAGGCCCTCCGCGTGGCCGAGCATCTCCTCCAGCGCCGCGTCCGCCTGCTCCGGCAGGGTGAATTGGAAGATCTCCACCTTGTTGAACTGGTGGCCGCGCACCGTGCCGCGCTCGTCCGAGTGCGAGCCGGCCGCCTCCCGCCGGTAGCACGGGGTGTAGGCGAACGCCTTCAGCGGCAGCTTCGCTGTCTCCAGGATCTCGTCCTGGTACGCGCCGAGGATCGCCGTCTCCGAGGTGGGCAGCAGGAACTGCCCGCGCGGGGCCGACTCCCGGTCGAGGTGGTAGACGTCGTCGTAGAACTTGGGGAACTGCCCGGCCGCGAACCCGGCGGTGTCCAGCAGCAGGTGCGGCGGGAGGAGGAACTCGTACCCGGCGGTGATGTGCTCCTCGATGAACCAGCTGATCAGCGCCCACTCCAGCCGGGCGCCCATGCCGGTGTACATCCAGAAGCCGGAGCCGCCGAGCTTCACCCCGCGCTCGTGGTCGACGAGGCCCAGCATCCGGCTCAGCTCGACGTGGTCGCGGACCTTCTCGATGGCCGGTGGCTCGCCGAAGGTCTTCACCACCCGGTTGGCCTCCTTGCCGCCGGCCACGATGTCGTCGGCGGGCAGGTTGGGCAGCTCGCTCATCGCCGTGCGCAGCCGCGCCTGCACCTCGTCCAGCTGGGACTCCAGCTCGGCGAGCTGCTTACGCTCGTCCTGCGGGGAGCCGGACTCCGGCGCGGTGCCGGCCCGCTTCGCCTGCGCGTACGCCCGGGCCTCGGCCTTGCGGCGCTGCCGCTCGGCGTCGATGCCGGTGATCAGAGCGCGGCGTTCCTGGTCGAGCCGCTGGATCTCGTCCAGCGCCCGGTTGACCTCGGCGGGATCCAGTCGCTTCGCCAGCGCGGTCGCGACCGCCTCGCGATCCTTCCGGATCAAGTCCATGTCGAGCATGCTGCTCCGTACGCCTCCGTCCGGGATGTCAGGTGAGACCCCCAGATGCTACCGTCGCGGCCCCCCGGCCCCGGCCCCGCCCGCCGAGCCGCCCGGACCCGGGCCGGCATCGGCGGGACGTCGAGGGTTGAGCCGCCGGCGCCGCCGCTCGTCGCGGCGGCGCCGTTCTCGGCCGGCAACCACGCTCAGTGAGATTCGCGCGCTTGCTCCAGCGACGGCGATGACGTTGCGAAGGGTGAGCACCCGGCAAGCCGTCGGCGGGCAGCCGATCGGCCGACACCGCTCTCACCAGGGAAGACGTCGCATCGTGCCAGGGGGCAGCCCACCGGTGTGCCGCCCCCTTTGCTCTGCCGCCACCGACGCAACAGCAACGTTGGGTAACTGTCGCCTATGTGGCAGCAGAGCAAAGTGTGCGAGTAGGTGGGATGGGCGTAGTCATCAAGATGACGGAAAGTGATCGGTGATGGGCTCGGTGGAGGTCATCGAGCCCCACGGTCGTGCGGGGGCGGCCCAGGCCTGCTCCGGCGAGCTGCCGGCCGCCAGCGATCAGGAGCAGGGCCACGCCGGGCCCAGGCCGGGGCCGGGGCCAGGCCGGGGCCAGGCCGGGGCCGGAGCCGGGGCCGGGGCCAGGTCGGAGGCTGGGCCGGGGCCAGGTCGGAGGCTGGGCCGGGTCGGGATCGGAGGGTCGGGTCAGGGGCGCCGGGCCGCGCGGCGGAGCTGTCAGAGGCGGATCGGCATCAGGATCGAGAAGGCGTCCGGGTCGTCCGGGCGGCGGATCGCCAGCGGGGCGATCGGCCCGTCCAGCTCCAGGACCAGCTGCGGGCCGCCGGCCGCGTCCAGCGCGTCGAGCAGGTAGTCGCCGTTCACCCCGACGTGCAGCTCGCCGGCGACCGGCTCCTCCCCGGCGACCAGCCGCAACCCGTCCCGGTCGTCCACGCCGAGCACGGTCACCGGGTACGGCTGCCCGGCGTACTCCCGGGTGAGGGTGGGGCGGCCGGTGTCCCGCAGCGCCGCGCGCAGGGCCGGCACGTCCAGCGGGATCCGGCGGACCGGCCGGTCCCCGGTCAGCGGGCCGAGCAGCCGGCGGTGGTCGGGGAAGTCGTACGGCAGCGCGGTGGCCCGGACCTCCCGCCCGCCCACGGTGACGGTCACCGCCGACCCGTCGATCGTCAGCCGAACGGCGTCGCCGTCGACACCGTCAGCGGCGGGGTCGGGGTCGGTCAGCAGGGCACGGAGGTCGTCGACCGCCGCGACCGGGAGCAGGACGCGGACGGCTGGTCCGTCCACCCGCCCGGCCGCCCGGGCCACCGCCATCCGGTGCCGGTCGGTGGCCACCAGCTCCACGCCGCCGTCCCGCGCACCGTCGGAAGCCGTGCCGGCGGGCTCGGGGCGGTCCGGGTCCACTGCGACGAGTACGCCGGAGAGCGCGGGTAGCTCGGGGTCGGCGCCGACGGCGAAGCGGACGGCGTCGAGGGCCGCGGCCAGGTCGGCGCGGGACAGCAGGACGGTGGTCGACATCGGGAACTCCTCGGGCTCGATCAGGGCACGGATCCGGGAGAGTTCGCGACGGGCGTCGGCCAGGCCGTCCTCCAGCCGGCGCTGGTGCGCGTCCAGCAGCCGACCGACCACCGCAGGGTCGCGGCGGTGCCGCAGCGCCTCGGTGATCCCGGCCAGCGGCATGCCGACCCGGCGCAGGCCGGCCACCAGCCGGGCCGGCGCCACCTGGTCGTCGGTGTACCAGCGGTAGCCGGTCGCCGGGTCCACCAGGGCCGGGGCCAGCACCCCGGCGCGGTCGTAGAACCGCAGGGCGCTGACCGTCAGCCCGCTGGCCCGGGCCAGCTCGCCGATGCTGCGCAGCTCGCTCTCCACAGCTCGAATCGTGTCGCCTCAACCAGGTCGAGGGTCAAGCGTGACCGTCGACCCCGCCGTCGGTGCGCAGCACCCGGAAGGTCATGCCGGCCCTGACCAGCCGGTCGAGCAGCGCGTCGCCCATCGCGGTCACCGGGGTGACCTGGCCGGCGGTGGCCGGCAGGTCGTCCAGCGCGAGACAGAGCGCGGACTCGGCGAGCATCTTGGCGGTCTCGTCGTAGCCGGGGTCGCCGCCGGACACCTCGGTCAGCACGGTCCGGCCGCCGCCGGAGCCGACGAAGACGACCTTGAACCAGGACTTCGCCCGCTGCTCGGCGCTCGGGCCCTGGCCGGAGGCGAGCCGGCCGAGCAGCCACCGCCGGGTCGGCGGCAGCTTCACCAGTCCCACGATCCCGGCCAGGCCGGCCCCGGCGGCCAGCACCGTGGGCAGCCGCTTCACCGCGGCGAAGTGCCGGTAGCGGAAGTCCGGGCCGTACTCCGGGCGGGCCGCCGCCGACCGGCGTACCACCTGGGGGTCGATGGTCGGCAGCGGGACGGCCCAGCGGCCCAGCTCCTTCGAGCGCTCCACCCGGCCCGGCACCGCGCGGACCCGGCGGCCCTCCGGCCGGGGTTCGACCGCCCGGCGGGCCTTCGCGGCGCGGCCCGCCTCACCGGTACGGGAGAACGCGGTCAGCGCCGAGTGGTACGTCCCGGCGGAGAACTTCCCGCCGGCCCGGACGAAACCGTCCACGGTGATCGGCCCGTCCGCCGGCAGCTGCCTGACCGTGTAGAAGGCGCCCAGGTCGTGCGGGATCGAGTCGAAGCCGCAGGTGTGCACCAGGCGCGCCCCGGTGCGGACGGCCTCGGCGTGGTGCCGGACGTACATCAGGTCGACGAACTCCGGCTCGCCGGTGATGTCCAGGTAGTCGGTGCCGGCGGCGGCGCAGGCGGCGACCAGCGGCTCCCCGTGGTGCACGTACGGGCCGACGGTGCTGGCCACCACCCGGGCGGCCTCGGCGACCGCCTGGAGCGACGCGGCGTCGGTGACGTCGGCGGTGAGTAGCGGCAGCTCGGCCAGCGCGGGGTCGATGTCGGCCAGCCGGTCGCGGACGGCGGCCAGCTTGCCGGGGTTGCGGCCGGCGAGCGCCCAGCGCAGCCCGGTGGGGGCGTGCCGGGCCAGGTATTCGGCGGTCAGCCCGCCGGTGAACCCGGTGGCGCCGAACAGGACGAGGTCGTACGGGCGGTCGTCGCGCATCCGCCGAGTGTGCCACCCCTCAGCCGTGCGGGGTGAAGACCGCCCGTACGCAGCCGTCGGCGCGGTCCCGGAACAGCGCGTACCCGGCCGGCGCCTGCTCCAGCGGCAGCCGGTGGGTGGCCAGGTGCTCGGTGCGCAGCTCGTCGCGGGCCATCCGGTCCAGGAGCATCGGGATCCACCGCCGGCCGTGTTGGCGGGCGCTGCGCAGGGTCAGCCCCTTGTTCATGATCGCGCCGAGCGGGAAGGTGTCGACGAAGCCGGTGAAGGTGCCGGAGACGAAGACCGTCCCGCCCTTACGGCAGGCGTGCACCGCCTCGCGTACCGCGAACGGGTCCTCGGCCGGCCCGCGCCGCCCGGCGAACCGGGCGACCGGCGGCGGTGGCTCGGCGGTGGCGCCGACCGCCTCCACGCAGACGTCCGGCCCCCGGCCGCCGCTGCGCTCGCGCAGCTCGGCGGGGACGTCGGTGCGCTCGAAGTTGAGCGTCTCCGCGCCGGTGTGCCGCTCGGTCATCCGCAGCCGCTCCTCGTGCCGGTCGATCACGATCACCCGGTCCGCGCCGAGCAGCGCCGCGGCCTGCGCGGTCAGCTGGCCCACCGCGCCGGCGCCCCACACCGCGACCACGTCGCCGGGGCGTACCTCGCCCAGCTCGGCGCCCATCCAGCCGGCCGGGGCGGCGTCCGAGGCGAACACCGCCCGGTCGTCGCTGACCGGGTCGGGGACGCTGAACGCGCCGACGTCCGCGTACGGCACCCGCACGTACTCCGCGTGGCTGCCGGCGAAGCCGCCCATCGCCCGGGGGTGGCCGTAGCAGCCGCCGGTGGGCTGGCCCCAGGCCGCCTCGGTGACCGCCGGGCCGGTGCCGGAGTTGTCGCAGCAGCCGTGCCGTCCCTGCGCGCAGTGCCAGCAGCTGCCGCAGGCGACCACGGCGGAGACCACCACCCGGTCGCCGACCCGGTGGCCGCGTACCGCCGGGCCGACCTCGGCCACCTCGCCGAGGAACTCGTGGCCGAGCACGTCCCCGTCGGCCAGGAACGGCAGCCGCCCCGCCACCAGCGGCAGGTCCGCGCCGCAGGTGGCGCTGCGGCGTACCCGCACGATCATGTCGTGCGCGTTGCGCAGCTCCGGGTCGGGCACCTGGCGTACCTCCAGGGTGTCGGCGCCCGCCCAGCACAGCGCCCTCATGCCGCCGGCCCGTCCGCGGGCGAGCGGTCGGCGCGCAGCACCTCGCCGGTCTCGGCGAGCGTCTTGACCTGGCGCAGCACGTCCCGCAGGAACAGCCCGGGGTCGTCGCCGACCAGGTGGGCGGCCATTCCGGGCAGGGTTTGCACCCCACCCAGCGGCCGGACGGCCAGCTCGGTGCCGCGCCCGCCGGGCGCCGGGCGCAGGTACAGCTCGACCGCGCCGTCCAGCGGCCGCAGCGGCTCCGGCCACACCCCGCCGGGCAGCAGCTCCGCGGGCGACCGGGCCACCGTCACCACCTGCCACCGCCCTGGCCGCGGGTCGGCGCCGGCCGCGCGCGGCCAACCACCCCGCCGGGGTACGACCCGCGCGCGCAGCGCGGCCGCACCCCGCGCGGCCAGGGCGAGCGTCACCCCGCCGCCATTCGGGCGTCGCATCCGTACCACCTGCCCCTCGGCTGCCGTCACCCGCTGGACCACGTCCGCCCAGCCTCGCCACGGCCGGGGTGAAGTGGGCTCGTCCCGAAGGGGTGAACGGGCTCCCGCCGGGTAACCGCCGGCGTCCGGGGGAGGACGCGCCGACGGAGGTGGGTGGATGCCGCAGCAGCCGCGCCGCGACGGGATCGCCGAGGCGGCGGTCGGACCGGCGCCGCTGCTGACGTCCCGGCTCGCGCCACCTCCGCTGCCGGAGCCGGTGCTGCTGCGCCCCCGGCTGGCGGGTCGGCTGGACGACGGGGTGACCGGGCCGGTCACCCTGGTCCGCGCCCCGGCCGGCTGGGGCAAGACCACGCTGCTCGCCTCCTGGGCGCGCGCGGCGGCGCAGCCCGGGCCGTCCTGGGTGCAGGTGGAGGCGGGTGACACCGGGGAGCGGCTCTGGGCGTACCTGGCGGCGGCGCTGCGCGACCCGGCCGGCGGCGAGCCGGCGGACGACCCGCCGCTGCCCGCCGGCCCGCCCCGGCCCGACCAGCTGGAGCTGCTCGCCGCCGGGCTGGCCGCCCGGGAGCGGCCGGTGCTGCTGGTCCTGGACGACCTGCACCGGATCACCGACCCGGCGGCGCTCACCGGGCTGGAGTTCCTGCTGCGCCACACCGACCAGCGGCTGCGGCTGGTCGCCGGCGCCCGCAGCGAGCTGCCGATGGCGCTGCACCGGCTGCGGCTGGCCGGCGGGCTGACCGAGATCGGCCCGCGGGAGTTGGCGTTCACCACCGACGAGGTGGCCGACCTGCTGGTCGCGCACGGGGTGCCGCTGCCGGCCGCGGCGGTGGCCCGACTGGGGGAGCGGACCGGGGGCTGGCCGGCGGCGCTGCGGTTCGCCGCGCTGGCCGCCCGGGACCGGCCCGACCCGGAACGCTGGGCCGAGCGGTTCGGCGGGGACCAGGCGGAGGTCGCCGCGTACCTGCGGACCGAGGTGCTGGACGGGCTGCCGGCGGCGACCCGGGACCTGTTGCGACGGACCGCGGTGGCGCCCGCCGTCCGCGCCGACCTGGCCGACGCGTTGACCGGGCGCGGCGACGGCACCCCGGTGCTGGCCGCGCTGGTCCGGGACAGCGGCCTGGTGCACCCGGACGACAGCGACCCGCCGTGGTACCGCTGCCAGCCGCTGCTGGCCGACCTGCTGCGCGCGGAGTTCACCGACCTGCCCGAGGCGCAGCGGCGCGACCTGCACCTACGGGCCGCCGACTGGTACGCCGTAAACGACCGGCCGGCCGAGGCGCTGCGGCACGCGCTCGCCGCCGGGCGGTGGGAGCGGGCGACCCAGCTGCTGCTCACCGCCTGGCCGGAGCTGACCCCGTACGACCGGGAGGCACCGCCCGGCCCGGCGCCGGCCGCGCCCCCGCCGGAGGTGGTCCGCGCCGATCCGGAGCTGGCGCTGGCCGCGGCGGCCGAGCGGGCGTACGCCGGTGACGCCGACGCGGCGGCCGGGCTGCTGCGGCAGGCGGTGGGCCTGGCCGCGGGACTGCCCGCGCCGCGCCGGGACCGCTTCCGCCGGCTGGCCACCGCGGTGGAGCTCACCCTGGCCCGGCTGGCCGGCGACCACCCGGAGGTACGCCGGACCGCCGCCCGACTGCTGGACACCCGCCCGGCCGGCCCCGGCGACGACGACCCGCGCTCGGGCGCCGGGGAGGACGCCGACCCGGTGGCGGTGGCCGGCACCGCGCTCGGCCTTCTCGACCTGGCCGAGGGGGACCTGCGGGCCGCGGCGGCCCGGTTCGACACGGCGCTGGGCGCGGCCCGGGAGGCGGGCCGGCCGCGTACCGCGCTGGTCTGCGCGGCCCGCTCGGCGCTGCTGCACGCGCTCGCCGGCGAGCTGCTGGCGGCGGAGGAGACCGCCCGGACGGCGCTGGCGATGCCACCATGCCAGGGCTGGTCGGGCCGGACCGACTGCGGGTACGCGCACCTGGCGCTGGCCCTGGTGGCGCTGCACCGCGACCAGCCGCGGGAGGCCGCCGCCCGGGTGGCGTCGACCGGCCCGGCGGCGGGGGAGCCGGTGGTGGCCGGCGCCGCCGCGCTGGTCCGGGCGACGCTGCTGCGCGACGCGGGGGACCCGGCCGGGGCGATCCAGGTGGTCACCGCCGCCCGGGAGCGACTGGCCGGGCCCGGTGAGCTGGCCGACCGGCTGCTCGCCCTGGAGGCCGACCTGCGCGGCGAGCAGGGCGACGTGCGCTTCGCCCGGGACCTGCTCGCCGACCGGGCCCGGGAGCCCGACCCGGCGCCGGTGCTGGCGCTCGCCCTGGCCCGGGTGGAGCTGCGGGCCGGTGACGTCCGGGCGGCCGGGTACTCCCTGCCGGACTGGGACGGCCCGGCCGCCGCCGGCTGGCCGCTGCCGGTACGGCTCGCGGCCGGGGTGCTGGACGCGGTGCTGGCCCGCCGCGGCGGCGACGAGCGGCGCGCCGGCCGGCTGCTGGAGCGGGTGCTCGACCTGGCCGGCCCGCAGGGCTACCGGCGGGTCTTCACCCGGGCGGAACCGCCGGTGCGCGACCTGCTCGCCGCCCACCTGGACTCCGGCACCGCGCACTGGTCGACGGTCAGCGAGCTGGTCCGGGGCGCCGAGGAGCCGGCCGAGGACGACCCGGCGGGCACCCGGCGACCGCTGGACGAGCCGCTCACCGAGCGGGAGTTGACCATCCTGCGCTACCTGCAGAGCATCCTGTCCAACGTGGAGATCGCCGGTGAGTTGTCGCTGTCGGTCAACACCGTCAAGACGCACGTGCGCAACATCTACCGCAAACTCGACGCCACCCGCCGCCGGGAGGCCGTCAGTCGCGCCCGCGAGCTGCGGCTGATCTGAGTGGCCGGCGCGCCACCCGGCGGCCGGCGCGCCACCCGGACATCGGCGTGCCGGCCGCCGCCGGGCGGTGCGATCCCGGCGGCGGGCGGCGGTGGAGGGGAAGGGCTCCGGTCAGGCGTTCGCTGCGGCGTCCACCGCGACCAGCAGGTCGGCCAGGTCGTACCCGCCCTCGTGCCGGACGCCCTGGACGAACAGGGTGGGGGTGCCGTTCACCCCGGAGCGGATGCCGCCGACGAAGTCGTGCCGGACCCGGTCGGCGTGCTCGTGCCGGTCGAGCTCGGCGCGCACCTCGTCCGGCGGCAGGCCCACCTGCTGCACGCCGAGCGACAGGTGCACCGGGTCCAGCTGGTCCTGGTGCTCGTACAACCAGTCGTGCATCTGCCAGAACCGGCCCCGCCGCGCGGCGGCCTCGGCGGTCTCCGCGGCGGCCTCCGCGTACGGGTGGACGTTGGCGATCGGGAAGTGCCGGTAGACCAGGCGTACGGTCTCGGCCCGCTGGCGCAGCAGCTCGGCCAGGTTCGGGTACGCCGCCCCGCAGAACCGGCACTGGAAGTCGCCGTACTGCACCACGGTGACCGGGGCGTCCACCGGCCCGCGGGCGTGGTCCGCCTCGGTGACCGGCGTCCGCAGCAGGGGGGTGGCCTGCAGTGGCGTGGTCATCCGGCCACCACCGGCCGCTCGGTGAGCTCCTCCAGCGCGGTCAGGATCCCGTCGGCCCCCGGGTTGACCTCGGAGGGCGAGCGGTAGCTCCAGGCCACCGTCGAGTCGGGCGCGAGCACCACCAGGACCCGGGCGGCCTGCCCCTGCGGCGTGTACGCCCCGTACCGCCGGGCCACCTCGCCCTTGGGCTCGAAGTCGGCCAGCAGCGGGTACCGGATCCCCTGCGCCTCGGCGAAGGCCCGGTGCGACCAGAGGCTGTCCACCGAGATGCCCAGCAGGGCCGCGTCGTAGCGGTCGAACTCCGGCATCGCCGCCTGGTAGAGCGCCATCTGGTCGCCGCAGACCGGGCTCCAGTCGGCGGGGTAGAAGGCCAGCACCACCGGCCGGCCACGGAACTGCCCGGGTCCCGTTCGTCGCCCGTCCGGGGTGGCCGGCAGGGCGAAGTCGGGGGCCGGGCTCCCGGGTCGGATCAGCCCGTCCGAATCAGTCATGTCCCCACCCTGCCCGCGGGCCGGGTGAGCCGGGCTCACCCCGCCCGGGTGGTCCGTACGAGGATGGGAGCGCTTCCATGACCGCTCTCCCATCCGATAGGGTGAATGTCTTCCTCGGCAGCGGGAGCCAGCGTGCCGGCGGGGAGCCAGGGCAGCTTCCCGCAACCGGTCGACGTCCGGGCGTCGGCCTCGTCCCCCCACCACAGGGCACTCCCCGAGAGGAACCGCAGATGCGGAGAAGTCTCGCCGGCGCGGTCACCGCCGTGCTGGCCGCCGCCACGGCCGCGCTGGCCGTCCAGGTCACCATCGCACCCACCGTCCCGGCCGCCGCTGCGGCCGCCGAGCCGTACAGCTGGAAGAACGTCCGGATCGACGGCGGCGGCTTCGTCCCCGGCATCGTCTTCAACCCCACCGAGAAGAACCTGATCTACGCCCGGACCGACATCGGCGGCGCGTACCGCTGGGAGCAGGACAGCCGGTCGTGGACGCCGCTGCTGGACTGGGTGGGCGCCGACAGGTGGGGCTGGAACGGAGTGGTCAGCCTGGCCACCGACCCGGTGCAGACCAACCGGGTGTACGTCGCGGCCGGCATGTACACCAACGGCTGGGACCCGAACAACGGCGCGGTCCTGCGCTCGGCCGACAAGGGCGCCACCTGGCAGGCCACCGAGCTGCCGTTCCACCTGGGCGGCAACATGCCCGGCCGGGGGATGGGCGAGCGGCTGGTCGTCGACCCGAACCGCGACAGCGTGCTCTACCTGGGCGCGCCGAGCGGCAACGGGCTGTGGCGCAGCACCGACTCCGGCGTCACCTGGGCCAGGGTGACCAGCTTCCCCAACGTCGGCAACTACCCGTCCACCGGGGCCGACAACCAGGGCGTCGTCTGGGTCAGCTTCGACGAGAGCACCGGCACGGCCGGCGCCGCCACGAAGACCATCTACGCCGGGGTCGCCGACAAGGCCAACCCGGTCTACCGCAGCACCGACGCCGGCGTCACCTGGCAGCCGGTGCCCGGCGCGCCCACCGGCTTCATCCCGCACAAGGGGGTCGTCGACCCGGTCGGCGGCTACCTCTACCTCGCCACCAGCGACACCGGCGGCCCGTACGACGGCGGCAAGGGCGACGTGTGGAAGCTCAGCCGGGCCACCGGCGCCTGGACCCGGATCAGCCCGACCCCGTCGACCAGCACCGACGACACCTTCGGGTACTCCGGGCTGACCATCGACCGACAGCACCCGAACACCCTGATGGTCGGCTCCCAGGTCTCCTGGTGGCCGGACACGGTCTTCTGGCGCAGCACCGACGGCGGCGCCACCTGGAGCCGGGTCTGGGACTGGGCCGGCTACCCGAACCGCAGCTTCCGCTACAAGATGGACGCCTCCTCGGTGCCCTGGCTGAACTTCGGCAACGCCGACCCCGGCCCGCCGGACACGTCGCCGAAGCTGGGCTGGATGAACGAGTCCATCGAGATCGACCCGTTCGACTCGAACCGGATGCTGTACGGCACCGGCGCGACCGTCTACGGCACCACCGACCTGACCAGATGGGACACCGGCGGCCAGTTCACCATCACCCCGATGGTCAAGGGGCTGGAGGAGACCGCGGTGCTCGACCTGATCAGCCCGCCGTCCGGGGCGCCGCTGCTCAGCGCGCTCGGTGACATCGCCGGCTTCCGGCACGACGACCTGAACGCGGTGCCCTGCTGGACGTACACCGACCCGAGCTGGGGGCCGCACGACCTGGACTACGCGGAGACCAGGCCGAACGTGATCGTCCGGGCCGGCAGCTTCGCCGACGCCGACCGGCCGGGGGACAGCCACGTCGCCTTCTCCACCGACGGCGGCACCACCTGGTTCCAGGGCACCGAGCCGGCCGGCCTCACCAACGGCGGCACGGTCGCCGCGGCAGCCGACGGCAGCCGGTTCCTCTGGGCCCCGGGCGACACCGGCGCGGCCGTCGTCCGCTCGGTCGGCTTCGGCACCTCCTGGAGCGCGGCGACCGGCATCCCGGCCAACGCGCAGATCGCCGCCGACCGGGTCGACCCGAACCGTTTCTACGGACTCAGCGGCGGCAGGGTCTACGCCAGCACGAACGGCGGCGCGAGCTTCACCGCGACGGCCGCCACCGGGCTGCCGTCGTCCGGGCGGCTCAAGGCGGTGCCCGGCCAGCAGGGCGAGCTCTGGGTGACCGGCTCCGGCGGGCTGTGGCGCTCGATCGACGGGGGCGCCAGCTTCACCAAGCTGCCCGCCGTGGGCTCCGCCGGCAACGTCGGCTTCGGCAGGGCGGCTCCGGGTCGGACCCACCCGGCGGTGTTCGTGATCGGCACCGTCGACGGCATGCACGGCGTGTTCCGCTCGGACGACGCCGGCGGGAGCTGGGTGCGGATCAACGACGACCAGCACCAGTACGGCAACGCCGGGGACGCCCTGACCGGTGACCCGCGGGTCTACGGCCGGGTCTACCTGGGCACCAACGGTCGGGGCATCCTGGTGGCCGACCGGCTCGGCGGCACCCCGACGCCGACCCCCACCGGCTCGCCCACGCCCAGCTCCACGCCGACGCCGACCTCGACGCCGAGTGCCACCCCGACGCCGAGTGCGAGCTCGACCAGCCCGTACCCGACCGACTACCCGCCGACCCCGACGCCGACGACCCGGGGTTGCGCGGCGACGTACCGGGTGACCGGGTCGTGGCCCGGTGGCTTCCAGGGGGAGGTGGTGGTGCGCAACTCCGGCAGCGCGCCGACCGCCGGCTGGACGCTCACCTGGACCTGGCCCGACGGTCAGCGGATCAACCAGCTCTGGGGTGGGGCGTACACCCAGACCGGCGCCGCGGTGACCGTGCGGGACGCGGGCTGGAACGGCGTGCTCGCGCCGGCGGGCAGCACCAGCGTCGGCTTCATCGCGAGCACCGGCAGCACCAACGGCACCCCGGTGGTCAGCTGCGCCGGCCGCTGAGAAGCGCCGCGGGCCCCGGTCGACTCGGGTGAGTCGCCGGGGCCCGTCGGGCTGGTGCGGTGGGTCAGTCGTCCAGGCCGACCGGGGAGTTCGGCCGGTCCACGTCGACGAACTCGATGTCGTCGACCGGCCGGCTGTCGCGGCTGCCGGCGGCCCGCGCGGCCGTGCCGGCGGCCCAACCGATCGCCGCGCCGACCAGGGCCGCGCTGATCAGCAGCGTCCACGGCAGGGCGGGGCGACGGCCGGCGAGGGCGTCGAAGGCGAGGGTCGCGCGGCGCCGGGCCTCGTCCGCGGCGGAGCCCACCAGGTCGCCCGCGTCGGAGAGGCCGGAGCCCCCGGTGGATCGGACGGACTTGGCGGCGTCGCGGACGCTGTCCCCGGCGGAGCCGACCGCCGAGAGCAGGTGCTCCCAGGCCTGGTCCGCGATCCGCTCGGGCTTGCTGCGGCGCTCCAGCAGACTGCTACCGAACATCGTGGGTTACCTCCTCGGGGTGCCGAAGCCTGCGGCCACTTCGGACTGCGGTGTCTCTGCGGCGCGTCACGGTCGCTCTGCGGCAGTGCCCAGCCCGGCCGGTGCGCAAACCCGGTGCCTAGTGGACCACGGCCACCGTGGCGGCCCGGGCGAAATCGTCGTCGCCGTCATCGTCGTCGTCCCCGCCGCCGAACCCACAGGCCAGGACGAGGGCGAGCAGCGCGCCGACACCGGCCAGGCCGAGCAGTCGCCTGAGCATCGAATCCGGTCCTTCCGTCAGGGTGACCTTTGTCTCGCCCCGAGGCTAGGCCACCCCGACAACCGCTCGCACCTGCGACAACGCCGCCGACCGGTCGAACCGCTGGCGCGCCCGGGCGGTGGATCCGGGGCGGGGTGGACCCGGCCCGCTACGCTGATGCGGTTGGCGTGGCCGGTATCGGCGGCCACGCCGGAGCCGACCGGATCCGAGACTGCCCCGCCCCGGGGCCGCCCGGTCCGTCCGGATCCGCGAATCGCTCATCCCGAGGGGTGGCGACCGAGGCCGTCGGAGGAATACTCTCGGTCGCGGCCCGCGTACTGATGAGGCGCCCGTGGAACCGGGCGAGTGGAGGTGCTCGCGTGAGCCTGTCGATCGTGAAGTCGATGCTGCACGGTGGTGTCATCGAGATCGCCCCGCGGGGCGAGATCGACGTCGACACCGCGTACGAGGTGCGGGAGGCGATCGCGGAGGTGCTCGCGAAGGGCCGCCCGTCCCGGATCGAGCTCAACATGCGGCTGGTCACCTTCATCGACTCGGTCGGCATCAGCGCGATGGTGGCCGGCTTCCAGACCGCCGAGGTCAGCGGCGTCAAGCTGGTCGTCACCCAGCCCAGCCGGTTCGTGCACCGGCAGCTCTGGGTCACCGGCCTGCTCGGCCTCTTCGGCGCTCCGGAGCCCTACTTCGCCGGCACCGCTCCCGCCACCGAGGTCCTTCCCGGCGCCTGATCGGCCGCCGTCGTGCCCCGCCGTCCACTGCTCGCCTGGCTGCCCGCCGCCGGGCGGAACGAACCCGTGCCGCCGCCGGGCCCCGAGCGGGCGCGCGCCGGTCGCCGGGCCGCCCTGCCCGCCCGGTTGCTGGCCGGCTGGGGTCTGCTCACCCGCCGAGGTCGCACGGGTCCGCACCGCCGGCCCCGGTGACCGGCGGGCGCCCGTCCGGTGCCGGCCCCGGCGTTGCCAGGCCGTTCCCGGTACGGCACGATCGGGCCACCGACGACGGTGTGGAGGCGCGGTGGTCCGGCGGGAATCGTTCAGCTACACGGTGCAGGCGCGCTGCTCACGGGCCGACGCGGTGGCGCTGCTGAGCGACCCGGCGCGGCAGGGGGAGCTGCATCCGCTGATCGTCCGGGTGCGCCGGCTGCCGGCCCGGCCCGGCGCGCGGGCCAGCTACGCCATCACCGACCGGCTGGCGGTCGGGCCGCTGCACTTCCCGGTCACCTACCAGGCCGACGTGCTGGTGGTGACCGACGACGAGATCGTCACCGTGGCCCGCCAGCAGCCCGGCACGACGGTCCGCAACCTCACCCGGTTGCACGAGGAGGCCGGGGTGCTGCGGATCGACGTCGAGATCACCCTGGCCGCGCCGGCGCCGCTGTTCGGGTACGCCTTCCGCCAGGCCCGGGCCGCCCACCTCGGGCTGGCCAGCCGGCTCGGCGCGATGCTGGACCGGTCCGCCGGCGGCGCCGACCACGACCACGCCGAGCACGACTCCACCGAGCACGACCCCACCGACCACGACCCCACCGACCACGACCCGGGCGGCGATGCGGTGGACCCGGGCCCCGACGACAACCCGCTCGACCGGTAGCGGTCTCGGCCGCCGCCCGCCCATCGGCCCGCTAGATCCGTGGCCGGCGACCGGTGACCCGCTCGGCCGGTCGTCAGCCGCGGGTGGCGGCCGTGGACGCCGGGCGGCGGGCGGGTACGCCCCGGCGGGTCCGGCCCCACGGCTTCCAGGTCGAGATCACCGTCATGGTGACCAGCAGCGCGGTGGAGACGCTGGGCGCGACCACCACGTCGATCCGCTGGTGCGCGGTGGCGTCCGGCAGCGCGGCGGCCCGCACGGTCGGCACCAGCAGGAACAGCACCAGCACCAGCATCACCGAGGTCAGCCCCAGCTTCACCACCACCCAGCGGTGCCGCAGCAGCCCCCACGGGGTGAGCAGGGCGCTGGCCACCCCGGCCAGCCAGACCGCGACGCTCAGCGGGGCGAACAGCCAGGTGGCCAGCAACGCCGCCGCCGGATAGACCACCGCCGGGTCGGCTCCGCGCAGCCCGGCCACGCCGAGGGTGAGCAGGCCGAGATCGGCGCCGAGCCAGCCGAGCGAGGTCACCAGGTGCAGCGTGAGCAGCGCCCGGCGGCCGTCGGGGGAGAGTCTGCGCATACCCCGATGCTGGTCCGCCGGGGCCGGGCCGTCGTGGGCCGGGCGACGACATCCGGCGTACGACGAGGGGCGTACGCGGGTGGCCCGCCCGGGCGGGCGGGCCACCGGTCGGCGCGGGTCAGTACACGGACAGGTGCACGTGGTTGGTGTGGTCGCTGGACGGGTCCCCGCCCGCCCCGCTGTACGACTTCCAGCCGCTGCTGGGCAGCCAGATCTGCCGGTACCAGATCACGTACAGCACGGCGAGCCGGTCGGAGTTGCGGATGAAGTACGCGGCCAGGTTGGTGCCGTACGTCTTGTCGCCGCCGGTGGCGTCCCCGCCGAAGCCGTCGGTCTGGGCGGCGAAGTCGCAGGCGCGGCCCTTGGGGTGCTCGCCGGATCCGCTGGGCCGGTGGCAGGAGACGTACCGCTTGAAGCCGGCCGCCTGGGCCTGCTGCATCGCGTGCAGCATCCGGGGGGTGATGCAGCCGTCGGCCGGGGTCGGGTCGTTGATGCTGCACGACTCGGGCGGCCAGGAGCCGTCGGAGTTGCGCGGGGCGGCCTTGGCGGTGGCGGTGGAGGTGCCCCGGGTGGCGCCGGTGTCGGCCTTCGGCGGCGCCGGTTTCTCGGCGGCGGCCACCTCGAGCGCCCGCTCGGCCTGCTCCTTGCGCTTGGCCATCACGGTGACCTGCTTGCGCTGCTCGACGATCTCGGTAGCCAGCGCGGTGCGGGTGCGGGTCGCCGCGTCCCGGGTCTCGACCAGCTTGCGCAGCTCACGGTCCTCGTTGGCGGCCACCGTCTCCAGCGCCCGCGCCCGGTCCAGGAAGCCCTCCGGTGTGCGGCTGTCCAGCAGCGCGGAGATCGGGCCGAGCCGCCCGGTCCGGTACGCCAGACCGGCGATCTCGCCGACCTTGTCGGTGCGCGAGCCGAGCTCGGTCTCCACGGTCTTGAGCTGGGCGTCGAGCTGCTTCTGCCGCTGGGTGGAGCGGTCCAGCGCGGCCCGGGCGTCGAGCCAGCCCTTGCTGGCCGCGTCGAGCTGCGCGCGCAGCGAGGGGGAGCCACCCTCGTCGTCGTCCCCGGGGGCGGCGAGGTGGTTGGTCGGGCCGGCGGCGACGGCGGGCGTGGCGAGCGGCGCGGACGACACGCCCAGGGCGAGCGTCGCGACGATCGCGGCCAGCAGCCGCGCGGTGGTGTGTCGAACCTGCATGCACGTGTCCTTCCGTCAGCCGCCGACCGGGTTAGCTGACGGGTTCGGGACGGAAGATCCCTACCGCTGACGCGGATGCACCCCACGAACGTGGTTCCCCGGCTCGCCTGTGCTGGCGATTAGGCGACGGTCACCACGCCGCGCCGGTGGGCGCCGCCGCGCGGAGGCCGGGGCAGAGCTTACCGGCACGGGTGTGACCGCCGCCCGTTTCGTGACCGAGGGTACGCGAGATAATGCCGTTAAAAGGGTGATTAACGGACATGATCCCCGGGATTCTTAAGGAACCGCTAACTACCAGTGGGAGGGCCCGCAGGCGCCCGGCGAGCTGCCCGGCTCGATCTGCAGGGTCGCATGCTCGATGCGGAAGTCCTCGTGCAGCGCGCTGCGGGCGGCGGCGAGCACCATGCCGAGCTCGGCGCCCGGGGTGGTGGTCAGGTGGGCGGAGGCCACCTCCATGCCGGAGGTGAGCGTCCAGACGTGCAGGTCGTGCACCTCGGCCACCCCCGGCACGGCGGTCAACCGGTCGCGTACGGCGGTCACCTGGAGGTGTTCCGGGGCGGCCTGCACCAGGATCCGCACCGCCGCCAGGCCCAACCGCCAGGTGCGGGGCAGGATGAACAGGCCGATCGCCACCGCCACGGCCGGGTCGGCCCACCACCAGCCGGTGCCGGCGATCAGCAGCGCCGCGCCGATCACGCCGAGCGAGCCGAGCAGGTCGCCGACCACCTCCAGGTACGCCCCGCGCAGGTTCAGGCTCTCCTGCGCGCCGGGGCGCAGCAGGGCGAAGGCGGCCACGTTGGCCAGCAGGCCGAGCACCGCCACCGCCAGCATCGGGCCGGTGAGCACCCGGGGCGGGTCGCCGAACCGGTGGATCGCCTCGATCAGCACGTAGACCGCCACCCCGCTGAGCAGCACGGCGTTGGCCAGCGCGGCGAGCACCTCCAGCCGGTAGAGCCCGAAGGTGCGCTGCGGGTCGCGGTCGGCCCGGCGGGTGGCGGTGATCGCGGCCAGCGCCATGCCGATGCCGAGCACGTCGGTGAACATGTGCCCGGCGTCGGAGAGCAGGGCCAGCGAGCCGGTGCCGAACGCGGTGACCGCCTCGACCACCATCAGCGCGGCGAGCAGCCCGAAGGCCGCCCACAGCCGGCCGGAGTGGCGGTGCGCGGCGTTGCCGACCGCCACGCCGTGGTCATGACCTCCGCCCACGCCCACACCTTCCGTCGCTGTCGAGGGGCCCGACCCAATGTATGCTCACATCGCTATGTGTGCAAGTGATCCCCGACGGCCGGAACGGGATCGACGGTGGTCAGCCGCTGGGTGGCCCGGGACAGCGCCACGTAGAGGGTGCGCACCCCGGACGGCTCGGCCCGGATCTCACCCGGGCAGACCAGCACCACGCCGTCGTACTCCATGCCCTTGGCCTGCAGGCTGGTCACCACCTGGAGCCGGGAGCCGCCGCGGTCACCCAGCCAGCCGGCCACCTCGTCCCGCCGCGGCACCGGGGTGATCACCCCGACCGTGCCCTCCACGTCGGCCAGCAGCGTCTCCACCGCGGCCACCGTGGTCTCGACCAGCTCGGCGGCCGGCACGGTCAGCGCGACCGGGTCCACCCCGGTGGACCGCACCGCGATGGGCAGCGCCAGGTCCGGGTGCAGCCGGCGGATCTCCGCCGCCGCCACCGCGAAGATCTCCGCCGAGTTGCGGTAGTTGGTGGTCAGCGTGAACCGGTGCCGCCGGCGCCGGCCCAACGCCTGGTCCCGCGCGCGGTCCAGCTCGCCGGGGTCGCCCGCCCAGGCGGTCTGCGCCGGGTCGCCGACCACCGTCCAGGACGCCAACCGCCCGCGACGGCCGATCATCCGCCACTGCATCGGCGACACGTCCTGCGACTCGTCCACCACCACGTGCGCGAAGTCGCGGTAGTCCGCCGGGCGCTCCCGGGCGGCCTCCCGGGCCGCCCGCCGCCGGTCCGCGGCGGTGCTCAGCTCGCGCACCCCGCCGGCCAGCTGGTACGGGTCCCGCCGCGGCCGGGCCCGCTGCGCCGGCCGGCCCAGCAGCGCGTCCAGCTCGTCCAGCAGGGCGACATCGGCCACCGTCAGCCCTTGCGAGTCCAGCGTCCGGTACGCGTCGTCGAGCCGGGCCAGCTCGGCCCGGGACAGCAGGCCGGCGGCGTACCGGCGCAGCCGCTCGGGGCGGGCCAGCCAGCCCAGCACGTGCCGGGGGTGCAGCCGGGGCCACCACGCCTTGAGGAACTCCCGGAACTCGGGCCGGTCGATGATCTCGTCCTCGAACGCGGGCTGCTCCGGCAGCCGGCCCACCCGCAGCCGGCGGGCCTGCCCGAAGAGCGCCGCCAGGACGGCGTCGAAGGCGGCCCGGCGCACCTCGTTGCGGCGGCCGCCGCGCGCCAGCGTCCGGTCCCGGATGTCGTCCAGCTCGCGGCGGTCCAGCCGCAGCAGCTCGCCGCGGTAGAGCAGGCGCAGCTCGTCCGGGCCGTCCGGCACCGCGTCCCGTACCGCCCGGTCCAGCACCCGGCGCATCCGCAGCGAGCCCTTCACCGCCGCCACCTCCGGCGGATCGGTCCGGGACGCGGAGAAGCCCGGGAAGAGCGAGCCGAGCGAGTGCAGGGTGGCGGTCTCCTCACCCAGCGAGGGCAGCACCGAGGCGATGTACTCGACGAAGACGCCGGACGGGCCGACCACCAGGATGCCGCCGCCGGCGTACCGGTTGCGGTCGGAGTAGAGCAGGTACGCCGCCCGGTGCAGGGCCACCGCCGTCTTTCCGGTGCCCGGGCCGCCGGAGACGATGGTGATCCCCGAGGCGGGGGAGCGGATCGCCTCGTCCTGCTCCCGCTGGATGGTGGCCACGATGTCCCGCATGCCGCGGCCGGTGGCCCGGGACAGGGTGGCCAGCAGAGCGCCGTCGCCGATCACCGGCAGGTCCGCCGGCGCGGCCTCCGGATCCAGCAGGTCGTCCTCGATCCGGGTGACCTTCTCGGCCGAGGAGCTGATCGTCCGCCGCCGCACCACCCCGAGCGGCTCGGCCGGGGTGGCCCGGTAGAACGCGGCGGCGGCCGGCGCCCGCCAGTCCACCACCAACGTCTCGGCGTTCTCGCCGCGCACCCCGAGCCGCCCCACGTAGAGCACCTGCCGGTCGCGCAGGTCCAGCCGGCCGAAGACCAGGCCCTCGTGCTCGGCGTCCAGCAGGTGCCGGCGCTGGGCGGCGTGGAAGACCATCGCGTCCCGCTCCACCAGTGCCCCGAAGGTGCCCACCCGGGACTGCCGGTAGCCGTCCCGCTCGGCGCGGGCCGCGGCGCGGCGCAGCTCGGCGAGACGGGCGTACACCCGGTCGAGGTGCCGCTGCTCGGCGGCGAGCTCCTGCTCCAGGGTCGTCTGGTCGGTCAACTCACTTCGCTCCTGTGCGTCGCGGCGCCGCCCGGGCGCGGGCGCGCCGGGCGGAGAATGAGGGTACGGGGAGCGTACGGGCCGCGTGCGGGCCCGGGCGGGTGACGCGACGCGGGCCACCCGGCGCGGTCAGCCCGCCGGGGCGGTCTCCGGCGCGCCGGCCAGCACCCGGCGCAGCACGCCCGCCACCGCGGCGGTCACCTCGTCCGGGCGCTCCATCATCAGCATGTGGCCGCCGCCGGGGCAGACGGTCAGCTCGGTGGCCGGCAGCGCCGCCGCGATCGACTCGGCGCACGGCGGCGGGGTCAGCCGGTCCCGGTCGCCGACCAGGGCCGCCGCCGGCAGGTGCGCCAGCGCGGCCAGCGTCTCCAGCCGGTGCTGGGCGCCGATCGAGGCGCGGAACCCGCCGATCGAGCGCAGCGACGCCCGGGCCACCGCCGAGGTCACCAGCCGGATGTCCGACGGGTCGCAGCGGTCGCCGAAGAGCATCCAGCGGATGCTCGGCTGCAGTGCGCGCAGCAGCGCCCGGGGCGGTCGCCAGGCGCCGCAGCGGGCCAGCACCCCGGCCCCGGTGGTCTCGGCGAGCCGGATCAGCCGGGCGATCCGCGGGGACAGCCCGTAGACGGTGTGGGTGTGCCCCTCGGCGGTGGTGGAGACGAAGACCAGCCCGGCCACCCGGGCGGCGAAGTGCGCGGGGTGGCGGTGGGCGTACTCCATCACGGTCATCCCGCCCATCGAGTGCCCCACCAGCACCACCGGGCCGGCGGGCGCCAGCCGGTCGAGCACCGCGAGGAGGTCGTCGCCGAGCTGCGCCAGGGTGGCCGTGCGCAGCGCCATGCAGCTGGACCGGCCGTGCCCCCGGGCGTCGTAGGCGACCACCCGCACGTCGTCGCCGAAGCGCTCGGCCAGGGCGGCGCGCTGCCGGTGCCAGGCCCGCCCGTCGAGCGTCCAGCCGTGCAGCAGCACCGCGGTCACCGGCGCGTCCGCCGGGCCGGTGACCTCGACGTGCAGCCGCACGTCGTCCGGGAGTCGTACCTCCACCTGCTCCGGCATCGCCACCTCCCCGGGCCGCCCGGTCACCGTCGCCCGGGGTTGACCCGGCGGTAACACAGCGGCTACCCCCCATGACACCACGCCAACCGAGTTGGTGAGAAGATTCGCAACCCGGCCCCGCGCTCCCCGTCCCCCGGCCAGGCTGGAGGGCGTGCCCGCGCCGAGCCCGC
This sequence comes from Micromonospora sp. NPDC000089, assembly GCF_042899365.1. Classification (NCBI taxonomy): domain Bacteria; kingdom Bacillati; phylum Actinomycetota; class Actinomycetes; order Micromonosporales; family Micromonosporaceae; genus Micromonospora; species Micromonospora sp. NPDC000089. The sequence continues at coordinate 182,022 of NZ_JBIAZT010000002.1, forward strand.
CACCGGCCGTCCCGAGCCGGCGGACGCCCCGGTCCGCCCTGGTCGAGCTGCTCTCGGGCAACCGCCGGTTCGTCAGCGGCCGGCCCGTGCACGGGCACGACGTGACCGCCGCCGCGGCCGTCGCCTCCGGGGACCAGCAGCCGTACGCGGTGCTGCTCGGCTGCATCGACTCCCGGGTGCCGCTGGAGGCGATCTTCGACCAGACCTTCGGGTCGATCTGCGTGATCCGTACCGGCGCGCACGTGCTGGACACCGCGGTCCGCGGCTCGATCGAGTACGTGGTGCAGCAGCTCGGGGTGCCGCTGGTGATGGTGCTCGGCCACGAGCGGTGCGGCGCGGTCGGCTCGGCGGTGGAGTCGCTGCGCACCGGTCTGCGGCCGGCCGGCGCGCTGGGCTACCTGGTGGACCAGATCGCCCCCGCTGTCCGCGAGGTCGGCGTCGCCGCCCCCCACGCGCACCCCCTGGCGATCCGTCGCCACGTCCACCGAACGGTCGCCGCCCTACGCGCCGACCCCCTCCTGGCAGACCCCCTGGCCCAGCACCGCCTGGACGTGGTCGGCGCCCTCTACGACCTCACCACCGCCACCGTCTCCCTGCTCGACGACTGATCCGTCCGGGGTGAGGGGGTGGGGCGGGAAAGAGCGCACCGCCCGTCGGGGGACCCGACGGGCGGTGCGGAGGTGGTGCGGGGGAGGGGTCAGCCCTCGAAGATGCCGGCCTCGACGAGGCGCTTCTCGGTCTTGTCCCAGCCGTCACCCGGGTGGGTGGCGGCGAGGTTGTTGATCTCGGCGCGGATCTTGGCGGCGTGGCCGGCGGCGGCCAGCGTGCGGATCTCCTCGACGAAGGCGTCCGAGTCGGTGCGCAGGTGCGCGGTCTTGCCGTTGGTCAGATTCCGCACGTATGCGTGCTTGCCGCCGTTGAGCGGGATGAGGTACTTGAACTCGCCCAGCACGCTGAGGGCGCCACCCTGGCCAGCCTGGCCGGCCCGGACTGACGCGCGCGCGGTCTTAGAGGTGTTGCTCGCCACGGAGGTACTCCTTGCAGACGTACGGGAGGACGGGAACCGTCCGGGGGCTGATGCGGGTGAGACCCGGTTGAGCCTCGGCCCGCGAAGATGTGCGGCGGCACAGAACCGCCCATAGAACTGTACACGACCACGATGCCTGGCTGGCCACCGTGCCTGTCCGGAGAGCACAACCGGGTCCACCGGCCGGGTATTTCCCGTCCCCTCCGGGCGGCGAATTTTCCGATTCTCTGGCGCACCATCCGTCACACCAGTCATGATGTGTCGCAGGTACCACTCGGGTGGACGAGGTCGTAGGGGAAGACGCACCTCGGTCTCCGGGAGGTCACCGTGCCAACGCGTGGCGTCGTATACGTCCACTCGACCCCGCTCGCCGTGTGCTCGCACGTCGAGTGGGCGATCGCGCGCGTCCTCGCCGCGCCGGTCAACCTGCAGTGGACGGCCCAGCCCGTCGATCCTGGCGTGCGCCGGGCCGAGTGCAGGTGGACCGGCAGTCCGGGGACGGGCGCCGAGCTGGCCGCTGCCCTCCGGCAGTGGCCCATGATCCGTTTCGAGGTCACCGAGGAGCCCAGCGCGGGCGCTGACGGGGAGCGCTTCATGTACGTCCCGGGCCGCGGGCTGTTCCGGGCCACCGTGGGCGCCGCCGGCGACATCCAGCTCGGCGAGGACCGGCTGCGCGCCATCATGGCCGGCGCCCGGGCGCCCGAGGCGCTGGCGCACGCCCTGGACAAGGCGCTCGGCACCGCCTGGGACGCGGAACTCGAGCCGTACCGCTACGCCGGGGACGGCGCCCCGGTGACCCTGCTCACCCGGGTCGGCTGAATCGGGATCGGCCAGCCGGACACCCCGACCCGGAGGGGCACGGCCCGCGCGTACCGCCACCGCTCGGGTTGCCGCCCCGATTCGACTCCGGGTTTGATGGGGTGCGTGCCGACCTCTCCGCGCCGCGCCGGCGTCGCCCTCACCACCCTGACCGCGCTGCTGCTCGCCGGGTGCGCGGGCGAGGCGGCCGCCCCGCCCCCGGCGTCGAGCCCGTCCGCGTCGTCCGCCGCGCTCCCGACCCCCTCCGCCGACCCGGCCGATCCCGCCGCCCGGGCGGCCGCGCTGGCCGGCACGCTGAGCGACGAGGACCTGGTCGGCCAGGTGCTGATGCCCTATGCGTACGGCAGCTCGGCGACCAGCGTCTCGCCCGGCTCAGCCGCCGGCAACCGGGACCTGGCCGGGGTGGACACCCCGGCCGAGATGATCGCGAAGTACCGCCTCGGCGGGCTGATCCTGGTCGGCTTCAGCGCGGACGACCCGACCTCCGGCAACCAGGCCACCACCAACGTCGACAACCCCGCCCAGGTGCGCGCGCTGACCACCGGGCTGCGCGCGGCCGCCGGCAAGTTGCCCGCCGGCGCCGCGCCCTTCCTGGTCGGCACCGACCAGGAGTACGGCGTGGTCACCCGGATCACCGACGGCGTGACCACGCTGCCCAGCGCGCTCGCCGCCGGGGCGGCCGGAAAGCCGGAGCTCACCGAGGCCGCCTGGCGGGCCGCCGGCGCCGAGCTGGCCGCGATGGGGATCAACATGGACTTCGCGCCGGTCGCCGACGTGCTGGCCACCCGCAGCACGGTGATCGGCTCCCGCTCCTTCGGCGCCGACCCGAAGCGGGCGGCCCCCCAGGTCGCCGGCGCGGTCAAGGGGCTGCAGAGCGCCGGCGTCGCGGCCAGCGTCAAGCACTTCCCGGGGCACGGGCTGAGCGCCGCCGACTCGCACCAGGAGGTGCCGGTGGTCGGCCAGTCCCGCCAGGAGCTGGAGGCCACCGCCTTCCCGCCGTTCCGGGCCGGCGTCGACGCCGGCGCGATGGCGGTGATGTCCGCCCACCTGGACGTGACCTCGGTCGACCCGGGCACCCCGGCCACCTTCTCCCACAAGCTGCTCACCGACGTGCTGCGCGGGCAGCTCGGGTTCACCGGCGTGGTGGTCACCGACGGGATGAACATGCCGCCGGCCAAGCGCTGGTCGCCCGGCGAGGCCGCCAAGCGGGCCCTGCTCGCCGGCAATGACCTGATCCTGATGACCCCCAACGTCGGCCAGGCGTACGACGGGCTGCTCGCCGGGCTGCGCGACGGGTCGCTGCCGCGTACCCGGCTGGTCGACGCGGTCACCCGGGTGCTGACCATGAAGTTCCGGCTGGCCGACCGGCCCGCGCCGGCCATGTCCACCCTGAACAGCCCGGCCCACCGGGCCGCCGCGGCCGACCTCGGCTCGGCTGCGGTCACCCAGCTCCGCGGAGCCTGCGGCGCGCCGGTGCGCGGCCCGGTCACGGTCACCGCCTCGGACGGCCGGGAGCGCACCCGGGCCGCGCTGGCCGACGCGCTGACCGCCGCCGGGGTGCCGGTGGTCCCCAGCGGCGGCACCACCGTGCACCTCGTCGGGTACGGCGACGGCAGCGCGGACCTGCGGGCCGGCGCGGCGGTGACCGTCGCCATGGACACCCCGTACGTGCTGGAGAAGGCGACCTCGCCGACGCTGCTGGCCACCTACTCCTCCACCCGGGCGTCGATGGACGCGCTCGCCCGGGTGCTCGCCGGCAAGCTCCGCCCCGCCGGCCGCGCACCGGTGTCGGTGCCCGGCCTGCCGGCCACCACCTGCACCGGCTGACCCCGCTACCGGTCGTGCTACTTCGGCAGGTTGGCGCTCGACTTCGCCAGCCGGTACGCCGGCAGCAGCTCGGTGAACTCCTCGGCGTCCAGGCCACCGAGGGTGATCATCACCTTTCCGTAGAGCGTGGAGACCAGCACCGCCTGCTTGGGGACGCCGTCCTCGGTCCAGCTGGCCTCGAAGGAGTCCAGCGGGCCGGCCTTGGTCCGCCGGTACTGCTGCTCCTTGACGGCGTCGAACTCGGCGAGGTATTTGTCCACCGTCTCCTGCGGGTTCAACGGCGTGGCGCCGGTGATCCGCCAGACCCGCAGGAAGCCGATCAGACCGGCCGGCTTCGCGTCGATCTCGCAGACCGGCACGGCCGGACCGAACATCAGGTCCTCGCCGCCCCGCACCGCCTTGACCTTCCACTTCGCTGGCACCGAGAAGGTCAGCGACAGCGGGCAGGTGCTCCCCTCCGGCCCGACCAGGGTGGCGGCGGGGGCCGGGGCGACGTCGTCGTACCACGGGGGGCCGGCGGCGACCGGCGACGCGGTCGGGCTGGCCGACGGCGAGGGCGCGGTCGCCGGCCGGGTGTCGGCCTCGGCGCAGCCGGCCGTCAGGGTGAGGGTGAGCGCGGCGAGTGCGGCCGTACGTCGGATCATCTGTCTCGGTCTTCCCGTGAGTGTTCGGCCGTCGGCACGACGGCCGACGGATGCTAGCCGAGCGCGGGCCCTTCGTGCCGGCCTGTCCGGATCGGCGTGGTGGGCGGCCCCGCGCAGCGCCTGGTGCGCGGGTCGGCGGCTGATAGCGTGCGGTGGTCCGCCAACCGCACCAGGAACGGGAGAGTCGAGCGCCGTGACGGGACCCCAGCCGGCCGCCGCCTCCCGGTGACCGCGCTCGCCGCCGGGGGAGTCGTCCCGGACACCCCGCCCCGCCGCCGACCGGCCGTCGCCCGGCTGGCCCCGGCGCTGGCCGGGTACGCGTTCATCGCCGTCGTGCTGCTCGCGGCCGGCACGCCCCCGGTCGACCTGCTCCGCTACACGGCGTACGCCGCGCTGGCCGTGGTGCTGCCCGGCACCCTGGTCTGGCGGGCGCTGCGCCGACGGCCGCACACCCTGGTCGAGGACCTGGCCATGGGCGCCGCCGTCGGGCTGGTGCTGGAGCTGGCCGCCTGGGCCGCGCTGACCGCAGCCGGCCTGCCCGGCTGGCTGCGGGCCTGGCCGCTGGCGGTGCTGCTGCCGTTCGCCGCGCTGCCCCGGCTGCGCCGGCACTGGCGGCCCCGCGATCTGGTGCCGGTGCCGGTCGGCTGGGCCTGGTCGCTCGCCGCGGTGGTCGCCGGCTTCACCCTCTACCTGTACGAGTCGTTCCTCAAGGTCAACCCGGTGCTGCCGGTCGACGACGGTCAGGCGCAGTACATCGACCTCGCCTTTCAGCTCTCGCTGGCCGGCGCGGCCACCCATCAGGCGCCGCTGGACGTGCCGCAGGTGGCCGGCGAGCCGCTGCACTACCACTGGTTCGGCTTCGCCCACCTGGCCGCCGCCAGCCTGGTCAGCGGCGTGGACCTGCCGACCGTCTTCTTCCGGCTCGGGGTGCCCGCGCTCTGCGCGCTGGCCGCCGTGCTGGTCGCGGTGGTCGGCTGGCGGGTCACCGGCCGGCCGTACGCGGGGGTGGTCGCCGCCGCGCTGATGTTCACCGTCGGCGAGTTCGGCTTCGAGAACGGGGTCCGGCAGCTGTTCGGCACCCAGGCCACCTTCATCGTCTGGGGCAGCCCGTCGATGACGTACAGCTGGGTGCTGCTGTTGCCGCTGATCGCGGTGCTGGCCGAGGTGGTCGGCCGGGCGCGCGGGTCGGCCGTGCCGGAGGTGGGGCCGGCCCGGTGGGCGCTGGCGGCGGTGTTCCTGGCCGCCTCGACCGGCGCCAAGGCCAGCTCGGTGCCGGTGGTGCTGGCCGCGCTGGCGTTCACCGCCGCGGTGGCGCTGGCGACCCGGCGGCGGTTGCCCCGGGCGGTGCTGGTGGCGGCCGGGCTGGCGGTCGCCGCCCAGGTCTTCGCCACCGCGGTGCTGTTCGCCTTCGAGAGCCACGGGGTGACCGTCGACCCGTTCTCCGGGCTGCGGCCGTACGTCGGCCCGGGCGGCTCCGGGCTGGTCTGGGCCGCCGTGTTCGTCGCCTTCCTGCTCAACCTCCAGCTCCGGCTGGCCGGCGTGGTCGCGCTGCTGCGGCTGCGCCGGTGGCGGCTGGAGCCGGTGCAGGTGTTCCTGCTCGGCGGGGCGCTCGCCGGGCCGGCGATCTACCTGCTGGTGGGCCACCCGGGCAGCAGCAACCAGTACTTCACCCGGGCCGGGTTCGCCTTCGGGGTGCTGCTGTCCGCCTGGGGGTACGCCGAGCTGCTCGACTCGGTGGCGCTGACCCGTCGGGCCGGGGCGCTGCTCGGGGCGGGCGCGGCCGGCCTGGCGCTGCTGCTGACCGCGTACCAGTTGCGGTTTCCGGCGACCGTGCCGGCCGGTCGGCCGTACGCTCCCGTGCTGCCGCTGCTGGCCTGGGCGGCGGCGCTGCTGGCCGGCGCGATGCTGGTGGCGCTGCTCTGGCCGGCGCTGGCCGGCCGGTGGCCGGGGCTGGCCGGCCGGGGCGGCGCGGTGCTGCTCACCGCGGTGCTGGTGGCCGGCGCGCCCGGCCTGGTGCTGGACGCGGCGGCGGCCCGCCAGTACCCGAACGGCGGGGCCTACCCGGTGGAGCGGATGCCGGCCTCCCGGGTGCAGGCCGCCCGCTACGTGTACGCGCACAGCGCAGCGGACGACGTGCTGGCCACCAACGTGCACTGCCGGGCGGTGGTGGACGGCTGGTGCGACGCCCGCTCGTTCTGGCTCAGCGGTTACAGCCAGCGCTCGGTGCTGGTGGAGGGGTGGGCGTTCGCGCCCCGGATGGTCGGCCTCCCGGCCGGCCCGTACGCCCCGTTCTGGGACGCCGAGCGGCTGCGCGCCAACGACGCCGCCTTCACCACCCCCACCGCGGCCGGCCTGGCCGACCTGCGCGACCGGTACGGGGTGCGCTGGCTGGTGGTCGACCGGCAGGTCGGCACCGAGGCGCCGCAGCTGGCGGCGCTGGCCGACCGGCGCTGGGACAACGGGCGGGTGGCGGTCTACCGGCTGCGCTGAGCGGGCCGGTCGACCGGTCACCGACGGCGCTCAGCCCTGGCGGGGGATGCGCCCGTCCTCGGCGGGACGGTGCGCGCGCAGCATCAGCGAGACGCCGGGCAGGGACCGCACCGGCAGGTAGCGCTCGGCGGTGACCACGCCGCGGAGCCCGAGGTTGACCACCGGGTTGAGCTCGTCCAGGTCGCTGCCGGTGGAGCGGCGCCGGCGCCAGGCGGCCACCGGGCGCAGCAGCACGTTCCAGCTCCACAGCTCGTCGACCACCAGGTTGGCCTTCTCCACCACGGCGCGCAGCGAACCCCGGTCGTACCGCCGGACGTGCCCGACGGCGACGTCGTGCGCGGACCAGAGCGCCATGTCGGCGGGCACCGCGATCAGCGCGGATCCGCCGGGGCGCAGCACCCGGTGGATCTCGGCGGCGGCGAGGTGGTCCTCGTCGAAGTGTTCCAGGATGTCGAAGGCGACCACCAGCCCGAGGCTGGCGGACCGGACGGGCAGCCGCCGGGCGTCGGCGCGGATCACGTCCAGCCCCCGCTCGCGGGCCACCCCGGCGCCCTCGGCGCTGTACTCCAGCGCCAGCGGTCGCCAGCCGTGCGCGCGCAGCACCCGGGTGTTGCCGCCGCCCGCGGCGCCGATGTCCAGCGCCCGTTCCGGGCGGGCGCCCGCGGCGGCGAGCCGGTTCAACGCCCGGGCCAGCAGCGTTCGACGCTCGCGGTACCACCAGTGGGTGTCCTCAAGGGCGGCGAGCTTGCGGATCTCGGTCGCTTCCACGGTCTGCTCCTCGCGAGGGGGCCGGCGGCTCACCATAGCGGTCCGGCGGTCGACGCGCTCGCCCACCACCGGGCCCGACACGGCTGCGGGGTCCGCGCTCACCGAGCGCGGACCCCGTCGTCACGAACGGTTCATGGCCAGCGGATAAGCTCGGCCGAAGGTGCGGCTCAGGCGCGGGCGAAGACCAGCGCCACGTTGTGGCCGCCGAAGCCGAACGCGTTGTTCAGCGCCGCCGGGATCTCCAGCTGCCGGGCCTTGTGCGCGACCACGTCCATGATCAGGCCGTCGTCCGGGTCGTCCAGGTTGATCGTCGGCGGGATCACGCCCTCCCGGATGGCCAGGATGGTGGCGATCGACTCCAACGCGCCGGCCGCGCCGAGCAGGTGCCCGGTCATCGACTTGGTCGCGGTCAGCACCGGGTGGTCGCCGAGCGCGGCGTGCAGCGCGCCGATCTCCAGCATGTCGCCGACCGGGGTCGAGGTGGCGTGCGCGTTGACGTGCACGATGTCGGCCTTCGCCACGTCCGCGTCGGCGATCGCCTTGGCGATGGCCCGGATGGCGCCCTCGCCCTCGGCGTGCGGCTGCACGATGTCGTACGCGTCGGAGGTGATGCCGCTGCCGGCGAGCCGGGCGTGCACCCGGGCGCCGCGCGCGGCGGCGTGGTCGGCGCGCTCCAGCACGACCACTCCGGCGCCCTCGCCGAGCACGAAGCCGTCGCGGCCCTTGTCCCACGGGCGGGAGGCCCGCTCCGGGTCGTCGTTGCGGGTCGACATGGCCCGCATCGAGGCGAAGCCGGCGATCGGCAGCTGGTGGATGACCGCCTCGGTGCCGCCGGCCACCACCACGTCGGCCCGGCCGGCGCGGATGATGTCCAGCCCGAGCGCGATGGCCTCGGCGCCGGTGGCGCAGGCGCTGGCCACCGAGTGCACGCCGGCCTTGGCGCCCAGCTCCAACCCGACGAAGGCGGCCGGGCCGTTCGGCATCAGCATCGGCACGGTGTGCGGGGAGACCCGCCGCGGGCCGGACGCCTCCAGGATGTCGTCCTGGGCCAGCAGGGTGGTCACCCCGCCGATGCCGGAGCCGACGCTGACCGCCAGTCGCTCCGGGTCCAGCCCGGAGTCGGCCAGCCCGGCGTCCGCCCAGGCCTCCCGGGCGGCGATGATGGCGATCGCCTCGGAGCGGTCCAGCCGGCGCAGCTTCACCCGGTCCAGCACCTCGGACGGCTCGACCGCGAGCTGGGCGGCGATCCGGACGGTCAGCTGCTCGGCCCACTCCTGGGTGAGCGGACCCACCCCGGAGCGGCCGGCGAGCATGGCGTCCCAGGTCGACGCGACGTCCCCGCCCAACGGGGTGGTCGCGCCGAGCCCGGTGACGACGACGTCGATGCGACTCATGTCAGGACTGCGCCTCGATGTAGCTGACGGCGTCCCCGACGGTCTTGAGGTTCTGCACCTCGTTGTCCGGGATCTTGACGCCGAACTTCTCCTCGGCGGCGACCACGACCTCCACCATGGAGAGCGAGTCGACGTCGAGGTCGTCGGTGAAGGACTTCCCCTCGGCCACGTCGTCCGGGTTCACCCCGGCGACCTCTTCCAGGATCTCGGCGAGGCCGGAGGTGATCTCGTCACGGGTCATTGCGGTGGGTTCCTCTCATGGGGGGTTTCACTCGGTGGCCGGCGACGCCGACCGCCGCTCCTCGACGCGCCCGCGCCGAGGGGGCTCACGGGCAGCGGACGACCTGACCGGCGTACGTCAGGCCGCCGCCGAAGCCGAACAGCAGCACCGGGGCGCCCGCGGGCACCTCCCGCCGCTCGACCAGCTTGGACAGCGCCAGCGGCACGCTGGCCGCCGAGGTGTTGCCGGACTCGACGATGTCCTTCGCGATGACCGCGTCCGGGATGTCGAGCCGCTTGGCGATGCCGTCGATGATCCGGGCGTTGGCCTGGTGCGGCACGAAGGCGGCCAGCTCGGACGGGGCGACCCCGGCCCGCTCGCACGCCTGCAGCGCCAGCGGGGCCAGCGCGGTGGTGGCCCAGCGGAAGACCGACTGGCCCTCCTGCGCGATGTACGGCCGCCGGCCCTCGATCCGGACCGCGTCGCTCTTCTCCGGCGCCGAGCCCCAGACCACCGGGCCGATCCCGGCCGGCTCGTCGTCGGCGGTGGCGGTGACCACCGCCGCCCCGGCCCCGTCGCCGAAGATGATGCAGGTGGAGCGGTCGGTCCAGTCGGTGAAGTCGGAGAGCTTCTCGGCGCCGATGACGATCGCGTTGCGCGCCGCCCCGGCCCGGATCGCGTGGTCCACGGTGCCGAGGGCGTACCCGAACCCGGAGCAGGCGGTGTTCAGGTCGTACGCCCCGGGCGCGTTGATGCCGAGCTTGGCGGCGACCCGGCAGGCCACGTTGGGGCTGCGGTCGATCGACGTGCAGGTGGCCACCACGACCAGGTCGATGTCGGCGGCGGTGAGGCCGGAGTTGGCCAGCGCCTTGCCCGCGGCCGAGGTCGCCATGTCGGCCACCGTCTCACCGTCGGCGATCCGCCGGGTGACGATGCCGACGCGGTCCCGGATCCACTCGTCGTTGGTGTCGACGATCTGGGCGAGGTCGTCGTTGGTGACCACCCGGGACGGTTGGTAGTGCCCCATCGCGACGATCTTGCTACCGGTCATCAGTGCTGTCCTCCGAGGGGGCGTCCCGGTCGGACCGGGCGGTGGTGGGCGCGTCGCCCGCGGCCGGGCCGGCGTGCCGGGCGATCAGTTCCCGCGCGGCCGGCAGGTCGTCGGGGGTGTTCAGGGTGACGATCTCCGGGGCGCCGGCGCCCTTGAGCTCGCGCTTGACCAGCCCGGCCAGGGTGCCGGCCGGCGGCAGCTCGAGCACGCCGGTCACCCCGAGGTCGGCCATCGCCCGCATGCACAGGTCCCAGCGCACCGGCGCGGTGAGCTGGCGGACCAGCCGGCGCAGCACCTCCGGGCCGTCCCCGACCGCGGTGCCGTCCAGGTTGGACAGCAGGATCCGGGCCGGGGCGGACGGGGTGATCCCGGCGGCGACCCCGGTCAGCGCCTGCTCGGCGGGGGCCATGAAGGGCGTGTGGAACGCCCCGGCCACCTGCAGCCGGATGATCCGGGCCCGGGCCGGCGGCTCGGCGGCGAGCTTGTCCAGCGCGTCCCGGGCGCCGGCGGCGACCACCTGGCCGGCGCCGTTGCGGTTGGCCGGGTGCAGCCCGTGTGACTCGAGCGCGGCGAGCACCTCGTCCGGGTCCCCGCCGAGCACGGCGGCCATCCCGGTGGGCTGTGCCGCGCACGCGGCGGCCATCTCCCGCCCGCGCACCCCGGCCAGGGTGATCGCCGCTTCGGCGGACAGCACCCCGGCCAGCGCCGCGGCGCCCAACTCACCGACGCTGTGGCCGGCCACCAGGCCGACCTCGGACATCGGCAGCTGCTCGGCGGCGAGCAGGGTGGCGGCTACCAGCAGCGGCTGGGTGCGGGCGGTGTCCCGGATCTCGTCGGCGTCCGCGGCGGTGCCCAGGTGCCGCAGGTCCACCTCGGCCAGCGCCGACCACTCGCCCAGTCGTGCGGCGGCGTCCGGGAGGTCGAGCCAGGGGCTGAGGAAGCCGGGTTTCTGGGAACCCTGGCCGGGCGAGAGTACGGCGAGCACGTCATCACTCTCCCGGATACGCGTGGGTAGCGCTGTGCCGGCCTCGACCAAACCGCACTAGGACCGTTGGAGGGATCCTACAAAGATCGGCGGGAGTCATCACCTGTGTGTGAGGTTTTCCGCATGGCTGGGGTCATTGTCGTGCTCGGGGCTGCCGTGGCCACCGGGACCACCGGATCCAGCCGGCCCACGGTCAGCGCCACCTGCAGCGCGAACGCGTCCCGGGGGGCCAGCGGGGAGAAGCCGGTCACCTCCGAGATCCGGCGCAGCCGGTAACGCACCGTGTTCGGATGCACGAACAGCGCCCGGGCGGCGCTCTCCAGCGTCCCGCCGGCGGCCAGGTAGGCGTCCAGCGTCTCCACCAGCTCGCCGCCGGCGCGGACCAGCGTCGCGTACACGTCGTGGCGCAGCCGGCGGCGGGCCTCCGCGTCCCCGGCGAGGGCGCGCTCCGGGAGCAGGTCGGCCGCCGGCACCGGGCGCGGGGCGGTGGGCCAGGCGGGCGCGGCGCGGAAGCCGGCCAGCGCGGCCCGCGCCGAGTCGGTCGCCTCGTCCAGGCTGGGTACGGCCGGCCCGACCACCACCGGCCCGTCGCCGAAGGCGGTGAGCAGCTTCTCGGTGGCGGCCAGCGGGTCCGCCGCCCCGCCGAACACCACCACCAGGCGGTCGCCGTGCACGCCGCCGATCACCTCCACCCCGATCCGCCGGGCCTGCCGGTAGACGGTGTGCAGCACGGCGGCCACCTCCCCGCCGGGCGAGCGGCCCACCGCCACCGCGACCGGCGGCGCGTCCGCCCAGCCCAGCGCGGCGGCCCGGCTGGCCAGCACGTCCGGGGAGTCGCCGCGCAGCAGCGCGTCCACCAGCAGCGCCTGCAGTCGCGCGTCCCACGAGCCGCGGGACTCGGCGGCCCGGGCGTACACCCGGGCGGCGGCGAAGGCGATCTCCCGGGAGAAGCGCAGCACCGCCTCGCGCAGCTGCTGCTCCTCGCCCTCGGCGGCCAGCTGGGAGACCTGCTCCTCGACCACGTCGATGGTCACCTTGATCAACGCCACGGTCTGCTGCAGGCTGATCGAGCGGGCCAGCGCCTGCGGGGCGGTGGCGAACACCTCGTCGGAGACCTCCTGGGTGCTGTCCGCCGAGCCGCCGCCGGAGCGCAGCCACTGCACCAGGGACCGCGCGCCGGCCTGCGCCACCAGCATGACCCAGGAGCGCTGGTCGGCCGGCAGCTCACGGAACCAGGGGAGGGTGTCGTCCATCCGGGCCACGCTGGCGGTCGCCAACGCCCCCGCCGCCCGCTCGATCCGGCGCAGGGTGGCCGACAGCTCGATCCCGCCCGGCTCGCTCACCGGTCCAGCCTGACACGTCCCGAACAGGCCATCCAGGTGCGGGTCGGGGCGACCCCGGTGGTCCGGGTCCCGGCCGCGGGTCCGGCTGCACGCCCTGTCGGTGCCGGCCAGTACGGTGGCACTGCCGCCGGGGCGACCTCCCGGCGCGCGACGCGAGCGTGAGGAGACCGGCATGGCGCACGGGGAGGCCGAGCACGGCTGCGCCCAGGGCGAGCCCTGCCGCCTGGGCCACCACGACCACCAGGGCTCCGGCCGGCCGCACCGCCGGTTGGCCGCCCCGTCCGAGCCGGCCGGCCGGGCGCCCGAGCGTCCCGACGACGTGGTGCCCCGCCCGCGGGCCGGCGAGCCCACCGCGGCGGAGTGCGCCGCGAGCGGGTCCGCCACCCCCGAGCCGGGCCGGCGTGCCCGGTCCGCCGAGGGCGGCGAGCCCGGGCAGGAGCCGGCCCAGCCCGGTCGGGCCGGCCGGGGCTGCCACAGCGACCTGGCCGGTTGGGCCGGCGCCCACCGGCACGGCCCGGTCCGGCCGCGCCGCCGTCCGGTCCGGCGGGAACGGCCACCGCAGCGCTGGTGCTGACCACCTGACCGCCGTCGGACGGCTAGCGTGGGAGATGTGAAGGCGATCGCGATCGACGAGTACGGCCCGGCCGAGCTGCTCACCCCGCGGGAGCTGCCCGACCCGCCCGTCGGGCCGGACACGGTGCTGGTCCGGGTCCGCGCCGCCGGGGTCAACCCGGTCGACTGGAAGGTCCGGGCGGGGCACCTGGCCTCGGCCATCCCCGGGCACTTCCCGCTGGTGCCGGGCTGGGACGCGGCCGGCGAGGTGGTCGGCGCCGGGCCGGCGGTGACCGGGTTCGCGGTGGGCGACGAGGTGATCGGCTACGTCCGCCGCGACCACGTCCAGTACGGCACCTACGCCGAGCTGGTCCCGGCCCCGGAACGCTGCCTGGCCGACAAGCCCGCCCAGGCGTCCTGGGCGCAGGCGGCCGGGCTGCCGCTGGCGGGGCTGACCGCGTACCAGGCCCTTCAGCTGGCCCGCACCGGCGCCGGCGACACGGTGCTGGTGCACGGCGCGTCCGGCGGCGTCGGTCACCTGGCGGTGCAGGTCGCCCGGGCGCTCGGCGCGCACCGGGTGATCGGTACGGCGAGCGAGGCCAACCACGACTTCGTCCGCTCGCTCGGCGCGGAGCCGGTGAGCTACGGCGACGGCCTGGCCGACCGGGTCCGGGCGATCGCGCCCGACGGCGTGGACGTGGCGCTCGACCTGTTCGGCGGGGACGCCCTGGACGTCTCGGCCGCGCTGCTGGAGCGCCCGGCCCGACTGATCTCCACCGCGGACCCGGAGCACGTCACCCGGCTGGGCGGCAGCTACCTGTTCGTCCGGCCGTCCACCCAGGACCTGGGGGCGCTCGCCGGCCTGGTCGACGCCGGCCGGCTGACCGTGCACGTGGAGCGGACCTTCCCGCTGGACGAGGCCGCGGACGCGCACCGCCTGGTGGAGGCCGGGCACGTCCGCGGCAAGGTCGTCCTGGAGGTCTGAATCAATTGGCGCGACGGGCCGCGCCCGACCGGCGGTGTGGTCAGCGGGTGCGGCGGCGGACCAGCAGGGCGATCCCGGCCAGCCCGGAGGTGATCACCAGCACCACGCCCACGTTGAGCAGCAGCAGCCGCTGCAGCTCGCCGACGGCCGAGCCGATGTCGTCACCCGGGTGCAGCGAGTCCTGCGGGATGACCCGCTCGCCACCGCCGGCCCCACCGCTGACCGTGTCGAACTGCCGCTCCAGCGGCACCCCGGCGGTGCGCAGCGCCTCGGACATGGTGAGCCGGCCGAGGAACCAGCCCGCCTTGGTGGCGTGGCCGTCCGGCTGCTTGGCCGGCCGGAAGACGCGCGGGCCGCCGGTGGCCAGCGGGTAGAGGTCGTAGCGCTGCTTCGGCGTCTCGCCGGCGAGCACCACCACCGTGTACCGCGGGCCGAGATCCGGAGTCTCCGGCCCGGTCGGCGCGCCGATCCCGGTACGCCCGAACCAGTTGACCTGGTCGAGCACCTCGAGCACCGCCGACGGCTGGCTGTCGGACCGCAGCCGCAGCGGCTCGGTCAGCCCGTCACCGGTGATGTCCACCCCGGCGGGCGGCGGCTTCGGCGCGGCCCGTCCCGCCTGTGCCGCCGTGCCCGTGCCGACGGTGAGCAGCACCCCCACCAGCACCGTGGCGACCGCGCCGAGCAGGCGCCCCACCCCTACGACCATCGCCGCCTCCTCGCCCCGTATCGATGGATGGCTGTGCTGCAGGTCACGCGTCGGGTTGGTGACTGCGGTGAGCTGCCGGCTGGCCGGGACCTCACCTGAAAGACTCCGCGGAACGTCGCAAGGTTGCAGCTGTCGGAACACCAATTGGAACTATCTGCTATCTCCGGCCGACTAACGATCAGCCGCTCGATCAGCGGGCGGATCGTACCGTTACGGAGGACTTCATGGGGGGCAGGGTCGCACGATTGGGGCGTACGGTGCCAGCCGTTATGGGCGTGGCGCTCGGTGTGTCCTTGTTGTCAGCCGGGCCGGCGTACGCGCACAACTCGCTGACCGGCAGCAACCCGGCCGACGGGGCCCGGGTGGCGGCCGCACCCGCCCGGATCGAGCTGCGCTTCCTGGCCGCGCCGAACCCGGCCACCACGACGGTCACCGTCATGGGGCCGGACAATGTGCCGGCGGTCGGCGGCCCGCCCCGGGTGACCGGCGACCGGGTGCACGTGCCGTTCCGGCCCGGCAAGGCCGGCCTCTACATCGTCGGGTACCGGGTGGCGTCCAGCGACGGGCACCCGGTCAAGGGCGAGGTGCGCTTCACCCTGACCACCGGCACCGCCGCCCAGCCGCCGACCCCCGCGGCCACCCCTCCCGCCACCCCGCCGCCGACGCCTCCCGCCACCCCGACGGCCGCCGGCACCCAGGCCACCGCCGCCCCCGGCGCCGGCTCGTCCACGCCGGCCGGATCCGCCTCGGCCGTGCCGGTGGCCGGCCGGGACGAGGGCGGTCGAGGCTGGCTGTGGGTGGTCGGCGCGCTGGTGGTGCTGGCCGCGCTCGCCGCCGGCCTGTTGCTGCGCCGGCGCCGCTCCTCCCCGCGCTGACCCGCGTACGTCGAAGGGCCCGCCGGA
Source organism: Micromonospora sp. NPDC000089 (assembly GCF_042899365.1). NCBI lineage: Bacteria > Bacillati > Actinomycetota > Actinomycetes > Micromonosporales > Micromonosporaceae > Micromonospora > Micromonospora sp. NPDC000089. Next base: position 197,735 of record NZ_JBIAZT010000002.1, read on the forward strand.
TCGCCGGCGGGCCCTCTTTGACGCGTACCCCTCAGAAGAGCCGGAGCCGGGCGGCGCGCAACCGGGTCAGGGTGCGCTCGCGGCCGAGCACCTCCAGCGACTCGAACAGCGGCAGCCCGACGGTGCGGCCGGTCACCGCGACCCGGACCGGCGCCTGCGCCTTGCCCAGCTTGAGCCCGCGCTCGGCGCCCACCGCCTCCAGCGTGGCCTTCAGCGTCTCGGCGTCCCAGGACCCGACCGCCTGGTACGCCTCGATCGCCGCGTCCAGCAGCTCGGCGGCGCCCTCCTTCATCGCCTTGGCCCAGGCGGCCTCGTCGATCAGCGGGTCGGCCAGGAAGAGGAAGTCGACGTTCGGCACGATCTCGCTGAGCACCGCGATCCGGGTCTGCGCCAGCGGCGCCACCGCGGCGAACGCGTCCGCGTCGAACTCCTCGGGCTGCCACGGCGGCGGGGCGATGGTGTCCGTGCCGGTCAGCCACGGCTGGCAGGCCGCGACGAACTCGTCCACCGGCAGCGCCCGGATGTACTCGCCGTTGAACGCGCGCAGCTTCTTCTCGTCGAAGAAGGCGGGGGAGGGGTTGACCTCCTCCAGCCGGAACTCCTCCTCGATCACCGACCAGGGCACGATCTCCCGGTCGGCGGACGGCGCCCAACCCAGCAGCATCAGGTAGTTGCGCATCGCGGCGGCGAGGTAGCCCTCGTCCTTGTACGCCTCCAGGGCCACCTTGTCGCGCCGCTTGGAGAGCTTCTGCCGCTTCTCGTTGACCACCACCGGCACGTGCGCCCAGATCGGCGGCTTGACGCCGAGCGCGTCCCAGAGCAGCTGCTGCTTGGGGGTGTTCGGCAGGTGCTCCTCGGCCCGGATCACGTGGGTGATCCCCATGGTCATGTCGTCGACCACGTTGGCCAGGAGGAACACCGGGGAACCGTCGCCCCGGGCGATGACGAAGTCCTCGATCAGCTTGTTCTCGAACGTCGGCTCGCCGCGGACCAGGTCGACCACCACGGTCTCGCCGGTGTCGGGCGTACGGAAGCGCAGCGCCCGACCCTCGCCGGGCTCGAGGCCGCGGTCGCGGCAGAAGCCGTCGTAGCCCTGGTACTGCGAGCCGGTGCGGGCCTGGACGGCCTCCCGGGTGCAGTCGCAGTAGTACGCCCGGCCGCCCTCGTGCAGCCGCTGCGCGGCGGCGCGGTGCTCACCGGCGTTCTCCGACTGGAAGTGCGGGCCCTCGTAGCTGCCCCGCTCGATGCCGATCCAGTCCAGCGCGGACAGGATGCCCTCGGTCCACTCGGGCTTGTTGCGGGCCGCGTCGGTGTCCTCGATGCGCAGCACGAACACCCCGCCCTGCTGCTTGGCGTAGATCCAGTTCTGCAGCGCCGAGCGGGCGCCGCCGACGTGGAACATACCGGTCGGGGAGGGGGCGAATCGCACACGTACCGTCACGCCCCCCACCCTACGGCGACCGGCCAGCGCTTTCCGCACCCCACCCCACCCCCACCCCGGTGATCGCGCACTTTCCGGGAAAGCGTGCCTATCCGGCCCCGAATGAGCACGCTTTCTCGGAAAGTGCGGGCAGGACGCGGCGTCGCCGGCGGCCCCAGTCGCGGCCGGCCAGCCGCGGGCAGGTCCGGTCGGACAGCGCCCCGGCGAGCGGGTTGGCCAGCACCGCGGCCAGCGGCGCCGAGCGCGGCCAGCAGCGCGACGTCCTCGCCCGAGCGGTGGTAGTGGTCGCAGGCCACGTCGCCGGTGCTGCCGTCGGCGACCCGGCCGGGGGTGTGCGCGAAGGTGTCCCAGATGGAGGGTCCCCGCCCGTCCGCGTCGGCGCCGCCCTCGAGCTGGTACGCGGAGGTGGAGACTCCCCAGCGGAATCCGGGCGGGAAGTCGGGCGGCGGAGTGGTGGTCATGGGCCCTCCCGAAACGCGAAGCGTGCTCGGGGCTCTCGGACGCTGACCCGCCGTGCGCCATAGGCCGACGGCGATCGGGGCGCAAGGCTTTTCGGCGTGTCTTTACCGAACACGTCCTGGTACGTCCAATTTTGCGCATACAGTGCGGAATATCGCGGATGTCCTCAGTGGGGGAAGACGGAAATGATCCTCGTGGAACGCAGTGCGCACGTGATGGCGCCGGTGGAAGTGGTCTGGGACGTCGTCCAGCGGGCCGAGCAGCTGCCGGCCTGGCTGGCCGGGGTCCGCGCGGCCGAGGTCCTCTCCGGAGAGGGCTTCGGGCGGCGACAGCTGGTCCAGGCCGGGCGTGGCTCGGCGCACGAGGCCGAGGTGATCGCCTACCAGGAACCGGGCCTGATCGGCTGGCGGGAACGGGCCAAGGGGGCCGGCGCCCGAGCCGAGGCCCGTACCGAAATTTACGTCCAGCTCACCGCCGACGAGGAGGAGGGCGGCACCATCGTCCGGCTGATCGTGGTCCGCTGGCCGGCCGGTCCGGTCAAGGCCGCCATGCTGCGGCTCGGACTGCGTCGGGTCGGCGCCGACCTGGAGGACTCGCTGGCCCGGCTCACCGATCTGGCCGCCGTCGGCTGACCGGCCACGTCCTGGCGCCACCCGCGACGGCGGTGGCCCGGCCTCCCCGCCAGGGACGCCGGCCACCGCCGCTTGGCGTACGGCATTGACGAAGGGCCCGGCGCATGGTGCGCCGGGCCCTCTGTCGCGTACGCGGGGACTAGCTGTCGCCGCCGGTCTCGCCGACCGGGGCGGCGTTCACGTCGTCGATGGCGTACTTCTTGGCCGCCTCGGCCGGCACGTTCGCCGGCACCGTGCCGCGCAGCGCGAGCTGGCGCAGCGTGGCCACCGCGATCGACTCGGCGTCCACGTGGAAGTGCCGGCGCAGCGCGTGCCGGGTGTCCGACATGCCGAAGCCGTCGGTGCCGAGCGAGGTGTAGTCACCGGGCACCCAGCGGGCGATCAGATCCGGCACCGCCCGCATCCAGTCGCTGACCGCGACCTTCGGGCCGTCCGCGTCGGCCAGCTTCTGCTGGAGGTACGGCACCCGCGGCTCGCTGCCCGGGTGCAGCAGGTTGTGCTCCTCGCACTCGACCGCGTCGCGGCGCAGCTCCGTCCAGGAGGTCACCGACCAGACGTCGGCGGCCACCCCCCAGTCCTGCGCGAGCAGCTGCTGCGCCTTGAGCGCCCACTGCATCCCGGTGCCGGAGGCGAGGATGTTCGCCCGCGGCGCGTCCCCGTCCACCTGCGGCGCGGGGGAGTACCGGTGGATGCCCTTGACGATGCCCTCGACGTCCACGCCCTCCGGCTCGGCCGGCTGCAGGATCGGCTCGTTGTAGACGGTGAGGTAGTAGAAGACGTTCTCCTGCGCGTCGCCGTACATCCGGTGCAGGCCGGTCTCCATGATGTGCGCGATCTCGAAGGAGAACGCCGGGTCGTACGCGACCACCGCCGGGTTGGTGGCGGCGATCAGCAGCGAGTGGCCGTCCTCGTGCTGCAGGCCCTCACCGTTGAGCGTGGTCCGCCCGGCGGTGGCGCCGAGCAGGAAGCCGCGGGCCATCTGGTCGGCCGCCGCCCACAGCCCGTCGGCGGTGCGCTGGAACCCGAACATCGAGTAGAAGATGTACATCGGGATCATCGGCTCGTCGTGCGTGGCGTACGCCGACCCGGCGGCGGTGAACGAGGCGACCGAGCCGGCCTCGTTGATCCCCTCGTGCAGGATCTGCCCGGCCGTCGACTCCTTGTACGACAGGAACAGCTCCCGGTCCACCGAGGTGTACCGCTGGCCGTGCGGGGAGTAGATCTTCGCGGTCGGGAAGATCGAGTCCAGCCCGAAGGTGCGGGCCTCGTCCGGGATGATCGGCACCCAGCGCTTGCCGAACTCCTTGTCCTTCATGATGTCCTTGAGCAGGCGGACGAAGGCCATCGTGGTGGCCACCTTCTGCTTGCCCGAGCCGCGCTTGACGTCGGCGAACCGCTCCGGGCCGGGGATGGTCAGCCGCTTGGTGCTGGTCCGCCGGGACGGCAGGTAGCCGCCGAGCTGCTGGCGCCGCTCCTTGAGGTACGCGATCTCGTCGGACTTCTCACCCGGGGTGAAGTACGGCGGCAGGTAGGGGTTGTCCTCCAGCGCCTTGTCCGGGATGTCCAGGTAGAGGCGGTCGCGGAAGGTCTTCAAATCCTCCAGCGTCAGCTTCTTCATCTGGTGGGTGGCGTTGCGGCCCTCGAAGTGCGAGCCGAGCGTCCAACCCTTGATCGTCTTGGCCAGGATGACCGTCGGCTGCCCGGTGTGCTCGGTCGCCGCCTTGTACGCCGCGTAGAGCTTGCGGTAGTCGTGGCCGCCCCGCTTGAGGTTCCAGATCTCGTCGTCGCTCAGCTGCTCGACCATCTTGCGGGTCCGCTGGTCGCGGCCGAAGAAGTGCTCCCGGACGTACGCCCCGGACTCCGCCTTGTAGGTCTGGTAGTCACCGTCGGGGGTGGTGTTCATCAGGTTGACCAGCGCGCCGTCGGTGTCCGCGGCGAGCAGCGGGTCCCACTCGCGGCCCCAGACCACCTTGATCACGTTCCAGCCGGCGCCCCGGAAGAACGCCTCCAGCTCCTGCATGACCTTGCCGTTGCCGCGCACCGGCCCGTCCAGCCGCTGCAGGTTGCAGTTGATCACGAAGGTGAGGTTGTCCAGCTCCTCGCGGGCGGCCACCCCGATCGCGCCGAGCGTCTCCGGCTCGTCCATCTCGCCGTCGCCCAGGAACGCCCAGACGTGCTGGTCGGAGGTGTCCTTGATGCCCCGGTGCTGCAGGTAGCGGTTGAACCGCGCCTGGTAGATGGCGTTCAGGCCGCCGAGACCCATGGAGACGGTGGGGAACTCCCAGAAGTCCGGCATCAGCCGCGGGTGCGGGTACGACGGCAGCCCGCCGCCGGGGTGCGACAGCTCCTGCCGGAACCCGTCCAGCTGGTCCTCGGAGAGCCGGCCCTCCAGGAACGCCCGCGCGTACATGCCGGGGGAGGCGTGGCCCTGGTAGAAGATGTGGTCGCCGCCACCCGGGTGGTTCTTGCCCCGGAAGAAGTGGTTGAAGCCCACCTCGTAGAGCGAGGCGGAGCTGGCGAAGGTGGAGATGTGCCCGCCGACGCCGATCTCCGGGCGCTGGGCCCGGTGCACCAGCATCGCGGCGTTCCACCGGACGTACGCCCGGATCCGCCGCTCGACGTGCTCGTCACCGGGGAACCAGGGCTCCTGCTCCGGGGTGATGGTGTTGATGTAGTCGGTGGTGGTCAGCGACGGCACCCCGACCTGGCGCTCCCGGGCCCGCTCCAGCAGGCGCAACATGACGTAGCGGGCGCGCTTGGTGCCGCGCTCGTCGATCACGCCGTCGAGCGACTCGACCCATTCGCCGGTCTCTTCGGGGTCGATGTCCGGAAGCTGGCTCGGCAGACCAGCGGTGATCACCGGGCGCTTGCGTTCCGTAGCCACAGGCGTTCCCTCGGTTGGTGTGTGGGATAGGTCTCTAGCACCATCCTGCCCCCTGGTGGGCGTCGCCGTCACGTCCAGGTCCCCCCAGCGCGACGCTCAACACAGGTACCCATCGGTAACTTTCCGCTGCCCCGGGCCAGCCGGATCACGGCGGCCCGTCGGACGGGGAGTGACGGCGGCAGCGGCGGCGGTTGCTGAGCCGATGCGGCAGAATGCGCCGTATGCGCAGTGAGGTGATCACCGTCCGGACCGGGTCCCGGCCGACCGTCCGGGACATCACCGCCGAGGCCGAGCGGTTCGTCTCCGGCCAGGGCGACGGCCTGCTGCACGTCTTCGTGCCGCACGCCACCGCCGGGCTGGCGATCATCGAGACCGGCGCCGGCTCCGACGACGACCTGCTCCGGGCGCTCGACGACCTGCTGCCCACCGACGACCGGTGGCGGCACCGGCACGGCTCGCCCGGCCACGGGCGCGACCACGTGCTGCCGGCCTTCGTCCCGCCGTACGCGACGCTGCCGGTGCTCGGCGGGCGGCTCCAGCTCGGCACCTGGCAGTCGATCTGCCTGGTCGACCCCAATGGCGACAACCCGGACCGCCAGGTCCGCTTCTCCTTCCTCCCCGGCTGATCCCGCGCGCCGGGCCCACCGGCCGGAGCGCCCCCGGGTGCGCGGCGGCGTGGCCACCCGGGCCGGGATGATCGACGTACGCTGGCGGGATGACGCGGAGCCCACGGCCCTCCGGGGCCGACCCGGGCGACCGCCCGGAGGTCGCCGGCGAGGTGGTGGGCCGGCTCCTGCACCTCGCCGCCGCCCTGCGGCACCACCAGGACGCCGGCGTGGTCGAGCTGGGCCTGACCCCGGCCGTCGCCCGCGCGCTCGCCGAGCTGGACCCGGAGCACCCGCTGCCGACCCGCGACCTGGCCGAGCAGCTGGGTTGCGACCGGTCCAACGTGACCGCCCTGGTCGACAAGCTGGAGCAGGCCGGGCTGGTCGAGCGGCGGGTGGACCGGGCCGACCGTCGGCAGAAGACGTTGGTGGTCACCGAGGCCGGTCGCCGGACGCGCGCGCGGGTGCGTGAGGTGTTGTCCGACTCCCGGCTGCTGGCCGGGCTCCGCCCGGACGAGCTGGACACCCTGCGCGAGCTGGTGTGGAAGATTTCGGACGGCGGCTGCCCGGCGGAGTGCGACCCGGCGTGACGGCGGCCGGGTGAATCGTGTCTGACTGGGCGACTCGGCCCTTCGTCGGTAATGCTGTCGGACGTGACCAGCCCGCAAGATCTCGACGACCGGTTCCGGGAGACCCTGGGGGCGCTGCCCGGACCCGAGCTGCGGGGTGACCCCCCGGCCCACCGTGAGCTGACCGGGCGGCAGCTGCTCGCCGTCTTCGACGCCCAGGTCACCAGCCGCCAGCTGGACCTGGCCGGGCGCTGGCTGCGCAGCTTCGACGAGGGGTACTACACGATCGGCTCCGCCGGCCACGAGGCCAACGCCGCGGTCGCCGCCGCCCTCCGGCCCACCGACCCGGCCCTGTTGCACTACCGCTCCGGCGCGTTCTACTGCCTGCGCGCCGCCCAGGCCGCGGGCGAGTTCCCCGACGCCGATCCGCCAGGCGGCGCCGAACGGTCCGCCGACGCGGATGCCGCCCGGGGCGGCCGGGATGCCGGTCCGGGCGCGGCTGGCGGGACGGATGCCGTCCCGGGCGTCGCCGCCCACGCTCCGGCCGGGCCCCGCGGGGAGCCGGACGGCGCCGGTACGCCGGAATCCACGGTGGGATCGACGGCCGTCGCCCCGGCCTCGCCCGCGCCCTCGACCGGGCGGGCCGCGTACCAGGTCGGCGCCGACGGGGTGACCGAGCCGATCCCGGTCGAGCCGGCCGCCGGCCCGGAGCCCGGCGCCGATGCGGAGTCGGTCGCCGGTGCGGATGCGGCTCATCCGACCGGGCCGGAGGACGCCTTCACCGATGCCGCCCGGGACGTGCTGCGGGGGATGGTCGCCTCCGCCCGGGAGCCGATCGCCGGGGGCCGGCACAAGGTGTTCGGCCGAGCGGACCTGGCCGTCGTGCCGACCACCTCGACGATCGCCTCGCACCTGCCCCGCGCGGTCGGGCTCGGCCTGGCGCTGGAGCGACTGCGCCGGCTGGACACCGCCGGCCGCCGCGACGGCGAACCCCGCCCGCCCTGGCCGCGCGACGCGATCGTGGTCTGCTCCTTCGGCGACGCCTCGGTCAACCACGCCAGCGCGACCGCCGCCCTGAACACCGCCGGCTGGTACGACCACACCGGGCTGCGCATCCCGGTGCTGTTCGTCTGCGAGGACAACGGGCTGGGAATCAGCGTCCGCTCGCCGGAGGGCTGGGTCGAGCGGACGCTGCGGGCCCGCCCCGGCCTGCGGTACTTCTCCGCCGACGGGTCCGACCCGGCCGGCACGTACGCCGCGTCCGTGGAGGCGGCGGCCTGGGTGCGCCGGCACCGCCGCCCCGCGGTGCTGCACCTGCGGACGGTACGGCTGCTCGGGCACGCCGGCGCGGACGCCGAGTCGGCGTACCGGAGCGCGGCCGAGATCGCCGCCGCCGAGGCCCGCGATCCGCTGTTGGCCACCGCCCGGCTGCTGGTCGAGTCGGGTACGGCGACCGGCGAGGAGCTGCTCGCCCGGTACGACGAGCGGGGCTGGCAGGTGCGCCGGTTGGCCGAGGAGGTGCTGGCCGAGCCGAAGCTGGACAGCCCGGCCGAGGTGGTGGCGCCGCTGGCGCCGCGCCGGCCGCTGCGGGTCTCCACCGCGGTGGCGGAGTCGGGCGCCCGGGCCGCCGGGCCCGACGCGGGCGCCCGGGCCGAGCTGTTCGGCGGGAAGCCGCCGGAGCTGGCCGGCCCGCTCACCCTGGCGCAGAGCATCAACGCGGCGCTCGCCGACGGCATGCTGGAGCACCCCGGGATGGCGGTCTTCGGCGAGGACGTGGCGGCCAAGGGCGGGGTGTACGGGGTCACCAAGGGGCTGCGGGAGCGGTTCGGCCCGGCCCGGGTCTTCGACACCCTGCTGGACGAGACCTCGGTGCTCGGGCTGGGGCTGGGCGCGGGGCTGGCCGGGCTGCTGCCGGTGCCGGAGATCCAGTACCTGGCGTACCTGCACAACGCCGAGGACCAGCTGCGCGGCGAGGCGGCCAGCATGCAGTTCTTCTCGGCCGGGGCGTTCCGCAACCCGATGGTGGTCCGGGTGCCGGGGCTGGCGTACCAGGAGGGGTTCGGGGGGCACTTTCACAACGACAACTCGGTGGCCGTACTCCGGGACGTGCCGGGCCTGGTGGTCGCGGTGCCGGCCCGGCCGGACGACGCCGCGGCCATGCTGCGGACCTGCCTGGCCAGCGCGGCGGTGGATGGCAGCGTGTGCGTGTTCCTGGAGCCGATCGCGCTTTACCACACCCGCGACCTGTACGCGCCGGGCGACGGCGAGTGGCAGGCCGAGTACGCCGAGCCGGGCGGGTGGGCAGCCGGCCACGTGCCGATCGGCCGGGCCCGGGTCTACGGCGTCGGGTCGGCCGAGGACGTCACGATCCTCACCTTCGGTAACGGGGTACGGCTCTCGCTGCGGGCCGCCGCCACCCTGGCCGACGAGGGGATCGGCACCCGGGTGGTGGACCTGCGCTGGCTGGCGCCGCTGCCGGTGGCGGACCTGATCCGGGAGGCGTCGGCGACCGGCCGGGTGCTGGTGGTGGACGAGACGCGCCGTTCCGGCGGGGTGGGCGAGGGGATCATCGCGGCGCTGGTGGACGCCGGATATGTGGGCGCGGCGCGGCGAGTGGCCGCAGTTGACTCGTTTGTACCATTAGGTCCGGCGGCACGTCAGGTTCTGGTCTCGGAGGATGCCATTACCCAGGGTGCCCGTACGCTGCTGGCACGGTAAATTCCGTTCCACCCGGTGCGCCACTTGCGCGGGGCGGCAACAGTGTGTGGACTTTGCCGGACGGCGTCGGCGCGACGCCGCGAGCAGGGATGAGATGAGGAGGCATGCGACAGTGAGCGCGACCGCTGGTCAGGCCGCCGACGGGGTACGTGTCCTGGCGGACCGGTTCGGACTCGAGCCGGGGATGGTCGTCATGGAGATCGGGTACGACGACGACGTCGACCAGGAACTCCGGGACGCCCTGACCGACCGCTGTGGAGGAGACCTGGTCGACGAGGACACCGACGAGGTGGTCGACGCGGTGCTGATCTGGTACCGCGAGGGCGACGGTGACCTCTTCGAGCTCCTCGTCGATGCCCTCGGCCCGCTGGCGGACGCCGGTGTCGTGTGGCTGCTGACCCCCAAGGCCGGCCGGGACGGCCACGTCGAGCCGAGCGAGATCGCCGAGTCGGCGCAGACCGCTGGGCTCCAGCAGACCTCGACCATCAATGCCGGCCGGGACTGGAGCGGCGCCCGCCTGGTGCTGCGTCGGGGGTCGAAGAACAAGAAGTAGCCGGAAGCTTCCCCGACCCGGCGGCGACCGCCGTCGGGTGTGGCAGGCTGTCGCCGTCGAGACTCGAACTCCCGAGGAGCTTGCATGCCGATCGAGGTTGGCGCCGAGGCGCCGGACTTCATCCTCAAGGACCAGAACAACCAGGAGGTCCGACTCTCGGACTTCCGCGGCAACCGCACCGTGCTGCTCGTCTTCTACCCGCTCGCCTTCACCGGCGTCTGCCAGGGCGAGCTCTGCGAGGTGCGGGACAACCTCAACGAGTACGTCAACGACGACGTCCAGGTGCTGACCGTCAGCGTGGACTCGGTCTACAGCCACAAGATCTGGGCCGAGCAGGAGGGCTACCAGTTCCCGCTGCTGGCCGACTTCTGGCCGCACGGCGCGGTCGCCCAGGCGTACGGCGTGTTCAACGACGTCGCCGGCATCGCCAACCGGGGCACCTTCGTCATCGACAAGGCCGGCGTGGTCCGGTTCGCCGAGATGAACATGCCCGGCGAGGCCCGGGACCAGCAGGGCTGGCGCAAGGCGCTGGCCGACGCGGTCGCGGCCTGAGCCGTACTCGTTCGACCGGGTCGGAGGCCGGCAGGTAAGCTTGCCCACCTCCGGCCCGCTCGTACGGGGCGTTCCGGGCGCGTAGCTCAGTGGGAGAGCACTCGCCTTACAAGCGAGGGGTCGCAGGTTCGAAACCTGCCGCGCCCACCCTTCACCAGCAGTGAAACCGGCCCCGAGAAGATCGCTTCCCGGGGCGGTGACAGCAACGATGTCTACGAGAGCCGTCCCTCGAGCTTGCCGAGGGCCTGCCGTCAGGGTACGGAGCGCGTGAGGTGCACGCCATCCCATGACGGTTGGGCGACCGGAGCCAACCAGATCCGGACCGTCGAGCACTTGGCCGGCTTGGTCGAGAAGGATCCCTTCTCGGCCGTAGGGGGCGCCGACGTACACGAACAGTGCGTGACATTCCTGCCGTGGTCCACCCCTTGGCGCGGCGCGCTGCCCATGACGTCGCCGCGCGGCGACGTGGACGTGTTCGCCGCGGCAGGACCGGACGTGTTCAGCGTGACGCGGCTCGTCGGGGGACGACCTGGGACGGCGGGGCCACTGGTCGAGCGCGAGACCGGTCAGCGGGTGACAACGCGCAACTGGAAGACGATCCAGCGCATACTGCGTACTCCCGCCTAACGCTGTCAACGCCGGCTGAACTTTGGCCGAGGAGGCGCACGTCGCGTACGGGCTGAGCAGCTGGCACCCCACGGCCGGGACGCTGGCCGCCGGGGCCGTCTCCCGGCGGCGGCGCGACGGCCGCCGGGTCCGCCACACCGGCGGCCGGATCGAGTACGTCGGGGGCGACCTGCCCATCCTGGGGTGGGACTTTCCGGCGCCGTTGGGCCGCCGGGCGGTTTTCGGCGAGTTCACCATGGCGGACGTGGTCACCGTGCCCAGCCACCTGGCCGTCCCCGAGGTACGCACCTACCTGACCGTCGAGGCGGCGCAGGACCTGGCGGACCCCGCCACCTCGGGTCCCACCGCGGCCGACGAGCGGGGCCGCTCGGCGCAGACCTTCACCGTCGACGTCCTGGTGCGCTCCGGCGGCGCGGAACGGCGCGTCACCGCCACAGGTCGGGACATCTACGCCGTGAGCGCGCCGCTGGCGGTCGAGGCGGTCGGCCGGATCCTCGATGGTCGGACCCGGACGAGCGGCGTCGCCTCCGCCGGGGCGATCTTCGACGCGCCCGACTTCCTCCGCGCGCTCTCCGCACACCTCACCGTCACCCCATGCCCGTGGTGACGTCGCCGCTCCGGCACCGGGGGAACCGGCCCGGCCGGCGGGTCAGGATGCCGTCGGGGGCAGCCGCCGGGCCAGTTCGTCGCGCAGGCGATCGATGCCGGGCGTCATCCGGTCCAGCCGGACGGTCAGCGCGTACGGCCGGCGCTGCCCGGATGCCGCCCACTGGTTCGGCCGCATCGGCGGCCGGGTGAGCTGCGGATCGACCGGTTCGACGACCAGTCGTCGATCGAGGCGGCCCTGCACCCGGGCGCGCGCCAGGTTCGTCCAGTCGATCGCCAGCGTCGTACCGTCCGGGCCGGTCAGCTCCAGCGCCCGGTCGGTCAACCGCAGCGGCAGGCGGGCCTCGCGGCGCACCGCCCAGCGGGTCCCGACCCCGACACCGACGCCGATCAGGCCGAACCGCACGAACACCTGCCACCACGGCTCACCGGTGAATGCCGCGTAGCCGGCCAGCAGCGCCGCGCCGGCGAACAGGACGACCGCCAGCTTCCAGTACCGAGGGGGCGAGCGGTGAAACTCCACAACGGACGGTCGAAGCTCCGGATCGGCCATCGTCGTGCTGTGCCCAGGCCGGCGTCGCCGCAAACGAGGGCCCGAACGGCGCGTCCAGGCTCGCCGATGACGGTGCGCCGGCCGGGGTCGGCGGGACGGCTACCGGCGGCGGCGGGCGTCGGCCTCGGCGTCCAGGAGGTCGTTCAGCGCCAGCGCCGAGTTGATCAGGGACAGGTGGCTGAACGCCTGCGGGTAGTTGCCGATCTGCTCACCGGTCGAGGCGATCTCCTCGGCGTACAGGCCGAGGTGGTTGCTGAAGGTGAACATCTTCTCGAAGGTGAGCCGGGCGTCGTCCAGCCGGCCGGTACGCGCCAGCGCCTCGACGTACCAGAAGGTGCACATGTTGAAGGTGCCCTCGTGGCCGGGCAGGCCGTCGGGGGAGTGCACCGGGTCGTACCGGTGGACCAGGCTGTCGGAGACCAGGTCCCGCTCGATCGACGCCAGGGTGGACTTCCACAGCGGGTCGCTCGGCGTCACGAACCCCACCGCCGGCATGGCCAGCAGCGCGGCGTCCAGCACGTTCTCGTCGTACGCCTGCACGAAACTGCCGCGTTCCCGGTGGTAACCGCGGGCCATCACCTGGTCGTAGATCCGGTTGCGCTGATCGGTCCAGCAGGTCATGTCCCCGGGGCGGCCGGTGCGGGTGGCCAGCCGGATGGCGCGGTCCAGCGCCACCCAGGACATCACCCGGCCGAACGTGTAGTTGCGGGGGTGGTGGCGGCTCTCCCAGATGCCGGCGTCGGGTTGGTCCCAGTGGTGGCAGAGCCAGTCGACCAGCCGTACGGTGCTCTTCCACACCTGGTGCGACACCCGGATGCCCTGCTCGTCGGCGAGGTGCATGGCGTAGAGCGCCTCGCCGTGGATGTCGAGCTGGAGCTGGTCGGCGGCGCCGTTGCCGATCCGCACCGGGCGGGAGCCGCGGTAGCCCTCCAGGTGGTCGAGCACCTCCTCGTGCAGGTCGGAGGAGCCGTCCACCCGGTACATGATCTTCAGCGGGTCCTGCTGGTCGCCGGCCTCGCGGATCCGCTCGTCCAGCCACTCCATGTACCGGCTGACCTCCTCGGTGAAGCCGAGGCCGAGCAGCGCGTGCACCGAGAACGAGGTGTCGCGGACCCAGGTGTAGCGGTAGTCCCAGTTGCGGGAACCGCCGACCAGCTCGGGCAGCGCGGCGGTGGGCGCGGCGATCATCGCGCCGGTCGGCGCGTACGTCATGAGTTTCAACGTGATGGCTGAGCGCTCGACCATCTCCCGCCACCGGCCGGTGTAGCGGGACCGTTCGACCCAGCGCCGCCAGTAGTCCCGGGTCCACTCGAACATGCCCTGGACCTCGTCCGGCGAGATGATCCGCGGCTCCTCGCCGGCCGTCTCCAGCACCACCCCGCCGGTGTCGCCCTCGTTCAGCGTGCCGTACGCGACCAGGTCGCCGCCCTCCAGGCGGACGTCCCCGCCATGGGCGAGGAGTTGCCGCACCGGGTCGACCGGGTTGAAGGTGAGCGTGGCCGACGGGCTGCGGAAGACGTACCCGTTCTGGTGGCGCTCCAGCCGATGCTCCTGCCGGGCGTAGTCGAACCTTGGCCGGCACTCCACCTTGAAGCGCATGCTGCCCCGGACCATGTTGACCATGCGGACCAGGCGGTGCGTGTCGGTGACCCGCTCCCCGGTGACCGGCATGAAGTCCATCACCTCGGCGACGCCGTCGGCGCTGATGAACCGGGTGACCAGGATCGGCGTGCCGGGCAGGTAGAGCTGCTTGGTGACGTAGTGGACGTCGTGCGGGGCGATCCGGAAGTAGCCCCCCTTGTCCTTGTCCAGCAGCGCCGCGAAGATGCTCGGTGAGTCGAAGCGCGGCGCGCAGAACCAGTCGATCGTCCCGTCGCAGGTCACCAGCGCGGCGGTCTGCAGGTCGCCGATGAGCCCGTGATCCTCGATCGCCGGATAGGTGTCCACGTCGCCCCCGGTCTCGACTGCCCTCTGCTGAGCAATCTAGGGGAAGAATCGTCAGATTTGAGGGCGTTTCGCGGGGCGGCCACTCCGTCGCGTACGTCGACCGGGGCGGCGTTGCCCAGATCACGTCGTCCGGTCGCCTTCCCGCAGGTCGCCTTCGGTTACCCGGCGGTTAAGCTCGCGGTGCGAAGTCGTTCCCCCGACCGGGGGGCGGCTTCGTAGTGCTTCGCGACTGCCGCGGAGCCCAGCCGCCCCGACGTTCTCCGGGCCAACCGCAACGGGACGGCTGCACCCCCCTCGCCGCCTCGCCGGCGGCCAACCCGGAACGGAGCACCACCGCGCCATGAGCGTGACCACGAACGACCCCGTCGCCCCCGTCGAGCCGGCGGAACCGGCCGAGAAGGGCCGGATCGACCGCTTCTTCGAGATCACCCGCCGGGGCTCGACCGTCCGGCGCGAGGTGCTCGCTGGCATCACCACCTTCGCGACGATGGCCTACATCGTCGTGCTCAACCCCCTGATCATCGGCACCGCGCCGGACGCCGACGGCAACCTGCTCGGCATCGCCCCGGTCGCCGGGGTCACCGCCCTGGTCGCCGCGGTCATGACGATCATGATGGGCGTCGTCGGCCGGGTGCCGTTCGCCGTCGCCACCGGGCTGGGCCTGAACGCCTTCGTCGCGTACGCCGTCGCCTCCCAGATGACCTGGGCGCAGGCGATGGGCCTGGTGGTGATCGAGGGCCTGATCATCACCGTGCTGGTGCTGACCGGCTTCCGCAAGGCGGTCTTCCGGGCCATCCCGGCCGAGCTGAAGGCAGCCATCGCCGCCGGCATCGGCCTGTTCATCGCGTTCATCGGCTTCGTCGACGGCGGGCTGGTCCGGCGGATTCCGGACGCCGCCGGCACCACCGTGCCGGTGCAGCTGGGCGGGGACGGCACGCTGCGCGGCTGGCCCACCGTCGTGTTCCTGATCGGCCTGCTGGTCACCGGCATCCTGGTCGCCCGCAAGGTCAAGGCCGGCGTGCTGATCGGGATCGTGGCCACCACGGTCGTCGCGGTGATCGTCAACGCGGTCGCCAAGCCCGGTGCGGCGTTCGTCGACGGCAAGCCCAACCCGACCGGCTGGGCGCTCAACGTGCCGACCCTGCCCGACCCGCTGATCTCCGCGCCCGACCTGCACCTGGTCGGCAACGTGTCGTTCGGCGCCTTCGCCAACGTGGGCGTGATGACCGCGCTGCTGCTGGTCTTCACCCTGGTGCTGGCGGACTTCTTCGACGTCATGGGCACCACCGTCGGGCTGGCCAAGCAGGCAAACCTGGCCACCGACGACGGCACCGACATGCCGCGGCTGGGCAAGGTGCTCTTCGTCGACGGCGTGGCCGCGGTCGCCGGCGGCGCCGGCAGCGCCTCCTCGGCCACCACGTACGTGGAGTCGTCCTCGGGCATCGCGGACGGCGGGCGTACCGGCCTGACCAGCGTGGTCACCGGGGTGCTCTTCCTCGGCGCGCTGCTGCTGACCCCGCTGGTGGCGCTGGTGCCCAGCGAGGCCGCCGGCCCGGCGCTGGTCGTGGTGGGCGCGCTGATGATCCGGCAGGTCAAGGACATCGACTTCACCGACGTCGGCGTCGCGGTGCCGGCGTTCCTCACCATGACGCTGATGCCGTTCACCTACTCGATCACCAACGGCATCGGCGCCGGCTTCGTCAGCTGGGTGGCGATCCGGGTGGCACAGGGCCGGGCCCGGCAGATCCACCCGCTGATGTGGGCGGTCTCCGTCGCGTTCGTCGTCTACTTCGGCATCAACCTGGTCAAGGCGGTCACCGGCGTCAGCTGAGCCGCCATCGACGCGCCCCGCTGCCACCGGCCCGTCGGCAGCGGGGCGCGCCCATGCCGGGACGGGGTTGCGGCGCCCGGTCCGGCTGGTTAAGTTCGTCGCACGCCGTCGAGCCGGAAGGAGGTCAGAACCATGTCCGATGTTCTGCGCCCCCTCCGCGGCCCGGCGTCCACGCGGAGCTGATCCGGGGCGCGCGTCACCCGGAGGTTCGCACCATGACCGATCTGGTCGTCCGCCCGCTCGTCGCGGGCGAGGACAGTCTCTTCGACTCCCTGCCCGACCCGCTGCCCCAGCTGCGCCGGGTCGCCTACGCCGACGGCCTCGCCGGTGGCGGTTACCGTCCCGAGCACACCTGGGTCGCCCTGCGCGGCGGCCGGGTGGTCGCCCGGGCCGCCTGGCTGCAGCCGCCCGGCGCCGTCGGTGACCCCTGGCTGGAGCACTTTGACCTGGCCGCCGAGCCGGAGGTGGGCGCCGCCCTGCTGCGCGCCGCGCACGAGGCGTTCGGTGGCCCGCTCAGCTACCACGCCGCGCTGCCCGCGTACTGGCGGCGGCGGCCGGAGGTGCTGGCCGTGATCCAGCCGGCGATGGCGGCGGCCCGGCTCGCCGGGCTGGTCGAGCGCGGCGAGCGGCTGCGCTGCTCCTGGACGGGCGCGCCCCTGCCGGCGTCCTCCGGCCGGTACACCTTCCGCCCGGCAACCGACCGCGCCGAGATCGAGGCCCTGGTGGCCCGCATCCCCGCGCCCCAGGTGCTGACCGGCGCGGAGGTTGCCCGGACGGTCGCCGGGGTGGACCTGGCCACCGAACCGTTGGCCTGGCTCACCGGGCCGGTGCAGGCGTGGCGGCTCGCCCTGGCCGGCGATGCGCCGGTCGGCCTGGTCGGCACCGCCGGGGACGCCTGCTACCCACTGGTCGCCTACCTCGGGGTACGCGACGAGGCGGCGCTCGGCGAGCTGCTGGCCGAGGCGGTCCGGGTGCTGGCCGCCGACGGCGCCCGGGAGGCGATCGCCGACGTGGACGCCCACCGGGTGGCGGTGGTGGCGGAGCTGGAGCGCACCGGCTTCCGGCAGCTGCGTACCCGGGTGCTCTTCACCCCGGCCACGGCCGCGGACGGCACCGGGGTGGCACCGGCCTGACCGGTCGCGGTGCGCCCCGGCCGGCCCGGGGCGCACCGTCCGCCCGGCCGGGCACCAACGGTCGGAGACCGGCCGGTGGTGGGCCGGCCGGTTCGCCGGGAAACCGGCGGCCGGCGCCCCAGCGCCGGATACCCTGCGGTCGACCGCCGGCGGCGCGACCGGGGCCGTTCCGACCTGTCGCCGAGGAGGTGCGCCGGTGAGCTACGCGGACGTGGACGGGCTGCGACTGTGGTACGAGGTGCACGGCGACGGCCCGCCGCTGGTGCTGCTGCACGGCGGCTACGGCTCGGTGGAGACGTTCGCCCCGATCCTGCCGGCGCTGGCCGCCCGGCGCCGGGTGATCGGCGTCGACCTGCAGGGGCACGGGCGCACCGCGGATGTCGACCGTCCCCTGCGGTACGAGTCGATGGCCGACACCGTCGCCGCGCTGATCGGTCACCTCGGCCTGCCGGAGACGGACCTGCTGGGCTACTCGCTCGGCGGTGGGGTGGCCCTGCGGGCGGCCATCCAGCAGCCCGCGTTGGTCCGCCGGCTGGTGCTGGTCTCCACGCCCTGCCGCCGGGGAGGTTGGTACCCGGAGGTGCTCGCCGCGATGGGCGCCCAGGACGAGAGCGTCGGCGAGCGGATGCGCGGCACGCCGCCGCACGAGATCTACCAGCGCATCGCGCCCCGCCCGCAGGACTGGCCGCGGCTCTGGGCCAAGGGCGGTGAGCTGCTGCGCCGCGAGTACGACTGGTCGGCCGAGGTGGCCGCCCTGGCCCCGCCGACCCTGCTGGTCTACGCCGACGGCGACTCGATCCCGGTCACCCACATGGCGGAGTTCTTCGGGCTGCTCGGCGGCGGCCACCGGGACGCCGGCTGGGACGGCACCGACCGGCCGGCCGCCCGGTTGGCCGTGCTGCCCGGGCTCACCCACTACGACATCGTGGCCGCGCCGGCGCTGCCCGCCGCGGTGCTGCCCTTCCTCACCCACCAGATCCGCCCGCCGGCCTGAGCGGGTTGGGCCGGCGGCCGGCGGGGATTCGGCCACCGGACGCCCGGCCCCGCTCAGAACCGGGCGTAGTGCAGGATCACCACCCCGCTCGCGAAGGGGTGGGTCTCGACCATTCGGAAGCGGTGCGGGTCGAAGCCGCGGGCGGCGAGCGGGACGCCCTCGCCGACCACGATCGGGTTGAGCTTGAGCACCAGCTCGTCGACCTCGGGGAGCAGGTCACCGGCGAGCGCGCCCCCGCCGCAGAGCCAGATGTCGCGGCCCGGTCGGCGCTTGAGGTCGCGGACGAAGGGGACCGGGTCGGCGTCGACGATCTCGACGTCGGGATGGTCCGCCGGCGGGAGGGTGCGCGAGAAGACGTACTGCCGCAGGTGCCGGTAGGGGCTGGTGACGCCGATCCGCAGCGCGGGATCGTAGGTGCGCCGGCCCATCACCACCGCGTCGAAGCGCCCCTCCGGTCGGTCGATGCCGAACCGCTCGTGGGCGACGGTGGGAAAGGCCTGCGGCCACCGCGCCACCAGGTGCTCGGCGACGTCGGGTTCGAGTGGGAAGAAGTCGGCCGAGCCGTCCGGGGCGGCGATGAAGCCGTCCAGCGTGCTGGCGACGTAGTACACGAGCTTGCGCAAACCCACTCCTCAATCACTACGGCTGTCGTGGTCGTCAAACTACAACAGCCGTCGTGGTTGGGCTAGGGTGATTCGTGTGGCGAGGAACGTGCAGCGGCGGGCGGCGCTCGCCGACGCCGGCCTGCGGGTGCTGGCGGCGACCGGGGCGCGGGGGCTGACCCACCGCGCCGTCGACGCCGAGGCGGGCGTGCCGGTCGGCACCTGCTCCAACTACTTCCGCTCCCGGGACGCCCTGCTGGGCGCGCTCGGCGAGCGGATCATGGAACGGTTCGCCCCCGACGACCGCCGGCTCACCGAGCTGGGCTCCCGCGAGCCGTCCCCGGCCCTGCTCACCGCCTACCTCCGCTACGTGGTGGAGCGGACCACCGCCCAACCCGCGCTGACCCGGGCGCTGATCGAGCTGCGGCTGGAGGCGGTCCGCCGGCCCGAGCTGGCCCGGATCCTCGGCGACACGCTGCGGCGCGGCTACCGCGACGACGTCGCCTTCCACGTCGCCGCCGGCCTGCCGGGCGGCGCGTTCGAGGTGGCGCTGCTGCGGTACGCCGTCGACGGGTTGCTGCTGGATCTGGTCGGCACCTCGGTGGGCGCCGGATTCGACCCGGACGAGGTGGTCTCCGTCCTGGTGTCCCGGCTGGTCACCCCCGCCTGAGCGGGCGCCGCTCCCGGCGGTGGGTGGGGTGTGTCGCTCCCGGCGGCGGGTGTGTCGCCGCGTGCAGCGGGAAACCGCCCGGAACGCAGCCGGAGGAGGAGCGACGGATGACGCATGGCGCCGGACTGACCATCGGTGTGCTGGGTTCGTACGGCGGGCGGAACCTCGGTGACGAGGCGATCCTGACCGGGCTCCTGGCCGACCTGCGGGAGCAGGAGCCGAACGCCCGGATCATCGTCTTCTCCCGCAACCCGGCACACACCTCGCTGGCCCACCCGCAGGTGGAGGCGGTGCCCTGGGAGGGCGTCAGCCGGGTCGACTCCTCGGCGGTGCTCGCCGAGCTGGACCTGCTGATCCTCGGCGGCGGCGGCATCCTCTACGACAAGGAGGCCCGCCGTTACCTGCGGGTCGTCCGGGTCGCCCAGGAGCGGGGCCTGCCCCTGCTCACGTACGCGGTGGGGGTCGGGCCGCTCACCGACGGGGTGGACACCGGCATGGTGCGCGAGACCCTCTCCTCGGCCGTCGAGCTGACCGTCCGGGACCAGGAGTCGCGGATGGTGCTGGAGGAGGCCGGCCTGGTCAACCCGATCACCGTCACCGCCGACCCGGCGTTCCTGCTCACCCCGGAGGACTTCCCGGCCAAGCTGCTGCGGGAGGAGGGCGTACCGGCCGGCCGGCGGCTGGTCGGGCTCAGCGTCCGGGAGCCGGGACGGGCAGCCGAGCGGCTCGACGTCGACGGGTACCACCGGCTGCTGGCCCAGATCGGCGACTTCCTGGTGCACCGGATCGACGCGCACGTGCTGTTCGTCCCGATGGAACGGGACGACATCCGGCACGCGCACGGGGTGCTGTCGCACATGGTCGCGGCCGATCGGGGCCGGATCCTGCACGGCAGCTACTCGCCGCGGCAGGTGCTCGGGTTGATGAAGCACTTCGACCTGGCGGTCGGCATGCGACTGCACTTCCTGATCTTCGCCGCCATGGTCGGCACGCCGTTCCTGCCGCTGCCGTACGCCGGGAAGGTCTTCGACCTGGCCCAGCGGCTCGGCGTGCCGGCGCTGCGCGGCGTGGAACGGGAGGCGGAGGGCCCGCTGCTGGCCGAGGTGGACCGGCTCTGGGACGAGCGGGAGTCGCGCGCCGCGGAGACCGCCCGGCGGGTGGCCGAGGTGTGCGAGCAGGCCCGGGGCACGTCCCGGGTCACCCGGGGGGTGCTGGACAGCATCCGCTCCCGGGTGCTGGCCCGCACGCCCACCTGAGGATCAGGACGCGGACCCGCGGAAGTGGTACGACCACCGTGTCGGGTCGTCGTCCCCCGCCGTCTCCAGCTCGTAGATCTGCGCGTCGGCCAGGCCGCCCGGCCCCAGGTGGTGGTGGGTCAGCGGCGGCCGGCCGTTGCTGTCCAGCTCGACGTCGACGGTCTCGCCGTCGGCGGCGCCGCCCACCAGTGGAATCCGCACGGTTGATGCCATGCGCCCATCCTGCCCCGGCGACCGGCGGCCCGCAGGAGTTGCCGGGGCACCGGCGGACCGGGTCGCCGACTAGGGTCGGCGGATGGCGACCATCCCGATCGACCCCACCCTCGCGCCGGTGATCGCCCGCACCGGCGACGAACGGGCCGTCCTCGACGCGTTCCTCGACTTCCACCGCTCGATCCTGCTGCGCAAGGTGCGCGGGCTGAGCGACGCCGACGCCCGGCGCCGGCTGGTGCCGTCCACCACCACCCTCGCCGGCCTGGTGAAGCACCTCACCATGGTCGAGCGGAACTGGTTCCACCGGCTGCTCGCGCCCGCACCGGGCGAGGTCTTCGTCACCGGCGAGCAGGACGGCGACGCCAGCTTCACCGTCGGCCCGGACGAGACGCTGGCCGGGCTGGTCGAGGCGTACCAGGCGGCGTGCGCGCGGTCCCGGGAGGTGGCCGCCGGGTTCCCGCTGGACCACGTCGTCCCGCAGCCGCAGCTGGGCGAGGTGTCGCTGCGCTGGATCCTGGTGCACCTGATCGAGGAGACCGCCCGGCACGCCGGGCACGCCGACATCCTCCGCGAGCTGACCGACGGCGAGACCGGCGCCGTCTGACCCGGTCCCGGCGCGGCCGGCGGCCGGCCCGGTCGCGCCGGCTCAGTCCCGGGGCAGCAGGCCGGGCGGGTACTCCATGCCGTCGTGGGTGCAGGCCGCCGCGGCCACCCGGGCGGCGTACCGGGCCGCGTCGGGCAGCGGCGCGCCGCGCAGCCGGGCGGCGATCAGCCCGGCCGCGAAGGCGTCCCCGGCGCCGTTGGTGTCGATCACCGGCGCTCCGGCGGCGGCCACCGGCACGGTCACCGGGTCGCCCGCGTCCCGGTGCAGCTCGGCCCCGTCGGCGCCCCGGGTGACCAGCACCGTGCGCGGCGCCAGCCCGGCGGCGACCTCGGCGCCCCGGTCACCCAGCCGGACGCCGCTGACGAAGACCAGGTCGGCCGCCTCGGCGAACGAGCGGTGGTACGGGTTGTCGCCGTCCCAGTCGTGCAGGTCGGTGGAGAGCGCCACCCCGGGCGGCAGTGCGGCCCGCAGCGACCCGACCCGGTCCCGCAGCCAGTCCATGATCGACACGTGCACGTGTGCCGCCTCGCCGACCAGCGTGGCCAGCTCAGCCGGCGGGAACGGGTCGCCGCCGCCCCACGGGCGCGGGTCGTAGAGCGACATCCGTCGCCCGGCCGGCCCCACCAGGCTGACCGACCGGCGGGTGCCGCTCGGGTCGTCGACCAGCACCGACCGCACGCCGGCCCGGTCCAGCGCCGCCCGGACCACGTCGCCCGCGGGGTCGGCGCCCAGCACGTCCACCACGGTGACCCGCAGCCCGAGCGCGGCGGCCGCCAGGGCCACCCCGGCCCCGGTGTTGCCGACCCGCAGCTCGATCGGGGGCACGGTAAGCGAATCGGCGGCCGGCAGCGGAAGCTCCGGCACCTGGGCCCGCACGTCCAGTCCCAGACCGCCGAGCACGAGAAGGTCGACCATGGCGCCGACGGTAGCCGCCCGCCGCCGCCTATCCTGAGGCGGGCGACGAAGAGGGGGGGCAGGTGCTGGTCATCCACGGGGCGTGGCTGGTCGGCGCCGGTCTCGCGGTCTGGGCCGAGGACAGCGCGCGCCCCGACCGCGCGCCGCGCCGGCCCGGCCGGCCGCCGGGCGAGCGCCCCCACCCGTTCGCCGCCGACCACGCCGCGCTGGCCGCCGCGCTCGGCGACCTGCCGGCCCGGGCCGACACCCGGCCGCTGCGGCTGCCCACCCGGGCCGGCTCGCCGCTGCCCTCGCCGGAGCTGATCCGGGCCGCCGTCGCCGAACCGGTCCGCGGCCCGGTCACCCTGGCCGCCTGGCGGGTGCCCACCCTGGCGTACGCCCCGGACGACGCGCTGGCCGTGCTGCGCGGGCTGGCCGGGCTGACCGCCGTACCCGGGGCCGACCTGCGCCACCTCGCCGAGCTGGCCGCGTTCGCGGTCGACCTGGCGACCCGCGGCCGACTGCTGCCCACCGTGGCCGCGCCAGCGCCCGGTGCCGGTGCGGTCGCCCGCGCGGTGTGGCGGCCGTTGCTGACCGGCGCGGACGCCGGTTGGGCCCGGTCGCTGGCGCTGGCCCTGCCGCCCGTCACCCGCGCCGCGGCGGCCCCGGAGGCGGGCCCCGGCGCGCTGGTGGCCGACGCGCTCGACGCGCTGACCGACGCCGCCGCGCGGGTCGCGTTGGCCGACACCGACCTGGCCCGCGGCGGCCGGCGGGACGGCATCGTCGGCGACTGGCTGGCCGCGCTGACCGGGCCGGAGCGCGACTTCGCCGCCGAACCGGCCGCGCTGGCCACCCTCCGTTCCGAGCTGGACGCCTGGCAGCGCGACGCCGCCGGCGGCCCGGTCCGGGCCAGCTTCCGGCTGGTCGAGCCGGCCGAGGACGAGATCGTCGACCCGCTGGTCGTGGTGCCCGCCGATCCGTCCACCGTGGTCCGTGCGGGCGGCACCTGGCGGGTCGAGTTCGGGCTCCAGGCCGCCGAGGAGCCGGGCCTGCACGTGGACGCCGGGCAGGTGTGGCGGGCGCCGGAGACGGTGCCCACGCTGGCCGGGCGGCTGGACAGTCCGCAGGAGACGCTGCTGGCCGAGCTGGGCCGGGCCGGCCGGCTCTGGCCCGAGCTGGACGCCGCGCTGCGCACCCCGGCCCCGGAGCAGCTCGAGCTGGACGCCGAGGGCGCCCACCGGTTCCTGCGCGAGGGCGCCCCGGTGCTGCACGCGGCCGGCTTCGGGGTGCTGCTGCCGTCCTGGTGGCGGCGGCCGTCCGCCCGGCTCGGCGCCCGGCTGCAGGCGCGCGGGCGGACCGCCCCGGGCACCGTGGCCACCACCTCGGGCGGCCTCGGCCTGGACGCGCTGGTCGACTACCGGTGGGAGGTGGCGCTCGGCGACGAGACGATCGGCGCCGACGAGCTGGCGGCGCTGGCCGAGCTGAAGACGCCCCTGGTGCGGCTGCGCGGCCGGTGGGTGGAGCTGGACCCGCAGCGGCTCGCGGCCGGGCTGCGGCTGCTGCGCTCCGCCGGCGAGCTGACCGTCGGCGACCTGCTCCGGCTCGGGCTGGACGAGGGCGACGGCCCGGGCGCGCTGCCGGTGCTGGAGGTCGCCGCGGACGGCGCGCTCGGCGATCTGCTCGCCGGCCAGGCGGAGCGCCGGCTCACCCCGCTGGACCCGCCGCCGGCGTTCAAGGGCACCCTGCGGCCGTACCAGCGGCGCGGGCTGGCCTGGCTGGCCTTCCTCCAGTCGCTGGGGCTGGGCGGGGTGCTCGCCGACGACATGGGACTGGGCAAGACCGTGCAGCTGCTCGCCCTGCTCGCCGGGGATCCGCCGAACGCCGGGCCGACGCTGCTGGTCTGCCCGATGTCGCTGGTCGGCAACTGGCAGCGGGAGGCGGCGAAGTTCACCCCCGGGCTGCGGATCCACGTGCACCACGGCGCCGACCGGGCCCGGGGGGAGGCGTTCGAGGCGGCGGTGCACGCGGCCGACCTGGTGCTCACCACCTACTCGGTGGCCGCCCGGGACGCCGTGGCGCTGGCGTCGGTCGGCTGGCACCGGGTGGTGGTGGACGAGGCCCAGGCGATCAAGAACGCCTCCACCCGGCAGGCCGAGGCGGTCCGCGCGCTGCCCGCGCGGCACCGGGTCGCGGTCACCGGTACGCCGGTGGAGAACCGGCTCGCCGACCTGTGGTCGATCATGCAGTTCGCCAATCCCGGCCTGCTCGGCCCGGCCGCCAGCTTCAAGCAGTCGTACGCGGTGCCGATCGAGCGGCACGGCGACGCGGAGACCGCGGCCCGGCTGCGCCGGATCACCGGCCCGTTCGTGCTGCGCCGACTCAAGACCGACTCGTCGATCATCTCCGACCTGCCGGAGAAGCTGGAGATGGAGGTGCTCTGCAACCTCACCGCCGAGCAGGCCGCGCTCTACCGCGCGGTCGTCGACGACATGCTCGCGAAGATCGAGACCAGCGACGGCATCGAGCGGCGCGGCCTGGTGCTGGCCACCATGACCCGGCTCAAGCAGGTCTGCAACCACCCCGCCCAGCTGCTGCGCGACGGCTCGGCGCTGCCCGGCCGCTCGGGCAAGCTGGAACGGCTGGAGGAGATCATCGACGAGGTGCTGGCGGCGGGGGAGAAGGCCCTGCTGTTCACCCAGTACGCCGAGTTCGGCGGGATGCTGCGCGGCCACCTCTCGGCCCGCTTCGGCCGCGAGGTGCTCTTCCTACACGGCGGGGTCGGCAAGGCCGACCGGGACGCGATGGTCACCCGCTTCCAGTCCGTGGACGGGCCGCCGCTGTTCGTGCTGTCGCTCAAGGCCGGCGGCACCGGGTTGACCCTCACCGCGGCCAACCACGTGGTGCACGTGGACCGGTGGTGGAACCCGGCCGTGGAGGACCAGGCCACCGACCGGGCGTTCCGGATCGGCCAGCGGCGGCGGGTGCAGGTCCGCAAGTTCGTCTGCGCGGGCACCGTCGAGGAGAAGGTCGCCGCGATGATCGCCGACAAGCGCAGTCTCGCCGCGTCGGTGGTGGGCAGCGGCGAGGGCTGGGTCACCGAGCTGTCCACCGCCCAGCTGCGGGAACTGTTCGCGCTGGAGGCCGGGGCGGTGGTGGAGTGAGCGAGCGGGCCGGCCGGGACGGCGGCGGGTCGTTCGCCGACTACGGGCGGCCGCGCCGGGTCGACGGGGGGCTGAAGGCGCGCAGCACCCGGGGCGCGATCGGGGTGTCCTGGTGGTCCCGGCGGTTCCTGGAGGTGCTGGAGTCGTTCGCGCTGGGCACCCGGCTGACCCGCGGCCGGTCGTACGCGCGGGCCGGGCAGGTGCTCCGGTTGGACGTCACGCCCGGCCGGGTCGAGGCCACCGTGCAGGGCTCGCGACCGAAGCCGTACCAGGTCTCGGTCGGGCTGGCGCCGTTCCCGCCGGTGCTCTGGGAGCGGGTCGAGCGGGAGCTGGCCGGGCAGGCGTTCTTCAGCGCCCGGCTGCTCGCCGGGGACCTTCCGCCCGAGCTGGAGGAGCTGTTCGCCGCGGCCGGGGCGCCGCTGTTCCCGGCCGGGGTGGCGGAGCTGACCCAGCGGTGCAGCTGCCCCGACTTCGCGGTGCCGTGCAAGCATCTCGCCGCGACGTTCTACCTGTTGGCCGAGGCGTTCGACGCCGACCCGTTCCAGCTGCTGCACTGGCGCGGTCGCGGCCGCGCCGAGCTGCTCGACCGGCTCCGCACGCTGCGCGCCGAGGCGACGGGCGCGCCGACCGCGGGCGGCCCGGCGGTCGCGGATGGCCCGTCGGTCGCGGTCGGCGGGGCGCGATCGGCGGGAGCGGTGGCCCGTCCCTCGGGCGGTGTCCCGGCGTCCGGCTCCGGGTCGGAGTCGCTGCCGTCCGCCGGTGCGGCGCGGGCGCTGACCGGCCTGCCGGAGGCGCCGCTGGACGAGGCGGTGGACCGGTTCTGGTCACCGCCGGTGCCGCTGCCCGACCGGCCGGCCAGCCTGGCCACCGGTCCGGAGCTGCTGCTGCGTCAGCTCGGTGCGCCGGCGCCGGCCGTCGGCGGCCCCGGCCTGCTGGAGCGGCTGCGCCGCGCGTACCGCGCCTTCGGCCGGAGCTGACGCCCGCGCCGGTGTCCGGGCGGTCCGGCCCGCGGCGCCGGATACCGCCGCCCGTCCCCACCGCTGGCGGGGCAAGGTCCCGCCGGCGGTCCCCACGGTCGCGGCGCCGGGTTCCACCGGCGGTCCCCACACGGCCCGCGGGTCACGCCCAGCGGCGGCGCAGCCGCCACATGAGAGCGGCGTTGGCGGCCAGCACCACCGCGCAGACCGCGCCGGCCAGCCTTCCGGCCAGTACGGTCATCGCCGGCAGTGACGCCCAGAGCACGATGGTCAACAGCATCAGCCAGCGCCCCCGTCGGGCCCGCGCCCGATGGTCGAGTCGCGCGAAGAACTTCGGGTCGCTCTCCCGGAGCTGCCGGGTGATCTGTTCGAATCTGCGCTGATCCTCTTTGCTGAGCATGATGATGCCTTCCCCTCAGGCTTCAGCGGTTCGGCGGCTTACCCGTCGGGGCGGGAGCTCACGCACCCGTGGTGCTGCTACTTTTTCGCCACGGGGGGCCGCGCTCGCCGGGCAGGTCGTGGGGTTACTCAGCGCAGGCTTATCGGTTCCTTAAGTTTGGCTGTGGTGGTGAACGGCCGTCGAAGCGTCGCACCGGCGGCAAACGTCACGCCCGCCCCGCGCCGGTCGGTGTCGCCCCTGCTCCGGACGCCGGCACCCAGCAGGGGCGAAATCCACCAGGCGGGCAGGCCGTTGAGCGGTGCCTTAAGTGCGGTCCCGGAGCGCTCCGGCTCGTCTTGTAGCTGCCCGGGACGCTTGGCTACCTTGCCGTAGCAACTCCTCAGGCAACAGTCGCCGCACCTCGCCCCGCCCCCGGTCGCAGCGTGTCGGCGCCTTGAAGAAAACGGGATTGGTACATGGCCGACCAGACTGTGCCACCACGTCGACCGCGGGACGACCGCGGCTGGGACGGGCGCCAGCACCCCGCGGACGGATACCGCGACGCCCACGCCTACGCCCCGTACGAGCAGCAGTACACCCAGCCGTACGCCGCGCCGGCCGATCCGCACGCCCCGTACGCCCACGCCGGGTACCCGACCGCCCCCCAGCAGCCGGCCCGCGGCCCGCAGTGGGTCGGCCCGCAGGGCCTGGGCCACCAGGCGCCGTACCAGCCGGCCGGTGTCGGACTGCCCAACCTGGACGATGACGACGACCGGGACGGTCGGGTCGGCCGGCGGCGTGCCCTCGCGGCGCTCGGCGGCACCGCCGCGGTGGTCGCCGGCGGCGCCGCCCTGGCGATGAGCCCGCAGCTGCGCGACCTGTTCGGCGGCGACGAGGCGGCCGCGGCCGGCGACGCCACCGGCACCACGGTCACCGACGGCACCGCCGCCCGCCCCAGCGGCCAGCAGGCCAGCACGGTGCGCACCTACACCGAGCAGAACGAGAGCTACATGGGCTCCCGCGCCGGTGCGGCGCTGAAGAAGAACTCGCCCACCGGCGGCCGGACCTTCTCCGGCCCGGCCGCGGCCGCGGCGGAGACCCCGGTGACGGTGAAGACCGTGCTGGCCAAGGACCCGGTACGCCACCTGGCCAGCCGGGCCACCTTCGGCGCCACGCCGAAGGTGATCGCTGACATCAAGCGGATGGGCATCGACGGCTGGATCCGTCAGCAGCTCGACCCGGAGAAGATCGCCCCGACCAGGGGCGAGCTGAAGATGACCGAGCTGCCCAGCCTCAAGCTCACCCCGCAGCAGCTGCGCGACCAGCGCGACCAGCTCAACGAGCAGGGCGTGCAGCCGGCGCAGGAGACCATCGACGCCACCCTGGCCCGGCAGATCTGGTCGGACCGCCAGCTGTTCGAGGTGATGGTCGACTTCTGGAACGACTTCCTGCACGTCTCGTCCGACTTCGACGGCGGCGAGACGTACCGCAACGCGTTCGACCGGGACGTGATCCGGGCGCACGCGCTCGGCAACTACCCCGACATGCTGGTCGCCGCCAACCGGCACCCGGCGCTGCTGCTCTACCTGAACCAGGTGGACTCCCGCAAGGACGCCATCAACGAGAACCTGGCCCGGGAGAACCTCGAGCTCTACTCGGTCGGCGTCGACGGTGGCTACACCGAGAAGGACGTCCGGCAGGCGGCCATGCTGCAGACCGGCCGCGGCGTGGACGACGGCAAGTACGTCTTCCGGCCGGACCGGCACTACGTCGGCAAGGTGCAGATCCTCGGCTTCAGCCACCCGAACACCTCGGCCGAGGGCGCCGACATGGTGATCGACGCCTACATCCGGTACATCGCGCTGCACCCGTCGACCGCGCAGTACGTGGCCCGCAGCCTGGCCACCCGGTTCGTCTCGGACACCCCGCCGAAGTCCCTGGTGGACCGGCTGGCGAAGGTCTACCGGGTCAACAAGGGCGCGGTGAAGCCGATGGTGATGGCGCTGTTCAGCTCCTCGGAGTTCTGGGCAGCGGTGGGCCAGAAGGTGCGCCGCCCGATGGAGTACCTGGTCGCCACGTACCGCACCCTCGGCGTCTCGCCGGAGGCCGGCCCGGAGTTCAAGCAGGGCGACAGCAAGCGGACCGCGTACGCCCAGGGGCTGCGGCAGGTCCAGGACAAGCTGCGTGAGCTGGGCCAGTTCCCGATGGGCCAGCCGACCCCGGACGGCTACCCCGACGTGTACGTCGCCTGGACCTCGGCCGGCACCATGGTCAACGGCTGGAACGAGGCCGGCGAGCTGGTCGCCGGCTACCGCAGCCAGTTCACGTTCACCAAGCCGGAGAAGCTGGTGGCGAAGCCGCCGGCGACCGCCGGGGCGTACGTGGACGCGCTGGCCCTGCGGCTGGTGCACCAGAAGCTGAGCGCCAAGGAGAAGGCGCTGATCCTCGGGGTGGCCGGCGTGCCGGCCACCGCCCGGGTCGACGCCACGTTCAACGGGGCCATCACCGCCGTCGCGCGGGCGATCCTCGCGTCCCCCCAGCACCACCTCCGGTGAGGCACCCGATGGAGAAGACTGTGCACACGTTCCCCCTGCACCCCGAATGCCCGGACCTGCGGCGGCTGGCCGACAACCCGGCCGAGGCGCTGCTGCGCGCCGAGGCCGACATGGTCGCCGCCGAGAGCGCCGCGGAGGCCGACCGCTACCGCCGGCTGGAGGACCTGGAGGAGGCCCAGCAGGACGGCCGCGGCGTCACCCGGCGGACCTTCGTCGCCGGCGCCGCCGCCACCGCCACCGCGCTGGCCACCGCCCAGTTCGTCACCACCAGCGCGTCGTTCGCCGCGACCAAGACCGGCACCCTGATCCACGTCTTCCTCTACGGCGGGCTGGACGGGCTCAGCCTGGTGGCGCCGGACAACGACGTGGTGCTCAGCAAGGCCCGGCCCGACCTCCTGCTCGGCAACGACTCGCTGGCCCTGGGCCGCGGGTTCAAACTGACCAGCGCGTTCAAGCCGCTGGAGTCGTGGCTCAACGCCGGCCAGCTGGGCTTCGTCCCGGCGGTCTCGGACGAGCGGCTGTCCCGCAGCCACTTCCAGGCGGCCGACGCCTGCAACCTGGGCGGCCTGCCGAACGAGACCGGTGGCCGGGGCTGGCTGGACAGCCTGGTCGGCAACCTCGGCAAGGGCACCGCGTTCCGCAGCGTCGGCATCGGCAGCACGCTGCCCCGCTCGCTGGTCGGCACCAACGGCGCGCTGTCGCTCAACAGCGTCGGCTCGCTGCGGCTCAACGGTGACGACAGGTACCGGGCGGCCACCGAGAAGGCGATCCGGGGGCTCTTCACCGGGATCAACCACCCGGTCGAGGAGGCCGTGCAGGAGGGCATGGGCGCGCTGGCCACCGCCCAGAAGCTCTCCGCGCAGGAGTACAAGCCGGCCGAGGGCGTGAAGTACGAGGGCGTGGGCTACGCCTTCCAGCAGCTCGCCCAGCTGATCAAGGGCGGGGCGAACGTCCGGGTGGCCACGGTCGGCATGGGTGGCTACGACACCCACGAGAACCAGGGCACCCAGGACGGCGGCCAGCTGCACCGGCGACTCGGCGAGCTGGCCAGCGCGATGGCGGCGTTCTTCACCGACCTCGGCGACAAGGCCGCCGACGTGACGATCATGGTGTCCAGCGAGTTCGGTCGCCGGGTCGCCTCCAACGGCGGCGGCACCGACCACGGCCACGGCGGCGTGGTCACCATCCTTTCCGGCCGCAAGCTCGCCGGCTCGCTGCTGGGCACCTGGAACGGGCTGGCCTCGCTGGACTCCGGCGACGTCCCGGAGTACAACAACATGTTCAACGTCTACGGAAGCGTCGCGCAGGGCCGGTTCGGCCTGACCAACGCGGAGGTGGACAAGATCTTCCCGAGGCAGAAGTACACCCCGATGAAGCTGTACGCGTGACATACCAGGACACCTGGGCCGCCGGCCGTCGTACCGGGAGCGAATCCCCGTACGGCGGCCGTTCGGCTGCCCCCGTACCCCCGCCCCCGCCTCCGGCGCTGCCGCGCCGTGGTCCCGGCGGCCGGCGTGCCATCGCCGCGCTGTTCTGGCTCGGCCTGGTGGCCGCGGTGCTGCCGTGGTGGCTGGACACCCCGGCCGGCTCGTTCACCGGCACCGCCGACGTGCTGACCGCGGCGGGCCGGATCACCGGCCTGGTCGCCGGCTACCTGCTGCTGGTCCAGGTGCTGATGATGAGCCGGCTCGGCGTGCTGGAACGCTGGCTCGGCGGGGAGCGGATCTCCCGGGCGCACCGGGACGTCGGCGCGACCCTGCTGGTCGCGGTGCTGGCCCACCTGTCGCTGATCGTGGTCGCCTACGCCGGCGTCGAGGGCAACTCCGTCCCCGGCGAGGTCGGCGTGCTGCTGCGCGACTACGAGGACATGGTCTCGGCCTTCGTGGCCGCCGGCATCATGCTGCTGGTCGGTCTCACCGCGATCCGCGCGATCCGCCGGGTGCTGCCCTACGAGCTGTGGTACCACCTGCACCTGACCAGCTACCTGGCCCTGCTGCTCGGCTTCGGCCACCAGTTCAGCAACGGCGCCCAGCTGTTCGAGCCCGGCCCGGTGCGGACCGGCTGGATCGCCGGCTACCTGCTGGTGGTCGCCGCCCTGGTGTGGGGCCGGCTGGTCGCGCCGCTGCGGTTCAACCTGCGGCACCGGCTGCGGGTGGCGGACGTGGTGGCGGAGAGCCCGGACACCGTCTCGGTCTACCTCACCGGCCGCCGGCTGCAGCAGTTGGAGCTGTTCGGCGGGCAGTACTTCCGCTGGCGGTTCCTCACCACCGGCTCCTGGTGGCAGTCGCACCCGTTCTCGGTCTCCGCGGCGGCCAACGGCCGCTGGCTGCGGCTGACCGTCAAGGTGGTCGGCGCGCACACCCGGGACCTGCGTGAGCTGGACCCGGGCACCCGGGTCTGGGCGGAGGGGCCGTTCGGCACCTTCACCGCCGCGTACCGCACCCGGGAGCGCGCGCTGCTCATCGCCGGGGGCAGCGGCATCGCCCCGCTGCGCGCCATGCTGGAGGAGCTGCCGCCCGGCGCCGCGCTGATCTACCGGGCCCGGACCCCCGCCGACGTGCTGCTGCACCAGGAGCTGGACTGGCTGGCCCAGGCCCGGCAGACCGCCGTCTGGTACGTCATCGGTCGGCGCGACGACCCCGGCCCCCGGCAGCTGATGAGCCCCGGCGGCCTGCGCCAGCTGGTGCCCGACCTGCTCCGCCGGGACGTCTACCTGTGCGGCCCGCCCGGCATGGTCAGCGAGTCGGTGCGGGTGCTGCGGGAGGCCGGCGTGCCCCGCCGGCAGATCCACCTGGCCACCTTCGAGTTGTAGAGAGGTCCGAGATGCGACGCGCGTTGCTCGCGATCACCGGCCTGGCCGCCAGCACCACCGCGCTGGTGGCGTTCAAGGGCGCACCGGACGCCACCCCGGTGGCCCAGGACCTGCCCGCCGGTCGGGCCAGCGCCGTGCCGGGCGGGGCCGCCCCCGAGGCGCCCACCGCCACGCCGGGCCCGACCGGGACGCCCGCCGCCCGCCCCTCCGCCACGCCCAAGCCGGGCGCGAGCACCAGCGCGAGCGCCGACCGCACCCCGAGCGCCCGCGCCAGCACCACCCGGGGCGGTACGGGCGGGAAGACCACGGCGCCGCGGACCACCGCGCCCAGCGCGCCGCGGACCAGCACGCCGCCGAAGTCGACCACCCGCACGGTGACCGGCCCGGTGATCACCAACGAGTACGGCAACGTGCAGGTGCAGATCACCGTCTCCGGTACGAGGATCACCAACGCGGTCGCCCTGGAGCTGCCCGACGGCGGGCAGTCGGGCCAGCGCAGCGACCGGGTGGACGCCGCCTACAGCGGCACCTCCGGTCAGGTCGTCCGGCAGCAGAGCGCCAGCCTGGACACGGTCTCCGGGGCGACGTACACCAGCCAGTCGTACCGGCAGTCGCTGCAGGCCGCGATCGACCAGGCCCGCTGAGGTGACGGCGCCGACCACCCGGCCGGGCCTGCGCCGGGTCGAGCAGATCATGGGTACGGCGATCAGCCTGGACCTGGCCGACGAACTGCCCGCCGCCACCCTGCACGAGCTGGCCGAGGAGACCTTCCGCTGGCTGCGCGAGGTGGACGCCCGGTTCAGCACGTACCGGGACGACAGCGAGGTGAGCCGGTTCGGCCGGGGTGAGCTGGTGCTCTCCGAGGCGTCGGCCGACCTGCGGCTGGTGCTGGAGCGCTGCGCCGACCTGTGGGACGTCACCGACGGGTGGTTCGACGCGTACGCCACCGGCCGGCTCGACCCGTCCGGCTTCGTGAAGGGCTGGTCGGTGCAGGTCGCCTCGGACCGGCTGCGCGCGGCCGGCGCCGGCAACCACTGCCTCAACGCCGGTGGGGACGTCCGGGTGTGCGGGCTGTCGCCGACCGGCCGGCCGTGGCGGATCGGCGTCCGGCACCCGTGGGACCCGACCGCCACCTGCCTGGTGCTCACCGGCACCGACCTGGCGGTCGCCACCTCCGGGGTGTACGAGCGCGGCCACCACGTGCTCGACCCGCGCCGCGGCGTCCCGGCCCGCGGGCTGCGCTCGGTCACCGTGGTCGGCGCCGACCTGGGCGTCGCCGACGCGTACGCCACGGCGGCGGTGGCGATGGGCCCGGCCGGCACCGGCTGGCTGGACCGCCTGGACGGCCACCTGCACGCCGTGGTCACCGACGACGGCCGGCTGCACCACTCGACCCGGCTGCCGCTCGCCGACTGACCCGGCGTTGGGTGCCGCCCGGCTCAGCGGTGGGTGCCGGCGGGGCGGGTGTTGGTGGGCCGGGGGCGGCCCGGGCGGGAGCCGCGCGGTCGGGAGCCGGCCGGCCGGCCGCCCGGCCAGCGATACGCCGGCCGGTGGTGCGGCGGCGGCTCGGTGCCGCCGCCGTGTCGTGTCGCGTCGTCGCTGGCCATCACGTACCCCCGGATTCCCGGCGTCGACGCGCCGTCACCCGGTGCAACGAGGTCGCCACCGTCCGGGTCGCTGCCGGGAACCCGACGCGACCCCCCGCGGCGGGCCGGCCGGGGGTGGGTCAGTGGCCGCGGCGGGGCAGCGGCAGGTGCCCGGGGAGCAGGTCGGGGGTGAGCGTCACGCCGGTGGCCCGCAGGGCGTCGATCAGCGTGTTCTGCACCAGGTACGAGTCGGGCAGCTGCCAGCGGGCCTGCTCGGGGGCGACCGCCCAGCGCACCGGGCCCTCGGGCAGCCGGGTCGGCGGCGCCGGGATCCACGAGCCGGTGCCGTGCCGCACCACGTGGAAGCAGTGCTCCAGCTCCGGCCGCAGCGGGTCGCCCGGCCGGACCAGGAACATCCAGCGCCCGGTCGGGGTGGTCACCACCGGCCCGCGTACGCCGTGGCCGGCCGGGTGGCCCGGCACGGCCGCCAGCACCCGCCGGCCCAGGTGCGCGGCGACCTCCAGCACGTCGAACGCGCGCCCGGTGGGCAGCAGCACCCCGTGCGGCCGGTTGTGCCACCAGGTCGCCACCCGGGCCGGGTCGGCGCTGGCCGCGTGCTCCCAGTCCTCCAGTGCCGGGTGGCAGCCGACCGTCGGGCACCCGGCCCGGCCGCAGACGAACCGGGTACGGGCCAGGCAGGCGCCGGGGGTCACCTCCCAGCCGTGCATGGCGTACCGGACGGCGATCCGGCGCAGCCGGACCCGTTCGATCGGCGACAGCTTGGCGACCTGCGGCCCGACGTTTCCCCACATAACCCCGTCAACTCCCCTCGCCGGACCGGACACCCGCCACGCCGCACGTCGAGCACCGTCACTGCCGTAACCCACGATCGTTGAGCTGACGAACGGCTCGTGCAACTTGCACGAAAACTACGAGGACTGGCTGTACGGCTGACGTACAACCTGTGCGACCAGCGAAAATCTGGAACGGACGGATCCGGTGGCACCCACGCCGAGCCGTCCGGGCGGCGCCGGACGGGCGTCGAGGGGGAGGGGCAGGGGCGATGGACGAGCTGCCGATAGGGCGACGAGTGGCCTACTGGCGGGGCCGGCGGAAGATGTCGCAGCAGGTCTTCGCCGACCGCCTCGGCAAGTCGAAGAGCTGGGTCGACAAGGTCGAGCGCGGGGTGCGCCGGCTGGACAAGTTCTCCGTCCTCTACGAGATCGCCGACATCCTCCAGCTCGACGTGCAACTGCTGCTCGGCAAGGACCCGGAGCGGCGCACCGACGCGATGAACTGCATCGACCAGGTCGAGGTCCAGGAGATCCGGGCCGCGCTGGAGCGGTACGACTCGATGAGCGCGTACTTCGACGCCGCGCCGTACCCGCCGCCGCTGGAGGACATGCGCAAGGCGGTCAACCACGCCTGGCTCACCTACCAGTACGGCCGCTACGGGATGCTCACCCGTGCCCTGCCGAAGCTGCTGCGCGACGCCCAGGCCGGCGACGCCGGCTACGGCGGCGACCGGGCGAAGGAGGCCGCCCACCTGCTCGGGCAGGTCTACCAGATCGCCTCCTCGGTGCTGCGCAAGCTGGGCGAGTGCGACCTGGCCTGGCTGGCCGCCGACCGCTCGATGGCGGTCGCCCAGCGGGCCGACGACCAGCTGCTGGCCGGCGTCGCCACCACCCGGGTCTGCAACGCCCTGGTGGCGATGGGCCGGGCCCGCCCCGCGCTGGAGCTGAACGTCACCATCGCCAACCGGCTCGCCCCGGGCGACCGCGTGGACCCCGACCGGCTCTCCGTCTACGGGATGCTGCTGCTGCAGGGGGCGATGGCCGCCGCCCGGATCGGCGACTCGGCCACCGTGGACGACCTGCTCAACGGCGCCGACGAGGCGGCCACCCTGCTCGGCAGCGACCAGAACCGCTACTGGACGTCGTTCGGCCCGACCAACCTGGAGCTGCACCGCGCCGCCGCCGCGGTGGAGCTCGGCGACGGCGGTCGGGCGGTGGAGATCCACCAGCGGATCTCCGAGCCGGCCTTCAACGCCCTGCTGCCGGAGCGCCGCGCGCACCACCTGCTCGACATCGCCCGCGGGTACGCCCAGCTCGGTGACGTGGCCAACGCCGGCGAGATGCTGTTGCTGGGCGACCGTCTCGCCCCGTCCGAGATCCGCTGCCGGCCGATCGCCCACGAGGTGATGTCGGACGTCCTTCGTCGCACACGTGGTGCGCCGCCTTCGCCGATTGCGGAGTTGGCTGAGCACATGGGAGTCGGAGTATGACGGCGCCGGCCGGATGAACGGCCCGCACCCGAGCAGCGAGCGCCGCGAGGTGCTCTACGTCATCGCCTGCGGTTCGCCGCTGGCACGGCACGTCGGCCGGCTGGTGGAGCTGGCCCAGGCCGACGGCTGGGAGGTGTGCGTGATCGCCACCCCCGACGGGGCGAAGTTCGTCGACCGGGTCACCCTGGCCCGGCAGACCGGCCACCCGGTACGCACCCACTACAAGCATCCCGGCGACCCGGACGTGCTGCCCCCGCCGGATGCGATGATCGCCTGCCCGGCCACGGTCAACACGATCAACAAGTGGGCGGCCGGGATCACTGACACGCTGGCGCTCGGCCTGCTGGTCGAGGGGCAGGGCAAGGGGCTGCCGGTGGTCGCGGTGCCGTTCACCAACGCCGCGATGGCCGGTCACCCGGCGTTCCAGGCCGGCCTGGAACGGCTGCGCGAGTGGGGGACCACGGTGCTCTTCGGCGACCAGGTCTTCCCGCTGCACCCACCCGGCACCGGCGAGCGGCACCTGCACGCCTTCCCGTGGGAGCTCGCGGTGGCCGCGCTGCCCGTCCGGTCGCGCGTCACCTCGGCCGCCTGAGCGGGGTCGGGCGGCGGGCGTGGCGGTGATCGGCGGCGCGCGCCGGTAAGCTGACCCGCCGTGAGCACAACAGCGGTTCCGCCGACCGTCGCCGACGTGGTGGCCGAGCTGGAGCGGCGCTACCCGACCGCCTGGGCGCAGGAGTGGGACCGGGTCGGCCTGGTGCTCGGCGAGCCCACCGACCCGGTCCGCCGGGTCGCCTGCGTGGTCGACGTGGTGCCGGAGACCGTCGCCGAGGCGCTGGCCGTCGGCGCCGACCTGATCGTCGCGCACCACCCGCTGCTGCTGCGCGGGGTCTCCTCGGTGGCCCCCACCACGTTCAAGGGGCGGATCGTGCACGACCTGATCCGCGCCGGGGTCGCCCTCTACGTGGCGCACACCAACGCCGACGTCGCCTCCCCGGGGGTCTCCGACGCGCTGGCCGCGCGCTTCGGGCTGACCGACCTGCGACCGCTGAGCCGGCCGGAGCCGGGCGAGCCGGCCGCCGGGGAGGGCCGCGGGATCGGCCGGATCGGGCGGCTGCCGGCGCCGCTGACCCTGGCCGAGCTGACCCGGCACGCCGCCGCCGTGCTGCCCGGCACGGCGTGGGGAGTTCGCGCCGCAGGCGACCCCGGGCGTATCGTGCGTACCCTCGCGGTCAGCGGTGGCTCCGGTGACGCGTTCCTCGGCGCGGCGACCGCCGCCGGGGTGGACGCGTTCCTCACCGCCGACCTGCGGCACCACCCGGCCGGCGAGCACCTCGCCGCCGGTGGGCCCGCCCTGCTGGACGCCGCCCACTGGGCGACCGAACGACCATGGCTGGACGACCTGGCCGCCCACCTGCGGGCCGGCCTGGGCGTCGAGACCGTGGTGTCCGACCTGGACACCGACCCGTGGACCGTGCACGCCGGCTCGCCCGCACCGGGCCGCGACCCGCACCGGCCCACGACCCCGTACCCGGACGACGACCCCGCACTGGACGACAAGGAGCCCCGACCGTGAAGGCAGAACCCCAGGTCCAGCGCCGCCTGCTCGACTTGCAGGCCATCGACACCACCCTCGCCCAGCTTGCCCACCGCCGCCGCGCGCTGCCCGAGCGGGCCGAGCTGGAGGCGCTGGCCCGGGAGCTGTCCGCGCTGGAGGACGACCGGGTCCGCGCCCAGGTCGCCGTGGACGACCTGGACCGGGACATCGCCCGGCTGGAGAAGGACGTCGACCAGGTCCGGGCGCGCAAGCGCAAGGACGAGGACCGGCTCGCCGCCGGCAGCGGCCCGTCCCGCGAGCTGGAGGCGCTGCAGCACGAGCTGGCCTCGCTGAACCGCCGGCAGGGCGACCTGGAGGACGCCGAGCTGGAGCTGATGGAGCAGCGGGAGACCGCGCAGGGCGTGCTGGACGGGATCGAGGCGCGGCTGGCCGAGGCCCGCGATCGGCGGGCCGCGACCGAGCAGCGCCGCGACGACAGCCTGGCTCAGATCGCCAAGGAGGAGGAGTTCAAGCGGGGCGCCCGCAAGCCCCTCGCCGCCGACCTGCCGGCCGACCTGGTCACCCTCTACGACAAGATCCGCGAGGACACCGGCCTGGGCGCCGCGCTGCTCACCGCCGGCCGGTGCGGCGGCTGCCGGCTGGAGCTCTCCGGCGCGGACCTGGCCCGGATCCGCAAGGCGGACCCGGACGAGGTGGTCCGCTGCGAGGAGTGCCGGCGGATCATGGTGCGTACCAACGAGTCGGGTCTGTAACCGGTGGCGGTGCGCGCGGTCGTGATCGAGGCCGACGGCGGGTCCCGGGGCAACCCGGGGCCGGCCGGCTACGGCGCGGTGGTCCGGGACCCGGCCTCCGGCGAGGTGCTGGTGGAACGCTCCGAGTCGATCGGGACGGCCACCAACAACGTGGCCGAGTACCGCGGGCTGATCGCCGGCTTGGAGGCCGCCGCCGAGCTGGGCGCGGCCGAGGTCGAGGCGCGGATGGACTCCAAGCTGGTGGTCGAGCAGATGTGCGGCCGCTGGCAGATCAAGCACCCGGGGCTGCGGCCGCTGGCCGCCCGGGCCGCCGCGCTGGTCGACCGCTTCGACGCGGTGCGGTTCAGCTGGATCCCCCGGGAGCGCAACAAGCACGCCGACGCGCTGGCCAACGCGGCCATGGACGCCGCCGCCGGGAAGCCGGCCCGGCGGGAGGTCGAGCCGCCGCGCGAGGTGGCCGCCCCGGACTCGCCGGCCCGCGCCGCGGCCCGCGAGGCGGCCGCCCGCGCCACCACCCGCGCCGCCGGCACCGACCCGGCCACCGCGAAGCCGTCCTGGGAGCCGCGCCCCAGCTTCACCGCGACCCGGCTGATCCTGGTCCGGCACGGTGAGACCGAGTGGACCGTCCAGCACCGCTACGCCGGCCGCGCCGACGTGCCACTGTCCGACACCGGCCGCGAGCAGGCCCGGGCGACCGGCACGCGAGTGGCCGCGCTGGCCCCGTCCGTCGCGGCCGTGGTCAGCTCCCCGCTGTCCCGTTGTACGGCCACCGCCGAGGCGATCGCCGGGGCGCTCGGCGGTCTGCCGGTACGCCGCCACGACGACTGGGTGGAGTGCGACTTCGGCGACTGGGACGGGAAGACCTTCGCCGAGGTACGCGAGGGCTGGCCCGGCGAGCTGGACGCCTGGCTCGCCTCGACCGCCGTCGCGCCCCCGGGCGGGGAGTCGTTCGCGACGGTGGCCGACCGGGTGGACCGGGCGGTGCTGGCGCTGCGCGACGCGTACCCGGGAGAGACCGTGGTGGTGGTCTCGCACGTCTCGCCGATCAAGCTCGCGCTGCAGGACGCCCTGGCGGCCGGCGACGGGTTCCTGCACCGGCTCTACCTGGACGCGGCCGGCATCTCCGTGCTGGACCTGTGGCCCGACGGCGGCGTCGCGGTCCGCTCGGTCAACGACACCGCCCACCTCCCGCCACGCTGAGCCCCCGGGCCGGGCGGGTGCCGGCGCGGCGCGTGCCGTTCGGCGCAGCCGGGCGGCCGTTCGGCGCAGCCCCGCCGCACCGTCGAACGTGACCGCCGTCACCGGGTCGTAGCCTCCGGCCGTCACATGGCGAGTTTCGACCCGGAGGTGAGGCAGATGGCTGCACCGGAACCGGAGGCGCCGCGCACGGCGTCGGCCAGGGCGAAGGACCACAGCCCCTGGAACTGGTTGCTCTTCATCCCGATCGTGGTGCCGCTGATCCCCGCGCTGTTCAACGCGGACTCGCCGCGGCTGTTCGGGTTTCCGCGCTTCTACTGGCTGCAGCTGGCCTGGATCCTGCTCGGCGTGGCCACCACCACGCTGGTCTACCAGATGACCAAGGCCCGGGGGCGCCGGGTGGGCGCGCCGGGTGAGCCGCGGGTCCCGCAGTCGCGAACGGACGGTGAGCACTGATGTGGCGCGACCACCTGACCGAGATCATCGTCTTCTCGGTGCTCTTCCTGCTGGTCAGCGCCATGGGGTTCGTGGCGGCCCGGTGGCGCGCGCCACGGGACATGGCGCACCTGGACGAGTGGGGGCTGGGCGGGCGCGGCTTCGGCGGCTGGATCACCTGGTTCCTGGTCGGCGGTGACCTCTACACCGCGTACACCTTCGTGGCGGTGCCGGCGCTGATCTTCGGGGCCGGCGCGGCCGGCTTCTTCGCGGTGCCGTACACCATCGTCATCTACCCGATGGTGTTCCTGGTGCTGTGCCGGCTCTGGTCGGTGTCGCACCGGCACGGCTTCGTCACCCCGGCCGACTTCGTCCGCACCCGGTTCGACTCCCCGGTGCTGGCGCTGCTGATCGCGATCACCGGCATCGTGGCCACCATGCCGTACATCGCGTTGCAGCTGGTGGGCATCGAGGCGGTGCTCAAGACGATGGGCGTGACCGGGGACAACGCGGTCGCCCGGCACCTGCCGATCATCATCGCCTTCGCGATCCTGGCCGCGTACACGTACCAGTCGGGGCTGCGCGCACCGGCGCTGATCGCGTTCGTCAAGGACGCGCTGATCTACGTGGTGATCCTGGTGACGGTGATCTGGTTGCCGTACAAGCTGGGCGGTTGGGGTTCGATCTTCGACGCGGCGGACGCCAAGTTCAGGGCGTCACCCGCGCCCGGCGACGGCATCCTGCTGAACGCCAACAACCAGCTGCAGTACGTCACCCTTGCGCTCGGCTCGGCGCTCGCGCTGTTCCTCTACCCGCACAGCATCACCGGGGTGCTGGCCAGCCGGAACCGGGACGTGATCAAGCGCAACATGTCCGCGCTGCCGGCGTACAGCCTGCTGCTGGGCCTGATCGCGCTGCTCGGCTACATGGCCGTCGCGGCCGGGGTGAAGCCGCTGCCGGGTGCCACGGCGGGCAGCTCGGACAGCAACACGGTGGTGCCGGTGCTGTTCGACCAGCAGTTCCCGGACTGGTTCGCCGGGGTGGCGTACGCGGCCATCGGCATCGGCGCGCTGGTGCCGGCGGCGATCATGTCGATCGCGGCGGCGAACCTGTTCACCCGCAACATCTACAAGGAGTACCTGAAGCGGGACGCCACCCCGGCCCAGGAGGCGAACGTCTCGAAGATCACCTCGCTGGTGGTCAAGCTCGGCGCGGTGGCCTGCATCATCTTCCTCGACCCGCAGTTCTCCATCGACCTGCAGCTGATCGGCGGCGTGATCATCCTGCAGACGCTGCCGGCGGTGGCACTGGGGCTCTACACCCGCTGGTTCCACCGGACCGCCCTGATCGTCGGCTGGGCGGCCGGCATGGGGCTGGGGCTGTGGATGCTCTACCAGGTCCCGAACGCCGCGACGAAGCGCGCGCACTTCGGCGGCTCGGCCTTCCCGCTGTCCGACTTCGGCTTCGACACCAAGAAGACGATCTACGTGGGGATCGTGGCCGTGCTGGTGAACCTGGCGGTGGCGGCCCTGGCCACGCTGGTGCTGCGGGCGACGAAGGTGGCCGACGGGGCGGACGGCACCACCCCGGACGACTACTTCGCCGACGAGGGCGACCCGCGGGTCACCGCCGGCCCGGACCGGGACGCAGAGTCGGCCCGCGAGCCGGTCGCGTAGCACGGCCCTCGCCCGGGTGCCCCCGCCCACGAGAACGGGCACCCGGGCGCGGCCACCCCGCCTTGGCAGGGCCGGCCGGGCCGGTGTCGCCAGAACGCGGTGACCGACCGGGCGCGCGGACCCCTGCCCCGGCGCTACGAACTTGATGGCGTCGGCGGATCGCCGCCGGTCAGCGGCGGGTGCGCCGTTCCAGGGCCTCGTTGAGTCGGCTCAGCATGGTCGCCAGCGTCTCCCGGTCCGCGCCGGGCCAGTCGGCCAGCATGTCGCCGTAGAGCCGGGTGCGGGCGGCCTGCACGGCCGCCATCCGTTGCAGGCCGGCCGGGGTGGGGGAGATGACGGTGCCCCGGCCGTCCGCCGGGTCGGGGGCGCGGGCGATCAGGCCGTCGCGCTGCAGGGCGGCGACCTGCCGGGTGACCGTCGAGCCGTCCAGGTTGAGCCGGGCGGCGAGCGCCGAGACGTTCTGCGGACCGGCCGCGTCCAGGTGACGCAGGATGACGTACGCCGCCCGGTCCAGCACCCGGTGCTCGGCGGACCCGGTGGCCCGCCGGGTGGCCTCGCCCAGCCGCATCAGCAGGGCGACCTCAGTCTCGATCCGGCCGAGTGTGACGTCGTCCGGCCCGGCGCCCGTCTCGTGGTCGTCGCTCATAGCTGTATGATACAACAGAATTACCTGTACGATACAGCTATCTGTCTGGAGGCGCGGAGTGGATCGGCGATCCGAACCCAACCGCAGTGCCATCTACGCCACCACCCTGGTGGCCTTCCTCGCCATCGCCGGCATCGCCGTGGTGGACCCCATCCTGCCGGCCATCGGCGAGGCGATCGGGGTCACCGCCTGGCAGGTCGAGCTGCTGTTCACCGCGTACATCGCGGTGATGGCGCTCGGCATGATCCCGGCCACCCTGGCCAGCGGGAAGTTCGGCTTCAAGCCGGTGCTGGTCACCGGCGTCTCGGTGGTCGGCGTGGCCGCCATCCTCGCGTCGTTCAGCAACGACATCGTGCAGCTGTCGGTGCTGCGCGGCATCTGGGGACTGGGCAACGCGATGTTCTTCGCCACCGCCATGGTGGTGCTGGTCAACCTCGCCAACGACCGGGAGTGGGTGGTCGGGCTCTTCGAGACCGCGCTCGGTCTCGGCTTCGCCGTCGGCCCGCTGATCGGCGGCCTGCTCGGCGAGGTGAGCTGGCGGCTGCCGTTCTTCGTCTGCGGCGTGTTCATGGTGTTCGCCCTCGGGGTGGCCGCCCGCAAGCTGCGTGAGCCGGCCAACCGCCAGGCCCCGGTACGGGTGGGCCAGATCTTCGCCACCTACCGCCGGCCCGCGTTCATCACCCTCTGCGTGGTCACCGCCGCCTACAACTTCGTCTTCTTCGTGGTGCTCGGCTACACGCCGCTCTTCCTCGGCCTCGACGTCATCCCGCTCGGCCTGGCGTTCACCGGCTGGGGCCTCGGCCTGGCCGCCGGCATCCTGCTGATCGGCCACCGCCTCGCGCACCGGATCGGCGCCGTACAGACCGTCGGCGTGGCCATCGCCGGCCTGCTGGTCTGCATGGTGCTCTTCGCCACCTCCGGCAGCACCGCCGAGTCGCTGGTGGTGCTGGTGCTCGCCGGCCTGTGCATGGGCCTGGCCAACGCCAACCTGACCGACCTCGCGCTCGGCCTCGGCTCCAGCGACCGCCGGGTCGCCACCGGCGCGTTCAACCTGGTCCGCTGGGGCGCCGCCGCGCCGGCCCCGATCATCTCCGGCAAGCTCGCCGAGCACTCGCTGGCGCTGCCGTTCTGGGTCGGCTTCGGGGTGCTCGCGGTGGGCGTGCTGGTCTACCTCGCCTTCGCCCACCTGATGGCCGCCGGCTACGGCGAGCGGGTGCTGTGGTCCCGCTGGAACCGCGCCGCCCGCGGGTCCGAGCACGACGCTCAGGAGCCGGTCGGCGAAGCGTACTGACCCGTTCCCGTACGAACCGCCCCGTCGCCTGTCGCGCCGGGGCGGTTCGCCGTCCGGGCCACGGGTCGGGTGGTCCCGGCGCCGGCTCAGCGCGGGGCCGGCTCAGCGCGGGCCGGGTCAGCGCAGCGCACGCCAGAGCAGGTAGAGCCCGATCACCGTGCCGAACGCGACGATCAGCGCCTTCAGCACCACCGGCGGCAGCCGGCGGACCAGCCGGGCGCCGGCGTACCCGCCGACCAGGGTGGCCGGGGCGACCACCGCGACGGCCGCCCAGTTCACCGGGCCGAAGATCGCGAACACCACCAGCGTGGTCAGCCCGACCACGGCGGAGAGCAGGTTCTTGACCGCCGACACCCGGGCCAGCGTCGCGTCCAGCACCAGAGCCAGCCCCGCCACCAGCATCACCCCGAGCGCCGCGCCGAAGTAACCGCCGTACACCGTGCCGACCGCGACCATCGCCTGCACGGTGACCGTACGACGGCGCGGGCTCAGCTCGGCCGGGTGCCCGACCAGGCGACGCAACGGATCCTGGAACGCCAGCACGGCGGTCGCCCCGAGCACCAGGAACGGCACCACCAGCTCGAACGCCCGGGCCGGGGTGGCCAGCAGCAGCGCGCA
Source organism: Micromonospora sp. NPDC000089 (assembly GCF_042899365.1). Classification (NCBI taxonomy): domain Bacteria; kingdom Bacillati; phylum Actinomycetota; class Actinomycetes; order Micromonosporales; family Micromonosporaceae; genus Micromonospora; species Micromonospora sp. NPDC000089. Next base: position 242,002 of record NZ_JBIAZT010000002.1, read on the forward strand.
GCCCACCGCGGTGCCCAGCACCGCGGTGGGCAGCAGGGGCCACAGCTGCCGCCGGGGCGGCAGGTCCGCCCGGCTGCCCGCCACGCTGGCCACGTACCCGGGAAAGACCGAGACCGAGTTGCTGACGTTGGCCGGGACCGGGGGCAGGCCGATCGCGATCAGCGCCGGGAAGGTGATCAGCGAACCGCCGCCGGCCACCGCGTTCACCGTGCCCGCGGCGAGACCGGCGGCGACCAGCAGCGCGGCGTGGGAGAGATCCATGGTCTCCCGAGGCTAGCCCGGCCGGCCGTACCCGTGCACGGGCTGCCGCCGAGCGCCGACTCCCGGGCCGCCCCGGAGCGTCAGTCGGCGGTCGCCGGGGATGCGCCGTCCAACAGCTCGGCCAGACGCTCGGTGGTCGCCGGCGCGCGCAGGTGCAGCCGGGCCACGTTGATGCTGTCCTGCCCGACCACCGCGAGCAGGGCCTGTTCGCTGACCGCGTACACGCTCAGGTAGCCACCCGCGTTGCGGATCGTGGACTGCTGGAAGTCGCCCTGGCCCAGCCGGAACCCGATCTGCCGGCCCAGCCCGTACGTCGTCGCGGCGAGCGCCGCCAGGTCGTTCGGGTCGGCGTCGGTCTGGATGTTGTGGGTGATGAGCAGGCCGTCCACGCCGCCGAGCACGCAACCGTCCACCCCGGGGATCTGCACCCGCAGCTCGGCCAGCTCCTGCCCGATCGCCGGGTACGGCAGCGCCGGGTTGCCGGCCAGCGAGGGCGGCAGTCGGCGCGGCGGCGGCAGGGTGTCGGCCCCTCGGCCGGTACGGCGGGGAAGCCCGTTCGCGGCGCTCACAGCTCCAGGCTCTCCTCGATCACCCGCAGCTGGTGCCGGGCCATGGCCAGGTTGGCCCGGCTCTTGCTCACCATCAGGTAGAGGAAGAGGCCCTTGCCCGCCCGGCTGGTCAGCGGCCGGATCAGGTGGTACTGCGTGCCGAGCGTGATGAGGATGTCCTCGATCTCGTCGTTCAGGTTCAGCATCTCGATGGTGCGCAGCTTGGCACGTACCACGTCGGTGTTGCCGGCCGCGGCGACCGTCAGGTCGATCTCGCCGGTGCCGCCGGCCACGCCGAGGGTCATGCCGCTGCTGTGGTCGACGAGCGCGGCGCCGATCGCGCCGTCGATGCTCATCGCGCTCTTGAGAGCGAGGTCGAGGTTCGTCACGGTGTCTGTCTCCCCAGGTCGGACGGGCACGGACGACACCGTCGCGCACACAGGGGGTCACCCGGCTACGACAGGTGGCACCACACCCGTTCACATGCTCCGACGAGGCTTGCACACCGCTCGGCCCGGTCGCACCCTGCGACGCGCGCATCCGCCCGACCGTCCAGCGGTACGCGGACGACAGTCCCGTAAATGGGACTCTCCGGCGGATGGCTCATTCCGGACTCACCTGGTACGGGTTCCAATACCGGAATCGGCCGTCCTGCTTTCCCGGTGTGCCGTCAAAGGTAGGGCACAGTCCGGTTCCCCGCTGGCCCGGTCTGGTGGGCGGATCGACCGTGCCTGGGCTCCGGCCCGTTACCGCTTCAGCCCGGCCGTCCGGCCACCGCCGGGTCGGGGCGGAAATGGCCACCCGCGGCACGCCGTTAGGATGGGAGCGCGACGGACGAGTCGACCGGGCGGTCGCGTCGACGGGCTCCGGCCCGTCGCCGAGGAACGTCCGGACTCCACAGGGCAGGGTGGTTGCTAACGGCAACCCGGGGTGACCCGCGGGACAGTGCCACAGAAAACAGACCGCCGGCCCGTACGGGTCGGTAAGGGTGAAACGGTGGGGTAAGAGCCCACCAGCACCCCGGGTGACCGGGGTGGCTCGGTAAACCCCACCCGGAGCAAGGCCAAGCAAGGGTCGTCACCGCAAGCTGACGACCCGGCGCAGACATTTGAGGGCTGCCCGCCCGACGTCTGCGGGTAGGCCGCAGGAGCCTGCCGGCGACGGCAGGCCGAGATGGATGGCCGCCGCCGGCGCGTGACCCGCGAGGGACACGCGCCGGGCACAGAATCCGGCGTACAGGTCGACTCGTCCGTCGCCCACCAGCTCAGAGCTTTGATCAAGGCTCTGAGCTGGTCCTTTGTCTGGTGCCGTTGGTTGACCTTGGTCATCATTGGGTGGCATCTGACGGCCTGGCCACGGCCTGAGACGGCCTGGAGACGGCCTGAGCGATGGCTCAGCGGATCTCCGAACCGGGCGGCGCCCGGCTTCGACTTGAGGGCCTTTCGGTGGCGTGCAGGCTCTGAGGCTGTGCCGCCGGCTGTTGTGGATGCCGGGGACGTCCTGGCGGTGGAGCTGGTGCCGCGACCCTGTGATCCGGTGGCAAGCCAGTCCCGGGGTTGGACTGGCGCGGCAGCCGGAAGCCCCGACCAGCCGACCAGAGCGGCTCCGCGAGCTTCCGTCACGGCATTAGTGGGGTTGGTTCCTCTACCCGTGGGGGCGGTGTCCCGGCGGCTGTCGGTGGCTCACCGCCCCGGCGCCGTAGGCGGCCGGGGCGGCTTGCCGCCCTGCGCCGCGCGGAGCGCGGTGCCTTGATCTAGAAAAGAGCAATTCAGCAAGTAAGCTCCCGTCACTCCCTCAGCCGCCTGGCCGCTGAGCTTGCTGGGTGGCTCACGGCGCGAGCAACGTGGATGCGCGCCCTGTATAAAGGTTGGGTGACTCACCCCGATCTCGGCCCTGTGTCTGACAGCCTCATCACGCGAGTCGACTTTGGTCGGCTTGACTCTGAGAACGATGACAAGTTGCTCGACTACTTTCTCACCACCGGCATGGCTCAGTCCGCCGCCCGCGGTGCTCAGCTCGTTGTAGGTAGAAAGGGTTCCGGTAAGACGGCCATCTTTCGCCATCTGTCTGCAACGCTAGATGGTCGGGTGGTGCAGCTGGATCTGTTGAACTATGTTTTTCAGGTACACCGAGGCCTCCTTGATACAGGCATGGCTCGCGAATTCGCTTACACCTCGTCATGGCGGTTGCTTATTGCGGCCTCCATGTTTGGGGCGGTTCGTAAAGAGATGGGTTTCTGGCGGCGCAGAGAAGGTGACCGTCTCTTAAGAAAGATTGGCCTCGGTCCCAACGCTGGTCCCGTTCGGAGTATGTTTGACTGGCTGACTCGCGTCCGACGAGTAGACCTACCTTCTGTAGCCGGACTGCTTGAAGTAGGCGGGGTTGAAATAGCAGGCAAGGAAACGCAGGCATTGGATATTTCTACGTCTAAAGCTTTGGACCGCCTAGAAGAAATTCTCTGCGTAGCTGCACAGAAGTGCCCAGTGACTGTTCTGATCGATCGGCTCGATGATGCTTGGACCGGGGATCAGAAAGCCCTGGATTTGATTGCAGGTGCCGTGCGAGCATCACGTCATTTTGCGACTCTCTTGAAGCAGGATGGGCCCGCCCCCGTCATTACATTCCTCCGCACTGACCTGTGGGAGAAGCTGTCGTTCAATGATCGAAATAAGATGAGCCAAGACATCATTTATCTCAACTGGACTGACGAACAACTCGCCGAAGTCGTTGATCGCCGTATCAGCAGCAGCGCTGGGATCCCTGAGGGGGAAGGATGGGGGAGGCTCTTTACTGGCGCCGAGATGCGGCAGCGGGCGAGCGCTCAACGTCATATGCTTAAGCGGGCACTTGGAAGGCCGCGAGATATCGTCGCCTTCTCAGTATTCGCGTTGGAGGAGGCCAGAAACCGAAACCACCAATTGATTGAAAAAGAAGATATTTACGCGTCGGAGAATCGCTACAGTAACCACGCCCTCGAAGAGTTGAGGGACGAGATTGAGCGCCACGTCAGCGACTTTAGTCAGGTAATTAATACACTGAAGTCTTTGGGCCGTCGCACGTTCTCGCACGGCGAGTGGGAAGAGGCCGCACTCGCTAACGGTTTGAGTCCCGATGATGCGAAGGTTGCTTTGGAGCAGCTCTTCGAGGCTTCTGCAGTGGGCGTCCATAGGACTGGTGGCGCGAGAGGTGGCTCTCAGACTAGGTATCGGTATCAGGACCGTCATCTCCGGTCAAGTGATGAGGCTCAACTTCAGGTTCACCTCGCGTTCGTTCGAGAGCTTGGGATTAAGGATAGCTAATCTTCAAGATCGCCCTAGGCGATGGCGGGCGTGCTCTCTTGCATGGAAATGCGCCCGCGATGGTCGCGCTTGTGATGTCGGGTGCTGTTTCTGGGATTCAGGGCCTACTGCCTGTTGTTCGCGTCGGTAAGCGGCCCATTAGGTGCTTTCGTGGGGCGACAGACTGTCGTTGCTTCCCGGCTTTTCCAGTAGTGCAAGAAACTCTTCCTGGGCGGCGACGTCGCCTGCTGCAGCCATAGTCCGTAGGTCAGCTTCGCGACCCTGCGCAGCTAGAAGTTCAGCGAGCAACCTGCGGGCAGGCGCGCTGCCCCCGCAGGCGAGCCTCCGCAACTCGCCTTCGTGTTCTGCAAGCCGTTGGTCTTGTGAGCCCGTCGCGGTGTCACAGATGGGGGAGGGATCAATTCTGTTGTCGCGGTCAAGCAGTTTAGCGGCGAAGGCATCAGCAGCGGCCCGTCCTCTGCTCTTACGTATTATCTCTCTTGGGCGAGAGAGAATTTCATCGAGTGTGTAGTCATCTAGCTCCACCGTGGCAGGCCGCTCCGAGAATGGATCACCTTTACACTGAAGAAGGAGTGCTAGTTTCCATCTCGCATAAGAATCTCCTGATGCGGAAAGCCTCCGCAAGTCATTTTCGCGTCCCTGTTTCGCCAAGAGGCCGATCAAAGCGCGACGCGCGTCGCTCCCGCCTCCTAACACAATCAGTTCTCGTAATGCGTTTTCCTGATTAGTGGCGGCTAGAAGCTGGGGCAGGCGCCTGTGCGCTACGAGATTCAATGAATATATCCGGCGATATAGGGCGACGGCGCTAACTAGCGAGCCACACTGCTCAGCATGAAGTGCAAGTTGCAGTAGAGCAATTGGATTAGTTATTTGCGAGGAGAGTAGTTCACGAAAGCTGGCCGGTAGCGGTTCATAGTATCGGCTAATGGATGCGTATTGCTGAAGATAGTCTGCTACCTCGTATCCAAGAATTGTGCCCATGCTTGGTCCCGGAATGGGAACTAGCGCTTGGACGCCTCCATGAAGTTTTTTTGCTGCATGAGCGATAGCTGATTCCAGCCATCCGTCACTGGCTTCTGCGATCTGTACATCACTGAGGTATGCCGGTGCGGCCGCGCTGAGAATTTCCGTTGTTAAGACGTCCCGGACGCCTATCCGTCGAATATCGATGGCTGCGGTTAGGATAGCCCAGCTATACGGATGGGATGTCCTACTGAGGTTCCAGTGTGCTACCAACTGTGGAGCGCCCGCTAGATGCTGGGTGAGCCCAAACTGGTTGTCTGCTAATGCCTCCTTCAAGCGTAGGTCACCAGTGGACCTGGCGACGCGAACGGCTTTTTCCCGCTCTTGCAGACTGAATCGGTCCGGCACGTGGATGACTGCGTGCGCGGCAAGGGAGAGAACCTCGCGTGCATCGCGCCACTCATCGCCTCGCTGGACCTCAAAGGCTGTCTGGGGGATGGTACTAAGGTGCTGGTACTCAGAGGGCCAAAGCATGTCGATAATCAAGATTGGACCGGAATTGCTGCCAATTAGCTCCAGCACTTCAGTTTTTGTCAGGCCATCAGTTCCGAGGTAGCGGATCGTCGGGGTGTCATCTAGCCAGATTACGGTTCTTTCGGGAATTCCTTCTTTTGCTGCCTCGCGGATGGCCTTGGCGTCGTAAGGGAGCAACAGTTGCCAGTCGCTGCAAACTTCTCGGACGGCTTCGTACATGCTGCGTGATTTGCCTGCGGAGGACGCGCCCACTGCAACAAGCATTCCGCCCTGGGCGGAAAGCTCTTCAAGCTTGGACCGCAATGCTCGGTCGTGGTCACGGAAAATGTAGGGCGGTAGGCTCAGCGTTGTTTCTTTGTCTGAACTGCTGAGGGTGCTATGAACCTCCACATGCTCTGGCAGGCATTCTGCAACAGTCGTCAGTCGCCACCGTTGCCGGGTCTTAAGGGGACTTCCTCCCCACTGGCTGTCGCGTGTCCGCTCGTTCGAAACTAACTTTCTGGAGCTGGCCGCGGTGAAAGTGCTGAGTTGACTGGACAGCTCTCGGATCAACATGGACCGGTCGACCGTGCCCGCGGTCTGGGCGTATCTGGAAGATAGGCCGACTAGGTGCCACCATAGGTCCGTCGCCTGTCCGGCGTCACCGGCAACCGGAATGAGGCCGGAAACGGTGGTGTTTCGGTCCGCAGGATCATCGCCCTCAAGCCGCAAATCAATTATGCGCATAGCGCGAAGCAGTTGCCAGGTTAGCCGGTCAAAGCCGTGAGGGGGTCTCAAGCTTATTCCAGCGATCCCTGCCGCTCTAGGGAGTGCCTCATCGATCAAGCGCAACCTGCTGCGTACCTTGTGATTAGTGGCCCGCGGAGCTGAAACCGCCGAGCGAAAGGCCTTATTGCTGCGGTGGGTGCGCGCGAATTGCGTTAACAGCGCCACTTCTTGAGATGCGGTGTGAGGGCCAGCGACAGCCAAGCCGAGCCGGACTTGGTCAGAATCAATTTCGACACTGTGTTCAACTATCATTAACAGGTAGTCTGCAAGTAGCTTGATGAAATCGGGATTCCGAGAAGTGATTACCGGGTTCCGCCGGACCCCGATGTGCAGGTGTCGCGTCCCTGATCTGTGTTCCCCGACTACCATCAGGTCGTCGACAGCGTGATCGGCCCCCTGCTGAAAACGAACCTCGGTTGGGGTGACGTCCTCGCCCAGACCGCGGACCGGTGACCGTTGCAGCAGAGCGGCTAGGAGAACGGCGCCGTAGGTGTGTTCCAGCACCGTCCCGCCGCCGCCAGTGGAGTACGGGCTCGCGGCCCCCTTGGGTTTATTGGCAGAAGTCACGCCTTGCATGCCTTCTCCGGCTCCGCTCGGGTCACATTAGACAGCAAATCTATCTTGGACTCGCCCGTGGCTAATGCGCACCGTAGCGCTGTGGTGGGGTTGGTCGGGGCTTAGCCGGTGTGAGCGCAGCTCGCTCACGGGCATCAGCTGGGTGCGCCGGTCGAGCCAGTCCTGCTGTGGGGGTGGGTACTTCTACTTGGTTCAAAGCAACCGATACCTTCGGGTCACGGCTCTGACCGCTCCGTCTGTCCGGGTGAGGCTCTGTTGCTCAACCAACGTGGTGCCCACATCGACAGCGAAGAGTAAGGCCAGCTCAGGGTCGGCGGCGACCCGACGCTGTCGTGTTTCTGTCTCTGAATCCTCCTCTGATCTTCTGCTCCGCTGCTGAGGACTTGTGTAGCTGCCTCGACCGTGCTCGGTCGCGACCAGCTGTTCCTCCCGTAGGACTGCTATGGCTTGGCGGATTGTGCCGCGGCTTGCTCGAAATTCCGCTGTGAGTGCACTCTCGGCCGGTAAGAGGGCGCCCGGCGGGAGCGCTCCGCTCTCGATGCGTCTTCTTAGCTCGTCAGCGATGAGGCGGTACCGAGGTTGTCCGTAGTGCGGGGTGGGCACCTGCTCACCGTACCCGGCACTTGTCTTGCCAAGTGCCAACTAGGCGACCCGTTTCGATGCCTAGACAAGTCGTCCACTTGTAGGTACGTTTCCCCGTGTGCGGCCAGTGTGACGGCTCGTATCAGGGGTGGTGCCACGCCGGCCCCTGGTCGCACCTGACGCGCGGCGTCCTGTCGGACCGGTTGCGGTAGCCGCGCGGACAAGTTGGCTCGGCGACACCCGACCCGTCCGTGTCGGACGGTGCGCCGTGCCTTCATCCGGGCCGGTGGCCGGCCGCACTCACCTGTTGCTGGCCACCGGTCTCCGCCTACCTGTGGAGGTGCGATGTCCGGCTCCCACCGTCGACGCGGCTGGCTGTGGTCCTGGTGGTCACGGAAGCGAAAGGACATACCACCGGCCAGCACTAGGGTCCTGCCGAGGCGACACCTGGCGCAGAACACCGGTCCGGCGTACTCGTGGCCGGCGGGGCCGACCCGGGAACTGCCCATGCTGCGGAACGCGCCGCTGATGACGTTGGCTCAGACCTACCGGGGCAACGGCGGGCGGTGGCAGCGATGAAGCGCGCGAGCGCGTCGACCGAACCGATCGGTCACCCGGACTGGTGCAGCCCCGATCGCTGCGGCTACCTGGTGCCGCCGGTGATGTCCCATATGGCTCGTCGGCATCGCGGCGTCATACAGCGTGTGGGAGACCACCGGTCGAGTGGACTTGTCGTCACGTACCTCATTGGCGCTGACGCGCTCGGCCCTATGGTTGCCGTGCACGCGACGTGCCGGGCCGGCAAGGCGTGGGCTGAGTTGTCCCTGCCGCAGGTCGCTCAACTGATCGAGCAGCTTCGTGCCCTGCTGGCGCAGGTTGGCGATCGCCAAGGGGGCGGACGATGAGTGAACACGAGAGCCGGCGACCGTTGCCGACCTCGCCGCCGAGGTGTCCGGCATGGTGCCGGGGCTGTGGACCGAATGACCCGATGCACCGCGGGCTGCTCGTCACCGTCGGGCGGGAGCGGACCGGTTGGGTCAGCGTCCAACTGCTCGTCGACCGGTTCGCGCGTCGGGACCTGGCCGTCAAGCTCGACGCGACTCGCTACGGCGCGACGCAGGCGGTCCTTCTGTCGGCGAAGCAGCTCGACCGGCTCATCGAGGAGTTGACCCATGCGCGACACGTGATGGGTGCACCGACCGGCCAGCGCGAACAGGCCGGGGAGAGCCGATGAAGGCCGACGGCCGGCGGGCTGTGGCAGCTCCGCGTACTCCTGGCCCTCTCCAGATGCAGGCAACGCGGCCGGCGGTCACGGTCCCTCCCGTGCCCGAGCGGCCCGCCGGCGGGACCACCTGGCAGACGTTGGAACGTCTAGGGGGTACGGTGACCGGTGTGCAAGGCCGGGACTGGCGCCCTCGCTACCTGCAACTCGCGGAAGAGTTGCGGGCGAAGATCATGCGCGGTGAGCTGGCCCCCGGCACGCTGATGCCCAGCGAGACCGAGTTGGCCGACACGTCGGGGCTGTCTCGCACCAGCGTGCGCAACGCCATCCGGCAGTTGCGGGAATGGGGCCTGGTCCGCGCGGAGCAGGGGCGCGGCACCTACGTGCGGGCACCCCGCCAACGGGTACGCCGCCGCAACAGTGAGCGGTACCAGTGGGAGAAGGACCGGGTCCTGCTCGACCAGGACGAGCGGACGAAGACCGGCGCCATCGAGCACGACACCGGCCTGACCGTCGACGACCTGAAGTTCCACGCCGAGTACTCCCGCGTCGAGGCGGACGAGGAGATGGCGGCGGCCCTCCAGGTCGAGCCGGGTACGCCGCTGCTGCGCCGGGTCTACTGGACCTCGTCCCGGCATGAGAACGCGCCGCTGACCGTGTCGTACTCCTACCTGCCTCATGACCTGGTCGCCGCGAACCCGGACCTGCTCGACGAGGGCAAGGAACCGTGGCCGGGCGGCACCCAGCACCAGCTCCACACGCTGGGCATCGAGCTGGACCGGATCGACGACGAGGTACGCGCTCGTCCGCCGTCGCCGGATGAGGCCGAGCTGCTGGACATCGACCCTGGCGTCTCGGTGCTCACCGTCCGCAAGACGTCCATCGACACCAGCGGGCGGGTCGTCGAGGTCGCCGACGTGGTGATGCCGGGCGACCGGACCGAGCTTGTCTACTCCCACAAACTCCAGCGGTGGAAAACTTGACGCAGATCGTCTCGGTCGTCACGCCGGTCCACGCGCCCAGCATCGAGCACCTCGCTGGCGCCTACGAGTCGTTGGCCAAGCAGGAGATGCCCGACGGGTGGGACTGGCAGTGGCTCGTCCAGGAAGACGGGCAGACCGGGGCAGTGGCTGCAGCCCTGCCCGACGATCCCCGGATCAGCCCCGGCACCGGCCGCGCCGGCGGGCCCGGAGTCGCCCGAACACTCGCTCTCTCGCGGGTGGCCGGTGACCTCATCAAGGTCTTGGACGCCGACGACCAGTTGACCCCCGGCGCGCTGGCGCGGGACATCGCCGCGTTTGACGCGCACCCGCAGATCGGCTGGACCACCTCGCGGGTACTCGACCTGCTGCCCGATGGGTCGACCGCTGGATGGGACAAGGACCCGGCCGGCGGGGTCATCAGCCGCGGCGCGGTCCTGTCGTTCTGGCGGGCCAACGACTACCGGGCCTCTGTGCACCCGGCGACGCTGTGCCTGCGCCGGGATCTCGTCTTCGCCCTGGGCGGCTGGATGGCCCTGCCTGCCTCCGAGGACACCGGTCTGCTGCTCGCGGCCGGCGCGGTCAGCGAGGGCTACTTCACCCGGGAGTACGGCCTGCTCTACCGAAAGTGGCCCGGCCAGGTCACCAGCCAGGCCGCACACCGGCAGCCGGCGGAGTACCAGGCGCGAATGGCAATCATCGAGGCCAGAGCCGACGCCCTGGCCTCGATGCTCCCGAAAGGGTTGCCGCTCACCCCTCTGGCGTAGCCTCGTGCCCCGGCATGCCGGGGGTACGCCGCCGCTGTTTCATTTCCGCCTCGTAGATGTGCCGCCGGCCGCCGGCTAGCTTCTCCCGGGCATCGCGTTCGATCTCCTGGAACGCGGCGTAGTAGCCGTCGTCGAACTCCTCCATGATCTGGAAGGTCCAACGGCCGGGTAGCAGGTTGCGCCCCAACAGCTCGTGCTCGACCCGGTCGGCCATCTCGTCGTGCCCGGCCTCGCGGAGCAGCTTCACCACCCGGTCGAGGGTGAGATCCGCGCCGCCAACGAGCTGATGCGCCGCATAGAGGTGCCCGCGCACTCGATGGATCGTCTCCATCGCCTTGCTCAACTCACCCAGCGCTTCAACGGTCGCGTCGCTTACTCCCGCGGGCCGCGCGTGCTCCTCTGCCGCCGGAGGCTTCGTTCGATCTCCACTTGCCATGAGGAGCGGTTACCCAGGCTAGCGCCTTTTCTCACGTTAGCACCAAAGTTGTGAGTTGGCAGTCGTCGACTAAAAAGACCTAGCGGAGCATTTCCGAATTTACGGGTTAGTTCGAAAAGCGGCGATGGCCGTTATGATTTTTTGTGCCCGGGATCACAGTGGCGGGTCTCAATAGCGTTCAACAGTTACCGTCAAGAACGCCATGCCGAGCAGCCTTTGTGGTGATCGGGTTCGGGCTCGCCTCTTCGAGATATCGGGAGAGGGAGGGTCCCTTCCCGGGAAGGAGGTTCGGCGTGCCGACTAGTGATTCCCCGAGGTCGAAAGCCCAGCCCAGCGTCCGACGGGTGAGGCTCAAGGGCGCGGGAGAGCTGGTGGACCTGTTGCTGAGGATCGCCGTTCGGATCATTGAGTTGGTGGACCTGCTTGGGTCCAGCGGGGATGTGATGTAGCCCTTGGCTGGCCACCAAAGGCCACATCACACCGATTGATCGCGGGCCTCCAACCTCGAAGTTGTCAGCCGAGGGGTTGGGGGCCCGCTTTACTTAACTATCCAGACCTTACCTCATGCATGTTATGACGCAGGAAGTCGCTTGCCCAGATCTGGTCTGGATGGAGTCGTGCGGGAGGGGCGGAGTCTTCTGCGACCGTGAGCTGCGCTGGGGGTCAGCCAGCTTGACGGCCTTACTTGTTGACTTGTCTGCCAAGTGGTGTCTACCTTGGAGTCTCCACTTGGCAGACATGCCAACGACCTGGAGGTTGAGCGATGGCTCTGCGTGGCGGTACGAGGTTCGCCGTGCGTTGTGAGGACGTGTTCCCGGCGGGATGCGCCCTGGTCCCCGAGTCCCTGGGTGAGGTCGAGGACTACGACGAGAAGACCGGCCGGCGTAGCCCGGCGAAGGACAAGCTGACCGGCCAGCGGGTGTGGCAGGTCCGCGTGATGGACCTGGACCCGGAGCTGGGCAAGCGGCCCCGGGAGACGACGGTCAAGATCTCCGCCGACTACCAGCCGGTGCCGCCAACGGGTGTCCCGTTCGAGGCGGTGGAGTTCGACGGCATGACGGTCACGCCGTACGTGACCAACAACAACCGGATGGCGTACTCGCTGCGGGCGACCGGGATGCGGGCGCCGGCGGGCGTGACCAAGAAGGCGGCGGCGTAGCCGCATCAGGTGAGGGCGGGGCTGTCAGGTCTTGGCGGACGGCAGCCCCGCCCTCTGTCTCTTCCCCCTGCTCTGTCGAGAGAGGTAGTGACGTGTCCAAGCGTAGGCGTTCGGCTGCCCCGGCCCAGCCTCGGTGCGGCGTGTGTCAGTCCCGATTCGACCCGACCACCGGTGCCGACGGTCGGTGCGCCGGCTGCGTCGGGCAGCTCGTTCTCCCGTTCCCTCCGGTCCGTGATGCGTCGGGCCGGTTCGTATCGCTGCGCGGTGCGCGATGATGCGCCGGCCGCGGCGCGAGGTGGTGTTGACGACCGCCGGTGACCTGATGGTGGTCCGGCCGAAGCGCTTCGTCCTGCCGATGTGGTTGGTCGTGCTGGGCCTGGCGCTGCGGTGGCTCGCCCGGGGTTGCTGGTGGTGCCTGCGCCACCCGATCACCGTGGGCCTGGTCCTGCTCGGCGTCGTGCTATACGCCGACTACGGCTGGGCGGGTCTGGTCGTGCCGCTGGTCCCGGCGTCGGCGGGATCCGCGCTGTGGCGGTGGCGGGACGAGTCGTCCTGGTGGCGGTGGTGCGCAGGGCCGCTCCTCGGCCGGTTCCGTCAGGTCTTCGTGTACCGGCGGGCGTGGCACGAGGCCATGACCCTCTGCGGCCTGGCCGAGAAGTACGGCGCTCAGGTCGTCGTGCCGCAACTGCTGCGGGTGCGCTCGGATCAGGCCCTCGACGTGCTGACCGTCCGCATGGTCCGCGGGCAGACCCCGGCCGACTTCCAGCGGGTCACGGCGAACCTCGCGTACGCCTTCGGCCGGCGGCACGCCCGGGTCTACTCCGAGCGGCCCGACGACCCGCCGACCCGTACCGGCTACTGGTCCCTGCTGCTGGGGTGGGTGGACCGGCTGCGGTTCCGGGACCGGCCGACCGTGGTCTACCTCGTGCTCGTTCGAACCGACGCGCTGAGGCCGGTCGTGGCACCCTTCGACGCCCCGGCCGTCCCCAACTTCACGGCGCTGCCGCTGGCCCGGCGGGAAGACCTCGGCACCTGGTCCCTGCACCTGCTCGCCACACACGTCCTGATCAGCGGGGCCACCCGCTCCGGGAAGGGCTCGGTGCTGTGGTCCCTGGTCCGCGCGCTGGCCGGCGGCATCACCTCCGGCCTGGTCCGGCTCTGGGTGATCGACCCCAAGGGAGGGATGGAGTTCGCCATGGGCCGGCCGCTGTTCGCCCGCTTCGCCTGCAAGTCGTTCGAGGCCATGGCCGACCTGCTCGACGAGGCCGTGACGGTCATGCGGGAGCGACAGACCCGGCTCGCCGGCACGGTGCGGGTGCACACCCCGACTACGGCTGACCCCCTGGTCGTGGTCGTCATCGACGAGATGGCCGCGCTCACCGCCTACCTACAGGACGTCGAGCTGCGCAAGCGGATCGCCGGCTCGCTCGGGCTGCTGCTCTCCCAGGGTGCCGGCGTCGGCGTACTGGTGGTGGCCGCACTGCAGGACCCCCGCAAGGAGGTGCTGCCGTTCCGCGACCTGTTCCCGACCCGGATCGCGCTGGGCCTGACCGAGGCGGCCCAGGTCGACCTCGTCTTGGGCGACGGCGCCCGCAATCGAGGTGCCCTGGCAGACGAGATGCCCCGATGGGCCAAGGGCGTCGGCTACGTGATCCTCGACGGCACCCCCGAACCGATACGGGTCCGATTCTCCTACGTCACCGACGACCACATCCGCGACCTCGCCCGCCAATACCCGGCCCCGGCCGACGCGGCGGACATCCTCGCCCAGGTCGCCCGCGAGTCGACCCCCGAACCGGTCCGGCCAGCCCTACCCCGGCAGCGCCGCGGGCCACTGCTGCCCGACGCGCTGCGCGAAATCCTCGACGCCGACGGGGGTGAGCCGCAGTGACCACCCGCGCCTTCTACCGGCTCCGCGTACCGAACCCGGATGGCACCACCAGCACGGCGGTGTCCGTCCGCGTCGACCCCGATCGACCCGACCCGTACCCGGTCTATCTCGCCGTCGGCGGCGGCCGGCGCCGCATGTACCTCACCCCCGACGAGGCGTGGGCGCTGTGGCGCTGCCTCTCCGAAGCCGTCGCCACCCTCGGCGACCCACCCGACCACATCCGCACCCGCGTCACCCCGGACCGGAGGTAGCCCCGATGTCCCTCAAGCGCTTCTTCCTCGGCACCCACCGCCTCAAGCCGCTGAACATCGACCTCAACGGCTCCCCGGACCGGCTCGCCGCCGCCCTGCACGGCCTGGCGCACATGGTCCGCCGCCGCGACGACCTCGACGGCCAGCGCATCCGCATCACCGTGACCATCCGCATCCCTGAAGGCGACTTCGAATGATCCGCGACCGCGCCGAGTCCGGCATCCGGGTGCTGATCCTGCTCGCCATCGGCACCATGGCCGGCGCCGCCGCGTTCACCCACGTTCACGACCTGACCGTGGCCCACGGCCAACCCGACTGGATCGGCTGGGCCAACGCCGTGGCGGTCGAGCTGATGGCCATCTACCTCGGCCTGGAAATCCGCGCCCGCCGCCGCGCCAGTCGCCCCGTCGGCCTCGTCGGCGTACTCCTGGTCGCCTTCGCGCTGCTCTCCCTCGCCGCCCAGGTCGCCGAAGCGGAACCCTCCGTTTGGGGCTGGATCGTCGCCGCGGTGCCGTCGCTGGCATTCCTCGCCCTGGTCAAGGTCGTCCTGTCCAGCGCACCCGCCCCGACTCCCGAGCCGGACCAACCGCCTGTCGACTGGTCGTACGAGGTCGCGGAGCAGGTTGTCACCGAGTCCGCGCCCCAGCAGCCGACCGTGCCCGCCCCGGCGATCCACCCGGCGCCGGCTGCCGTGCTGCCTCCGCTCGGCGTCGTCCAGCCCAACCGGCCCCAGGTCGTCGGGATCATCCGATGACCGCCACCCTCGCCACCGTCGGGTGGCTACCGGAACTCGTGTACGACCTCGATCAGTCCGACGATGTGGGCGTTGAACTCGTCGAGCTCTTCGGCCGGCACCCACAGCTCCAAGATGGTCTCTCCGCCGGCCTGCCGGACCGGGTACCGCCGCAGGAACTCGGATTCGACGTAGAAGCGCGTGACGTAGCCGACGCCGGACGCCGACGCGTTCCAGTCCCTGGCGATCATGACCGCGTAGTCCTCGTTCAGGACCGGGTAGAAGATCAGCTGATCCGGCAGGCGCGGCGGCCACTTACGCCACCCGGACTCCCGGACAAGAGCCAGCTCGTTCGGCCCGGTGGGGCGCCACAGCACCGTCGTTCCGCCATCGCTGCTCATCTCAACCTCGCCGCTCAGATTCTGGGTGAGCCCGGACAGTACCGGCGAACCCGCACCCCGGACTACCGCATTCGACCCGCCCTGGAGGTGGGCCGGTGACGGCTCCGACCCTGCCCGGCTTCGCTCCTGCCGCCCCGACCTCGGCTGCTCCTCGACCGGGGTCGCGGGCGGCCCGCATGGCACTCCCTCGCTCGGTCGACGTGCTCAAGGAGATCGCCGCCGAGTACGGCGTCTGCGCGCGTCCCCTTGCCATGCGCCGCACCGACCTCGACACCGGCCTGACCGAGATCATCGACCTGCCCTGCGGCGCGACCCGCGAGGACAAGTGCGGCCCCTGCGCCAAGAAGAACCGCCGGCTACGCCAAGCCCAGATCCGCGAAGGCTGGCACCGCGACGACGAACCCCTACCCGGCCCCGAGCCCGCGACTGAGGCGCAGAAGTCCCTGATCCTCTTCCGCGCACACCTGGAGTTTTCCCGCGACGAGGCGATCCGCGCCGCCCAGTGGGACCAGGTCACCGACCTCGACGAGGCAATCCGCGAGGTAGAGGAAGCCATCGCCACCGAGGGCCTGCGCGGGCGCGTCGGCCCACCCCACGTCGATGTCGACGAGGACCAAGACGACGAGCCCGGCCGCCGGCGCAAGCGCTCCACCAAACGGCGCCAGGACGCACCCGACCTACCCCGCCGCAAGGTCGAGCGCCGCACCGTCGGCAAGACCTACACCTCCCGGGACGGCTCGACCTTCCGACCTTCGATGTGGCTCACGCTCACCCTCGACTCCTACGGCCCGGTCCGCCCCGACGGCACCCCGGTCAACCCCGACCGGTACGACTACCGCCGCGCCGCTTGGGACGCCGTTCACTTCCCGCGGCTGCTCGACCGCTTCTGGCAGAACCTGCGCCGCTGCGAGGGCTGGAACGTTCAGTACGCCGGCTGCGTCGAGCCGCAACGCCGCCTCGCCCCACACGCCCACTTCGCCATCCGCGGCACCATCCCCCGGGACGTGCTCCGCACCGTGGCGGCGGCGACCTACCACCAGGTGTGGTGGCCGGCGGTCGACGTCCAGCGGTACACCCTCGACCGGCTGCCCGTCTGGGACGAGCAGGCGGCGGCGTGGGTCGACCCCGACACCCGGGAGCCGCTGACCACCTGGACGGAAGCCCTCGACGCCATCGACGACGACCCGGACGCCGAACCCGTGCACGTCGTCCGCTTCGGCACCCAGGTCGACGCCCGCGGCGTCATGCCCGGCACCGAGGACGCCGAACGCACCATCCGGTACGTCACGAAATACATCACCAAGCACACCGGCGACTGCCACAAGGCGACCACCGACCGCCAGCGCAAGCACCTCGACCGGCTCTGGCACCAACTCCAACTGACCCCCTGCACCGACCGGTGCGCCAACTGGCTGCTCTACGGCGTCCAGCCCAAGAAGGCACACGCCAAGCTCAAGCCCGGCCGCTGCAAGGGCAAGGTCCACCAACGCGACACCCTCGGCATCGGCGGCCGGCGCATCCTCATCTCCCGCGACTGGTCCGGCAAGACCCTCGCCGACCACAAACACGACGTACGCGCCTGGGTCCGCGCCCTCCTCGGCGTCACCACCGACAGCACCACCGCCGCGCACCTCGTCGACGACCAGGCCGACACCACCGAACGGGTCCGGCACGCCTGGGAACTCGCCCGACCCGACGACCCCGACGTGGGCCCGATGTCCCACCGACTCATGCGCTCGATCAGCGAACGCGCCCGCTGGCGGTCCGAACTCCTCGCCGCCAAGGACCGGGCCGCCCAGCCATCGGCGGACGGATCGACGACGCGAACAGACGGCATGACGGGGGAGGGACTGTGATGGCGGCGAACAATGAACTCTGGACCATCCGGGACGTGGCGGCGTACCTGCGGGTGCCAACCGAGACCCTGTACCGCTGGCGCAAGGTCAAGTACGGTCCGCCGGCGGCTCGGGTCGGTCGGCACCTGCGCTACGAGCCGGAAGCGGTCCGGGCGTGGTTCCGTGACCAGGCGGCTGCCTGATGGGGCACGTTGAAGATCGCTGGTACAAGGTGATCCGGCACCCCGGCGGCCGGAAGGAACGGATCAAGTCGGATCTGTTCGGCAAAGGAATGCGCTACCGGGTGCGGTACATCGGCCCGGACGGCCGGGAACGCAGCCAGTCCTTCCCCGACCGGGCCAAGCGCGACGCGGACGCCTTCCTCGTCTCAACAGAGACGGACAAGCTCCGAGGTTCCTACGTCGACCCTTCCGCCGGTCGGATCACCTTCGCCGAGTACGCCGAGAGCTGGTTGCGGACCCGAGCATTCGACGAGTCAACCCGGGAGAGCACCGAGTTCCGGGTACGGAAGCACCTGCTGCCGTTCTTCGGCTCTCGGCAGCTGGCCTCGATCAAGCCGGGTCACGTACGAGAGTGGGACGCCGCGATGGCCGGAAAGCTGGCGCCGGCGACCCGGGCCGTCATCTTTGCTCACCTGCGGACCATCCTCGGCGCGGCCGTCGACGACGAGCGCATCGCAAAGAACCCGTGTTCGGCTGCCTCGGTCAAGGCGCCCCGGCCGGTGCAACGTCGCGTCGTTCCCTGGCGGGCCGACGAGGTTTCGGCAATCCGCGGTTGCCTGGCTGAGCGGTACCGCCCGATGGTCGACCTGGGCGCCGGCTGCGGGCTGCGGCAGGGTGAGATCTTCGGGATCGGTGTCGATGACATCGACTTCGCCTCGGGATGGGTCCACGTCGTTCGGCAAGTCAAGGTGGTCCGCTCCCGGTTGGTCTTCGGCCTGCCCAAGAACGACCGGGACCGCCGCGTACCGCTGCCCGACTCGGTTGCACAGTCACTCAAGGAACACGCTAAGAAGTACGACCCGCTCTCGATCACCCTGCCGTGGGAGGACCCGTTCAGCGACGAGCGAGTGACCGTGCCGCTGCTCTTCACCACCACCCAGCGGGGTGCGATCAAGCGAGCCACCTTCGACGACAAGAACTGGCGCCCGGCGGTGAGGGCGGCCGGCATCGTCCCGACCCGGGCGACCGGGATGCACGCGCTTCGCCACTTCTACGCCTCGGCGCTGCTCGACGCGGGGGAGAGCATCAAGGCCCTCGCTTCGTACCTCGGGCACTCCGACCCCGGCTTCACGCTTCGGGTCTACACCCACCTGATGCCGGCCAGCGAGGAACGCACCCGGCGCGCAATCGACGATCTGTTCACCTAGCCCGGTCTGGAGGGCGCCAAGGTGAGTCTTGCGACGGCTTGCTACCTGTCAGGTATGCATCGTTGGTCATCGAAGTGGCTGATCATCACTGGGGCTGCGTTGGGCTTCATCGTGGCCGTCCTGCTGTCGCCGTTGCTGATGCGGGTTCTGCTTCGCTTCAGCGACGAGTGGGGCGAGCTTAGCGATGTTGGGCAGGCGTACGGTGGTGTCTCGGCGATCTTGTCCGCAGCGGCTCTCTGTGGCATTACGGCATCCCTGATCCTTCAGTACAGAGATCACCGCTCATCGCTGCTCTACAACGTATCGCAGCGGCATTTCGAGCTTGTGCGCTTCACCCTAGAGAATCCCGTCTATTCGCGCAGCTGGGGGGAGGACGGTACCGAAGAAGGGTACGGGCTCCGTAGCTTCTGCAATTTGCTGACCACTCATTGGCTGGTGCTTTGGAGGGTCGGCGAGATCGATGATGAGACTCTTCGTGGCATCGCCAAAGGATTCTTTCGCAGCGATGTATCGCGACGATACTGGGCTGAAGTGGGGCCAGGTTGGATCAAGCGCCCGAGCCGTCGCGATAGGCGGTTCATGGTGATTTTGACGGAGGAGCTTGAGCGGGCGCGGGCCAGCAGGCTTCTTCCGCCCACCACTACACCGAGCCGTGCGTCCGGCAGTCCTCGCCCCGAGAATCCCGCGCCCCCGACTGGGCCGGCTATTCCCCTCCTTGCTGGCATGGCAGGAGGTGTGGCGGCGGCGATCTTCCTGAGGGCGAGTCACCGCGACCGGCGGCGTGACCGCCCATCATGAAGGGCCTCAGCGACGCCAAGACGGCCTGGCGACGGCCTATAGCGGCCTTCGCCAGGCTCCGCTCCTGGTCAACGGGGGTGCGATGATCTTAATCCGGCGTACAGGTCGACTCGTCCGTCGCCCACCAGCTCAGAGCCGCGATCAAGGCTCCGGGTCGCCTTACTCCCAGACCGTGAAACTGACCTCTGGAACGCACATTGTCACGGCGTAGCGCTCACGGCGTAGCGCTTCTCACTCTCGTCAGGCGCCGGACCGGATGGCACGGCCTTACCGAAGGACGACGACCTGGCGAGCTGCCGCTCGGGGCCCTGCGGATCACAAGCTGGTGAAGGAGTCGCTCGACGTCCACCCGTCCCCACCCGCGCAGAGAGCACTCTCGCGCGCCTACCAACGTGATGACGTGGGTGATTCGGCAGCGATCCGGCCGCCACGAATCGTTCGCGTCATCACGTTTGTAGGCGCTGGGCGCGTCGTCCTTGCCGCGGCGACGCGGTTCAGCGCTCGCGTGGGCGAAGGTGCCGCTGCCGTGACCCGTCACGCTTGAGCATCCACCATGCAGCCTCCGCGCGGTGGCCTCGACCGGCTCGTGGGTCACGCTGAACCGCTCGGCTGATCAACGAACGCACCGCACCGTCGTGCCGACACCGAACCCACGCGGGGACGGGCGCGGCCGACCGGCCGTGCCCGCCCCCGTCGCACCGGTCAGTACGGGTAGATGACGAACCTGTTCAGGTAGGCGCAGTTGAAGTCGTTGGCCGCGACCTGGGACACGTACCAGCCGTCCGGCACGGGGCTCGCCGCGCACATGCTCATGCCGGGGTAGATCTCGTTCGTGATCTGCCACCGGTTCAGGTAGCCGCAGCTCGGGTCGTTGGAGCGGCCCACGGTCGCGACCCATCCGGCGGGAATCGAGCCGACCGCACAGATGGAGGTCGTCGCGGCCTGGGCCGGGCTGCCGATCGCCAGGGACGCGCCCACTCCGGCCACCGTGACGGTCAGGGCCACCGCGCCGTTCCGGGCCGTCGTCGCCCACGTTCTGAAGCGTCTTCTGTCCATTGACTACTGCCTTTCTCGCGTGCGTGAAGCGGGTTGTGCGGAATGGGATTCCGCCGGAGGTCGAACCTCACTCAGAGTCGTCGAATGACGTACCGATTGAGGTATGCGCAGTTCGGGTCGTTGGCCAGCACCTGCGTGACGACCCAGCCGCCGGGGACGTCAGACGCCGCGCACATGGAGATGCCGTCGTAGAGGCCGGAGGTGATCTGGTAGCGGTTGAGGTTCGCGCAGTTCGGGTCGTTGGAGCGGGCGCCGGTGGCGATCCAGCCGCCGGGAATGCCGGTCGCCGCGCAGACGGAGATGCCGTCGTAGAGACCGGTCCTGACCTGGTAGCGGTTGCTGTATCCGCAGGTGGCGTCGTTGGCGACGCCGCCGGTGGCGTACCAGCCACCGGGGATGCCCCACAGGCTGCAGATGGGGATGCCCTCGTAGAGGTCGTTGGTGATGGCCAGCCGGTGGTAGCCGTTGCACTGGTTGATCCCGACGCCGGTGACCACGTAGCCGGCCGGCACCCCGGCGTTGGCGCAGACGACAGTCGAGTCGGCGCGGGCGGGTTCCGGGTTGCCGGCGACGGTGCCGACAAGGGTCAGGCCGAGCACGGCCAGGGCGGTGAGTGCGTGCCGCAGCATTGTTCCCATCCGGCGGGGAACGCGTTGTTGCATACGTCTTACCTCCAGTTCGCGGGCCACTTCGGAGCGTGAATAATTGCACGTCGAGCATTGACGACGAACGCTCAACGAGATCGGACGCTAGCAAACATAGGTGAATCGCGCGATGCGAGGATCCAGCTTTCCCGCTCCGGAAAAGCCATTCCGCCGATGCTAAGACAATCTTGGCTGCGGCTATGTGTTGTTGGAGATCAGCGGCGTCCCGGCGGTCAGTTGTGCATCGCACGCCGCCTGGGCCCGGTAGAGGTGGTGCAGCAGCAGGAAGCCCCGTACCGTCGGTTCCGGCCGGCCCTCGGCGGACCGCTCCAGCAGCGCGCCGCCCACCTGGCGCTCCAGCCGGTGGACGCGTCGCTGCACGGTGCTCGGCGAGCAACCCAGCCGGGTGGCGGCCTGCGGGGCCGAGCCGGTGCGCAGCATCTCGAATGCGGCCTGGAGGTCGTTCCAGTCGACGTCGTCGTGCACCGGGTCGGGGTCGTCGTTCTGGTCCGAGCTGATCGTCGCACTGCTGATCACCTCGGCGTGGTGCGCGTCCAACCAGGACCGGAAGGCGGGCACGGACCAGGCGCGGGAGAGGTACCAGCCGATGAGGACGCCGCAGAACCGGTCGGCGAGGGCGACGGGAAGCCGCTCGGGATTCCAGGCCACCACCAGGTCCAGGCTGGGCAGGCCGGTCACCGGGCGGACCACCACCTCGTCGTCGGTGCGGGCGACCGGCACGCACAGCGTGATCGCGTGCCCGCCCGCCACCAGGTCCCGGATGCTGCGGGTGCGGTCGGTCCGGTAGGCGATCCGCGGCGTGAAGCCGTGGCCCCGGCACGCCTCGACCAGGAGTTGCTCGACCGCCGGGTCGTTGCTGGTCAGCCACGGCTCGTGGCGGAGTTCGGCGAGCGTCAGCACCGGGTTCGCGGCGAGGGGATGCCGGGTGCTCATCGCCAGCCGCAGCGGATCGCGAACGGCCACGTGCCGCCGCACCGAGGCGGCGACCGGCGCGTGGTGCTGCGTGTGCACCCCGAGGAAGATGTCGAGGGCGCCCTGCGCCAGGTCGGCCATCGCCAGTTCCGGCCGGAGTTCGGCCCCGTGCCACCGGCTCGCCGGCCAGCGCTGCGAGAACCACCGCACCAGCTCGCCGAGCGAGGTCACGTAGGTGGCGAACGCGCACTCCGGCGGGCCGGCGACCGGGGGATCGGTGGCGGTCCGCAGCGGGCCCCGCATGCGCCGCGCGGCCTCCGCCAGCATGTGACCGGCGGCGGTGACCTGCACCCCGCTGCCGGTGCGGTCGAACAGGTCGGTGCCGGCGAGTTGTTCGGCGGCGTTCACCCGTCGGCTCAGCGCCGGCTGCGAGACCCGCAACAGCTCGGCGGCCCGGGTCATGCTGGGCGTCGCGCTCACCACGCCGATGGTGTGCAACATTCCCCACGGCAGCGCGGACGCCGGGTGGGTGGCGGGGGTGACCGGCCCGCACCGCGCCACGGCACCACCGGCCACCGGCAACGACATGCGCGCAGCCTAGGCGACCGCTCGGCGTCCCGCCGCGCAGGACCACCGGGATGGCGCGGCGGCCGGGCGGGCGGGCTGCTCGTCGAGGATGCTGAACCAGATCTTCTGCTGCTCGGCGTCCGTGTACGCGTCGAAGACCTCGGCCGGCGTCGCGGGCAGTTGCCGGGTCATCCGCATGTCGATCGTCATGAGTCGGGTTCCTTCCGGGAGCGCAGGGTGAGGTAGGCGTCGAGGCCGTCGAGGCGACGGGTCCAGAGCCGTTGGTAGAAGCCGATCCAGGCCAGCACGTCGTCGAGCGGCGCGGTCCGCAGGCGACAATGACGGGACCGGCCGACCTTCTCGGTGACGACGAGTCCGGCCTCTTCGAGCACCTGGACGTGCTTCTTCATGCCGGTGAGGCTCATTCCGACGGGCTCGGCGAGCTCGCCGATGGTGGCCGGGCCGTCGCCGAGCCGGATCAGGATGCCGCGTCGGGTCGGGTCGGCCAGCGACGCGAACACCCGGTCGAGCACCTGTTGATGAACCATGTGGTTCACCTTGCAAAACTGAACCTTCAGGTTCAACGTTCGTCGGGGTGTCGGCCGCGGCGAGGACGGTCACGGCCGGGCGGCGGAACGGAGGACGCCGCCGGCGGGGCCCACCGGCGCGGTGCCCGAACCCGGCATGGGCAGCGACGCACGGGGACATGGTGGGCTTGCTCGTCAAGTGCCGGCGGCCACCGCGGGTCGCCGTGCCGGTCCGGGGTGCGACGAGAAGGAGGCGGTGGACCCGTCGGTCAGTTGCGCGCGGACGGCGACGTTGTGGGCGCGCGCCAGTTCCGCCAACTCGGCACCGGTGCGGCCGAGCCAGCGGGCGGCGAGGGTGCCGGCGTGGTCGCAGGTGTCGGCGTGGACCACGACCAGGGCGGCTCCGGGGGAGGGGTCGCCGCGCCCGCCGGGGCGGTGCGACGCGGGGCGGGTGGCCGTTGCGATCGCTCCGTCGCGCAGGTGCCAGGTGGGGGAGGCGGGGATGCTGGTCGGTATCGCCCAGGCGGTGCCGTGCGGTGCGGGGCCGCGCACGCGGGCGTAGTCGCCGACGCGGACCATGACGCCCGTCGCCTCCTGCGGTGTCAGGTCGGTGATGAGCAGATCCGCCGCGTGCGCACCGGCCGCGATGGTCGACGACGCCCGCCTCGGCAGCCGGGACCGGGCCAGCTCGACCGCCCGCTCGACGGCGTGCGGTGCCGCGTCGAGTGCGATCACGGTGATGGTGAGCTGCCCGGTCTCCGTCGTCACGTCGATGCGCGGAATCCGCAGGGCGGGCCGGAGCGGTGTCCGGGTCGCCGGTACGACCGGTGACCACGGTTGCCGGTGCTGGGGAGTGCGGGGTGAGCTGGGGCCATGGGGTCTCCGTCGGCGGATGGGAAGCGGCCGGGGTGGGTGTCAGTCGGGCAGCAGTTGCAGAGTGAGGATGAGCTCCGCGCGCTGGCGCACCGGGCCGTGGTAGCGCGGGCGCAGGTCGTAGTCGTTCAGGTTCAGGTCGCCGCGCAGGCGCACGGTGTTCCGGCGCGCACCGAGGCAGCGGGCGGCCAGGGTGACGACGCCGTGGATGCCGCGCAGCCCGATCACCGCGGTGACCGTCCGCCGATCGCCGGCCTGACCGGCGTCGATGCTGCTGATCAGGATCCGGGGATGGTTCGTGACGTCGAGGTTGGGCGAGTCGAGCAGGTGGGCGGTGAAGCTGCTGCTGTCGGTGCGCAGCGTCGTGGCGTCGATGATCAGGTGGCCGCGGGTGTCACTCGACCTGTCGGCGATGAAGATCTCCCCGTCCATCATGGTCATCGTTGCCCCGATGCCGCCCAGGTGTAGGGCCCGGGTGAAGACGATGCGGGCCTCACTCGTCGAGGGGTCGATCCGGTAGCGGCCGTTGCGCAGGTAGGGGCGGTTGTCGCCGGACAGGTCGGCGGTCATGGCGGACTCCTCTGTTCAGGGGTGCGGATCCGGCTGGCGCTCGGCGGCCGGGGGCGGGCGGCGACGGCCAGCGGATGGCCCGCCGCTGGGCGGGGGGCGATCCTCAACTGCAGCGCCTTGAAGTAGGACAACGCACAGGGGCGTCGTACCCCGGCCGGCCTGAAGGCTGGCTCGGTCGTCCCCGCCGCCGGCCTCGCGGCGCGGGCAGGCCGTCGGGCCGCCGGTTGCCACCCCGGGTGGTCCGCCGGCGGCCCCGACGCCCGGTCAGCTCGCCGGCCGGGCCGCGTCGACCTCGTGTGGACCCCGGAGCGCCGCGCCACGGAGCGCCGCCGACCGCCGGCCGATGGCGACCACCGCGACGATGATGATCGGCGCCAGCGCCAGGTGGCAGAGCGCGAGGGTCGTCGTGCTCGCTCGGTCGAAGTCGGCGGGCAGGGTCATCGCGGCGATCGTGCCGACCGCCAGCACCGGGCCGACGACCAGGGCGGCCCGTACGGTCCACGGGGCGCGTGGTGCCAGCAGCGCGACGGCGGCGAGCGCGATCAGCAGCGGTACGGCGCTGAAGCCCGCGACGGTGATCGCGTCGACCTCGGCCGGCCCGCCGGCCGAGGTGAAGCGGAATGTGCCGCCGGCCGCCCGGCCGAGCTCGTACAGGACGAGATTGGTGACCACGGCGGCGGCGCCGGCCAGGGCGACGATCGTCCAGCGGGAGGGCCTACGCATCAGCGGGCTCCGCACCGTACCGGCGGGTCAGGTAGGTCTCGATCCGGGCGAAGGCGCCGGTCCACACCTCGCCGACGAAGAAGTCACGGACCTCGGGTGCCGGGAAGCCGCTCTGCACGACGGTCATCAGGGTGCCGCCGTCGTTCTCCTCGAACGTCAGCTCGATGCGGGTCGTCATGGTCATGCCGTCCGGGCTGGACCCGGTGGACTCGGTGACCAGCCGGTGCGGACGGTCGATCTCGACGAACGTCTGTGTCTCCCGGAACAGCATGTCGGGGCTGGGCCCCCACACCGCCGTCTGCTGCCCACCGACCCGCAGGTCGACCTCGATCTCGACGATGCCGGGCTGCTCGTCGAGGATGCTGAACCAGATCTTCTGCTGCTCGGCGTCCGTGTACGCGTCGAAGACCTCGGCCGGCGTCGCGGGCAGTTGCCGGGTCATCCGCATGTCGATCGTCACGTGTCGTGTTCCTTCCGGGAGCGCAACGTGAGGTAGGCGTCGAGGCCGTCGAGGCGACGGGTCCAGAGCCGTTGGTAGAAGCCGATCCAGGCCAGCACGTCGTCGAGCGGCGCGGTCACCAGCCGGCAGTGCCGTGCTCGGCCGACCTTCTCCGTGACGACGAGTCCGGCCTCCTCGAGCACCTGGACGTGCTTCTTCATGCCGGTGAGGCTCATCCCGGCCGGCTCGGCGAGCTCGCCGATGGTGGCCGGGCCGTCGCCGAGCCGGAGCAGGATGCCGCGCCGGGTCGGGTCGGCCAGCGACGCGAACACCCGGTCGAGCACCTGTTGATGAACCATGTGGTTCACCTTATAAAACTGAACCTTCAGGTTCAACGTTTGTCGAAGATCCGGTCTCGGCGAGGACGGCTACGTCCGCGCGGCGGATCGGCTACACCCCCCGGCGGGGCCTACCGGCAGGGCGGCCGGCAAGGTTTGCCGGAACCCGGTGCCGTGCCGTGCCGCCACCGCCGCCGCCGCGCATTCCCGGTACGCCTCGTCGGCGGCGGCAACCACTCCGGCGTCCAGGATCCGGCGTGCAGGTCCCTGATCAGTTGCCGCGGTGCCGCCCGCCCGCGGATCCTGTCGCCCAGGCTCTGACCGGTCCCGGGTTCGGGTCGGTCTCCCTCGCGGCCACGGACCGTGGATCCCCCGCCGGAGTGGCACTCTTCAGCAGCCAGCCGATCGGGGGGCTGACCAGGGGACGTGACGCCCGTACCACCGGTCGGCTGGCGGTGATCCAGACCAGCGCGATCGCCGCGGCGGTGAGCGCCAGGAAGGTAGGGATGTCGTCGACCCGCTCTGGCAGTGACGACCAGGTGAAGGCCAGAACGACGAACCCGTGCAGCAGGTACGGGTACATCGAATTGGCCCCCCACCCGGTGAGGACCGTCGAGTGGCGGGGCGCGAGCATCATGATCGCCCAGGCCATCGCGAACCCGGCAGCCATCAGTCCGAGCCGGATCAGCACGCCCTGCGTGGTGTCCACTCCGGCCCGCTGGTACGGGTTGTTCCAGTACACCCATAGGCTGGAAAGGCGCGACGCGACCAGATAGGCGATCGGAGCGGCGGTCACGAACACCGCGACCGCGGCCAGCCGAACGCCGCGGGACGGGTGGTAGGAGAGCCCGCCGCGACCGATCCAGACGCCGAACACGAAGAAGGGCAGCAGCGCCGCCGTGCGGTCCAGCGACAGGGGGTGACCGAGCACGGTGGCGACTCCGGCGGCGAGCGAGACCCCGATCGCGATGACGATCGCACCGCGGATCTGCGCGATGAACGGAGCGAGTATCCGCCAGATGAGCAGGGCGGGCAGGAACCACAGGTGGAAGATCGGCGACAGGACCTCGTTCACCGTCCAGGGCATCGGCTTGCCCAGCAGGGTGTGGAAGCTCATGTAGAGCAACTGGAAGGCCAGGTAAGGCACCACCAGGTCGCGGATCAGCGACGCGGCCCGGCGACCGGTGACGTCGGTGGCCGAGAGCATCCCCGAGAGCATGACGAAGGCCGGCATGTGAAACATGTAGATGAACGTGTACACCGTCCAGCCGCCCGGTGAGTAGCCGACCGTCGGCCGGATCAGGTGGCCGAGCACAACCAGGACGATCAACAGCCCCTTGACGTTGTCGATGTACGGGTTGCGTCCGGCGGGCACGACCGCCACTCCGGCACTCTCGGGACTCGCCTTGACCGTCACCCGACAGAGGATGCTGGCTGGTCGATGCGGGGCCCAGCCGGGGTGACCAAGATTACGAATGTTCCCGGGTGCCGCGCGCCGTCCTGCCCCGGAACGGTCGCCACCACCGCTGAACCTCCCGGAGCGGTTGAGCGCCTACGACGAGGACTCCGACCGGTGGGGCTCGTCGACCTTCTCGGCGGGCCGCTCGGGAGCGCGCGAGGCGTCAGCCGGCGACGGTCAGGTCGTCCCAGGACATGCCGGCCGGTAGGTACCAGGCGGCCTCGTCCGGCGCGAGCGCCCGCGCGATGACCAGCCGGGCGTGCGCGTCCAGCGGCGGCAGGGCCGCCGGCGGGAACCACTCCACCGCCACCGACTCGTCGTCGTTGACCCGGGCGGTGCCGGCCACCGGCCGGCAGACGAACCCGAGGTTGAGGTACTCGCACCGGTCGCCGTTGGGGTACGTGTGCGGGTGCGCGACCACGCTGGCCAGGCGTACCGGCTCCACCACCAGCCCGGTCTCCTCCTCGACCTCGCGCACCACCGCGGTGGCCGGCTGCTCGCCGGGCTCGACGATCCCGCTCACCACCGACCAGCGGCCGTCGTCGGCCCGCCGGCCGAGCAGCAGCTCACCGGCGTCGTTGCGGACGACCGCGCTGACGCTCGGCAGCCAGAGCAGCTCGGTGGCGATGTGCTTACGCATCCGCCGGATGTACTCGGGTACGGCCATCCGGCGACTGTAACCGCCACCCGTGCCGGCGCAGGGCTCGGC
The DNA here is from genome assembly GCF_042899365.1 of Micromonospora sp. NPDC000089. Taxonomy (NCBI): domain Bacteria; kingdom Bacillati; phylum Actinomycetota; class Actinomycetes; order Micromonosporales; family Micromonosporaceae; genus Micromonospora; species Micromonospora sp. NPDC000089. The sequence continues at coordinate 270,234 of NZ_JBIAZT010000002.1, forward strand.
CGACCGGGCCGCCCGCACCAGCCCGGCCGGGGTCGGCTGGGTAGGTACGCGTACCGCCTCCGGTAGTGACCGCGCGGCCGATCCGTCCCACGCCCGGGTGACCTGCGGACATGGATTATCCCGTTTTGCCCCGTCGACCCACAGGCACGTCTACTGTGGATCTCGTCGGCGTCTTTGTCGGTTCCGGTGGCGGCCGGGCTGCGCGCGGTGCACAGTGATCCCATGAACGACAGCGGACGTGGTGCGCACTACTACTGGTGCACGCGACACCACCGGGTCGAGACCGATGCCGACGTGTGCCCTGCCAAGCACGTTCTCGGACCGTACGACTCGGCGGCCGACGCGGAGAACGCCCTGCAGCAGGTGCGGGAGCGTAACGAAGCGTGGGACGCCGAGGACGCCCGTTGGGCCGGGGAGGGCTGACGAACGGCGCGGGACGGCCCGCGTCGAGGAACTCGCGTGCCTCCGGAAGGCGGCCCGCGGGAGCATGTCCCCAAGGAGGGAACCGAGATGGCCGAAGCACGACAGGCCACCACCCGCCCGGCCGGCACCAGGACCGCCGCTTCGGCGCGTACCACGGGCGGGTCCGGCAGCACGGCGGCCGGCCGGGCGGCGACGACCGCCTCGACCGTCCGCAAGGCGTCCACCGGTAGGGCGGCGCCCAACGCGGGCGGCGCCGGATCGGGCCGGGCCCCCGCCACCACGCCCCGGGCGGCCAACAAGGCGGCCGCGAAGAACGTGAAGGCCGCGCGGAAGACGACGGCCACGAGGAACGCGACGCAGACCGCGCCCGCCTCGAAGTCCACCGCCAAGAAGGCCCCGGCGTCGAAGTCCACCGCGAAGAAGGCCCCGGCGAAGAAGACCGTCGCCAAGCGCGCGGCGGCGGCCCCGAAGAGCACCGCGGCCAAGAAGACGACGGGGGCGACGAAGACGACGGCGGCCAAGAAGACCACGGCGGCCAAGAAGACCACGGCGGTGAAGAAGACCACCGCGGCGAAGAAGACCACGGCGGCCAAGCAGTCCCCCGCGGCGAAGAGGTCCACCGCGGCCGTCAGGGCCAGCACCGCGAAGACGGCCGGCCCGGCGAAGACGGCGACGACCGCCCGGAAGACCGCCGCGTCGACGACCGCGCGCCGAAGCGCCGCCGCGACCGGTGGCGCCGCGGCGAAGAAGACCGCCGGCAGCAGGTCGACGGTCGGCGCCCGCAAGGTCACCTCCTCCGGTACGAAGGCCACCGCGTCGGTCCGCGCCACGGCGAAGAAGACCACCGCCGCGAAGTCCACGGCCGCGAAGAAGGCGCCGGCCACGAAGGCCACCGCCCGTACGGCGCCGGCGTCGAAGACCACGGCCAAGCGGGCCCCGGCGAGGAAGGCGACCGCGACCTCCTCGACGGCCAGCCGCACGGCGGCGAAGAAGGCGCCGGCGAAGAAGGCGACCGCCAAGAAGACGGCCGCGAAGAAGACCACCGCCAGGAAGACCACCGCGCGCACGGCGCCGTCCCGTACCGCCGCCCGTACCGCCGGTCCCGCCAGCGCGCGGTCCCGGGCCCGCAAGGCCACCGGCTGACCGTACGCGGAGGGTCGCCGCTTCGCCGGAGGGCGGATCATCCGGACCACTGCCAAGATTGACCCGTGGTCATCCGACGCGTACTGGCACCCCGTATCGACTTCGGCGCGCTGCGCCGCGAGCTGGGCCTCCCCGAGAGCTTCCCGGCCGCGGCGCAGCGCGAGGCGGAGGAGGCGGCGGCCGCGCCGCTGCCCGAGGCCGTCGACCGTACGGACATCCCGTTCGTCACGGTCGACCCGGCGGCCTCGCGCGACCTCGACCAGGCGATGCATCTGGCCCGCCGTCCGGGCGGCGGCTACCGGGTGCGGTACGCGATCGCCGACGTCGCCGCGCACGTACGCCCCGGTGGCCCGTTGGAGGAGGAGACCTGGCGGCGCGGCCAGACGGTCTACCTGCCCGACGGCAACGTGCCCCTGCACCCGCACACCCTCAGCGAGGGCGCGGCCAGCCTGCTGCCGGAAGTCGACCGCGCGGCCGTGGTGTGGACGATCGACCTGGACGGCGACGGCGGCATCGTCGCGGCGGCGCTGGAGCGCGCCCGGGTACGCAGCCGCGCCAAGCTGGACTACGTGGGCGTGCAGGCCGACGCGGACGCCGGCCGGCTGCCCGAGCCGATCGCGCTGCTGCCGGAGATCGGCGCCCTGCTCACCGCCCGCGGCCTGCGCCGCGGCGCGATCAACCTGCCGCTGCCCGAGCAGGACGTGGAGCCGGACGGCGACGGCTGGCGGCTGGTGCTGCGCGGCCCCGTCCCGATGGAGGACCACAACGCGCAGATTTCCCTGCTGACCGGGATGGCCGCCGCCGACATCATGCTGGCCGGGCGGGTGGGCCTGCTGCGGACCATGCCGGCACCGAAGCCGGAGGCGGTGGCCCGGCTGCGCGCGGCGGCCGCCCCGCTGGGCGTGGACTGGCCGGACGGCGAGGGGGTGGGGGAGGTGCTGGCGCGGCTGGACGCCTCGCAGCCCCGCGCCGCCGCGTTCGTCGACCAGGCCGCCGAGCTGATGCGCGGCGCGGGCTACACCGCATTCGACGGCGACCTGCCCGAGCAGCCGGAACACGGCGGGGTCGGGGCCGCGTACGCCCATGTCACGGCGCCGTTGCGCCGGCTGGCCGACCGGTACGCCACGGAGGTCTGCCTCGCCCTGCACGAGGGCCGGCCGGTGCCCGGCTGGGCGCGCGCGGCGCTGCCGAAGCTGCCCGAGGTGATGGCCACGACCGACCGTACGGCCGGCGCCGCCACCCGGGGCGCCGTGGAACTGGCCGAGGCCGTGCTGCTGGAGCACCGGGTGGGGGAGACGTTCTCCGCGGCGGTCCTGGACACGGACGCCCCCGCCAACGGCCAGCACCCCCCGGAGGCGAGCGGTCCGCAACACCCCGACGGCCGCCCGCAGGGCAACGGTCAGCAACGCCCGCAGGGCAACGGCCAGCAACGCCCGCAGGGCAACGGTCAGCAACGTCCGGGGCGGCAGCCGGGTGGGACGGTCGCGCTGGACGACCCACCGGTACGCGCCCGCTGCACCGGTCAGCTGCCGCTCGGCGAGCGGGTCCAGGTCCGCCTGGTGACCGCCGACCCGGAACACCGGCAGGTCCTCTTCGAGCTGGCCTGAGCCACACTGGGCCCGCCCGACCGGGCCGCGTCGGCTGGCCGACGACCGCGCCTCTCCCGGCCGGTCGGGCCGTCTGCATGTCCGGGGCGGTGGCAGGGGGCATTGTCACAGCGCCTCCCGGTGCCGCCGGGCGACCGGTTTGCGAGGATGACTCCATGGCTTACGACGCGAGCACGCTGCCCGACGTGTCCGGGCTGACCATCGGCATCGTCGGCGGCACGGGGGACCAGGGGCGGGGCCTGGCGTACCGGTTCGCCCGTGCCGGGCAGACGGTGCTGATCGGCTCCCGGGACGCCGGCCGTGCCGCGGAGGCGGCCGCCGAGATCGCCGCGCTGCCGGGCGTGCCGGCCGGCGCCGACGTGACCGGCGCGGACAACGCCGAGGTCGCCCGTCGTAGCGACGTGGTGATCGTCGCCGTGCCGTGGGACGGTCACGCCGCCACCGTCGCCGCCCTGGCCGAGCCGCTGGCCGGGAAGATCGTCGTCGACTGCGTCAACCCGCTGGGCTTCGACAAGCAGGGGCCGTACGCCCTGACCGTGCCGGAGGGCAGCGCCGTTCAGCAGGCCGCCGGGCTGCTTCCCGACTCCCGGGTCTGCGCCGCGTTCAACCACGTCAGCGCCCCGCTGCTGGCCGACCCGGAGGTCGACCGGATCGACCTCGACGTGCTCATCTGCACCGAGGACCGGGAATTGGTCGACATCGTGGGCGCCCTCGCCGCCCGGATCCCGGGCATGCGGGGCATCTACGCCGGACGGCTGCGCAACGCGCACCAGATCGAGGCCTTCACCGCCAACCTGATCGCCATCAACAAGCGCTACAAGGCACACGCCGGCATCCGCGTCACCGACCTCTGAACCGGACGCCGCCGGGGCGTGGCGCGGGGGCCGCGCGACCAACCTCGGCATTGGCCGACGCGGAGATCCGGCCGCCGGCATGCTGCGACTGCCGTCGGTCCGTGTTGGAGCAGACCGGTGGCGCCTCCAGCCAGGCCGCACCGCGTGACGTCACCTCTCGCCACGCCACGCCACGCCGCGCACGCCACGTCGCGCCACCCCACGCCAGGTAGCGCCACGCCACGCCACGCCAGGTAGCGCCACGCCACGCCACGTCGCGCAGCATCGCGCCAGGTCGCGCCGCGTCGCTCCGGCCGGGGGTCGGTGCTGGCGAGGGTGGATTGACGGGCGTGCAGGTCCGTGCCCGCGCGTTCCGCTCTGGTGACGGCTCAGATGCGCAGGTGGTACGGGTTGCGGCGGGGCACGCGGGCCGGGTCGAGCCAGGCGGGCGGGAGGAACTCGGGCCGGCCGTCGGCGGCCATCCGCACCCGCCAGTCGCCGTGGTGGACGACGCGATGGTGGTGGCGGCAGAGCAGCACGGCGTTGGCCAGGGCGGTGGCGCCGCCGTCGGCCCAGTGCACCACATGGTGGCCGTCGCACCAGCGCGGCGGGCGGTCACAACCCGGGAACGCGCAGCCCCGGTCGCGCAGCACCAGCGCCCGCCGCAGCGGCCCACCGATCAGCCGCCGCTGCCGGCCGACGTCCAGCACCTGGCCGTCCCCGCCGAGCACCGCCGGAAGGACGGCCGCGTCGCAGGCCAGCCGACGGACCGCGGCGGCGCTCAGGGTCAGGCCGGTGTCGAGGGCGCCCGCGTCGAGCCCGCGGCTGAGCGCGTCGTACCGGACGGTCACCACCAGCTGCGCCGGGTCGCCACCGTGCTCCGGCAGCTCGCCGGTGCGCAGGGCCAGCCGGCACAGGTCACCGAGGGCGTCGTGTCGCCGCTGGCCGGCCGTCCGGTCGTCGTGCCGGCCGGCCGGTGGGCTCAGCGGCCCGAGGGCGGCGGTGAGCAGCGCGCCCGTCTCGGCGTCGAGCACGCCGGTCAGCCGCAGCCGGCCGTCGTGCAGGTCGGCGAGGGTGAGGTGCCGGTCGCGGGCGGCGCGGGCGTCGGCCGCCTCCAGGGCGGCGCGGGCGGTCACGTCGGCGAGCTCGGGCGCCACGTGGTCGAGGATGCGGGAGCCGAGCTTGCGCAGCAGGGCCGGCTCGAACTCGCCGGCCCACCCGATCATCAGCTCCGTCGCCTTCTCCGCCGAGCCCGGTCCGGCCTCAGCCGGGATCGCCGCGACGACATCCGCGATCACGCGGGTCTGCTCGGCGTTCACCGTGCCGGCGGCGAGCGCCGCCCGCAGGACCGGGCACGCCGCGTCGACGGCGGCCGCGTCGGTGACCAGCCGGCGGGCGGCGACGATGGACAGCCGCAGCCGCTCGCGCAGCCAGACCGCGGTGGAGGAGGCGCCGGCGGCGACCGCCGTGCCGCGCCCGTCGAGCTCGCGGACCAGCGCCAGCTTCACCGACGCGAGCTGGCGTTCGAGGGCGTCCACCGCGTCGAGGGCCGCGACCAGCTCCGGCTCGGGCAGCGCCCACGCGGCGGCGTCGGCCACCCAGCCCAGGGTCGCCCGCGCCTCCGCCAGCTCGTCGATCACCGGGCCAGATTAGAACAGGCGTACGACAAGAATCGCCGATGTCGTACGCCTGGCGCAGAGTGAGCGCCATGAATTGGCAACTGGTGATCGACTGTCAGGATCCGGAGCGGCTGGTCGCGTTCTGGGCGGAGGCGCTGCGTTACCGTCCACAGCCGCCACCGGCCGGACACGCGACCTGGCGGGACTGGTATCTCTCGGTCGGCGTCCCGGCCGACGAGTTGGGCGACGGCGACTGTGCGGACCGGCTGGAGGATCCGACGGGCGGAGGTCCGCCGATCTGGTTCCAGCCGGTGCCCGAGGTGAAATCCATCAAGAACCGGCTGCACATCGATATCCGGGTCGGCGGCGGCCGGGCGGTGCCGGTGGCCGAACGCCGGGTGACGGTCGACGCCGAGGTCGGCCGGCTGACCGCGCTCGGCGCCCGGGTGCTGTGGTCGACGGACGACGCCGAGAACGGCTACTACTCGTACCAACTCGCCGACCCGGAGGGGAACGAGTTCTGCGTGGTCTGACCGGCTCGACTCCGCAGCCGGGCAACGCGCGCGGCGGTGCCACCCAGGGCCGGCTCGCACCGCCGCGGCCCTGCGTCAGAAGGTGTGCTCGGCGGTGGGGAACTCGCCGGCGCGGACCTCGTCGGCGAAGCGGCGGGTCGCCTCGGTGAGCGCGCCCGCCAGGTCGGCGTAGCGCTTCACGAAGCGTGGCGCCCGGCCCGTCCGCAGGCCCGCCATGTCCTGCCAGACCAGCACCTGCGCGTCGGTGTCCGGGCCGGCGCCGATGCCGACGGTCGGGATCGGCAGCTCGGCGGTGATCCGCTTGGCCACCTCGCCGGGCACCATCTCCAGCACCACCGCGAAGGCGCCCGCCTCGGCCACCGCCCGGGCGTCGGCGAGCACCTCGTCGGCGGTGTCACCGCGGCCCTGCACGCGGTAGCCGCCGAGGGTGTGCTCGCTCTGCGGGGTGAAGCCGATGTGCGCCATCACCGGGATGCCGGCGCCCACGATCGCGGCGATCTGCTCGGCGCAGCGCCGGCCGCCCTCCAGCTTGACCGCGTGGCAGCCGCCCTCCTTCATGAACCGCACCGCGGTGCGCAGCGCCTGGGTCGGGCCCTCCTCGTACGAGCCGAACGGCAGGTCACCGACGATCAGCGAGTGCTTCGTCGCCCGGACCACGGCCCGGACCAGCGGCAGCAGCTCCTCGGCGGTCACCGGCAGGGTGGTCTCGTAGCCGAAGACGTTGTTGGCCGCCGAGTCGCCGACCAGTAGCACCGGGATGCCGGCGCCGTCGAAGATCGCGGCGGTGTACTGGTCGTACGAGGTGAGCATCGACCAGCGGTCGCCGCGCTCCTTGGCGGCGATCAGGTCGCGGGTGCGGATCCGACGGGTGGCCGGGCCGCCGTAGAGGGCGGTCACCTCGGTCGGGGTGGACTCCACCATGACTGTCTCCTTCCTCGAGGCCGCGAACGCGGTCCCCGGGTTCCACCGCGATCGTCGCACCGGTCGACCGGGTGGCGGCAGGGCGCAGTGCAGGATGTCACTCCGACCGAGGGGACCTCAGCCGTGCTCGCGCCAGCGGTTGGTGATCGGCAGGCGGCGGTCCCGGCCGAACGCCTTCATGGAGATCTTCGTGCCGGGCGCGGACTGCCGGCGCTTGTACTCGGCGGTGTCCACCAGACGGAGCACCCGGTCGACGACCTCCGGGTCGTGACCGGATTCGATCAGCCCGTCCCGGCCCAGGTCGCCGTCGACGTAGCCGATCAGGATCGGGTCGAGCACGTCGTAGTCGGGCAGGCTGTCGCTGTCCAGCTGGCCGGGGCTCAGCTCGGCCGACGGCGGCTTGCCGATCGAGTTCTCCGGGATCGGGGCGGTCTCGCCGCGCCGCGCGGCGTCCGCGTTGCGCCACTTCGCCAGCCGCCAGATCAGCGTCTTCCAGACGTCCTTGACCGGGTTGAAGCCGCCGACCGAGTCGCCGTACAGGGTGGAGTAGCCGACCGCGAGCTCGCTCTTGTTGCCGGTGGTGAGGACCAGGTGCCCCTCCTGGTTCGACAGCGCCATCAGGATCACGCCGCGCACCCGGGCCTGGAGGTTCTCCACCGCCACCCCGGCCAGCGACAGGTTCGCCAGGAAGGTGTCCACCATCGGCTGGATCGGCTCGATCCGGTAGTCCAGACCGGTCCGCTTGGCCAGCTCCTCCGCGTCCGCCCGGGAGTGCTCCGACGAGTGCTGACTGGGCAGCGACACCCCGACCACCCGCTGCGGCCCGAGCGCGTCCACGGCGAGCGCGGCCACCACCGCCGAGTCGATGCCGCCGGAGAGCCCGAGCACCACCGAGGGGAACCGGTTCTTGTTCACGTAGTCACGCAGGCCGAGCACCAGCGCCTGCCACACCTCGGCCTCGTCGGCCACCGGCTCCAGCACGCCGCCGCCGGCCGCCGGGCCCGCCGGCGCGGCCGGCACCACATCGACGGTACGCCGGACCAGGCGCATCCCGTCCGCCAGCTCGGCGACGTCCGGCGCGTCCGTGGTCGCCGCAGCCAGCTCCACGTCGTGCACCAGCAGGTGCTCGACGAACTGCGGCGCCCGGGCCAGCAGCGTGCCGTCCGCCGCGACGATCATCGAGTCGCCCTCGAAGACCAGCTCGTCCTGACCGCCGATCATGTTGACGTACGCGATGGGGGCGCCGGCCTCGGCGGCCCGGCGGCGGACCAGCGGCAGCCGGATGTCGTCCTTGTTCAGCTCGTACGGCGAGGCGTTGATGTTCAGCACCAGCCCCACGCCGGCCTGGCGGGCGACCGCGAACGGCCCGCCGGCCTGCCAGAGGTCCTCGCAGATGGTTAGCGCCACGTCCACCCCGCCGATCCGCACCACGGTCAGCGTGTCGCCCGGCACGAAGTAGCGGTCCTCGTCGAAGACGCCGTAGTTGGGCAGGTGGTGCTTGAAGTAGGTGGCCACGACCGTGCCCCGGTGCAGCAGCGCGGCGGCGTTGCGGGCCCCCCGGCCCGGCTCGGCGTCCCCGCTGACCTGCGGCGGCCCGTCCGCGTCCAGGTAGCCGACCAGGACCGGCAGGTCGCCGTGCCCGTCCGCGGCCAGGTCGGCGGCGAGTTGGTGCAGCGCGGCCTTGGACGCGGCCACGAAGGAGCGGCGGAACACCAGGTCCTCAACCGGGTAGCCGGTCAGCATCAGCTCCGGGAAGAGAGCGAGCTGGGCGCCGGCGTCGGCGGCGCGCCGGGTCCACGAGCGGACCAGCTCGGCGTTGCCGGCGAGGTCGCCGACCGTCGGGTTGACCTGGCAGAGAGCGAGACGCATGGTGGGCATGTCCTCATCTTGCCCCAGTGGCCGGGCGGCAATCGGGCGCCTCGGGGGAGACGGCGGCCACGTCCGCCGCGACCGGCGGGGCGAGGCGGGACACGGCGGGACGGTGGGCGGCGGGTCGCGTAACGTCGGCGTAACGAGGCCCGGGGAGACTGGGCGGTCAGATCGGGTACGGCCCGGTCGAAGGCGTAACACCCGGTCGAAGGCGTAACAAGAGTGTCGCGAGGGGTTGGGGAAGTGGACCGTCAGCAGGAGTTCGTCCTCCGTACGCTGGAAGAGCGGGACATCCGGTTCGTCCGGCTGTGGTTCACCGACGTGCTCGGCACGCTGAAGAGCGTGTCGGTGGCCCCGGCCGAGCTGGAGGCCGCCTTCGAGGAGGGGATCGGCTTCGACGGCTCGGCGATCGAGGGCTTCGCCCGGGTCTTCGAGTCCGACATGGTGGCGATGCCCGACCCGACCACCTTCCAGGTCTTCCCGTTCGAGGGCGGGGTCAGCGGCGAGAGCGCCCGGATGTTCTGCGACATCCTGCTGCCCGACGGCGGCCCGTCCTGGGCCGACCCGCGGCACGTGCTGCGTCGGATGCTGTCCAAGGCGGCGGAGAAGGGCTTCACCTTCTACACCCATCCGGAGATCGAGTTCTTCCTGCTGGAGAACGGCCCGCAGGACGGCTCGGTGCCCGTCCCGGTGGACACCGGCGGCTACTTCGAGCACACCACCCACGCGGTGGCCCGGGACTTCCGCCGCCAGGGCGTGCTCGCGCTGGAGCGGATCGGCATCTCGGTGGAGTTCAGCCACCACGAGGTGGCGCCCGGCCAGCAGGAGATCGACCTGCGCTACGCCGACGCGCTGACCACCGCCGACAACATCATGACCTTCCGGCACGTGGTGAAGGAGGTGGCGCTCTCCACCGGGGTGCAGGCCAGCTTCATGCCGAAGCCCTTCACCGACCAGCCGGGCAGCGGCATGCACACCCACCTGTCGCTGTTCGAGGGCGAGCGCAACGCGTTCCACGACGCCGGCGACCCGATGAAGCTGTCCAAGGTGGCGAAATCCTTCATCGCCGGCCTGCTGACGCACGCCCGGGAGTACACCGCGGTCACCAACCAGTGGGTCAACTCGTACAAGCGGCTCTTCCCGCAGGCGCTGCCGGACCGGATCACCGAGAGCCCGGCGTACGTCTGCTGGGGTCACCTGAACCGGTCCGCGCTGGTCCGCGTCCCGGCGTACGGCAAGCCGAACTCGGCCCGGGTGGAGGTCCGCTCACCGGACTCGGCGGCCAACCCGTACCTGGCCTTCGCGGTGCTGCTCGGCGCCGGGCTCAAGGGCATCGAGGAGGGCTACGAGCTGCCGCCGGGCGCCGAGGACGACGTCTGGTCGCTGACCAGCGCCGAGCGCCGGGCGATGGGGTACGAGGCGCTCCCGGAGAACCTGTCCGAGGCGATCGAGGTGATGGCCGGTTCGGAGCTGGTCGCCGAGGTGCTCGGCGAGCACGTCTTCGACTTCTTCCTGCGTAACAAGCGCGCCGAGTGGGAGCAGTACCGCCGCGAGGTCACCCCGTACGAGCGGCAGCGCTACCTGTCGCTGTAGCTTCGGTCGCGTTCAGCGGGGGCGCTCACCCAGCGTGTAGCGCACCCGCTGGGTGAACCGGATCATCCCGTCGGCGTCGCGCAGCCGACCGGCGAAGTCGGTGGTGGCGGCGCGTACGGTCGCGCGTTCGTCCGGGGGGACGGCGTCCCACATCACCCGCTGGCCGTGCGACATGGAGAACGTGTACCAGTGTTCGGGGTCGGTGAAGACGGCCTCGACGTCGAGCCCGACGGTGCGTACCCGCTGGTAGCCGGCGGCGGTGAGCAGCTCCTCGACGCCGGCGTCGCTGGCGAACGGGCCGGCGGCGCCGCTGGTGCGGGCGTCGAGCAGCTGCGGCGGCAGGTAGGGCCGGAAGAACGCGTCCAGCTGCTCCCAGCGGGGGTCGCGGTCGCCGAGGGTGGCCACACCGAGCCGGGCGCCGGGCACCAGCAGCTCCCGCCAGCCCCGCAGCGCCGCCGTCGGGTCGGGCAGGAAGAACAGCACCAGCGACGAGGCCACCAGGTCGAAACCGGCGGCCGGCAGGTCGGGCGCGGCGGCGTCCGCCAGCCGTACGTCCACCCAGGTCAGGCCGCGCCGGCTCGCCTCGTCCCGGGTGGCCGTCACCATCGCGGGCGCCAGGTCGATGCCGGTCACCGAGCCGGTCGGGCCGACCGCCTCGGCCAGCGGGAGCAGGGCGGCGCCCCGCCCGCAGCCGATGTCGAGGGCGGCTTCGCCGGCGCGCGGGGCGAGCTGCCGGACCAGCCCCTCGGCGATCGGCGTGAACCAGGGCACCCCCACCGTGTCGTACGTGTCGGCGACCCGGTCGAAGAGGGCGGCCACCTGGGCGATGCGGGCCTGTTCCGACGGCTGCATGGGGGCGATTCTCGTCCCGTCCGGCGCGCCAGGCCCAGCCCCGTACGGTCAGACCATCGACGCCGCGCGGTCGGTGCCGCACCGGCCGGGCGCGGGGCTGCCGGCGGTGGTGCCGTCCCGATATCGTCTCGATCACCGCGCCGGCACCCCCGCCGGGCGGATCTGGTCGGGAGGCCGTCGGTGCTGGAGGATCTGCTCACCGGAGCATGGCAGAGCGTCGTGTTCGGGGTCGTCGGGGTGGGGCTGCTGGCGGCCGGCTTCGTGCTGGTCGACCTGCTCACCCCCGGGAAGCTGCGGGAGCTGATCTGGGTGCGGCGCAACGGCAACGCCGCGCTGCTGCTCGCCGCGAACCAGCTCGGCATCGCCGGCATCGTCTTCACCGCGATCCTGACCAGCTACGACGACTTCGGCAAGGGGCTCGCCTCGACGGTGCTCTTCGGGCTGATCGGCCTGCTGATCATGGCGTTGGCGTTCTTCGTGCTGGACCTGCTGACCCCGGGCCGGCTGGGCGAGGTGATCTGCTCGGACCAGCCGCACCCGGCGGCCCGGGTGAGCGCGGCCACCCACTTCGGCGCCGCGCTGATCGTCTGCGCCTGCATCGCCTGAGCTGTCGTACCCCCGGGCTAGGTTCCGGGGGTGAACCGTACCGACCGGCTGTACGCCCTGGTGGAGGAGTTGCGGGCGGTGTCGCCCCGGCCGCGCAGCGCCAGCTGGCTGGCCCGGCGCTTCGAGGTGAGCACCCGCACCGTCGAGCGGGACATCGCCGCGCTCCAGCAGGCCGGGGTGCCGATCTGGGCCGAGCCGGGCCGCACCGGCGGTTACCGGGTCGACCGCTCGCGGACCCTGCCGCCGGTCAACCTGAGCCCCGGCGAGGCGGTGGCGATGGCCGTGGCGCTGCACCGCCTCGGCGGCACCCCGTTCGCCCCGGCCGCCGGTGCGGCGCTGCGCAAGCTGGTCGCCGTGATGCCGCCCGCCGACGTCGCCGAGGCGCACCGGCTCGCCGGCCGGGTGCACCTGGTCGGTGGCGGGCCGGCCGCGTCCGTCCCGGCCGCCGTCGCCGACGCGGTCACCGCGAGACGGGTGCTCCGCCTGGGGTACGCGGACCGCGCCGGCACGGTCTCGTCGCGGGACGTCGAGCCGCTCGGCTACCTCGGCAACTCCCGCCACTGGTACCTGGTGGCCTGGTGCCGGCTCCGCGACGAGGTCCGCTGCTTCCGCACCGACCGGATCGTCTCGGTGACGGCGTTGTCCGAGCGGGTGACCCGGGAGCTGGATCCCGCCGATCTGGACCTCCCACGCGAGCGGATGCGGGCGCTGAGCCTGGTCTGAAACCCGACAGCGTCGGCTCGCCGGATCGGGGATCCTGGCGGGTCTGCCGTCCCTGGGGAGGAACGCCGGTGTCCGACACGCTCAGCTACGCCGACGCGGTACGCCTGCTCGGCGGGGAGAAGAGCCGCTTCGTCGACTGGTTCGACCGGCTGACCGCCGTGGTGCCGGTGCCACCCCTGCTTGGTGTCCTCGACGTCAAGGCGTTCGTCAAGCTCGGGCACGAGCTGCTGCGCGGCGTCGCCGAGAAGCGGTCCGAGCTGTCCCGCTACGGGCGCACCCGGCGGCTGGAGGCGGCACACGCGGTGATCGTGGTGACCGCCTTCTTCGACGTCCTGGCCGAGTTCGACCTGCCGTTCGACCTGAGCGAAGCGCGGATCGTCAAGGCCGAGCAGCTGTCGCTGGCCGGTGCGGGCGCGGTCGACGCCCGGGCGCTGACCGACGCGTTCTTCTCGACGGCGGCGCCGGTGCCCGGTCCGCATCTGCCCTACACCGCGCTGCACGACGCGGTCACCGCCTTCTATGGCGACCTGGCGGACCGGCTCGCGCGGTTCCTGTCCGGATTGACGATGTGGGACCGCCTGACCCGGGAGCAGCAGGCGTTCCTGCGGTACCCGCCGCTCCCGATGATGGCGGCCGAGCGCTACGCGGACCTGCTCACCGAGTTGGCCGTCGACTTCCCCGAGGTGTCGTTCTGGCTCGGCCGGCACGAGCACGAGGCGACCAGGGAGCAGGTGCGCGGGCTGGCGGTGGGTTTCGTCGAGTTGCGCCGGGCCCTGGCGGAGCTCTCCACCGGGCGTGCCCCGGACGATCGACGCGCCGACCTGGCGCGTGCGTACGCCGCCGAGCTCGGCCGGCCGGTCATCTCGTCCGGCGACGTGCCCGCCGGGTTGACCGTGCCGACGCTGTGCGAGGCGTACGTTCCTCCGCTGTGCCGGATCGCGGAGCTGAACCCCGAGGCGCGACCCGGCGAGGAGACCTGGTGGGAGGGCCAGCCGGTACGCGACGACCTGTGGCAGGCGCTGGTCGTGCACCTCGCCTCGTCGCGGGCTGTCCGGGCGCCGCTGCTGGTGCTCGGGCAGCCCGGCTCGGGCAAGTCGGTGCTCACCCGGGTGGTCGCCGCCCAGCTGCCCGCTGCGGACTTCTTCGTGGTCCGGGTGGTGCTGCGCGATGTGTACGCGGCGGGTGAGCTCCAGGACCAGATCGAGCAGGCGGTCCGGCGGGACACCGGCGAGCGCACGGACTGGCCGGCGCTGTCCCGTGCCGCCGGTGACGCGCTGCCGGTGGTGCTCCTCGACGGCTTCGACGAACTGCTCCAGGCCACCGGGGTCAGCCAGACCGACTACCTCCGGCGGGTGGCGGCCTTCCAGCGGCGGGAGGCCGACCAGGGCCGACCGGTGGCGGTGGTGGTGACGAGCCGGACCAGCGTCGCGGACCGGGCCCAGCCGCCGCCCGACACGGTGGCGGTGCGGTTGGAGCCCTTCGACTACGCCCGGGTGTCCGCCTGGGTGCAGACCTGGAACCGGGTCAACGCCGGGGCGCTCCGGGCTCAGGGCGGCCGGCCGCTGGACCTGGCCACCGTGCTCCGCCACCGCGAGTTGGCCGAGCAGCCGTTGCTGTTGCTGATGCTGGCTCTCTACGACGCCGAGGGCAACGAGCTGGGCGGGGCGGGTGGGTTGCGCCGGGGCGAGCTGTACGAGCGGCTGCTGCGGCGGTTCGCCCGGCGCGAGGCGGTCAAACAGCGCGACGGGCTGCCGGAGGCGGAGCTCGACCGGGCGGTCGAAGCGGAGTTGCGCCGGCTGGCGGTGGTCGCCTTCGCCATGTTCAATCGGCGGGCCCAGTGGGTCACCGAGACCGAGCTGGACGCCGACCTCTCCGTCCTGCCGTTCGGCGAGTCGGCGACGGCCGGCGACCGGGCCGGTCTCCGGGTGCCGTTGCGGGCCGCCGAGGTGGTGCTGGGCCGGTTCTTCTTCATCCACCGGTCCCGGGCGTCGGTCGACGAACAGCGGCGCGAGACGTACGAGTTCCTGCACGCCACCTTCGGGGAGTACCTGGTCGCCCGGCTCACTGCACAGGTGGTCGAGGACATGGTGGCCCGGGAGGCGGCAACCAGCCTCTCCTGGGGTGGCGAACCGGTCGACGATGACCTCCTGCACGCGCTGCTCTCGTACGCGGTGCTGAGCACCCGGTCCACCGTCCTCGCCTTCCTCGCCGAACGGCTGGAGGAGCGCGACCACGCAGACCGGTACGCCTGGCGGAGGCTGCTGCTGCGACTGTTCCGCGCCGCCCCGTACCGGGTGGGCGTCGGGCGGTTCGACGACTACCGTCCTCGGCGACTGCCGGTGCCCGCCCGGTACGCCGCGTACGGGGCGAACCTGCTTCTGCTGGCGCTGGTCGGTGGGGGCGAGGTGGACGGGCGGGCGATGTTCCCCGAGTCGACCGACCCGGTGGCGCAGTGGCGCTCCCAGGTGGGGCTCTGGCGTTCGCAGCTCGACCCGGAGGAGTGGGACAGCCTCGGGGACGGGCTGGCGCTGGATCGCGGGCGTGACGGGAACGGTCGAAACGTCCTGGTGCGGTGGGGGGACCGTTTCGCCGCGCCGCCTGCCGTGGACCTGACCTGGACACATGGCGCGAGCTCCAGCGCGGTCGTGCCGCCGTGGTCAGACCGGCGGCTGGCCCGGCTGCGGCGGAGCACCCACCTGCTCTGCGATGCCGACCTGGACGTGTTGGCGCATACGCTGGAGCCCTTCTTCGACAAGCTGCCCACCGCGCTCGGTGCCTTCGCCGAGACCGAGCCGGGGGTTCTCCGGTCCCCGGCGCACACGCTGCTCGACGCCTGGCTGTTGCCACTGCGACCGGCGACCACAGCGGCGCGGAAGCTGGTCTACCTGCGCGCCGCCCGGGCCGCCGTTCAGGCTCGGCAGGTCGCGAAGTGGGATCGGTCGGCGTACCTGCGGCTGCTGGTCGAACGGCTGACCGGCGATCCGGACACACCCGCTCGTCTGGCCAGCGAGGTGTTGTTCTCCGGCGGTGCTGAGCTGTTCGGGGAGAGCGGCCATTTCCGGGCCGTCTTCCGGGGCGTCGCCGGGATGCTGGGCGTGGACGAGCGGGTCGACAGGCGACTGGCCGGGTTGGTGGAGGATCTGCTCGACGTCGAATTCCACGTACGCGACGGTGGGCCCGGCGAACAGCTCATCGAGGTGCTGGTGCCGGTGCGCGGCGAGACGCCGGACGCGCAGGCCGCCCTCGTGCTGGACGAGGAGGTGGTCGACGTGTTGGTGCGCCTGCACGAGTTGGAGGTCCGGACCATGAAGATCGCTCCTACCCTCGCGTCGGACTTTCTCGCCCGATACCGCAGGCGGCGGCCGGATCTGGTGGAGCGGATCAGCCCGCTCCGGCGTGGGCCCGGCTGAAATTCCCCGAAAACACCGACAGGACGGTGTCGCGGACGCCCCCGAGGCTGACTCCTGACGGCGTTGGCCACCCCGGCCGGTGCCACGACGAGGAGGCAGCATGTCCAGCACGCCCGTGACCTGGTTCGAGATCGGTTCCGACCGGCCCGACGAGGCCGAGCGTTTTTACACCGACCTGTTCGGCTGGGTCTTCGAGGTGCAGGGCGGGTCCTACCGGCAGACCGTGGCCGGCGGCGAGCAGGGGATCGGGGGCGCGATCCGGGCCCTCGACGCCGGTTTACCGACCTACGCGACCTTCTACGCCGAGGTGACCGACGTGGCGGAGACCTGCCGGCGCGCGGAGGTGGCGGGCGCCACGGTGCTGGTGCCGCCGAACACCACCCCGAGCGGGCTGGTGCAGGCCCGGCTGCGGGACCCGTTCGGCAACCTGCTGGGCGTCTTCACGCCGCCGGCCGCCGGCTGACGTCTTCCGGGTGCATCTGTTGCCACCCGTGCGGCAACAGATGCACCCCAACCGGACCGCAAGGTGTTTCCGCAGGTGCAAGCTCTTCCACCCCCTGTCGCTTCGGGGATTCTCCACCGTCGATTGTGAACCCCTGGTTTCGGGGGATTGAAGCTGGTAACTTCCTGGCACCGCAAGCCGCAAGTTCTTGCAAAGCCTTCATCCTTTTGCGCCCGTAGAGCGGGTGCGGGTGTCAGGAGAGCCGCCATGAGGCGTACCACGACCAGCATCCGACGCCGGTGGGGCGCGCTCGCGCTCGCCGCCGGCCTGACCGCGGGCCTGCTGCCGCTCACCGGGGCGGCGGCGGCCAACACGGTCACCGTCTACTACCAACCCCCGAGCGTGTGGGGCAGCTCGGTTGACATCCACTACGGCGTCGACGGCGCGGCCTGGACGCCGGTGCCGGGGGTCGCCATGGACACCGCCTGCACCGGCTGGCGGCGGCGCACCATCGACCTCGGCGCGGCCACCGGCCTCCAGGTCGTCTTCACCAACGGCACCGGCGTCTGGGACAACAACAACGGCGCGAACTACCGGCTCGGCACCGGCCCGGTGACCGTGGCCGCCGGCAAGATCGGCTCCGGCGACCCCTGCGCCACCGCGACCCCGTCACCGACCGCGAGCCCGTCGCCGAGCGGCAGCCCGTCGACCACCACGCCTCCGTCGCCGACCGGCAGCCCGTCGACCACGGCCGGGCCGGGCAGCACCGCCGAGGTGTTCTACCACCTGACCCCGCGCGGCTGGAGCGCCGCGAACCTGCACTACCGGCCCACCGGCGGCGCCTGGACCACCGCGCCGGGCGTCGCCATGACGGTCGCCTGCGCCGGCTGGGCGCGCAGGGTCGTCGACCTGGGCACCGCCGGTGGGCTGACCGCCGCGTTCAACGACAACGCCGGCAGCTGGGACAACAACAACGGCGCCGACTACACCCTCGGCGCCGGGCGGAGCACCGTCGACGGCGGCCGGATCACCGCCAACGCCGCCGACCCGTGCACGCCGGTCGGCCCCGACACCACGCCGCCGTCCGCGCCGGGCGGGCTGAGCGCCCGGGCGGACGGGCTCGCGGTCACCCTGACCTGGTCGGCCGCCACCGACGATCGGGGCGTCAGCGGGTACGAGCTGACCCGTACCGGGGGCGCCGCCGGGAGCACCACCGTCACCAGCACCACCACGTCGTACGTGGCGTACGACCTGTCGCCGGACACGGCGTACACCTGGACGGTGCGGGCGGTGGACGCGGCCGGTAACCGGTCGACGGCGAGTGCCCCCGCGACCGCCCGGACCTCGACGGCGCCCGCCGGCGGGTCCCCGCTCGGCGGCGACCCGCGCGAGGACAGCATCTACTTCGTGATGACCGCCCGCTTCGCCGACGGGGACCCCGGCAACGACCGGGGCGGCAGCCAGCACGTCGCGTCGGGCAACGCGGCGAACGACGACCCGATGTTCCGGGGCGACTTCAAGGGCCTGGTCGACAAGCTCGACTACATCAAGGGGCTGGGCTTCTCGGCCATCTGGATCACCCCGGTGGTGCTCAACCGCTCCGACTACGACTACCACGGCTACCACGGCTGGGACTTCTACCGGGTCGACCCGCGGCTGGAGAGCCCGGGCGCGTCCTACCAGGACCTGATCGACGCGGCACACGCCAAGGGCATCAAGATCTTCCAGGACGTCGTCTACAACCACAGCTCGCGCTGGGGCGCCAAGGGCCTGTTCACGCCGACCGTCTACGGCGTCCGCGACGACCAGTGGAAGTGGTACTACGACCAGCCGCAGGCCGGCCGGGAGTACGACCCGATGGTCGAGGCGACCGGGAACGACCCGGCGCTGACCCCGGCGCAGAACGCCAGGGCCAAGGGCCGGCCGTACGACGGCGACCTCTGGTCGTCCGCCGCGCCCACCGGCAACCGGTGCCTGAACTGGGGTACGCCCACCGGAGCGCGCAGCGCCGAGGGTTACACGATCTACAACTGCCAGTGGCCCACCCCGACCAGCAAGCTCTTCCCCGCCGACCTCTACCACCAGTGCTGGATCGGCAACTGGGAGGGC
This sequence comes from Micromonospora sp. NPDC000089, assembly GCF_042899365.1. Taxonomy (NCBI): domain Bacteria; kingdom Bacillati; phylum Actinomycetota; class Actinomycetes; order Micromonosporales; family Micromonosporaceae; genus Micromonospora; species Micromonospora sp. NPDC000089. The sequence goes on from NZ_JBIAZT010000002.1 coordinate 288,917, forward strand.
GAGGACGCGCGCAGCTGCTGGCTGCACGAGGACCTGGCGGACTTCAACACCGAGAACGCCACCGTGCAGCAGTACCTGATCAACGCGTACAACAGGTACATCGACATGGGGGTGGACGGCTTCCGGATCGACACCGCGGTGCACATCCCGCGGGTCACCTGGAACCGGCGTTTCCTGCCGGCCATCCGGCAGCACGCGGTGTCGAAGTTCGGTGCGAAGGGCAGGGACTTCTACGTCTTCGGCGAGGTCGCCGCGTTCGTCAACGACAAGTGGAACCGCGGCTCGGTCAACCACTCCGCGCAGTTCTACACCTGGGCCGAGCGCAAGGAGTACAGCCCGGACGACGTCCGGGCGGCGATCGAGCAGTACGACTACGAGCAGCTGCTCGGCCCGAACGGGCAGCCCACCACCGACAACGCCGTCCTGCGCGGCAATGACTACCACGCGCCGGACCACTCGAAGGCCTCCGGCATGAACGTCATCGACATGCGGATGCACATGAACTTCGGCGACGCCACGAACGCCTTCTTCAACGGGAAGGACTCCGACGACAGCTACAACGACGCGACGTACAACGCCGTCTACGTCGACAGCCACGACTACGGGCCGAACAAGTCCGCCACCCGGTACGCCGGCGGCACCGACGCGTGGGCGGAGAACATGAGCCTGATGTGGACGTTCCGCGGCATACCGACGCTCTACTACGGCTCGGAGATCGAGTTCCAGAAGGGGGCCCGGATCGACTGCGGGCCGACCTGCCCGCTCGCCACCACCGGCCGGGCGTACTACGGCGACCACCTGGCCGGCAGCGTCACCGCCACCGACTTCGGCGTGGTCGGCTCCGCCAGCGGCGCCGTGGCGGGCACGCTGGACCAGCCGCTGGTCAAGCACGTGCAGCGGCTGAACCGGATTCGCCGGGCCGTGCCGGCGCTGCAGAAGGGGCAGTACTCGACCGAGGGCGTCAGCGGCAACACGCTGGCCTTCAAGCGGCGCTGGACCGGCGGCGGGGTGGACAGCTTCGCGCTGGTCAGCATCTCCGGCGGAGCCACCTTCACCGGCGTGCCGAACGGGACGTACACCGACGCGGTCACCGGCGACGTGCGGGTGGTCGGCGACGGCACCCTCACCGCGACGGCCACCGGCAAGGGCAACCTGCGGGTCTACGTGCTGAGCCTGCCCGGCAACCCGGCGCCGGGGAAGGTCGGCGCGGACGGGCCGTACCTGAGGTGACGACGCGGCCCCGCCCTGGTGCGAGGGCGGGGCCGCGGGGAGCCCGGTCGCGGAGGAGAGAGAGTACGGCCGGGCCCGGCGGGGTCGGCTCAGTTGCCGGGCATACCCGGCATGCCGCGCATGCCGTGGTGGCCGCGGCCACCGCCACCGGCGGGGAAGACCCCGGCCTCGACGGCCTTGGTGATCGCGTCGGCCTGCTCCTGGGTCAGCTTGCCGTCCTTGACGGCCTGGTCCAGCCGAGACTTGAGCTGCGCCTGCCGCTCTTCGGCGGACGGCGGCTGCGGTCGGTCGGCCTGGCGCTGCTCGCGCAGCTTCTGCAGGGCGGCGGTCACCTTGTCGGCCGGCACGCCCAGCTCCTTGGCCAGCGCGTCGGCGAACTCCTGCTGCCGGTCGGCCTTCTGCTGCTGCCGGTCGGTGCCCTGGTCGCTGCTGCTGGCGCTCGGGCTCGGCGTGGCGGTGTTCTCCGCGAACGCCACCGTGGGGGCGGCGATCCCCACACCGAGTACCCCGGCGGCGGCCAGGCCGACCAGCAGGCGCTTCTTCGACATCGTGCGGGACATCAGTCCTCCAGCTCTGCGGTGGTGGTGCGATGACGTCACCGAGCGTGACCGACGAAGCTGGGCGAATCCCATCCCGAACCTGTCAGCCAGCTGGCAATCTCGCCCCGATCACCGCGCGCGGCCGAGCCGGGCGAGCCCGATCCGAGCGAGCCCGGCCAACGGATCAGCGGGGTGGGCCCGGAACGGTCCCGGCCCACCCCGCCGCGGGTGCGGTCAGACGCAGCCGACGAACTGCGTGCCGCTCAGGTTGCAGCTGGTGCCGGCCACCTGGTTGCCGGACTGGTTGAAGAAGCGCAGGTTCCAGGTGGTGCCGATGTCCCGCAGGACCGCGTAGCCGAAGGTCTGCAGGGTGATCAGGTTGCCCAGTGGGACACCGTCGACGTCCTTGCCGATCAGGTTGCTGTCCGTCCAGGTCTTCTGGTCGAGCTCGGTGCCGGAGTCGCCCACGGTGACCTGCGCCGGTCGCACGGGCGAGCTGCCGGCGGCGAAGTTGAGCATCTGGTAGAGGTGCACGTGGCCGGAGAGGATCAGCTTGATCCCCGGGTTGAACGTGCCGAGGGTGGTGCCCGTCACGGCCGCCTCGAGATCCTGGTCGATGTAGACCGGGTTCTGCAGGGTCGGGGTCTGCCCGACGACCGCCCAGATCGGGACGTGACTGAGCAGGAAGTTGTCCCCCGGCCGGACCAGGGTGCTGTTCACCCGCTCGAATTCGCCCCGGTAGATGGCCACCTGGTTCGCCGTCGAGCAGGTGGGTGGGGTCTGGTCGTCCCCGGCGCAGGACGTGTCGGTGAGCAGCAGGGTGAGGGCGCCCGCCCGGATCTGGACCGGAGCGCTGTAGTCCTGCGGGTTCGCGCCGGTGCACGCGGTCGTGCTGAGCGTGGGGGCCAGGTACCGGAACCAGACCTCGCCGGAGCGGCCGCAGGTCTCGTGGTTGCCGCGGACGAAGACGAACGGCGCCCGTTCCAGCAGCGCCGCGGCCGGCGCCAGGAAGTCGGCGACCAGGCAGCCCCAGGTGCGCGAGTTGTTCGGGCTGGAACCCGGTTGGCCGCAGAGCGGCGCGGGCTGGCGGCTGATCTGCGCCCGGTAGATGTAGTCACCGGTGTGCACCACCAGGTTCGGCGGGACCGGGCTCGTCGCCGCGTTGGTCGCGACGGTCTGCAGCGGCCAGGTCGTGGGCGTGTTGGTGCAGATCTGCTGGGGGAAGGGGGCGGGCGGGATCCGGCACCCGGTGTCCCCGATCTCGGCGATGTTGGTGGGCCGGTTGGTGGTCGCTCCCGGCTGGGTCCAGTTGGGCAGCGGAACGAATCCGTTGACGTTCGGGCCCACCGGGACCCCCGGGCTGGTCGCCTTGTCGATCTGTGCGGAGGTGGCCTCGTTCGGCACCAGGCGGGTGCAGACCGTGGCGTCGGTGGGGTACGTCGTCACCCGGCTGGCCAGCACCATCGGGCGCCGTACCGAGTTCGTGCCCGTGGTGACCACCAGGACCGGGCAGGTGGGGGCGGGCGTGACGAACCGGACCTGGGTGCCGTCCGGGGTGAGCTGGGTCCACGCCCAGGCCTGCAGGGGAGCTCCCAGCCCCGGCGGTGGGGTCGGGGACGGGGTGGGCGACGGCGGCGGCTGGGGCGTGGGCGGGCGGGGGTGCCAACCGTGGTCGCCGGCGACCGGTCCGCCGTCGTCCGCCCGGGCCAGCGGCACCTGCTGGGCGAGGCTGACGGCCGCCGCGGCCACCAGGCCGGCCGCCACCGCGAGTCGTACCGCGTTCCGACGCTTCATCTGACCCTCCGCACTGACGACGATCCGGCCGTTTCCTGAGCTTGTGTCGGGTATGACATGTCAGGGACGGTACTGACCCGTCTTCACGTTTCGGGGGTTTATGAGCCCTTTTCGCTTGGGTGGGTGCCGCATCCGTACGCCACCGCCGCGCGGACCGCGGGCGCGCGGACCGTCAGCGGACCGCCGGCGCGACGGTCAGCGTGCCGGCGTCCGCGTCGAGGACGGCGCGCGGGCCGACCGGGACGGTCAGCTGGCCCGGGCCGTGACCGATCGGCAGGCCACCCAGCACCGGTACGCCCAGGTCACCCAGCCGGTCGGTGAGCACGTCGACGATCGTGGTGTCCCAGTCGTCGGCGCACTCGGTGAACTGGCCCACCGCCACCCCGGCGATCCGGTCCAGCGCGCCGCACCGGCGCAGGTGGGTAAGCATCCGGTCGACCTTGTACGGCGGCTCCTGCACCTCCTCCACCAGCAGCACCGCGCCGGTCAGGTCCGGCATGTCGCCGGTGCCGATCGAGGCGGTGATCAGGCAGAGGTTGCCGCCGAGCAGCGGGCCCTCCGCCCGCCCCGGCACCCGTACCCCGGCGGTCTCCTCGGCGGCCGCCGCCACCACCACCGGTTCGGTGGTGGTCAGCGCCGCGTGCAGCGACTCCGCCGAGCGCAACGGGGTGCGCTCGTCCCGCCAGGCGACGCCCGGCCCGTGCACCGAGGCCAGCCGGGCGCCCCGCCAGAGCGCGAACTGCAGCGCGGTGATGTCGGAGAACCCGGCCACCACCTTCGGGTCGCGCCGGACGACGTCCATGTCGATCAGGTCGACCACCCGCTGCGCCCCGTAGCCGCCCCGGGTGCAGAGCACCCCGCGCACCTCGGGATCGGCGAACGCGGTGTTCAGGTCGGCGGCGCGCAGCTCGTCGCCGCCGGCCAGATAGCCCTGCCGGGCGTACGCGTTCGGGGCGGCCACCGGCCGCAGCCCCCAGCCGGTCAGCAGCTCGATCCCGCGGGCCACCCGTTCCGGGCGGGTCGGGCCGGACGGCGACACCAGCATGACGGTGTCGCCGGGGCGCAGGGCCGCAGGGCGCAGGCAGTCGTCGGTGGGCACCTGCGCGAGCCTAGCGGCCACCGCACCGAGCCGGACCGGTCGTGGTCGGACCCACCGGCTAGCCTCGACGGCGTGGCGACCGCGCTGGTGATCGAGAACGACCCGACCGACGACCTCCGCCGGCTGGGGGAGTGGCTGACCGAGGGTGGTCTGGAGCTGTGCGTGCTCCGCCCGCACGCCGGTGACGCGCTCCCCGCCGACCTCGACGGGTACGCCGCCCTGGTGGTGCTCGGCGGCGAGCAGCAGGCGTATCCGCGACCCGACGGCACGCCCGGCGCGCCCTGGTTCCCGGCGCTGGAGGGGCTGCTGCGCAAGGCGGTCCGACACCGGGTGCCGACCCTCGGCGTCTGCCTCGGCGCGCAGCTGCTGGCCACCGCGCACGCCGGCCTGGTCGAGCGCAGCCCGTCCGGCCCCGAGGTCGGCCCCGGCGTGGTGGGCAGGCGGGACGCGGCCGAGGTCGACCCGCTTTTCCGCTACGTGCCGCTGATCCCGGACGTGCTCCAGTGGCACTCCGACGAGATCACCGAGCTGCCCCGGGCGGCCACCCTGCTGGCCGCCTCGACCCGCTACCCGCACCAGGCGTTCCGGCTCGGCGACCGGGCCTGGGGGCTGCAGTTCCACATCGAGTGCGACACCGCGATGATCGCCGACTGGGCCCGCGGCTCCGAGCTGCTGGCCGAGCTGGGCTACGACGAGGAGCTGGTGGTCGCGGCCTGCGACCGGGTGATGGCCGACGTCGAGGAGGTCTGGCAGCCGTTCGCCGTCCGGTTCGCCGCGCTCGCCCTCGGCGAGTTGGGCGACGATCCCACCCGGCGCAGCCTGCCGCTGCTCGGGCAGTGAGATGACCAGACCGGCCAGGGGACGCCTCGCCCGGTACGGCTTCGCCGAGGCCGCCGACGGCCCCCGCGCGGAAGACCTGCTCGGGCCGGACGGCCTCGGCCTGTGGCGCCCGGCCGAGCAGGAGCCCGCCGGCGAGCCGGCGGCCGAGCTGCTGGCCGCGCTCTCCCGGGCCGCCGACCCCGACCTGGCGGTGCGCCAACTGCACCGCCTGGTCGAGGCGGAACACCGCGCCGCCGGCGGCCGGGCGGTCCCGTCGACCGGCGACCGGCCGGCCGGAACCGCTGAGCCGGCCGGGAACGGCGCTGGGCCGGCCGGAACCGCTGGGCCGGCCGGAACCGCTGGGCCGGCCGGGAACGGTGGCCGCGCCGGGGCCGGGGCGGAGGACCGGCCGTCCGCGCTGCTCGGCGCACTACACGCCGACCCGGGGCTGCGCCGGCGGGTGGTGGCCGTGCTCGGCGCCTCGGCCGCGCTGGGCGATCACCTGGTGGCCAACCCGGGCCAGTGGACGGTGCTGTGCACCGCCCCGGACGGGCTGGCGCCGACCGCCGACGGCCGGCTCGAGCTGGCCCTGGCCGGGCGGCTGACCGCGTCGAAGCAGCCGGTGGCGGTGCTGCGGCAGGCGTACCGGCTGGCGTTGCTGCGGATCGCGGCGGCCGACCTGACCGGCGGGCGCGGCCTGGAGCAGACCATGGCCGCGCTCTCGGCGCTGGCCGACGCCACCCTGGGCGCGGCGTACCGGATCGCCGTCGACGAGCTGCCCGAGGGCACCGCCGAGCCGCGGCTGGGCGTGGTGGCGATGGGCAAGTGCGGCGGCAACGAGCTGAACTACGTCTCCGACGTGGACGTCATCTTCGTGGCCGCGGAGGACGACGACCTGGCCGCGGCCACCACCGTCGCCACCCGGCTGATCCACATCTGCGGGCTGGTCGCCTGGCCGGTCGACGCGGCGCTGCGCCCGGAGGGCAACCGCGGCCCGCTGGTGCGCACCCTGGCCAGTCACCTCGCCTACTACCGTCGCTGGGCGCGCACCTGGGAGTTCCAGGCGCTGCTCAAGGCCCGCCCGGCCGCCGGCGACCTGACCCTCGCCCAGGAGTGGATCGACGCGCTCGCGCCGCTGGTGTGGACGGCCGCCGAGCGACCCGAGGCGGTGCAGGACGTCCGGGCTATGCGCCGCAAGATCATCGACAGCATCCCGGCGAAGGAGTTGGAACGCGAGATCAAGCGCGGCTCCGGCGGGCTGCGCGACATCGAGTTCGCGGTGCAGCTGCTGCAGCTGGTGCACGGCCGCGGCGACGAGGGGTTGCGCGCGCCGGGCACGCTGCCGGCGCTGCGCGCGCTGGTCGCCGGCGGCTACGTGGGCCGGGCCGACGGCGAGGCGCTGCTGCGCGGCTACCGCTTTCTGCGCGCCGTCGAGCACCGGCTGCAACTGCAGGGCCTGCGCCGCACCCACACCGTGCCGGCCGAGCCGGCCGCGCTGCGCTGGCTGGCCGCCGCGCTCGGCTACACCGCCGCGCCGGGCCGCAGCGCCGTCGAGGCGTTCCGCGCCGACTGGGTCGCGCACGCCACCGAGGTACGCCGGCTGCACGCCAAGCTGCTGTACCGGCCGCTGCTGGAGTCGGTGGCCCGGGTGCCCGCCGACGGGTTGCGGCTCACCCCGCAGGCGGCCCGCCACCGGCTGGAGATCCTCGGCTTCGCCGACCCGGCCGGGGCGCTGCGGCACCTCCAGGCGCTCACCGGCGGGGTGAGCCGGACGGCGGCCATCCAGCGCACCCTGCTGCCGGTGCTGCTGAGCGAGTTCGCCGACGCGCCCGAGCCGGACCGCGGCCTGCTGAACTACCGGCAGGTCTCCGACAAGCTCGGCGGCACCCCGTGGTACCTGCGGCTGTTGCGGGACGAGGGGCCGGTGGCCCGCCGGTTGGCCCGGGTGCTGTCGTCGTCCCGGTACGCCGCCGACCTGCTCGCCCGGGAGCCGGAGGCGCTGCGGCTGCTGGCCGAGGAGAGCGAGCTGACGCCGCGTGCCCGGGAGGTGCTCGGCGCCGGGTTCGCCGCGGCGGCCGCCCGCTACCCGGAGCCGGAGCAGGCCACCCGGGCGGTCCGCGCGCTGCGCCGCCGGGAGCTGGTCCGGATCTCCTGCGCCGACCTGCTCAGCCGGGCCGGCGGGCTGGCCCCGCGCCCGGACCGCGGCTCACCGGCCGCCGCGCTGGCCGACATCACCGCGGTGGGCACCGCGCTGGCCGACGTCACCGACGCCACCCTGGCGGCCGCGCTGCGCGCAGCCCGGGCCGCCCAGCCGGGGCCGCCCGGGCTGCGCTTCGCGGTGATCGGCATGGGCCGGCTCGGCGGGTACGAGTCGAACTACCTCTCCGACGCCGACGTGCTCTTCGTCCACGACGCCCCGGCCGGGCTGGCCGAGGGCGCGGCCAGCGCCGCCGCCCACGCGATCGCCGAGGAGCTGCGCCGGCTGCTCGGCATGCCCGCCCCCGACCCGCCGCTGGGCGTCGACGCCGACCTGCGCCCGGAGGGTCGGCAGGGCCCGCTGGTGCGCAGCCTCGCCGCGTACGCCCAGTACTACGCCCGCTGGTCGCGGGTCTGGGAGGCGCAGGCGCTGCTGCGGGCCCGGTTCGTCTGCGGCGACGCCGACCTGGGCGCCGAGTTCGAGGCGATGGTCGACCCGGTGCGCTACCCGGCCGGCGGGCTGACCCGCGAGCAGGTGGTGGAGATCCGCCGGATCAAGGCGCGGGTGGAGCACGAGCGGCTGCCCCGCGGCGCCGACCCGGCCACCCACACCAAGCTCGGGCGGGGTGGCCTGGCCGACGTGGAGTGGGCGGTGCAGCTGCTCCAACTGCGGCACGCCGGCGAGCTGCCGGCGCTGCGCGGCACGCGTACCCTCGACGCCCTCGCGGCCGCCCGGGACGCCGGCCTGGTCGACCCGACGGACGCCGCCGAGATGGCCGCCGGGTGGACGCTGGCCGCGCAGGTCCGCAACGCGCTGATGCTGGTCCGCGGCCGGGCCGGCGACCAGCTGCCCCGGCACGGGGTGGAGCTGGCCGGGGTGGTCCGGCTGCTCGGCCGGGACGACCCGGGCGAGTTCCTCGACGAGTACCTGCGCACCGCCCGCCGGTCCCGCGCCGCGATGGAACGGGTGCTCGACGCCGACGGCTGAGCCCGGGCACGCCTGCCCACCTCGGCGCGGCGTCCGCACTACTGGCAGCATGTCGGACGTGTCTCACCACCTCTCCCGCTGGATCGGACTGACCGGCTCGGCGGTGCTGGCCGTGACCGGGTTCCTGGGCGGCGTGCTGCCCGGCGCACCGCTGGACGCCGACCCGGTGGCCGTCTGGCAGGGCCGGTTCGGGCCGCTGGTCATCGGGTTGTGGTTTCTCGGGCTCGGGCTGATGGCGTGGGCCTGGTGGACGCTGCGCGACCGGGTGCCGTCGGCCCGTTGGGCCCTGGTCACCGCCGGGCTCTGGCTGCTCCCGCTGCTGGTCGCGCCGCCGCTGGCCAGCCGGGACGCCTACGCGTACGCCTGCCAGGGGGCGAGCTTCTCGGCCGGGATCAACCCGTACGAGCAGGGGGTCTCGGCGCTGCCGTGCCCGTGGCTGGACACCATCTCGTTCATCTGGCGGGACACCCCGGCGCCGTACGGGCCGCTGTTCGTGGTGCTCGCCGGGGCGATCGTGAAGGCGACCGGCTCGCTGGCGGGCAGCATCGTGCTGTTCCGGTTGCTGGCGGTCGCCGGGGTGGCGCTCACCGCGGCCTGCCTGCCGGTGCTGGCCCGCCGCTGCGGAGTGCCGGTCGAGCGGGCGATCTGGCTGGCGCTGGCCTCCCCGCTGGTCGGCGTGCACCTGGTCGCCGGGGCGCACAACGACGCGCTGATGATCGGCCTGCTGGTCGCCGGGCTGGCCGTGGTGGCGTCCCGGCCGGGCCGCCGCTGGCCGCTGCTGGCCGGCGGGGTGCTGCTCGGGCTGGCCGCGGGGATCAAGGTGACCGCGCTGGTGGTGGTGCCGTTCGCCGCGCTGGCCGCGATGGCCGGGCCGTACTCGATCAGGACCCTGCTGCGCGACGGCGGCCCGGTGGTCGGCGGCGCGCTGGCCGCGTTAGTCGCGGTGACCGCCGCGGCGGGCCTCGACTTCGGCTGGATCGGCGGCCTGGAGCAGGGCAGCCTGGTGATCGCCTGGACGTCACCGCCGACCGCGGTCGGGCAGACCGCCGGGTACGTGGCGGTGCTGTTCGGCGCGCACATCAACGCGGTGCCGGTGACCCGGGCGATCGGCGTGCTGGTGCTGGCGGTGCTGCTGGTCTGGCTGTGGTGGCGGGCCCGCACCCGTGACCCGCTCTGGCACGCCGGGTTGGCGCTGGCCGCCACGGTGGCGCTGGCCCCGCTCTACCACCCCTGGTACTGGACCTGGCCGCTGGTGCTGCTGGCCGCCACCGCCCGCCGGGACACCCGCTGGTTCGCCCTGGTCGCGCTGGTGTCGTCGTTCCTGGTGCTGGCGAACGGCACCGGCCTGGCCAAGTACTCCAAGATGCCCGGCGCGCCGCTGATGACGCTGTTGGTGATCGTGGTGACGGTCCGCTTGGTACGGTCGGCCCGGGCGGCCCGCCGGCCGGTTCCCGCCGACGCATGACCGCCCGCTCCACGTCGGGCGGGGAGGGGTGGCCGGTGACCGAGCCCGCCCCACCGACCGCGCCCGCCGCACCGACCGACCGCCGTGCCCGCCTCGCCCGGTACGTCGGGCTGGCCGGCGCCGTCCTGCTGACCGTGACCGGTTGGCTCGGCGGGGCGCTGCCGCACGCCCCGCTCACCGGCCCGTGGCTGGACCGCAACGGCCCCTGGACGCTGGTCTGCTGGCTGGCCGGCACCGGGCTGATGGTGGGCGCCTGGTGGGCGCTGCGCCGGGGCGTCCCGTCGACCCGCTGGGCGTACCTCACGGCGGGGCTGTGGCTGCTGCCGCTGCTCGCCGCGCCGCCGCTGTCCAGCCGGGACGTCTACTCGTACGCCTGCCAGGGCTGGTCGTACGCGCACGGCAGTGACCCGTACGCCGTCGGGGTGGCCGCCGCGGGCTGCCCGTGGCTGGAGTCGGTGGCGCCGATGTGGCGGGACACCCCGGCCCCGTACGGCCCGTTCTTCGTGCTGCTCGCCGCGCTGGCCGCCACGGTCGGCGGCGGCCTGGTCGGCACGCTGCTGGTGCTGCGGCTGTTCGCCCTGGCCGGGGTGCTGCTGGCCGGGCTCTGCCTGCCGGGGCTGGCCCGGGCCGGCGGGGTGCCGACCAGCCGGGCGGCCTGGCTGGCGCTGGCCAGCCCGCTGGTCGGCGTGCACCTGGTGGCCGGCGCACACAACGACGCGGTGATGCTCGGGCTGCTGCTGCTCGCCCTGCTGGTGCTGGTGCGACTGCCCGGCAAGCCGCGGGCGCTGCTGGTGGCGGGCGTGCTGCTCGGGCTGGCCGTCTCGGTCAAGGCGACCGCCGTGGTGGTACTGCCGTTCGCCGCGCTGGCCGCGGTGCTCGGCCGGTACACCTGGCGGGCGCTGGCGCGCGACGGCGGCCTGCTGGCGGCCGGGGTGCTGGTCACCCTGGCGGCCACCTCGGCGCTGTCCGGCCTGGGGCTGGGTTGGGTGGCCGGGCTGGCCCGCAGCGGCGACTCGCAGCAGTGGACCTCACCGCCGACCGCGGTCGGCTTCGTCGTGAACTACGTCGGCGCGTCGGCCGGCCGGCACCCGGGCGCGGTGCCGGCCGCCCGGGCGGTGGCGCTGGTGCTGCTGGTGGTGCTGCTGGCGGTGCTCTGGTGGCGGGCCTGGACGGCGCTGCGCGGGCTGAACGACGTGCCGCAGCGGGTCCGCCGGATCGAGGCCGCCCGGCCCCGGGTCGCGCTGTTCGGGGCCGGTGCCGCGCTGGCCGCGACGGTGGCCCTGGCCCCGGTGTTCCACCCCTGGTATGCCACCTGGCCGCTGGCGGTGCTGGCCGTCTCGGCCCGGCGTACCACCTGGTTCGTGCTGCCGGCCGCGGTGGCGGCCTTCCTGACCCTGCCGGACGGCACCACGGTGGCCCGCTACGCCAAGGCGCCCGGGGCGATCGCGATGACCGCGCTGCTGGTGGCGCTGGCCTGGTGGGCGGCCCGCCGGGCCAGGGCCCGCCGAATCGAGGCCCGGGCGCGCTGACCCGGCGCTGCCGCCTCAGTGACCGAGCGGGCGGTAGCGCAGGAGCAGGACGCCGTTGCCGAACCGGCGCTCGTCGAGGAGCGTGAAGTCGGTGCGTACGCCGGTGGGCAGCCCGGGCTTGCCGCCGCCGACGGCGGTGGGCCAGACGAGCAACTGGCACTCGTCCACCAGCCCGGCCTGGATGGCCTGCGCCGCCAGGTTGGCGCCGCCGATGGTGAGGTCGCTCTCGGCCGTCTCCTTCAGGCGTCGTACGGCGTCGGGGTCGAAGCGGCGCTCCAGGCCGGTGTCGGCGGTCGACACCGAGCTGAGGGTGGTGGAGTAGACGATCTTGTCCGCCGCCTGCCAGACGCGTGCGAACTCGGCCATCAGGTCGGACTGCGCGGCCAGTGCGGGGTCGGTCTCCCAGAGCGCCATCGACTCGTACAGGCGCCGGCCGTAGAGGAAGGTGCCGACCGACCGCAGGAGGTCGGTGGTGAACGTGAACACCTCGTCGTCGAGCGGGCCGAAGTCGAAGGCCCCCTTCTCATCCTCGATGTAGCCGTCGATCGACACGTTGTTCACGTAGATCAGTTTTGCCGCCATGCCGCTACCTCCCGGTGCGCGTGGGAACCGATGGGAATGTCATCCTCCCGTTCCACGAACGACTCGGACCGGATCCGACACCATCCCGGGAGAGAGTTCCACGGGAACGGCGGCTGCTCGTCGACGGCGCGCCCGGTCGACACGAAAACGGCGGCCACGCCGGCTGGGAGCCGGGCGTGACCGCCGTCCGTGGGCCTTGATCTGCCTCAGCAGTCGAAGTACATCGCGAACTCGTGCGGGGTCGGCCGCAGGCGGACCGGGTCGACCTCGTTGGCGCGCTTCCAGTCGACCCAGGTGGAGATCAGGTCGGGGGTGAAGACGCCGCCGTCGAGCAGGTAGTCGTGGTCGGCCTCCAGCGAGTCGAGCACGGCCGGCAGCGAGCCCGGCACCTGCTTGACGTCGCCCCACTCCTCCGGCGGGAGGTCGTACAGGTCCTTGTCGATCGGCGCCGGCGGCTCGATCTTGCTCTTGATGCCGTCCAGGCCGGCCATCATCATCGCCGAGAAGGCGAGGTAGACGTTCGCCGACGGGTCCGGCACCCGGAACTCGACCCGCTTGGCCTTCGGGTCGCTGCCGGTCACCGGGATGCGGGTGCAGGCGGACCGGTTGCGCTGCGAGTAGACCAGGTTGACCGGCGCCTCGAAGCCCGGCACCAGCCGGCGGTACGAGTTGACCGTCGGGTTGGTGAAGGCCAGCAGCGACGGGGCGTGGTGCAGCAGGCCACCGATGTACCACCGGGCGGTGTCCGACAGGCCGGCGTACCCGGTCTCGTCGTAGAACAGCGGCTCGCCGTTCAGCCAGAGGCTCTGGTGGGTGTGCATGCCGGAGCCGTTGTCACCGAAGAGCGGCTTGGGCATGAACGTGGCGGTCTTGCCGTTGGCCCACGCCTCGTTCTTCACGATGTACTTGAACAGCTGGAGCTGGTCGCCGGCGTGCAGCAGGGTGGAGAACCTGTAGTTGATCTCCGACTGGCCGGCGGTGCCCACCTCGTGGTGCGACCGCTCGACGGTGAAGCCGCTGTCGACCAGCCGGCGCACGATCCCGTCGCGCAGGTCGGCGTAGTGGTCGACCGGCGGCACCGGGAAGTAGCCGCCCTTGTACGCGGTCTTGTAGCCGCGGTTGCCGCCCGCCTCCTCGCGGCCGGTGTTCCAGGCGCCCTCGATCGAGTCGATGTAGTAGAACGACTGGTGCGCCGAGGTCTCGTGGCGGATCGAGTCGAAGATGTAGAACTCCGCCTCGGCGCCGAAGTACGCGGTGTCGGCGATGCCGCTCGCCGCCAGGTAGGCCTCGGCCTTCTTCGCCACGTTCCGCGGGTCGCGCGAGTACGCCTCGCGGGTGAACGGGTCGTGGACGAAGAAGTTCAGTGCGAGGGTCTTCTGCGCGCGGAACGGGTCGAGGAAAGCGGTGGCGACGTCCGGGAGCAGGAGCATGTCCGACTCGTGGATCGACTGGAAGCCTCGGATCGACGAGCCGTCGAACGCGAGGCCGTCGGTGAAGAGGTCGTCGTTGACGGACTCGACCGGGATGTTGAAGTGCTGCATCACCCCGGGCAGGTCGCAGAAACGCACGTCGACGAACTTCACGTCCTCGTTCTTGAGGTATCGCAGGAGTTCCTCGGGATTGGCAAACACACGTCCTCCTGGCACGTCCACTCCGGTGGCTGGGCTCTGGCGACGGTATGACCGTGGGGTTGCCCGGCCATGTCTCCTATGTTTCTGCCGTGTTACGTCGCTCGCGGAGCGTCAGCTGCCCCGCTCGGTGCCATCCGGATCTCGGTGGGACGATACCCGTTGAGGCTGTTGATGGCTAATTGATGGTTTTAGCCCGATTCCTCGCTGGACGCCGAACCACGTCGGCCATCGGGCGCTGACTACCCTTGAGCACCGTGACCACCCCGTACGCCGCGGCGCCGGTGCCGCCCGCCGCCGACCCGTCCTTCGCCCCGCCGAGCCTCGGTCGCCGGTTCGGCGCCCTGGTGATCGACTGGGTGCTCTGCCTGCTCGTCGCCCGCGGCTTCGCCGACCCCGTCCGGGACGGCTGGGCGCCGGTGCTGGTGCTCGTCCTGGAGTACGGCTTCTTCCTCGGCCTGTTCGCCCAGACCCCGGGCATGTACATCACCAAGGTTCGCTGCGTGAACTGGACCGACGGTGGGCGGCTCGGCGTGCCCCGGGCGCTGCTGCGCGGCCTGCTGCTCGCCCTGGTGTTGCCCGCCCTGATCATGGACGGCCACCGCCGTGGCCTGCACGACCGGCTCGCCGACTCGGTGATCACCGACGCCGCCCGCAGCCCCCGCCCCTGACCGAGCGAGCACCCCGCGCTCCATACGGAGAGAGCCGGGGCGTACGGAAAGAGCCGGGCCCGTGCGTCGGGACCGGCTCTTCGCGTACGTCGGGAGGGTCAGCGGCCCCGCGACTGGCGGAACGAGCGGCCCGGTGGCCGCATGTTCTTCGGGATCGCGCCCTTGGGCATCTGCGGGCGGGCGGTGAGCGCCTTGAGCCGCTTGTCGAGCGCGTTGACGTCCTTGCCGTTGAGGGTGCGCGGCAGCCGCATCAGGGTGGTCCGCAGCTTGCGGATCGGCAGCTCGCCCTCGCCCTGGCCGATCACGTAGTCGTGCAGCGGCGCCGAGCCGATCACCTTGGCCAGCCGGCGCTTCTCCTGGCCGAGCAGGCCGCGGACCCGCTGCCCGTTGCCCTCGGCCAGCAGGATCACGCCGGGCCGGCCGATGACCAGGTGCACCATGTCCATCTGCGTGGTGGAGCTGACCGCCGGGGTGACCCGCCAGTCGCCGCGCATGCTCTCCATGATCTGGGCCGCCGCGCCGGGCTGCCCCTCGGCGGCGTTCATCATCGCCTTGTTGGACCGCAGGTTCAGCACGATCAGCACGGCGAGCAGGGTGAGCAGGATGCCGATCGGCAGCCAGATCCAGCCCCAGAGGATCACCGCGACCACGGTGAGCGCGAGCGGGATCAGCA
Source organism: Micromonospora sp. NPDC000089 (assembly GCF_042899365.1). Classification (NCBI taxonomy): domain Bacteria; kingdom Bacillati; phylum Actinomycetota; class Actinomycetes; order Micromonosporales; family Micromonosporaceae; genus Micromonospora; species Micromonospora sp. NPDC000089. The sequence goes on from NZ_JBIAZT010000002.1 coordinate 304,130, forward strand.
CCGCGGCCGCGGTCAGCGGCGCGAACCACCTGTCCTGCTTGGCGGTGAACCGGAACACCATCCCGATCTGCTTCAGCCGCTGGCCGAACGAGACCTTCTCCTGGGGCTTTGCCATGTCCCAGAGTCTAGTGGTCCCCACTCGGGCGGATGATCCCCGGCCGGCTCAGCACCCAACGGCCGCCGAACGGCCGGTTTCCGTACGCCGGTTCCGGCTGCCGGGATCAGCGCCGGGGCAGCCAGAGTCGCCAGCCGGCGACCGTCGTCGGGGCCAGGCCGGGCGGGGGCTGCCGGTCCAGCCGGTCGGCGAGCGGGGAGCCGACCGGCGCGACGTACCCGGCGTCGGCCGCGCGCTCCACCGCCTGCCGGTACGCCGACAGCCGGTCATGGCCGGGGCGCAACCGCTCGTCGACCACCGCGCAGCGGATCTGCTCACCGGTGACGAAGACGAGCCGGTTGCAAGTCCAGTACTCGCCGTAGACGTACCGGACGTCCCGATCGCGCAGCGCCTCGACCAGCGCCCGGTGCCGCTGCTCCTCGGCCCGCTGCACCGGCACCCGGCCGATCGCCCCGGCGGTGGCGACGACCGCGGTGCCGACCAGCGCCACCAGCGTGCCGACCGCGACCACCCGCAGCCATCCGGCCGCCACGCCCCGGGCCGCCTGCCAGAGCGGCCAGAGCAGCGCCGGCAGCGCGAGGCCCAGACAGGACAGGTAGCGGGAGCTCTCCACGGGGGTCAGCCCGGCGGCACTGCTGACCGTGTACGCCACCAGCGTCCCCACCGCCCCGAGCACCAGCGCGAGCCGCACCGCTGCCGCCCCCACCCGGAGGCTGGGCGCAGTCTCGGGCTCGCGCACGGTGGCGGCGCCCGGGGCGGGGCGGCGGCACAGCGCGTACCAGGCGGACAGGCTGGCCAGCAGGAGCAGCACGGGCAGGGCGACCGCCCACCACAGCTGCCAGGTGGCGCACTCGCTCGGCGCGCACAGGCCCATGCCGAGCGGTGGGCCGAGCACCAGCCCACCGTGCAGCCGGTCGGCCCAGGGGGCCGTCGCGTCCGCGCCCCCGGCGGCCAGGATCGCGGTGACCGGGTTGCGGCGGTGGGTCAGGCTGTGCCCGAGCAGGGGGGCGGCGCCGAGCAGGGTGGCGGCGGCCAGCAGCAGGCCGGCCCGGCCGCACAGTGCCCGCCGGGCGGCGGCCAGCAGCACCCCGAGAAAACCCAGCAGGTACGGCAGCAGCAGCGGGTCGACCCAGAGCACCAGCCCGGTGAGCAGCCCGAACGCGGCGTACCGCCAGAGTCGGCGGCCCGCCGTGCGGGTGGCCAGGCTCAGCGTGAGCAGGGCCAGCCCGGCGCCGATCGGGTTCAGCTCGGGGTAGCCGCCCCCGGCGATCAGCTGGTTCTTCACGATTCGGTCGGAGCCCAGGGCCAGCAGACCGACGACCAGCAGCGCGAACCAGCGGTCGCCGCCGAGCCGGCGGGTCAGCCGCCAGGCCAGCAGCAGGAACACCGCGTACAGCGCGAGCAGCGGCAGGCGCAGGGCGAGCACCGACGGCCCGGCCAGCGCCACCAGCGGTGCGGCCAGGTACGCCTCCAGCACCCCCATGTACTCCTGGCCGTAGAAGAAGACCGGGAAGTCCTCGCCGCGGGCGATGTGCAGCGCGGCGAGCCCCATGGTGGCCTCGTCGCTGTTGTGCCGCGGGGTGTCCGCCAGCACCAGCGCCAGCCGGTAGCCGACCCCGGCCAGCCCGACCAGCAGGGCGAGCAGCACCGGGGGCGCCGGCCACCGACGGCCACCCGGGGGCGACGCGTCGCGCGCCTGCTGGCGTACCCCCGCGGTCATGCCTGTGATCATGACATCCGCGCGGCGGCCGGCGGCGGCCGACGCGGGATGCCGGCGCCTCAGGAGGCGGCGGTGACCTGCTCGCGGGCGTCGAGCGCCTGCTGGTAGAGCCGCCCGGCACGGTACGACGAGCGCACCAGCGGCCCGCTCATCACCCCGGCGAAGCCGATCTCCTCGGCCTCCTCGCGCAGCTCGACGAACTCCTCCGGCTTGACCCAGCGGGTCACCGGGTGGTGCCGGGGGGAGGGGCGGAGGTACTGGGTGATGGTGATCAGCTCGCAGCCGGCGTCGTGCAGGTCGCGCAGCGCCTGGGACACCTCGGCCCGCTCCTCGCCCATGCCCAGGATCAGGTTGCTCTTGGTGACCAGGCCGTCCGCGCGGGCCTGCCGGATCACGTCCAGCGACCGCTCGTAGCGGAACGCCGGGCGGATCCGCTTGAAGATCCGCGGCACCGTCTCGACGTTGTGCGCGAGCACCTCGGGCCGCGAGCCGAACACCTCGGCGAGCTGCTCGGGGACGGCGTTGAAGTCGGGGATCAGCAGCTCGACGCCGCAGCCGGAGCGCAGCGCGTGGATCTGCCGGACGGTCTCGGCGTAGAGCCAGGCGCCGCCGTCGGGCAGGTCGTCGCGGGCGACACCGGTGATGGTGGCGTAGCGCAGGCCCATGGTGGCCACCGACTCGGCGACCCGGCGGGGCTCGTCGGCGTCGAACTCGGCCGGCTTGCCGGTGTCGATCTGGCAGAAGTCGCAGCGCCGGGTGCACTGGTCGCCGCCGATGAGGAAGGTGGCCTCGCGGTCCTCCCAGCACTCGTAGATGTTGGGGCAGCCGGCCTCCTGGCACACGGTGTGCAGCCCCTCGCGCGAGACGAGCCCGCGCAGCTGGGTGTACTCCGGGCCCATCTTGGCCTTGACCTTGATCCACGGGGGTTTGCGCTCGATCGGCGTCTCGGCGTTGCGCGCCTCGATCCGCAGCATCCGGCGCCCCTCGGGGGCGACCGTCGCGGGGCGGGCTGCCTGCTGAGTCGTCGGCGCTGACTGCTCGATCGTCACAAAACCGAGCCTACGCCGGACGGCGGCGGTCGATGTGCGTCGGGCGACCGGCGTCACGCCGCAGGCCTTGTGACACCGGACACCGAGTGCGGAAAAATGCGCGTTACATTGACCGGCTCGCCTGCTAGCTTCGCCGGCAGAGCTGTGACGGAGCCGAGTAGCGCGCCGATCCGCCAGTGCAGAGAGCCGCCGGTTGCTGGAAGGCGGTCTGGCGCCGGTCGCGCGAAGACCCTCCCGAGCTGCGGGAAGAACGGCGCCGGTCGGCGCCCAGTAGAGCCCGCCCGGCCGGCCCCGGTGAAAAGGCGACGAACGAGGCCCCCGCCACGGCGGGGGCGAAGGTGTGGTGGCACCGCGAGGTTCCCGCTCGCCCACACCTGCCAGGGGCCGAGGCGACGCTTCGCCGCCCGAGGGCGGCGCAGGCGTGGCGATCGACCGAGGAGCAGCCCACCATGAAGCGCATCCTGTCCGCCCAGCTCAGCCACCACGTCGGGGAGTCCATCCGGATCGCCGGCTGGGTGCACCGCCGCCGGCTGCTCAAGTCGGTGGCCTTCCTGATCGTCCGGGACGCCGCCGGCCTGGCCCAGGTGGTGGTCACCGACCCGGCCGTCCGCACGGTGGTCGAGTCGCTGCCGGAGGAGACCGTGGTCGAGGTGCTCGCCACGGCCACCGCGAACCCCGCGGCGCCCGCCGGGGTCGAGCTGACCGACCCGACGGTACGACCACTCGGCCCGCCCGCCGAGCCGCCGCCGTTCGACCTGTACCGGCCTGCGTTGACCGCCGGCCTGCCCACCCAGCTCGAGCACGCACCCGTGGCGCTGCGGCACCCGACCCGGTCGGCCGCGCTGCGGATCTCGGCGGCGGCGGTGGCGGGCTTCCGGGCGACGCTGGACGCCCGGGACTTCGTCGAGATCCACACCCCGAAGGTGGTCGGCTCGTCCACCGAGAGCGGGGCGAACGTGTTCGCGCTGGACTGGTTCGGTCGGCCCGCGTACCTGGCCCAGTCGCCGCAGTTCTACAAGCAGCTGATGGTGGGGGTCTTCGAGCGGGTCTACGAGGTGGGGCCGGTGTTTCGCGCCGAGCCGCACGACACCGCGCGGCACCTGGCGCAGTACACCTCGCTCGACGTCGAGCTGGGCTTCGTGGCCGACCACCGGGACGTGATGGCGGTGCTGCGCGACACCCTCGCCGGCATGCTGGCGGGGGTGGCCGAGCGGGCCGGGGGCGCGCTGGCCACGCTGGGCGTGACGCTGCCCGAGGTGCCCGCCGAGATTCCGGCCGTGCACTTCACCGAGGCGCTGAAGATCGCCGGGGCGCCGGCCGACGAGCCGGACCTGGCCCCGGCCCACGAGCGGGCGCTGGGGGAGTGGGCCCGGGCCGAGCACGGCTGCGACTTCCTCTTCGTCACCGGGTACCCGATGGCGAAGCGGCCCTTCTACACCCACCCCGACCCGGCGCGGCCGGCGTACTCGAACGGTTTCGACCTGCTCTTTCGCGGCCTGGAGCTGGTCACCGGCGGCCAGCGGCTGCACCGGCACGCCGACTACCTGGCGGCGCTGGCGGCCCGGGGCGAGCCGGCCGCGCCGTACGCGGGCTACCTGGACGCGTTCCGGCACGGGATGCCGCCGCACGGTGGCTTCGCGATCGGGCTGGAACGCTTCGTCGCCCGGCTGACCGGCGCCGCGAACGTGCGCGAGGTGACCGCCTTCCCGCGGGACCTGCACCGGCTGACGCCCTGACCCGGCCGTCACGCAGGGTGCTCTTCGGGCAAGGAGGGCGCCGGCGTCACGTACCGTCACCGCCGTGGCGGCGGTGGCCATCGGTCGTCGGCGCCTCCGGCTGGCCTTGGGTCGCTGAACTGGCCTTATCTCAGACGCCGCGCGCCGGTGGCGCTGCCCCGTTCCCCCGCTTTGCTCTGCTGCCGCGTACGCATCGGTAACCGATCGTGAGTGATGCGTCCGTGGCGGCAGAGCAAAGCGGGCGGGGACGTGTCCTGGACGGTAGGCTCGACGTCACTGAGTGTGCCTGCTGTGGGCCGGTGTGGGAGCCGTGCGCAACGCGTCAGACGGGGACCCGGTCAGGCGGGGCCGAGCAGGTCCCAGCTGTTGCCGCAGAGGTCGCGGAAGACCGCCACCCGGCCGTACGGCTCGGTGCGCGGCAGCTTGACGAACTCCACCTCAGCCTCGACCATCCGCCGGTAGGCGGCGTCGAAGTCGTCGACCTGGAGGAAGAAGCCCACCCGGCCGTGGGTCTGGTCGCCGACCGCCGCCCGCTGGCGCTCACCGTCGGCGCGGGCCAGCAGCAGGCCGGTGCCGCCGCCGGGCGGGCGGACCACCACCCAGCGCTTGGGCCGGCCGTCGTTGGTCGAAGCGGGGGAGTCCTCGACCAGCTCGAAGCCGAGCACTCCGGTGAAGAAGGCGATGGCCGGGTCGTACTCGTCGACGACCAGGGTGACCAGATCGATGCGCACCCGCCGACGGTACGCGAGTCAGCCGGTCAGCTCGGCGCGGCGGCGGCGCAAGTGGTCGGCCTGGGGGCCGTTCACGCCCAGCGCCAGCGCCCGGTCGTACGCGGCGGCGGCCTCGACGGGGTGGTCGAGGCGGCGCAGGAGCTCGGCGCGAGTGGCGTGCCACCACGGGTACGCCTGGAGGCCGGGCAGGGCGTCGACCAGGGCGAGGCCGGCGGCCGGGCCGTCGCGTTCGGCCACGGCCGCGGCCCGGTTCAGCCGGACCACCGGCGTGTCGTCCACGGTGAGCAGCACGTCGTACCAGGAGACCACCGCGTCCCACGGGGTCCGGTCGTAGCTCGGGGCGAGCGCGTGGCAGGCGGCGATCGCGGCCTGCACCACGTACCGGTCGGGGTGGTCGGGGGTGCGGCGCAGCGCCCGCCCGACCAGCTCGACCCCCGCGACCACGGCGGCCCGGTCCCAGCGGGACCGGTCCTGCTCGGCCAGCAGCAGCAACCGCCCGTCCGGGCCGGTCCGCGCCGCCCGGCGGGAGTCCTGCAACAGCAGCAGCGCCCGCAGGCCGAGCACGGTCGGCTCGTCCGGCATCAGCTCGGCGAGCAGCCGGGCCAGCCGCTGCGCCTCGTCGGCCAGCGCGCCGCGCACCAGGTCGGCGCCGGTGGCCGCCGCGTACCCCTCGTTGAAGATCAGATAGACGGTGCTGGCCACGCCGGTGAGCCGGCCGGGCAGCTCCTCGGCAGCCGGCACCCGGTACGGGATGCCCGCCTGGCGGATCTTCTGCTTGGCCCGGGTGAGCCGCTTGGCCAGGGTGGCCTCCGGCAGCAGCAGCGCCCGGGCCACCTCGGCGGTGGTCAGTCCGCCCAGCGTGCGCAGCGCGAGCGCCACCTGGGCGTCCAGCGACAGGGTGGGGTGGCAGCAGGTGAAGAACAGCCGCAGCAGGTCGTCGCGGACCACCTCGGGCGGCTCGGGGGTGGGGTCGAGCAGCGACATCGCCTCGGCCTCCTTCCCGACCCGGTTCGCCTCCCGGCGGATCAGGTCGACCGCGCGCCGCCGGGCGACCACCTGCAGCCAGGCGCGCGGATTGTCCGGTACGCCGTCACGCGGCCAGGTCTCCAGGGCGCGCAGCACCGCGTCCTGGGTGGCGTCCTCGGCGAGGTCGACGCTGCCGGTGACGCGGATCAGCGTGGCGAGGATCCTGGTCCGCTCGTCGCGGACCACCCGCTCTACCGCCGCGTCACCGGGCAGCACCGGGGTCATCGTCAGAACTGGATGACCGGCCGGACCTCGACGGCGCCGTTCCACGCCGCCGGGATGGTCGACGCGACCTTGACCGCCTCGTCCAGGTCGGCGCACTCCAGCAGGTAGAAGCCGGTCAGCGCCTCCTTGGTCTCGGCGTACGGGCCGTCGGTGGTGAGCACGTCGCCGCCCTTGCCGCCGGAGACCCGGACGGTGGTGGCGGTGGCGGTGGGGTAGAGCGCGCTGCCGCCCCGGATCACCGCGGCGGCGGCCGCCCCGAACTCGTTGTACTCCGCCATCTCGTTGGCGTACTCGGGTCGGGTCCAGTCGACGTCGGCGGTGTAGATGAGGGCCACGTACATGGGCATGATCGTCTCCGGTGGGGTCCGCGGCCGGCGTGGTCGCCGGCCTTCACCATAGGGACGAACGGCCTCGTGGGCCCAGGGACACCTCGGCGGATTTTTTTCAGGCCACCAGCAGGGTCGGCAGGTGGCGCTCGACCACCGGCAACACGTCGGCCACGGTGACCGGGCGGCCCAGCTCGGCGGTGAGCGAGGTGACCCCGGCGTCCCGGATGCCGCACGGCACGATCCGGTCGAAGTACCCGAGGTCGCAGTCGCAGTTGATCGAGAAGCCGTGCAGGGTCACCCCGCGGGCCACCCGGATGCCGATGGCGGCGACCTTGCGGGCCGGCCCCCGGTCGTCCGCGGGCACCCAGACCCCGCTGCGCCCCTCGACCCGGCCGGCGGCCAGCCCGACCTCGGCGCAGACGTCGATCAGCAGCTGCTCGGTGCGCCGCACGTAGGCGACCACGTCCACCGGGTCGGGCAGCTTGACGATCGGGTAGCCGACGAGCTGGCCCGGCCCGTGCCAGGTGATCTTGCCGCCGCGGTCGACGTCGACGACCGGGGTGCCGTCCATCGGTCGGTCCCACGGCTCGGTGCGCTTGCCGGCGGTGTAGACGCTCGGGTGCTCCAACAGCAGCACGGTGTCGCCGCGCTCGCCGGCCACCACCGCCTCGTGCAGCCGCCGCTGCTCGTCCCACGCGGCCTGGTAGTCGAGCACCCCGGCCCGTACGGCCGCCAACCCGGAAGTAGTCGCACTCACCCCACCAGCGTAGACCCGCGCCGGCCCCCGACCCGGCGTGAGCCTCGTCGCGCGAGTGCCGGCCCGGGCCGGTCAGTCGGCGGTAGCCACCGGGTCGGCCGGAGCGGGCCGTCGCCGGCGGCGCCACCAGACGATCAGGGCGGCGGCGAGCCCGGGCACCACCAGCAGCACGCCGTACAGCCAGTACGGTGCGGCCCAGGGCGAGGGGCGGGGCTCGCCCTGCCCGTACGCCGCCCGGGTGAGCAGCTGGCCGGGGATCTCGATCCCGGTGGACGCGGCCGGGGCGGTGACCAGGACCCGCTCGCCCGCCCCGGGGCCGACGGCCACGATCTCGGTGTGCCGGGCGTGGGAGTCCTCGTCGCGGGAGTGCCGTTCCACCACGGGGTCGGCGCCCTGCCAGCCGAGCAGCTCCTCGGCTAGGCCGTCGACCGGCACCGGGATGCCGACCGGGCGGCCGGTCGCCGCGTCCAGGAACTCCAGCCGCCAGGCCTGGGCGACAAGCTCGGCGTCGTCCCGGCAGCGGGTCGTGCAGCCGTCGACGGCGAGCAGGGCGACCCGGCGCCCGTCCGGGGACCACGCGCCCCGGCCGGCCAGCGCGTGCCGCTCGTCCAGGTCGACCCGCCAACTGACCCGGCCGGTGGCCGGGTCGAGGACGGTCAACCGCTGCCGCCCGGAGATCACCGCGGCCTCGTCCGGCGGCCCGGCCACCGCGACCAGCGCGCCGTCGGGCGACCAGGCGCCGGCCGCGTGGCTGGCGTACGGGCCGGGGTCGACCCGCCGTTCCGCGCCCGAGAACGGGTCGACGGTCACCAGGGTGTCCGGGTGGGCGGGGTCGTTCAGGGCCTGGCCGTCCGGCCCGTAGGTGATCACGGCGTCGTCGTTGTCGCGGGTGCCCAGCACCGTCCGGCCGTCGGGGGACCAGGCCAGCGCGCGGATGCCGCGGGGATGGGTGGGCCGCTCGTCGCCGGTGGTCAGGTCGATCAGGGTGCCCCGGCCGGGCCGCAGATAGTGCCGCCCGTCGGGGGAGAGCAGCCCGTCGTCCTCGCCGATGTCCTGGTAGAGGAGCCGGTAGCCGCCGTCCCGGCCGACCAGCACCCCGGTCGACTCGAAGTAGCGCGTCTGGTCGGTGTGGAAGACGACGGTCGCCGGGCCGACCGGGCGCTGCCCGACGGTGGCCTGCCACAGCCACGGGTCGTGCAGCCGCCGCGGCACCTCGGCCTGGCCGTCGCCGGCCGCGGTCGCACCGGCCGGCAGCGCGGCGGCCGCGGGCACGCCGGCCGGCAGCGCGGCGGCGAGCGCCAGCGTCGCACCCACCATCGCGAGGAGTCGGCGACCGGACATCGCTCCATTGCACACCATCGGCGCCGTCCCGCGCCGCCCCGTCGGTGGCGCGTCGGTCACCAGCCGCCGGGCGGCCGGGTCCAGAGCCAGACGTCGTCGACCCGGCGCGGCTCGCCGAGCAGGGCGGTGGCGGTGCGGCGCACGGTCTCCTCGTCGACGTCGTACTTGGCGCCGTCCACCTCGTCGGCGAGCACCACCGCGTCGACACCCCAGTAGCGCAGGTCGGCCCGGACCAGCCGGATGCTGCCGTCGGTGACGATCGGCATCAGGCCGTACCGGGCGGCCTCGTCCATCAGGGTGTCGAGGGTGCGCGGCGGTGGACCGATCCGGCCCCGGCCGTCCGGGCCGCCGGGGCCGAGGAAGAACCCGGCCGGGATGCGGAACTCGCCCTGCCGGTGCGCCAGCGCGTACGCCTGCCAGCGCTGACCGTCCGGGGTGACGTCCAGGGTCAGCGGCAGCGGGGTGAGCACCCCGCCCGGCGGGACGTACTGCCGCCAGGTGCCGGCGGTGATGAACTGCGGCACCGGCGGGCGGACGGTGGTCAGCAGCGGCACCGGCAGCAGCGGCAGCAGCGCCACCGCGAAGCCGACCACCCAGGCCACCGCCGTGCCGCGGCGGCGCGGCGGGTCCGCCCGCAGCAGGTCCACCGTGTACGCCAGCAGCACGCCGATCACCGGGGCGACCACCAGCGCCAGCCGGGACGGCAGGGCGGCGTTGACCACCGGCAGGTTGTCCAGCACGCCGAACGGCAGTATCTGGCCGGTACGGGTGCCGGCCCACTTCGCCACCGGCCCCCAGGACAGCACCGCGAAGACCAGCGCGGTCGTCCCCAGCGCGGCGAGGGTGGCCCGGCGAGCCCGGTCGGCGCGCCGCCACAGCAGCGCGAAGCAGGCCACCGCGAGCAGCAGCAGCGGCACCCCGAAGAACGAGTTCTCCTCGGTCGGGTTGGGCGCCAGCCCGGTGTCCAGCCCGGCCGCCCCGGCCAGCGACCGGCTCGGGTACGCCCCGAACGCCGCGATGTCCTCGGAGTGGATGATCGGGTCGAAGCCGGTGCCGTGGAAGCGCTGCGGCCCGGCGAAGTGCAGCCACAGCGGGTACGCCAGCAGCACCCCGGCCACCAGCGCGGTGACCGCCAGCCCGCGCAGGAAGTGCGGCAGCGCCGCCCGGGCCTCGGCGCGGCGGGCCGGGTGCAGCGCCCAGGCGGCGAGGAACACGGCGAGCGCCAGGGCGGTGAAGAACAGCCCCTCGGCGGCGATCGAGAACGCCACCGCGACCAGCACGCCCAGCAGCACGCCGTTGCGCCACCGGTGCTCCGGCCGGCGCAGCGCGAACACGCCGTGGATCAGCAGCGGCACCAGCCAGCCCGCGGTCCAGTTCAGGTGGGCGTTGGCGTGCGCCACCATGCCCGGGGAGTACGCGATGAACAACGCGCCCGTCCCGGCGGCGAGTCGGCTGCGCACCAGGTGCCGCGACAGCAGCCAGTACCAGGCCAGCGCGGTGGCGACCAGGTTGAGGGTGAGCACCACCAGGAAGGTGGCCGGCGGCCCGACCAGGTACGTCAGCGGGGCGAAGACCGCCGCGTACACGGTGATCGAGGTGTTGACCGCGAGGTTCACCCCGTCCGGCACGTTGATCAGGTGGGTGAAGAGCGGGTTCTCGCCGTGGGTGAGCGCGTGCCCGCCGAAGGCGAGCAGCCACTCGAAGAGCGCCTGGTCGCTGGAGTTGACCGTGATCGCCCGGTGGTTCGGGTCGCGCCAGAGCCCGCTGGTCACCCAGACGGCCAGCGCGATCGCGGCGAGCGTCACCACCAGGTCGGCCCGGCGACCCGGGCCGACGGCGGGCGCGGGGGCGGGCGGCTGGTCGGCGGTCCGGGTGGCGGAGATCGGCACGGAGCGGACGTTACCAACCGGAACCGGCGCTACCGGTGGGACACGAAAGCCGGTCCGCGGCGACGCGCCGGGCGATCCACCGCCACATCGGCAGCGACGAATGTGTGAGCGGTGGCCATGTCGTCGGCCGGAAACATCGACGTAACGTCGCGGCAACTCGGGGGTGACTCAGCTCACCGTCTGCTACGGGAGGTCGCCGTGCGCCGCTCATCGTCCCTTCTCACCCGGCTCGCCGGGGCGGTCGCCGGGGCCGCGCTGGCCGCCGCCGCCCTGGTCGCCGTGGCCGCGCCGGCCCAGGCCGCCAGCCTGACCCAGGTCGCCGGCTTCGGCTCGAACCCCGGCAACCTGGCCATGTACGCGTACCGCCCGGACGGCCTGCCGGCCAACGCCCCGGCGGTGGTGCTGCTGCACGGCTGCACCCAGAACGCCGCCGGCTACTTCGCCAACTCCGGCTGGCAGAAGTACGCCGACCTGTGGAAGTTCGCCCTGATCGTGCCCCAGCAGTCGTCCGCGAACCAGTCGCTGAGCTGCTTCAACTGGTTCGTCGAGGGGGACATCAGCCGGGGGCAGGGCGAGGCGCTGTCGATCCGGCAGATGGTCGACTACGCGACGTCGAACTACGGCCTGGACGGCAGGCGGGTCTTCGTCAGCGGGCTGTCGGCCGGCGGGGCGATGACCTCGGTCATGCTCGCCACCTATCCGGACGTGTTCGCCGCCGGCTCGGTGATCGCCGGCATCCCGTACCGCTGCTCGCCGCCGGCGGCGACCAGCACCTGCCAGTACAGCGGCGTGGACAAGACCCCGGCCGCCTGGGGTGACCTGGTGCGCAACGCGTACCCGGGGTACTCCGGACGCCGGCCCCGGGTGTCCGTCTGGCACGGCACCTCGGACACCACCGTGGTGCCGGCGAACGCCACCGAGAGCCGGGACCAGTGGACCAACGTGCTGGGCGTGTCGCAGACCCCGACCAGCACGTCGTCGCTGCCCGCCGGCACCAGCATGGAGGTGTACGGCAACGACGCCGTCCGGGTCTACCGGGTCTCCGGCATGGGCCACGGCACGCCCGTCGACCCGGGCGCCGGCGCCGACCAGTGCGGCACGGCAGCCGCGTACTTCCTCGACACCATCTGCTCGACGTACCGCGACGCCCTGTTCTTCGGCCTGAACCCCGGCGGCGGCACCCCCACCCCGACCCCGACGGCCACCCCGTCGCCGACCGTGACCCCCACGCCCACCCCGACCCCGACCGCGTCCCCGACCTGCGTCACGGCCAGCAACTACGCCCACGTGGCCGCCGGCCGCGCCTACCAGTCCGCCGGCTACGCCTACGCCCTCGGCAGCAACCAACGAATGGGCCTCTACAACACCTTCTACACGACCACCCTCAAGCAGACCGCCCCCAGCTACTGGGTGATCGGCTGCTGACCCCACCCCACCCCACCTGACCCGCCCCGCCCGCCGGCCCTGGCCTTGGCCCCGGCCCGTCGATCATGGAGTTGTGGCACCTGATTTGTCAGGCTCGCCGCCTTTGTCGACAGCCACAACTCCATGATCGACGACGGCAGGCGGGCGGGCGGCCAGGCGGGTGTGCCGGGGGGTTAGTCCGTCAGGGCGGCGTGGATGGCCGTGGCCAGGGTGGGGTGGGCGTAGGGGAAGTTGGTCCTGGTCAGCACTGCGGGGAGGGCTCGGGTGCTGGTGAGGGCCTCCTGGGCGAAGCCGCCCAGGGCGACCTTCAGGGCCAGCGCGGGGATCGGGATGAGCGCCGGGCGGTGCAGCTGCCTGGCCAGCTCCCGGGTGAACTCGGCGTTCGTCACCGGGGCCGGGCCGACGCCGTTGACCGGGCCGGCGATGTCGTCCCGCTCCAGCAGGAACGCCGCCGCGTCCAGCCAGTCCCGCATGGAGATCCACGGCAGCCACTGCCGGCCGCTGCCCAGCCGCCCGGCGATGCCCAGCTTGAACGGCAGCAGCTGCGGCTTGAGCAGCCCACCGTCGCGGTGCAGCGGCAGCCCGGTGCGCAGCCGCACCACCCGTACCCCGGCGTCCTCGGCCGGCCGGGTCGCGGCCTCCCACACCCGGCAGACGTCGGCCAGGAAGCCCTCGCCGGCTGGGGCGTCCTCCTCGACGGCCCGGTCGCCGGTGTTGCCGTACCAGCCGACGGCGGACGAGTTGAGCAGCACGGTCGGCCGGTCCGCGGCCGGCAGGCCGGCGATGGTGATCGCCAGGGTGCTGGTGGTGTCCACCCGACTGGACCGGATCAGCTGCTTGTAGGCGTCGTCCCACCGCTTGTCGCCCACCCCGGCGCCGGCCAGGTTCACCACCGCGTCGGACCCGGCCACCACGGCCGGGTCGAGCTGCGCCGCGGACGGATTCCACTGCCGCTCGTCGGGGGTGCGCGGTGGCCGCCGCACCAGCCTGGTGACCTGGTGCCCGTCGGCGGTGAGCCGGTCGACCAGCCGGGTGCCGAGGAAGCCGGACGCGCCGGCCATCAGGATCCGCATGCTCATATCTTCGGGTACGGACGGCGACTTGGATGCGTTGAGCGAAATCCCTCACTCGTCGCACCCGGGCCGAAAGCGTCCTGGGAAGGCTCGACGGCAGCTCCGGGCTCCGCCGGTCGGCGCGGAATCGCCCAACCGAGGAAGCGGGCGAACAATTGTTGCGCCGTCGGCCCGTCGTCCGGGCGTAGCCGGTGCAGCTCGTCCGCCGCGTCGTGCAGCATCCCGCCCAGGTAGACCAGTAGCGCGACCCGGTCGTGTGCGTACTCGTGCCGGAGGGCCAACCGGGCCGCGGCGCACGGCCACGGCCCCGCGCAGCACCGGCAGAGCCACAGCGGGCGCAGCGGCGTGTGCGGGACGCTCACCACCGGCCGCCGTTGGCCCGCCAGGTCTGCGCCGGGGTGAGCCAGCCGACCCGTCCGACCTGCGGGTTCGCCCGGGTCGCCTCGTCCCACCAGCGGGTGTTCGGCGGTGGCGTGGGCGGCTCGGTGGGCACCGGGGTGTGCCGGTCCGGGCAGCCGGTCCACCGTAGCCCGCACGAGCACCACCGTCGCCCGTACCGCCAGGTTCGCCGGTGCCGCGGCGCGAGCGGAACCGGCGTCGCGTTCCGTCGCGGCCACCTCAGCACGACCCACCACCGGGTACGTCGACCAACTGCCCGCCACGCGCGACGAGCCCGTCGACCACCTGGTCGGGCAGGCCGCGCGAGCACAGCAGCCGCCGTGCCCAGCGATGCACCAGACAGGGGTACGGGGTCCGGTCGGCCCGGCACAGCGCACCGGTGGGCCACTCCTCCGGCTGGTGCACGCGCAGCGCCCGCAGGGCGAGCCGTACGTCCTCGATGGTGGCCAGCCACGGTTGGGGCAGCTCACCGAGCACCCGTTCCATCGCGTCCACCGGTTCGTCGGTCGTCGACCGCACGTCGGTCGCCTCCGTTTCGGTCAGTGGCGCCGGGGCGGGCGGGGTCGACCGTGCGCGCGCAGGGTCGGCCGGAGCCCGGCACCCGCCCCGGGCCTGCTCGGATGAAGCCCGACGACTGCTGGTCGCGGGCAGGGAGCACCCGGCCGGTCACCGGGGAAGTGGCCGGCCGGGTGCTCCCACAGGACGACCAGCTCGCGGTTTGCAGACCAGGTGAGCGGGTCGATGCGAACTTATACTTAGTACCACTCATAGGTCAACCACCTAGTACCTCTTACTTGTCAGTAAAAGAGTTGGCGTGCTCAAATGGCGGTGCAGACCAGGGAGAGTAGATGCCCGCCAAACCGAAGTGGGCGCAGCTCGCGGATCTCATCCGCGAGCAGATCGCGTCCGGAGAACTCGCCCCCGGCGACAAGTTGCCGTCCACGGCTCAGCTGTGCAGTCAGCACGGTGTGTCGGCGGGGGTGGTCAACCACGCCATGATCGTCCTGAAGACCGAAGGGCTGGTGGAGGGCGTGCACGGCTTGGGCGTCTTCGTGATCGAGAAGTCGCCAATGGCGTAGGCCGGGCAGGAGGGCAGGTCCGGCACGGTCGCCACGCTGAGGGGATCGAGCGCTGGACCGGTCGGCCAAGTGATGCGTTTGCGTCATCAGCTCCAAAGGAGCGGGATGGATACAGGTCAGGACCGAGCGATACCGCCACCTTGCCTGCAGGGAGGCCATCTCCGAGAGCCGCGCGACCCTGACGACCACCAGGAGCGCACGCTCCGTGAGCGGCGCGAGATTCTCGATCGCATGACGGCGGACGCCGAGGAAGACGGCCTCTACGACCGCACGTCCACTCCTCGACGGACGAGGTGAGGGACAACCGCGCCCCGGGCCGGCGGCACCGACCCGACCCGCTCCGTCGGTGCCGCCAACTGTTCAGGCTGCCGCTCGCAGGTCCGCCAGCAACCGCTCCACCTCGGCGAAGGCGTCGGCGGGCAGTGGCCCGTACGCCAGGGTGCCGAAGTTCTCCTCGGCCTGGGCGACCGTGCGGCACCCGGGGATCGGCAGGGTGCGCGGGCTGCGGGCCAGCAGCCAGCCCAGCGCGCCCTGGGCGAGGGTGCGGCCGTCGGCGGTCAGCGCCGCCCGGATCCGCTCCAGCCGGGCCGACCACTGCGGGGTGGGGCGGCCGTCGCGGAACCAGACCAGCCACTCGGGTGCCCGGCCGCGTACGTCGTCCGGGCCGACCGACCGGGTCGAGCCGGTGAGCAGGCCCATCGCCAGCGGGCCGCGGTTGAGGCTGGCCAGGTTGAGCGCGTCGCAGACCGCGAACATCTCCGGGTTGTCCTTGAACACCGACTCGTCGTGCTGCACGGCGGCGCAGTGCGGCCCCGCCTCGGCGAACGCCCGCGCCGACGCGGGGTTGTCGGTGCTCCAGCCGTACGCCCGGATCTTGCCCTGGGTGACCAGGCCCTCCAGGGCGTCGACCAGGTCGAGCGCGGCGGACGCTGGCAGGTCGTTGAGGTGCAGCTGGTACAGGTCGACGTGGTCGGTGCCGAGCCGGCGCAGCGACTCTTCCAGGCTGGTCACCGCGTACGCGGGGCCGGCGTCGGTGCCGGTCCACCGCCGGGTGGCCTCGTCGGAGACATTGCCGAACCGCGTCGTCGCGCGGCCGGCCAACGCCCGCGAGAAGATCCGCTTCTACGAACAGCCGACCTGAGCCAGCCAGGGTGGTACCGGTGCCTGCCCTCGGCTCAGGAAGGACGACGCACCGGACGGATGGTCACCAGGTCGTCCAGTCCGACGAAGTCGGCGGGGTTGGTGGTGTACAGGGGCAGGTCGTTCGTGTGTGCCACCGAGGCGATCATCAGGTCGGCGATGCGGCGACGGGTGCCGCGTCCTGCGGCGAGCACGGCAGCGGATATCAGACCGAATGCGCGCGCCGCTTCTGCATCGAACGGAAGTGGGTCGAAGGTGGCTTCTGCGTGCTGGAGCAGGCTCATGCGGCGCGCTCTTTCCCGAGGCTCGTCCGCGTGGTGTGGGCCTGCCGAGAGTTCGGCCAGCGTTACGGCGCTGATGACCAGCTCGTCCGGCAGCTCGGCTGGGTCCAGCCCGGGCAGGTGGATGACGATGTTCGTGTCCACCAGGCCACGAGCCGGCGACTCACCACTCACGATCGGGCAGGTCCTGGTCGAGTGCCTCGTCCAGGTCGCGTCTGAACTGCGCTCCGTCGAGCACGGGCGCGGTGGCGAAGGCCGCCATCACCTCGGCCCGCGGCACGAAGGTACGTCGCCTGATGGGGATCAGCCGACCGATCGGCGTGCCGTTACGGGTGATCGTGAACGACTCTCCCCGTTCTACGCCGCGCATGATCGAGCCGGAGTCGTTCCGCAACTCGCGTTGGGTGATCTCTCGAGAAGCATGCTCAGCCACGAATAGAGCTTAACCCCCTGTGCTACAAGGTGCTACACACTGGTATCCGCGAAAGTTGGCCCGCCGGGATCAGGATGCCCCTCGCCTCTCGCACCGTCACGCCAGTCGGGCCAGTACCGGGGTGAGCGGGTCGAGCGCGTCCCGGCGTACCACGAAGCGGGTGACGCCCCAGCGGCGCTCGTGCTCCGCGACCGCGGCGACGATCTCGTCCGCGGTGCCGATCAGCACGAACGGGGTGGCCAGCAGCTCGGCGACGGTCAGGCCGAGCTCCTTCGCGTGCTCCGCCGCGACGGCCTCCGCGTCGTCGGTGACCACCACCTGCTGCACCAGCGCCTCCAGCGCGGGCGGGTCGCTCCGGCCGGCCGCGCCCGCCGCGACGCAGGCCAGCTGCGCCTCGATCTGGTCGGGCCGCCAGCGCACGTCGTGGGCGTGGCCGTCGGCGAGGGTACGCCCGAAGCCGGTCAGCCCGACCACGTCGGCGTGCGCGCCGGCCCAGCGCAGCAGGGTCGAGTTGGCGGTGCCCATGGTCAGCGGGATGCGCTCACGCACCGGCCGGGGGCTGTCCAGCCGGGCGTCCCGGGTCACCAGATCGGCGGAGTCGACGGTCACCGTGGCGCCGTCGAGCAGGGCCCGGACCGCCTCGGCGACGGCGACACAGCGGCGGACCCGACCGGCCACGTCTGGGCGCTCGCGGCCCACCGCGTGCCACTCGGCGGGGGTGTGGCCGGCGCCGACGCCGAGCCGGGCCCGGCCGCCGGAGACCAGGTCGAGGGTGGCCACGTCGGTGGCGAGCAGCAGCGGCTCCCGGACGCCGAGGTTCGACACGTACGAGCCCAGCTCGATCGTCGAGGTCACCGACGCGGCGGCGGCCAGCGCGACGAATGGGGAGGTGACCGCGCCGGGGTGGTCGGCGGCGAGCAGCGCGGCGAAGCCGGCGGACTCGGCGCGGCGGGCCAGGTCGAGCCAGCTCGCCGCGTCGGCGGGGGTGGACTGGAGCGAGAAGGTGGTCACCGGGCCGAGCCTGCCCGGGTGGCGTAGGCCCGGCCACCCCGGAGGCGCCGATTCTGCCGACCGGCGAATTCGCACTCGGCGTAGTGACCCGCCGGGCAACCGCCCGACAGGACTGGGCGGCCGTGGTCACTCGCCCTCGTCCGGCTCGTGCCAGCGGGCCCGCCAGGCGGCCTCGTTCGCCTCGTGGGTGGTCCGCTCCTCGAAGATCAGTTCGTGCAGGGCCCGCCGGGCGTCGGCGAAGACCACCACCTCGGTGGCCACCAGGCCGACGCAGATCGCGGTCAGCACGCCGAGCGCGGCCAGCGCGGGCAGCGCGCCGGCCACCGGCATGGCCGCCACCAGCACCAGCACGGCGCCGATCCTGGTCCAGCTGACCGTGCGCAGGGTACGCAGTTGAAACAGCATGTTCGCGCTGAGATAGCAGATCACCCCGCCGAAGAGCAGCGGCACGTTGGGACTGATCGCCGGGGCGTTGGTGGTCAGGTGCGGATCGGCGATCTGGTGCACGATCCCCTCGGCGCCGAGGGCGAACAGGATGATTCCGGCGATCATCGGCAGGTAGAGGTAGGAGTACGCGTCCCGGGCCATCGCCACCCGGGGGCCGTCCTTCGCCGCGTGCAGGGCGATCCGGGCGGCCGGCCCGATCATGTCGTAGTGCGCCCACCAGAGGGCCGCCGTGAAGATGATGCCGAGTACCGCGGCGGTGACCGCCGGCCAGGTCGGTGGCTGGCCGATCAGGTTGCTGCCCACGCCGACCGAGATCACCGACTCGCCGAGAGCGATGATCAGGATCAGGTCGTACCGCTCGGTCCAGTGCTCCGCCGAGGTGATCCCCCACCCCGAGGTTCCGGCGATCATGCCGCTGCTGTACTGCACCAGCACCACCGCGGTCCACAGCGAGTCCCGCACCAGCGCGGCCGTCCCGGGGTCGCTGATCCGGACAGGGACCAGGGCGGCGGCGAGGAACACCAGCGTACTGGCGATCAGCTCCGGGGTGAACTGCCGCAACTGGCGGCGCTCGTTCGGGCTGTCCCGGACGGCGTGCAGGTAGAGCGTCAGGTGCACGAGGCGGATGACGACGTAGCTCCCCGCCGCCACCAGCGGCCCGGCGGCGTTGCCCCGGGGATCCTGGAAGGCCTGCGGTAGGGCGAGGGCGAAGGTGAACAGCGCCGCCATTCCCACCGTCATCAGTACCGGGACGAAACCCTCGCCGAGCCTGACCCGGGTGGCGACGATGCTGTGCACCACCCAGGCCCACCAGAGCACGGCGAGCACCAGCAGGGCGTGCAGGAGCGACGCGCCGGTGATGTGCAGCGCGGTGGCCCGGGTGATGATGAAGAACGAGAAGACGAAGACCAGGTCGAAGAAGATCTCGAAGCGGTCGACCCGGGCGCCGGGTGCGACGGCGACGGCGGGGCCCAGCCGCCTGCTGCGCCGCCCACCGCCCATCCGTCCACTTTTTCAGCGTCCGACCGCGCCGGCGGCGATTCCGCCTCAACCCGTCCGGCCGTACCGCAGGCCGTCCATGAGCAGGTCGAGCAGGCGGCCGGCCAGCTCCCGGGCCTCCGGCCCGCCGGCGGCCAGCGACACCCCGGAGAGCCCGGCCAGTACGTCCGCCGGGTCCACGTCCGGGCGGACCGTTCCGGCGGCGGCGCCCGCGGTGAGCAGCCGGGCCAGCGCGCCGACCAGCAGGTCCCGGCTCTGCGCGAACGGGTTGGCCCCGGTGGCGATCACCTGCCGCAGCGCGTCGGCCATCCCGCGCTTGGTGGCCAGGTAGTCGACGAACCGCTCCATCCACGCCCGGGTCGCCTGGTCCGGGGGCAGCCGGTCGAGCAGGTCGGCGGCCGCGTCGCAGAGCTTCGCCAGTTCGTTGCGGTAGGCGGCCTCGACCAGCGCGTCCCGGGTGGGGAAGTGGCGGTAGAGGGTGCCGATGCCGACGCCCGCCTCCCGGGCGACGGCGTCCAGCGTTACCTCGGGGCCGGGGCGGGAAAACGCCCGGACGGCCGCCTCCAGCAGGCGCTCACGGTTGCGGGCCGCGTCGGCGCGCAGTGGTCGGGGTCCGGGCTCCGGCACGTCTCCTCCTCGCCGATGACGGGCTGCGGTTGGCAACCGGAGGATCCTCCGGTTAGTCTCGGAGACGTACCGGAGGGGCCTCCGCTTCTCATCGTAGCGGCCGGACGCCGGCCGCCTCGGACAAGGACGGACCAATGACCAGCAGCACACCAGTCAGCACGCCCTTCGACGCCCGGACCACCGCCGCCGAGGTCGTGCGGGGCGTCGACCTGACCGGCCGGCGGGCGATCGTCACCGGCGGCGGGTCGGGCATCGGCGTGGAGACCGCCCGCGCGCTCGCCGCGGCCGGCGCCGAGGTCACCCTCGCCGTCCGCAGGCCCGACTCGGGCCGCGTCGCCGCGGCCGACATCACGGGTACGACCGGCAACGAGCGGGTTCTCGTCGCCCCGCTCGACCTCGCCGACCAGCACTCCGTCGCCGCGTTCGTCGCCTCCTGGGCCGGCCCGCTGCACATCCTGGTCAACAACGCCGGCATCATGGCCTCGCCCCTGATGCGCACCCCGCAGGGCTGGGAGATGCAGTTCGCCACCAACCACCTGGGCCACTTCGCGCTGGCCACCGGGCTGCGACCGGCGCTCGCCGCGGCCGGTGGCGCGCGGATCGTCTCGGTCAGCTCCAGCGCGCACCTGCGCGCGGCGGTGGACTTCGACGACACCCACTTCCACCGGCGGCCGTACGAGCCGTGGACCGCGTACGGGCAGTCGAAGACCGCCAACGTGCTCTTCGCGGTGGAGGCGACCCGGCGCTGGGCCGACGACGGCATCCGCACCAACGCGCTGATGCCCGGCGGCATCCGCACCAACCTGCAGCGTTACGTGACCGAGGAGGAGCTGGCCCGGCTGCGGGCGGCCAGCGGCGGCTCGGCCGCCCCGAGCTGGAAGACCCCGGAGCAGGGCGCGGCCACGTCCGTGCTGGTGGCGGCCTCGCCGCTGCTCGACGGCGTGAGTGGGCGCTACTTCGAGGACCGCCAGCAGGCCGGCCTCAACCAGCCCGGCACCCGCACCGGAGTGGCCGCGTACGCCCTCGACCCGGAGGCCGCGCAGCGGCTCTGGCAGGTCTCCGAGGAGACGCTGCGCGGCTGACCCGTCCCGCGAAGACAAAAGGGCGCCCCGGTCGATCACGACCGGGGCGCCCTCGTGCGCGTAGCGGGTCACCGACCCAGCGCGGTGGCTTACAGGCCCAGCTCGGCCTCGAAGTTGCCGGCCTCCAGGCGCTCCTTGACCGCGGACAGGAAGCGGGCCGCGTCGGCGCCGTCGATCAGCCGGTGGTCGTAGGACATGGCCAGGTAGACCATCGAACGGATCGCGACGACCTCGCCCAGCTCCGGGTCGTTGACCACGACCGGACGCTTCACCACGGCGCCCGTGCCGAGCATCGCCGACTGCGGCGACGGCACGATCGGGGTGTCGAAGAGCGCGCCCCGGCTGCCGGTGTTGGTCAGCGTGAACGTCGCCCCGGCGAGCTCGTCCGGGCTGATCTTGTTGGTCCGGGTGCGCTCGGCCAGGTCGGCCACCCGCTTGGCGATGCCGCCCAGGTTGAGGTCCCCGGCGTCATGGATGACCGGCACCACCAGGCCCCGCTCGGTGTCCACGGCGATGCCGAGGTGCTCGGCGGCCGGGTAGGTGATCGTGCCACCTTCCAGGTCCAACTGGGCGTTGACGACCGGGAGCGCCTGCAGCGCCTCGATGGAGGCGAGAGCGAAGAACGGCAGGAAGGAGAGCTTCACGCCGTGCCGCTGCTGGAAGGAGTCCTTCGCGCGGGCCCGCAGCTTGGCGATCCGGGTGACGTCCACCTCGACCACCGTGGTCAACTGCGCCATCTCGTGCAGCGACTCGTGCATCCGCTTGGCGATGGCCTTGCGGATCCGGGGCAGCTTCTCGGTGGTGCCCCGCTTGCTGCTCGGCTGCGGCTTCGCGGCCGGCTGCGCCGGGGCGCCCCCGGTGGCGGCCGGCGCCTGGGCGGCCGGGGCGGGAGCGGCCTTGGCGGCCTTGGCCTTCTCGGCCGCCTCCAGCACGTCCTGCTTGCGGATCCGGCCACCGACCCCGGTGCCGTTGACCGAGGAGAGGTCGACGCCGTGCTCGCCGGCCAGCTTGCGCACCAGCGGGGTCACGTAGCCGGCGGCCTCCTCGCCGCCACCCTGAACGGGGGCGGTCGGCCGCTGCGGGGCCGGCGACGGGGCGGACGGCTGGGCGGCCGCCTCGGCCTTCGCCGGCTCGGCCGCGGTCTCGGCCTCGGCCGACGGCTCGTTGTACGACATGCCCGGGGTCGGCTCCTCGGCACCGGCCTGCGGCTGGGCCTGCTGCGGCTGGGCCTGCGGCTTCGGCTGCGGGGCCGGCTCGGCCTGCGGTTGGGCGGCCGGCTTCGCCTCGGGCTGCGGCTGCGACTCGGGCTTCGCCTCGGCCGGGGCGGCGCCGGCGGCGCCGATGATCGCCAGGTCGGCGCCGACCTCGGCGGTCTCGTCCTCGGCGACCTTGATCTCCAGCACGGTGCCGGCGACCGGCGAGGGGATCTCCGTGTCGACCTTGTCGGTGGAGACCTCCAGCAGCGGCTCGTCCACCTCGACGGTCTCGCCGACCTGCTTGAGCCAGCGGGTGACCGTACCCTCGGTGACGCTCTCGCCCAGGGCCGGCATCTTCACCGGGGTGCCCGCGCCGGACGACGCCGGGGCGGCCTGGGCCTGCGGCTGCTCGGCCGGCTGCTCCGGCGCGGCGGCCGGCTGCTGCTCCGGCTCCGGGCCGGTACCCTCGGCGGCGGCCGTCGGCTCGGCGGCCGGCTCGGCCTGCTCGGTCGGGGCGGCCTCGCCGCCACCGGCGGACTCGCCCTCGCCGGCGATGACGGCGAGCTCGCTGCCCACCTCGGCGGTCTCGTCCTCGCCCACCACGATCCGGCTCAGCACGCCCGCCGCGGGGGACGGGATCTCGGTGTCGACCTTGTCGGTCGACACCTCGAGCAGCGGCTCGTCGACCTCGACGGTGTCGCCCTCCTGCTTGAGCCAGCGGGTGACGGTGCCCTCGGTGACGCTCTCGCCGAGCCGAGGCATGGTGACCGATACCGGCATGTTCTGAAACTCCTTCGTGGCCTGGTGCGATCCTCGCCCGCTGTGCCGCCGGCGTCGCGGAATGAGTGTGGGGTCAGCCGTGGACGTGCAGCGGCTTGCCGGCCAGGGCCAGGTGCGCCTCGCCGAGAGCCTCGTTCTGGGTCGGGTGGGCGTGCACGAGCTGCGCCACCTCGGCCGGGTACGCCTCCCAGTTGTAGATGAGCTGCGCCTCGCCGATCAGCTCGCCGACCCGGGCGCCGACCATGTGCACACCCACGACCGGGCCGTCCTCCACCCGGACCAGCTTCACGAAGCCGCTGGTCTTGAGGATCTGGCTCTTGCCGTTGCCGGCGAGGTTGAAGTTGAAGGTCTTCACCTTGTCGGCGCCGTACTGCTCCTTGGCCTTCGCCTCGGTCAGGCCGACGGACGCCAGCTCCGGGTCGGAGTAGGTGACCCGCGGGATGCCGACCTCGTCGATCACGGCCGGGTTCTGGCCGGCGATCTCCTCGGCGACGAAGATGCCCTGCGCGAAGCCCCGGTGGGCGAGCTGCAGGCCGGGCACGATGTCGCCGACCGCGTAGACGTTCGGCACGCTGGTGCGCAGCCGGTCGTCGGTCAGCACGTAGCCGCGGTCCATCTTCACGCCCTGCTCCTCGTAGCCGAGGTCGGCGGTGTTCGGG
Organism: Micromonospora sp. NPDC000089; assembly: GCF_042899365.1. Classification (NCBI taxonomy): domain Bacteria; kingdom Bacillati; phylum Actinomycetota; class Actinomycetes; order Micromonosporales; family Micromonosporaceae; genus Micromonospora; species Micromonospora sp. NPDC000089. The sequence continues at coordinate 327,679 of NZ_JBIAZT010000002.1, forward strand.
CCGCGCCCGACGGCGACCAGCAGCAGCTCGGCCTCGACCGTCTCGCCGCCCTGGATCGTCAGCTTGACGCCGTTCTCGGTCTTCTCGACCTTCTCGAACGGCTTGCCGACCTTGAAGTTGATCTTACGCTTGCGGAACGCCCGCTCCAGCGCCTTGGACGACTCCTCGTCCTCGGCGGCGACCAGCCGGGGCAGCGCCTCGACGATGGTCACGTCCACCCCGAACGACTTCCACACGCTGGCGAACTCGACGCCGATCACGCCGCCGCCCAGCACGATCGCCGACGAGGGGACACGGTCCAGGGTGAGCGCGTGGTCGCTGGTGATGATCCGCTCGCCGTCGACCTCCAGGCCGGGCAGGCTCTTCGCGTACGACCCGGAGGCCAGGATCACGTTGCGGCCGGTGTACCGCTTGCCGTCGACCTCGACGGTGTTCTGGCCGACCAGCTTGCCGGTGCCGGCCACGAAGGTGATGTTCTTCGCGCCGCCCACCAGACCCTGCAGGCCCTTGTAGAGCCGGGAGACCACGCCGTCCTTGTACGAGTTGACCGCGGCCATGTCGATGCCGAGCAGCTCGGCCTTGACACCGAACTGCTCCGACTCGCGGGTGTTGTCGGCGACCTCGGCCGCGTGCAGCAGCGCCTTGGTCGGGATGCAGCCGTTGTGCAGGCAGGTGCCGCCGAGCTTGCCCTTCTCGATCAGCGCGACGGACAGGTCCAGCTGGGCGGCGCGCAGCGCCGCCGCGTAGCCGCCGCTGCCACCTCCGAGGATGACGATGTCGAAGGTCGCTTCGTTCGGCTCGCTCACGCTCAACTCCCAGGTCGCGTCGCTGCATCGGGGGTCACGGCGGGATGACAGGGACACACCCCACCTCGGTCATCTTGTCACTACCCCACTCGGGGCGCGTAGTGAGGTGCCCAACGACACGTCGCCGACACGTACGCTGGGCACCGTTGTCGAGCACGGGCGGGGGAGGGACGGTCGGTGGGGCTCTTCCGACGACGCAGGCGCGCGGGCACCACGAGCCGGGAGCGGGCGGCCGACCGGGCCGACCTCGAGCACCTGGAGAACTTCGTGCGCACCCGGCGCGGGGTCGAGGCGTACATCGAGCCGCGGACCACGGTCACCGAGACCACGGTCATGCTGATCGCCGACGACGGCGAGTGGACCCGGCGACGGATCGACGGCCCCGACGGCGCCCGCCGCCTCGCCCACCGCCTCGCCATCCCCATCTACGACGTCCGCCTGATGGGCTACCCGCAACGCATGCGCGACCACAACGAACGCCGCAAGCGCCGCCCCGAACTCTTCTGACCCACCCCTGACGCGCCTCTTTCACGGGAAAGAGTGGCCATTCCCCGGGGAATGGCCACTCTTTCCGGGAATGTGCGCGGGGGCAGCGCGGGAGGGGTCAGCCGTTGGCGGCTACGTCCTCCACCAGCTGGATCAGGGTGCGGACGGGGACGCCGGTGCCGCCCTTGGTCCAGTAGCCGGTCGGCTCGCCCGAGTGGTAACTCGGGCCGGCGATGTCGATGTGCGCCCAGGCCACCTCGTCGGTGACGAACTCGCGTAGGAACACGCCGCCCTGCAGCATGTGCCCGGCCCGGTCCATCCCGGCGTTGACCTGGGAGATGTCGGCGACGTCGGAGTCCATGCCCTTGCGCACGTCGTCCGGCAGCGGCATCGGCCAGGCCGGCTCGCCGACGGACTCGCCGACGACCTTGACCCGCTCGCACAGCTCCGGGGTGCCCATCACGCCGGCGATCCGCTTGCCCAGCGAGATCACCTGCCCACCGGTCAGGGTGGACGTCTCGAACAGGTAGTCGGTGCCGTCCTCGCAGGCCCGGGCCATCGCGTCGCCGAGCACCATCCGGCCCTCGGCGTCGGTGTTGAGCACCTCGACCTTCTTGCCGTTGTACATGGTGATCACGTCGCCGGGGCGGTAGCTGGCGCCCGACGGCATGTTCTCCGCCATCGGCAGGTAGCCGCTCACCGCCACCGACGGCTTGATCGCCGCGATCGCCAGCATGGCGGCGCCGACGGCCGCCGCGCCGGCCATGTCGGACTTCATCTCCCACATGCCCTGCGCCGGCTTGATCGAGATGCCGCCGGTGTCGAAGGTGATGCCCTTGCCGACCAGCGCCACCCGCTTGCCGTTGCCGCCACCAGCCGGGGTGTAGGTGAGCTTCACCAGCCGCGGCGGTGCCTCCGAACCCTGGCCGACGGCGGTGATGCCGCCGTACCCGCCGGAGCGCAGGGCCTCCTCCTCCAGCACCTCCACGGTCAGGCCGGCTGCCCGGGCGGCGGTCGCCACGGCGTCGGCGAAGGCCGGCGGGCGCAGCTCGTTCGGGGCGGCGTTCACCCAGTCCCGGCTGGTGCGGACCGCGCCGGCCACCACGGTGGCCCGGTCGATCTCGGCCCGGGCGGTGGCGTCCGCGGCGTCCGGCACCGCGACCAGCACCTCGGCCACCGGCTCGCGCCGGGCCGGCTGCGGGCGGGTCTTGTAGCCGGCGAACCGGTAGCCGCCCAGCAGCGCGCCCTCCGCGACCGCGCGCAGCGCGGCCGGGGCGTCCGCGTCGTCCGGCAGCGGGAGGGTCAGCGCCACCCGCGACGCACCGGCGAGCGCCCGGACGGCCGCGCCGGCGGCCCGCCGCAGCGACTCCGGGGCCGGCGCCGCGCCGGTCGGCTCCGGCCCGAGGCCGACCGCGGCGACGATCGGTGCGGAGACGGTGCCCAGCGTGGCCAGCTTGATCACCTCGCCGGGGCCGCCGGTCGCGCCGAGCAGCGCCAGCGTCTCGGTCAGCTTGCCGTCGAAGGCGGCGGCGATGCTCTCCGCGCCGCTGGCCAGCAGCAGGGTGCCGGCGAGGCCGCTCGCGGCGTCCTGCCCGCCCGTCTGGCTGTGCAGGCCGATCACGATCGCGTCGACGGCGAGCTCGGCGGGGTCGGTGTCGACCAGGCTAAGGGTGGTGGTACCGGGCGATGTCACTGAGGCTACTCCGGGCGGGCCGGGCCGGTCGCGTCGTCGCGTACCGGCGGTGAGGGTCTCCGGCGCAACCTACCCGCCGGAGGTCGGGCGCGTCCCGCCGATGTTCATGACGGGTTCCCGCCGATGCTAACCAGCCGGGTGCCCACCGGTAGGTTGCCACCCATGACGGACGTGACCTCCGACGCCGCCGCGACCCGGCTGCGACGTTCCCCGCTGCACGAGCGGCACACCGCTCTCGGCGCCAAGTTCGCCCCCTTCGGAGGCTGGGAGATGCCGCTGGAGTACGCCGGCGGCGGCGTGCTGCGCGAGCACACCGCCGTCCGCGAGGCCGTCGGCGTGTTCGACGTGTCCCACCTGGGCAAGGCGCGGGTCACCGGCCCCGGCGCGGCGGACTTCGTCAACGCCTGCCTCAGCAACGACCTGGCCAAGATCGGGCCCGGCCGGGCGCAGTACACGCTCTGCTGCGACGACGCCACCGGCGGCGTGGTGGACGACATCATCGCCTACCTGCACGCCGACGACCACGTCTTCCTCATCCCGAACGCGGCGAACACCGCCGAGGTGGTCCGCCGGCTGCGCGCGGCCGCGCCGGCCGGGATCACCGTCACCGACGAGCACGAGGCGTACGCGGTGCTGGCCGTGCAGGGGCCCCGCTCGGCGGAGCTGCTGGACGCGCTGGGCCTGCCCACCGGGCACGACTACATGAGCTTCTCCACCGCCACCCTGGGCGACGCCGAGCTGACCGTCTGCCGCACCGGCTACACCGGGGAGCTGGGCTACGAGCTGGTGGTGCCCGCGGAGCACGCGGTGGCGGTCTGGGACGCCCTGTTCGCGGCCGACCCCGCGCCGCGGGCCTGCGGGCTGGGCGCCCGGGACACGCTGCGCACCGAGATGGGCTACCCGCTGCACGGGCAGGACCTGTCGCTGGAGATCACCCCGGTGCAGGCCCGCTCCGGCTGGGCGGTGGGCTGGGACAAGCCGGCGTTCTGGGGGCGGGACGCGCTGCGCGCCGAGAAGGCCGCCGGCCCGGCCCGTACGCTGCGCGGCCTGGAGGCCGTCGACCGGGCCATCCCGCGCACCGGCATGACCGTGTACGCCGGCGACACCGAGGTCGGCGCCGTCACCAGCGGCACGTTCAGCCCGACGCTCAAGCAGGGCGTCGCGCTGGCGCTGCTGGACACCGACCCGAAGCTCGCCGACGGCGACCTGGTGGAGGTGGACATCCGCGGCCGCCGCGCCCGGATGCGCGTCACCCGCCCGCCCTTCGTCCAGCCCTCGGTCCGGAGCTGAGCCGGGGGGCCGGCCGTCAGGAGGGGGTGGGGGGCTCGCCGGCGTCCAGGACGGCCTGGGTCCAGCCGCCCTCGATGACGCCGGTGCCGTCCAGCAGCGCCCAGTCGACGACGTCCGTAACCTCGACCACCACCGGTGAGCCGATCCGCACGGTGGGGTCGGTGTCGGCATCGCTGGCGCTGGCGCCGACGATCCGCTCGGCGGCCTCCCACGAGGTCACCCCCGCCCAGACGTACTCCGGGCCCTCGTCGCCGGGGAGGCCGTACTTCACCACCAGCTGCGCCTCGGGCGGCAGGGCGTCGGCGAGGAACCGGGCCCGGATGCCGTCCAGGCCGGCCCGGGCGGTGGCGACCGCCCGGCTCATCGCGTCGCCGGCCCGGGCGTACCGGACGTCCGGCTGGATGCCGGAGAAGAGCGTCGCGCAGGCCGCCGCGTAGTACTTCCCGTCCGGCCCCGGATGCCCGGGCGGCGGGCGGAGGCTGAGGAACGAGTCGGCCTCCGGGTCGGTGGCCGGGTCCAGCTCCAGCCGCAGCAGCACCGGGGCGGTAGCGCCGTGCTGCTCCGGATTGCCGTACGCCACCGCGATGTCGTGCCCGGTGACCGTGGCCAGCACCGGCAGCTGCACGAACGCCGGCGCCTCCTCGCCGGCCAGCCCGTCGGTCCAGTCCCGCAGCAGCCGGCGGGCCGCCCCGGTCATCACCGCGCCCCAGGCCCGGGTGAGGTGGTCCGGCACGCCCTGGGTCTGCAACTCCAGCAGCCCGAACCGGCGCAGCCCCTTGGTGGTGAACCAGAGCCCCTCCGCGTCGGAGGAGTACGGCACCAGCACCCAGTCGACCAGGCGTACCCGGCCCTGCTCGTCCGGCAGCGAGCGCAGCGCGGTGGCCGGGTCGAGGAACTGCAGGCCGAACACGTCCACCACGTCGCCGTCGACCGACTCGGCGATCGCCGCCGCCACCGCCCGGGCCGCCCACTCGTGCGCCGGCGGCCAGCCCGGCCGGTACTCGGCCTGCACCACCACCAGGTGGCTCGCCGCGGCCAGCCGGCCCAGCTGCGCCTCGGTGGCCCCGAACGCGGTGAGCAGATCCGGCGGCAGCTGCGGAAACTCGTCGATGGTACGGGTGTCCACGCTCATCAGCGGGCTGTCCAGCATCTGCCGCGCCAGGCCGTGCACCGGCCCGGCCAGCCGGCCCTCCAGGGCCTGCACCGCGGTCTTCGCGCTCACCCGGGGCAGCCCGGCCATCGGCACCAGGTAGGTCGCGCTCAGCGACTCGGGGACCGGCACGGGCAGGAAGTCGTCGGTGATGAGCAAGTCGTTCCCCCGCCAGGACGTGCCGGTGCTGTCGGGGGAAACGCTACCCGCCGGCCCGCGCCGCGTTCAGCCGGACAGCACCAGACCCAGGTAGGCGAGCGTGGTGACCAGCTCCACGCTCGCGCCGAGCACGTCGCCGGTGATCCCGCCGAGCCGGCGTACCAGGTGGCGCAGCAGGACGGCGGCGACCGCGAGGGCCGCCACCACGGCGAGCGGCCCCTGCCACGGGCGGCCCGGCACCGCCGGCGCCGCGGCCAGCGCGACCGCGGCCACCCCGGCGACCAGCGCCACCGGCCCGACCGTGCCGGCGACCAGCGCGCCCAGCCCGTCCGGCCGGGCCGCCGGCACGCCGCGCCGGCAGGCCAGCGCCACCCCGGCCCGGCCGGCGGCGGTCGCCGCGACCACGGCCGCCGTCGTGGCCGGCCAGGACCGACCGGCCAGCTCCGCCAGGCACGCCGCCTGGATCAGCAGTACGACCACCAGCGCGACCACCCCGAACGGGCCGACGTCCGGCTTCTTCATGATCTCCAGCGCGGCCGCCCCCCGGCGGTACGACCCGAGCGCGTCCACGGTGTCGGCCAGCCCGTCCAGGTGCAGCCCCCGGGTGGCGAGCGCGCCGGCGGCCACGGTCACCCCGGCGGCGACCAGCGGCGGCGCCAGCGCGGCGGCGCCGAGCAGCACCCCGGCGAGCGCCGCCCCGAGCAGCGCCCCGACCAGCGGGGCGAGGGTCATCGCCGGGCCCGCCGTGCGCCGGTCGACCCGGCCGGCGTGCACCGGCAGCACGGTGAACGTGGTCAGCGCCAGCCGGAGCCCGTCGAGCCGCCCCGGCCCAGCCGGCCGGTCGGTCGGAGTGTCGCCGCCGCGGCCCGGGTCAGCCGGCACGCCAGCCGGACGGGTCCCGCTCCGGCGCGGTGCTGGCCGGCCCGGGGCCGGCCGGCTCGGGCTCGGCGAAGTCCGGCTCGCCCAGGCGGGGGTGCGCCGGCAGCGCGGCGGCCAGCGCCAGCACCGAGCGCAGCAGCGGCAGCGCGGTCAGCGCGTTGGCCCCCTCGCCGAGGTCGAGCCGCAGGTCGAGCAGGGGGTTCAGGCCGAGCACGTCGGCGGCGAGCCGGACGGCCGGGTGACCGCCGTGGTCGGCCAGCAGGCACCAGTGCCGGGCCTGGCCGGCCAGGTCCCGGCTGACCATGCCGGCGGCCAGCCCGACCGGGCCGTCCAGCAGCACCGGCACCCGGCGCGCGGTGGCGCCCAGCAGCACGCCGGTGGCCACCGCGATGTCGCCGCCACCCAGCTCGGCCAGCACGTCCTTGGCGTCCCGGGGGGAGCGCCGGGTGCGGTGCAGGGCGTCCCGGACGGCCGCGCAGCGGACCATCCAGGCCGCGTCGTCGATCTCGCCGTCGGCGGTGTGCACCCGCCCGAGCACCGCCGGCGGTTCCGCGCCGGCGGTCGCCGCCAGCACCGCCGCGGCCGCCGCCTCGGTGCCGGCGCCGCACGCGCCCAGCACCAGCAGCCGTACGCCCGCGTCGGCGGCCTCCTCGGCGAGCCGCCAGCCGTAGCGCAGCGCGGACTCCACCGCCGCGCCGTTCAGCGCCGGCTCCTGCTCGATCGGCGCGGAGCTGGGCGTGTCCACCACCTGGAGGCTGGCGCCGCTCTCCGCGGCCAGCCGGGCCAGCGCGCCCCGGCCGGCGCGGGCCTGACCCGCGCGCCGAGCGGACTCACCGGGCAGCGTGCCGGCCGCCGCGCCGCCCTGGTGGTCGCCGTAGAGCAGCAGCACCCGCACGTTCGTCCAGGGCGCGGGGGTTGGGGTGCCCTGGGTGGCGGCGGCGAAGCCGACCACCCGGTCCAGCACGCCCAGGCCCGCTCCGGGCACGTCCAGGGTGCCCAGCCGCTCGACGGCCTGGGGACCGGCGTACTCGTCCGGCATCGGCAGCTCCATGCCGGGCTGGATGACCAGGCCGGTGGCGACCATCGGCAGCGCCATGGTCGGCGCCGCCCAGGCGGTGCCGTTGGTGTCGGCCGCGGTCGGCTCGTCGGGCACGGACGGGGTCAGCACGTCCGGCAGCGGCGCCTCAGGCTCGTCGGTCGGCGCCAGGGTGAGCTGCTCGGCGGGGCGGCTCGCGGCGACCTCGGTGTGCCGGTGCGCGCCGCCGGGTGCGGGCTGGGCGGGCACTGCGGTCGGGCGGGCCGGGGCGGCCGGCTTGAGCCAGACGGGCTGCCCGGCGACCACCAACGCCACCGCGTCGCAGGCGTCCGCCACCGCCCGGTTGGCCGCGCCGAGCGCGTCGGTGAACGCCCGCCCCAGCGGGGTGGTCGGCACCAGCGACAGCCCCACCTCGGGGCTGACCAGCACGATCCGCGCCTCGCTGGCGCGTACCGCCTCGGCCAGCTCGGCGATCGTGGCCACGTCGTCGGCGGGCTGGTGCGCCGGGTCCAGCAGCACCGTCACCCAGCCGCCCAGGTCGTCCACGAGCAGCGTCTCGTTCGGGCCGGCGGTGGCGATCACGTCAGCCAGCCGGCGCGGGTCCTCGGCGGTCTCCTCGGTGGTCCAGCTGCCCGGCCGGCGCTCCCGGTGACCGGCCAACCGGGCCGCCCACTCGGCGTCCTCCGGGTCGGCGTCCGCGGCGGTCGCCAGGTAGCGGACCGTGGCCGCGTCGACCACCAGGGACTCGGCGAACTCCGACTTGCCCGAGCGGGTACCGCCGAGCACCAGGACCGTGTTCCACCCGTCAACGGACATGCCCCGTACCTTAGAGCCGACCGGCCGGTGGCCGCCCGCCGGGCGGCCGGGCCTCCCGGCGGGCGGCGCGCGTCGGCCGGCGCGGCGATCTCCGACTACGCTTGCGGGGGTTCCGCCCCCGGGGCGGCGAGCGGCGAGGGGAGACGCGGCATGGCGTGGAGCTGGCGGTACGAGGGCACGGGCGGTGCGTCGGTCGACGGACCGGCGGAGGCGTTCAGCAGTCAGGCGGACGCCGAGTCGTGGATCGGCCAGACCTGGCGGGAGCTCGCGGCGTCCGGCGTCACCTCGGTCGCGCTCGTCGAGGACGACCGGGTGGAGTACCGGATGAGCCTGCTGCCGACGGCGGAGTGATGACCGCCTGGGACCGCCCGGGCGGGGAACCGCTGGTGCTCGGCGTGCCCCGGGCGGCGTTCCGGCCCAGCCCGATCTTCCTGGGCCTGGTCGCGCTCTTCGCGGCCAGCGGGGTGATGGCCTGGAACAGGTTCGGCAACGTCCGCTTCGACGTGTTCCTCTTCGTCGTCTCCGGCTGGCTGGTCTCGCTCTGCCTGCACGAGTACGCGCACGCGGTGGTCGCCTACCGGGCCGGCGACCGGGACATCGCGCACCGGGGCTACCTGACGTTGAACCCGTTCAAGTACACCCACCCGCTGCTGTCCATCGTGCTGCCGGTGGTGGTGGTGCTGCTCGGCGGCATCGGCCTGCCCGGCGGCGCGGTCTGGGTGGACCGGCACGCCATCCCGGGCCGGCTGCGGCACACCCTGGTCAGCCTCGCCGGCCCGGCCACCAACGTGCTGTTCACCCTGATCCTGGTGGCGGTGCTGCGGATCGGCCTCGGCGCGGGCGGTCCGATCGAGTTCTGGGCCGGCCTGGCGCTGCTGGCGTTTCTCCAGCTCACCGCCAGCGTGCTCAACCTGCTGCCGGTGCCCGGCCTGGACGGCGGCAACATGATCCAGCCGTGGCTGAACCCGCAGTACCGCAAGATGTACGACCTGTTCGCGCCGTACGGCTTCCTGCTGCTGTTCGCGCTGCTGTGGAACCCGCGGATCGGCGGCTGGTTCTTCGGCGCGGTCTTCGCGGTGGCCGACGCGCTCGGCCTGCCGCCCTGGCTCTACGGCGCGGGGCTCGACCTGATCCGCTTCTGGCAGGGCTGAACGGCTGCTGGCAGGGCTGATCCGCCTCCCGCCCGGCTGGTCAGCCGGTGGGGCGGGGGGCGTTCAGCACCGACCGGACCAGTGCGCCCAGTCCGGCTTCCCAGCGCGCGTCAGGCCAGTCGCGCAGATGCTCCACGAGGTCGCTGCGGACGGCCGCCAACAGGGCATGGGCCAGGTAGTCCGCCGATTCCGGGCCGCGCGCCGCGGAGACGAGGGCGGTCAGCAGGGCGTGCCACTCCTCGTACGACTCGGCGCGGTAGGGACTGCCGTTGCCGGCGTTCTCCAGGGCCAGGGCGAGCACCCGGTTCTCCCTCTTGAACCGGACCAGCTCGCCCAGCAGCGCGATGACCTGGTCAGTCGGCGGGTCGCCCGACCGATCCGTCGCCAGCGCCGCCCGTAGGTGCTCGCTGCGCCTGGCGTAGAGGGCGCGGACGAGTCCCACCCGGTCGCCGAAGTGGCGGAAGAGAGTGCCCTTGCCCACTCCGGCCGCGGCCGCGACGTCGTCCATGGCGATCTGCTCGGGGTCGGTGGCGGTCTCGAACAGCCGGTCCGCCGCGGCGAGCACCGCCTCCCGGTTACGTGCCGCGTCGGCGCGCACAGCTACCCCCTTCGCAAGCGGACCGTCGGTCCGCTACAGTCAAAGCGGACCACCCGTCCGTTTATCCTAGATCATGGCGGGTGGCCACCGACGAGGAGGAACGACCGTGCCGAATGCCGCCACCGACCTGTTCCACCACGCCATGGACCTGCTGCTCGCCAAGGACATGGCCGGATTCATCGCGCTGTTCGCCGACGACGGCGTCATGGAGTTCCCGTTCGCACCACCGGGGCAGCCGGGCCGGGTGGCTGGCCGCGCCGCGCTGCACGACTATCTGATCGGCTATCCGGAGCTGCTCGACATCCGCGAGATCGAGGACGTCACGGTGCACGAGACCGCGGAGCCGGCGGTGATCGTCGCCGAGTTCACCGCCTCCGGTGTCGTCGTCGCCACCGGGAGGCCGTACCGCCTGCGGTACATCGCCGTCCTGACCATCCGGGACGGGTACCTCGTGCACTACCGCGACTACTGGAACCCGCAGGCCGCGCAGGAGCTGCTCGGCGGGGGACTGGTGCGCGGATGATCCTCGTCATCGGCGGCACCGGAACGACCGGCCGACTCGTCACCGCGAAACTCGCCGCCGGGGGCCACCCGGCCCGCGTCGCGAGCCGCCGGCCGGCCGCGGGCGAACCCCGATTCGACTGGTACGACCGCGGCACCCACGCCGCCGCGCTCATCGGCACGACAAGCCTCTACCTGATCGCACCCGTCGGCGACGCCGACCCGGCGCCGACCATGCTGCCCTTCCTGGACCTTGCCCGGCGGGCCGGGGTGCGGCGGGCCGTGCTGCTCAGCTCCTCGGGAATCGAGGCCGGCGCGCCCGGACTGGGCGAGGTGCAGGCCGCCCTCGGCGGGATGATCCCCGAGTGGACGGTGCTGCGACCCTCCTGGTTCATGGAGAACTTCGTGGGCGAGCACCCGCAAGCCACGAGCATCCGGGAACGTGGCGAGATCGTCAGCGCCACCGGTGACGCCCGGGTCGGGTTCGTCGACCCGGCCGACATCGCCGAGGTGGCGGTGCGCGCCCTCACCGACCCGACCTCCCACGACACCGAGCACGTCATCACCGGCCCCGAGCGGTTGAGCTACGCCGACGTCGCCGCCACGCTCACCGACCACCTCGGCCGCCCGGTACGGCACCGGGCGGTCGACGAGGACACGCTGGCGGCGTACCACGAGGATCACGGCCTCCCGCCCGACTTCGCCCGCTTCCTCGCCGGGCTGGACACGGCCGTCGCCGCCGGCGCGGAGGACCGCGTCACCGCCACCGTCGCGGACGTGACGGGCCGACCGCCCCGGTCGTTCCGAGACTTCTGCCTGGCCCGACTGGCCGGGAGGCGACCATGACCGGCTCGTCGTCGCCCGTCGGGCGGTAGGGCGCGCCCGCTCACCGGGAGCCGGCGCGCAGCGGCGGGGTGGGTCAGGGTCGGCGTACCCCGGGAGGACCCCGGCCGGCGCGGGATGCCGCGCCGGCCGGGGGGGTCTCACGGGCGCTGGGCCGGGCTCTCGGTCTTGGCCGGGTCGCGCTCGGTGACCGGCTCGACGATCTCGTCGATCGCCTTGAGCAGGTCCGCCTCCAGCGTCACGCCGGCGGCCTTGACGTTGTCGTGCACCTGCTCCGGGCGGGACGCGCCGACGATCGCCGACGAGACGTTCGGGTTCTGCAGCACCCAGGCGATGGCCAGCTGCGGCATGGTCAGCCCGGCCTGCTCGGCGAGCGGCTTGAGCCGCTGCACCCGGGTCAGCACCTCGTCGGTCAGCCACTGGGCGATGAAGCCCGCGCCGGACTTCTCGTCCGTCGCCCGGGAGCCGGCCGGCGGCGGCTGACCCGGCCGGTACTTGCCGGAGAGCACGCCCTGCGCCATCGGCGACCAGACGATCTGCCCGACGCCCAGCTCCTCGCTCGCCGGGATCACCTCGGTCTCGATGACCCGCCACAACATCGAGTACTGCGGCTGGTTGGACACCAGCGGGATGCGCAGCTCACGGGCCAGCTTGTGGGCCTCGCGCAGCTGGGACGCGGTCCACTCGGAGACGCCGATGTAGTGCGCCTTGCCGGCGTGCACGATGTCGGCGAAGGCCTCCATCGTCTCCTCCAGCGGGGTGCTGTGGTCGTACCGGTGGGCCTGGTAGAGGTCCACGTAGTCGGTGCGCAGCCGGCGCAGCGAGCCGTCGATCGACTCCATGATGTGCTTGCGGGACAGGCCGCGGTCGTTGCGGCCGGGGCCGGTGGGCCAGAAGACCTTGGTGAAGATCTCCAGCCCCTCGCGGCGCTCGCCGTCGAGCGCCTTGCCCAGCACGGTCTCGGCGCGGGTGCCGGCGTACACGTCGGCGGTGTCGAAGGTGGTGATGCCGGTGTCCAGGGCGGCCCGGACGCAGGCCAGCGCCGCGTCCTCCTCGACCTGCGAACCGTGGGTGATCCAGTTGCCGTACGAGATCTCGCTGACCAGCAGGCCGGAGCGGCCCAGGTGACGGAATTCCATACCCCGACCCTAGTCCCGGCCCGGTCCGACCGCGCAGTGGCGCGTTCCGGGCGGCTCAGAGCACCGGGTGGGTGTCGGTCAGCAGCAGGTCCAGCTCGGCCAGCACCGCCTCGTGGCCCGGGTGCACCGGATCGATCAGCGGGCCACCGCGCCGGTCGAGCGCGCCCCAGCGGCCCGACCCGTCGCCCACCAGGAACGCCACCGGGTGGATCACCAGCTCCCGGTGGACCGGCGGCACCACCACCTTGCCCCGCCGGTCCAGCACGCCGAGCAGGCCGCCCTGATCCAGCACGGCCAGCCCCTCCTCGCAGAAGCCGTCCAACCGCCGCCCGTCGGCGAGCGCGGTGGCGAAACCGTCGTACCGGGTCGGCACCACCAGCCGGCCGTTACGGTCCACCGCACCCCAGCCGTCCCGGCGGACCGCGGCCACCCCGGCGGTGAACGGCCGGACCTCCGCGAAGCCGCCCGAGGTCACCTCGGCGCCGTCCGGCTCGATCGCCGTCCAGTCCGCGCCCCCGGCGGGCGACACCCAGGCCAGCCCGTCGGAGAACGGCCGCACCAGCGTGTACGCGGGACCGAGCAGGGTGCCGCCGCGCTCGTCGATCAGCTCCCAGCCCGGGGCGTCCGGGCGCCGGACCCAGGCCATCCCCTCGCCGAACGGCTGCGCCTGCGCGTACTCGTAGCCGAGGACCAGCTCGCCGTCGGAGTCCGCGTACCCCCAGCGCCGCAGGCCACCGTCGAACGTGGGCACCGGGGAGCGCCGGCCGTGCCGTACCTCCTCCCGGGTGCGCGGGTACGGCCCGAAGCCGCCGCGCTCCCGTGCCCGGGCGTGCACCGCATCCAGCGACACCCGGATCCGCTCGGTCAGCTCCGGGTCGTCGGCGCGACGCAGGTCCAGCGCGCGCTCGAAGTGCTCGCAGGCCTCCATCAACCGGCCCTGGTCGAAGCAGGAGCGGCCGGCGTGCTCGTGCAGCGCCGCCCGCAGCCGGTCCGGCAGCTCGCTCGAGCCGGCCTCGGCGAAGAGCCGGTCCGCCTCGGCGAACTCGCCCTTGCGGCGCAGCACCTCCGCCAGCCGGGCCCGGGCCAGCGCGGTCCGCCGCAGCTCGCCGGTCGCCTCCGCGTAGGTCAGCGCGAGCCGGCCGTCGGCCAGCGCGTCGTCCAGGTCGTCCACCAGCCGCGACACCACCGCGCGCAGGCTGAGCAGCCGGGCCCGGGCCCGGTTGTCCAGGGACGCGCCGAGCTTCTCGGTCAACCGGCGCCGGATCAGCCGCAGCTCGTACGGGTCGTCGACGATCTCCCGCAGCGTCTCCGGGTCCAGCCGCCACCGGTATCCGGCCAGGAACTGCTCGGGATCTCCGTCGGAGAGCGACCTGGTCGTGCGGGCCGGGTCGTCGGTGGGGGACGCGGGGATGCCGGGCGGGGTCGCGGCGGGGGCGTCGACCGGGGGTGCGGTGGTCGCGGGGGCGGTGCTCCCGGGTGCCCCGCTCGCGGGTCCCCCGGTCGTGGAGGTGGTGGTCGCGGGTGCCCCGGTCGCCGGGGCAGGATCCGTGCCGGTGACGGCCGGCTCCGCGGCCGGCGCGGCGGTGTCGCCGACGGGCGCCGTCGCCGGTCCGGGGTCGCCCTCGGGGTCGGCCGGTGGCTGGGACGGCGCGCTGGTCGCCGGTGCCGGGAACTGCTCGATCGTCGGTACGGGGGCGGGTGGCACGACCGCTGCCGGCAGCTCCTCCTGACCCGCGGGCGTCGTGCTCGCGTCCTGGCCGGTGGGCGTGGTGCGGCCGTCCTGGCCCGTGGGCGTCGTGCTCGCGTTCCGGCCGGTGTCGGTGGTGCCGCCGTCCCGGCCAGTGTCGGTGGTGCCGCCGTCCTGGCCGGCGTGGGTGGGGCCGCCGTCCCGCGCCCCGAGGATCGTGCCGGCCGCATCGCTCGGTCGTGGTGCGCCGGGGCCGCCGTCGGTGCGCGTCGGACCGTCGGCGTCCTCCCCGGTCGGTGCGGGTGTGCTGACGTCCACGGTGGCCGGTGTCGGTCCGTCGGTGTCGCCGAGCCCGCCCGGAGCCGCGTCGACCGGGCCGTGCGGGTGCGGCGCCGGGGCGGTGGGCGGCGTCGGTTCCGACCGACTCTCGGACGTCGCCGGCGGCGTGGTCGCGGTGGAGACGGGCTCGACCGGTGCCGCGGTGGTCGGCCACGGGTCCACGGGGGCGTCCATGGCCGGACTGTCCGCGGGCACGTTGGTGGGGGGACTGTCCACGACCGCGTCGGCGGGCTCGGCGTCGTCGGCCGCGTCGGCGGGCCCGGCGTCCACGGACGGGTTCGGGCGCGGTACGTCGGCTGGCGGTGTGCGGTGCGCCTCCGCACCCGGCGGCGGAGCCTTCACCGCGGCGCGCGCTGACGGGGAGGACGGCACCGGATCGGAAGGCGGCACCGACATGGCAGGCGGATCGGCCTGCACGTCGGCGGACCCGGTCGTCGCCGGTGTGGCGGTGGCCGCGTCCGGGCCAGCCGTCGCGTCCGGGTCAGCCGTAGCGTCCGGGTCAGCCGTCGCGTCCGGGTCAGCCGTAGCGTCCGGGTCGGCCTCCGGTCGGGTCGAGGGCGGGTGCGCCGCACCGGCGCCCGCCGAGTCCGGCTCCGGCCGGCCCATCGGGCTGTCGTCCGTCCGGATGGGATCGTCCGCGGTCGGTGCCACGGGCTGGGCCGGGCGGAACCAGGCCTCCGAGCTGTTGGGCTGGGCGGGCCGGACGGCGGCCGGAGGTGCCACGGGGTCGGGGCGGGGTGGCGGCGGTACGTACCGACGCGGCCGGTCCGGGGTGATGGCCAGCCCCGACGGTGTCGACGGTCGAGGGGCGCCCGGCTCGCCGGTCGCGGCCTCCTGAGGCGGAGTCGGCACCGGGGCGGCGGGCCTCGGCGCCTCGTCGACCGGCCGCTCGACGGCCGACGGGACGGCGGGCGACGGCGGCGCCGATCCGGGCCGTCGGTCGGTGCCGGGCGCTGCGGTCGGACGCGGTTCGACCGGTGGCGGGTCGCCGGGGCGGTGGCCGGACGGTGGAGCCGACGTCGGCCGCTGACCCGTCGGGACGCCGTCGCGCCCAGGCGTGGAACGGTCGGTGACCGGGGTTGGACTCAAGGTCGGTTCGGACGGTTCGCGGCGCCGATCCGGGGGCGGCACGGGGCCGGGCTCGGCGTCGGGGCGGCGAGCGGGAGACCGTTCGCCGGTGGCGCTCGTTCCCGCGGTGCCCGCCGCCCCGGGTGCGGCCGACGCCGCCGCGGGCGGGCGGACCGGACCGTGCAGCGGGCCGGTCGGCTGGTCTCCCCGGTGACGAGCCGGCAGGGCGGGCGCATGGGCGGCAGGCGGGCCCGAGATCGGGGCACCCGGCACCGGGGCACCCGACGTCGGGATGCCCGGCACCGGCGCGCCGGAGGTCGGGATGCCCGAGACGGGGGCGCCGGAGGTGGGCGCACCGGAGACCGGCGGGCCGGAGACCGGTCGGGTTGGGGCCGGACCCTGCGTGGCGCGTGCCGCAGGGGTTTCCGCGGACCGGGACGGGCGGGGATCCGGCCGGTGCGGGGTGGGCTCGGCGTGACGCTGGTCGGCGCGCCGGTCGTCGCGACCCCACTCGGGAGCCGGCCGCCGGGATCCGTCCCGGTCCGCGCCGCGCGGGTTCCACGGCTCGCGGTACGCCTCCGCGGGGCGGCCCGCCGCGGGCGACCATCGATCCGGGTACGCCCCGTCGGCAGCCGCGCGCCGCTCCGGACGGTGCTGGTCGCGACCGTCCCGCTGGTCGGAGCCGCCGAGCGCGTTGCGTACGTCGTGCTGGTCGGGGAGGCTGCGCGGGTCGTACCCGTCGCGTCGGTCATGGCCGTCGCCGAAGGCACGGTCATCCCGCCCGCGCGACCCGTTCCGGAGCTCGCGTTCGCCCGTGCCACGGGGGCTGTCGACACCGCGGGACCCGTCGAGGCCGTAGGGCTCACCCGCCCCGCGCTGTTCGCCGGGGCCGCGCTGCTCGGCCGCACCGCGCTGTTCGCCGACGCCGCGCACCTCGCCAGCGCCGCGCACCTCGCGAGCGGAGCGCTCGCGGAACTCGTCGCGGCGCGGCTCGTCGTACCCGGGTCGCTCGTCCCACTGTCGATCCTGGCGGGTGGGTGCGTCCCACCGCCCGTCCGGCGCGGGCCGACCTTCCTGCTCCCGGTGGCCCGTGGCCGCGCGACCATCGTGGCCCGATCGCCGGTCGGCGTCGGCGCGCCCATCGGGACCGGCCGCGCCGTGGTGGCCCGGACCGCCGTCGAGGCGGGAACGACCGTCGCGTCCGGAGCGATCGTCTCGTCCCGAGCGCCCGTCGACCGGGATCTGTTCCGCGGAGGTTGGGTAGCCGTCGTGGTACGAGCGATCGGCGTGGCCGCGAGGTGCGGCGACATCCCCGTCGAGGACCCGGCCGGCGGTGCGCCGGTCGTCGTTGAGGCCGTAGGAGGCGAACCGGCGCTGCTCGGGGCGGAAGCCTTCCGGGGAGTGGCGGCGCTGCTCGTCGTCCCGGTAGCGCCCGGTCGGATCGCGCTCGACCCGGTGCCCGGCGGCGGGCTGCTGCTCGTAGCGGTCGTCGCGGCCCCGGCGGGCGCGGCCGTCCTCGGTCGGGCGGCGGTCGTATCCGGCCGGCTCGGGCGCCGCGACCCGGCGGGTCGGGGGAGCCTCGTCCGGTTCGGGCATCCAGCCCGGCTCGGCGGGGTTGCCCTGGTCGGCCCGGGCCGGTTCCGGCCGGCCGGCGGGAGACACCGGCGCGACGCCGGGGGCGCCGCGGTCGTGCCACGGCCGGCGGGTGTCGGGCCGGTCGCGCTGCCACGGCGCCTCGCGCGGCTCGCCGGGACGCCGCTCGGCGCGGCCGGGCTCGGTGGGACGCCGCTCGGTGCGGTCGGCCTCGGGCCGGCGTCGCTCCCGCTGCCAGATCGGCTCGTCGGGCGCCCAACGGGACGCCTCGTCCGGGAACCGGCGCCCCTCGGAGGGGTACGCCCATCCTCCCTCGGCCGGGTACGCCCGCCCTTCCGACGGCTCCTCCTCGTCGGCCCAGGACCGGCCGAGGTACGTACCGTCCGGCCGGGTGGGGGCGAGCGGCGGCACCTCGGCCCGGCCGACCGCGGACGCGCGGGCCCGCGGCGGCGGGGCGTTACGGACGCCGATATCGCCGGGGTAGCGCTGGCCGGGGAACTGCGGGTGCCACTCGGTGGTCGGCTCGACCACCCAGGACGGTTCCGCCGGATCGCGCCAGCGGTCGCGGTAACCGTCGGTCATCTCGTGACTCCTCCGCCGAGGGTGCGGCGCTCCCCGAAGGCCGGCTCGCGTCGCTCGCTCACGGCGGTGTCACCTCGTTGCAAATTGTCGTGCCGGGGCTGCCCGGGTGCCGTAGAGTCGCCCGCTCCGGCACGTCGTGGCTGCGGATGGAGGGTAACGGCGTGGGCTCGTTCACCGCCACTGTGGCTCCGCCCACGGCGTCCCAGGTTATCCCATGGTTCCGGACATTCGGGGCGATAACCGGTTCGGGGTTCCGACGATACGCCACCTACCGGCAGGCTGCGATGGCCGGCCTGTTCACCAACTCCGTCTTCGGCTTCCTGAAGTGCTCCGTCCTGCTGGCGGTCGCCGGCGCCGGTAGCGGCGTCGCCGGTTACGACCGGGGGCAGCTGGCGGCGTACGTCTGGGCGGGGCAGGGCATGATCGCGATGATCCTGCTCTGGGGCTGGACCGAGCTGGCCGACCGGATCCGCACCGGCGAGATCGCCGGCGACCTGCTGCGGCCGGTCCATCCGGTGACCAGCTACCTGGCGACCGACCTCGGCCGAGCCGGGTTCGCCGTGCCGACCCGGATGCTCCCGCCGATGCTGCTCGGGGCGATCTTCTTCGACGTGCACCTGCCGACCCGCTGGCCGACCGTGCCGCTGTTCGTGCTGTCCGCCCTCAGCGCCGTGGTGCTCTGCTTCGGTTGCCGCTTCCTGGTCAACGCCGCCGCGTACTGGTTGCAGGACGTCCGTGGGCCGCTGATCCTCTGGACCGTCGGCTCGGGGGTGCTGGCCGGGCTCTACTTCCCGCTGCGCTTCCTGCCGGAGTGGCTGCAGTGGGCGCTGTGGGTCGGCACCCCGTTCCCGAGCCTGCTGCAGACCCCGCTCGACGTGCTGGTCGAGCGGGTCCCGCCGGCCACCCAGCTCGGCCTGGTGGTGTTGCAGCTGGCCTGGACGGGAGCGATTCTGGCGCTGTGCCGGCTGGTGCAGCGCCGGGCCGAGCGCCGGCTGGTGGTGCAGGGTGGCTGAGGGCACGCTGGCCGCGTACCGGGCGCTGCTCGGTGCGCAGGCCCGGTCCCAGGCCGCCTACCGGACGTCGTTCGTGGTCGACCTGGTGGGCAACGTCGGCTCCACGGTCTTCGACGTGCTGGCCATCCTGGTGCTGTTCCGGGTGACCAGCACGCTGGGCGGCTTCACGCTGCACGAGACGCTGGTCATGGTGGGCCTGTCCGCCGCCGCGTTCGCCACCGCGGACCTGCTGGTCGGCAACATCGAGCGACTGCCCCGGTACGTCCGCGGCGGGCTGCTCGACGCGGTGCTGGTCCGGCCGCTCGGGGCGCTGCCGCAGCTGCTGCTGATGGACCTGCCGCTGCGCAAGGTCTCCCGGGCGCTGTTCGGCGTGGCCGTGCTGGTGGTGGCGCTGGCGACCGCGGGGATCGCCTGGACGCCCGGTCGGGCGGTGCTGGTGGTGGTCGCCCCGCTGGCCGGGGTGGTGTT
Organism: Micromonospora sp. NPDC000089; assembly: GCF_042899365.1. Classification (NCBI taxonomy): domain Bacteria; kingdom Bacillati; phylum Actinomycetota; class Actinomycetes; order Micromonosporales; family Micromonosporaceae; genus Micromonospora; species Micromonospora sp. NPDC000089. The sequence continues at coordinate 346,976 of NZ_JBIAZT010000002.1, forward strand.
CTTCGGCTCGATCTTCGTGGCCACCGCCACGCTGTCGTTCGTCTGGGTGGAGTCGGGGGAGGTGGGCAGCTCGGTCACCTACGGCGGGCGGGACTTCACCGCGTACCCGGTCACCGTCTTCGAGGGGTGGTTCCGCGCCACCTTCGCGTACGGCCTGGGCTTCGCGTTCGTCGCCTACCAGCCGGCGCTGGCGCTGCTCGGCCGGCCCGATCCGCTGGGCCTGCCGGCCTGGGCCGGCTGGGCGTCGCCGGCGGTGGCGCTGGTCGCCGCCGCCGGCGCGGCCGCCGCCTGGCGCGTCGGGATCCGCCACTACCGGAGTACGGGGTCATGAGCGTCATCGAGCTGCACGAACTGCGCAAGGACTTCACGGTACGGGTCAAGGCCGGCCGGCTGCGCCGGGAGAAGCGGACGGTCACCGCGGTGGACGGCATCGACCTGCGGGTCGAACGCGGCGAGATGCTCGGCTACATCGGCCCGAACGGGGCCGGCAAGTCCACCACGCTGAAGATGCTCACCGGCGTGCTGACCCCGTCGTCCGGGGAGGCCCGGGTCTGCGGGCTGCGCCCGGTGCCGGAGCGCACCCGGCTGGCGCTGCGGATCGGGGTGGTCTTCGGCCAGCGGTCCCAGCTGTGGTGGGACCTGCCGCTGCGGGAGTCGTTCGACCTGCTGCGGCACGTCTACCGGGTGCCGGCCGCCGAGCACGCCGCCCGGCTGCGCCGCTGCCGCGACCTGCTCGACCTGGACGCCTTCCTGGACACCCCGGTCCGGCAGCTCTCGCTGGGCCAGCGGATGCGCGGCGAGCTGACCGCCGCCCTGCTGCACGGCCCGGAGGTGCTCTTCCTGGACGAGCCGACCATCGGCCTGGACGTGGTCAGCAAGCGCGCCGTCCGGGACTTCCTCGCCGAGCTGGGCCGGGCCGGCGACACCACGCTGGTGCTGACCACCCACGACCTGGCCGACATCGAGCGGCTCTGCCGGCGGTTGGTGGTGGTCGACCACGGTCGGGTGGTGCACGACGGCTCGATCGCCGACCTGCACGCCCGGTACGGCTCCCGCCGCCTGGTCGTCGCCGAGTTGGACGCGGCGCTGGCCGCCGCGCCGCGGCTGCCCGGCGCGCCGCTGGAGCGGGTGGAGGACGACGGCCGGCGGCTGGTGTACGCGCTGGAGTCGGCCGGGGTCGCGGAGGTGGTCGCCGGGCTGGCCGGCCTGGCCGCGCTGCGGGACATCTCGGTGCTGGAGCCGGACATCGAGGAGGTGGTGGCCCGGCTCTACCGGGCGCCCGCCCCCGGCCCGCGGGTCGGCGACTGAGCCGGGAACGCCGCCCCGGGCCCGGGCGTCGGCGACTGAGCCCGCAGACGCGACAGCCCCGCCGGGGCGGGGCTGTCGGGAGCGGGTGGGGTCAGATCGGGTCGCCGATGTTGACCTGGGGGGCCGGGGCGCGCATCCGGCGGAAAGTGATCGACCGCATGATCGCGTACAGGTAGATCGAGCCCATCCGCTCGCCGCTGTTCGGGAAGCGCTGCGCGACCAGCTTCTTGATCTTGCGGGAGATGAGGATCGAGTCGATCACCACGCCGAGCGCGAGCGCGCCCCACAGCACGTTGGAGGCCAGCCGGATCACCGGCGGCATGGCCGCGTTCGAGCCGACCAGCACGATCAGCGCGCCGCCGAAGAACCAGGTGCCGACCGTACGCCGGGAGTCGACCACGTTGCGGGCCAGCTGCCGCTCCGGGCCACGGTCACGCGGGCCACCCTCGCGGCGGAACTCGGCCGCCGCCTCGGCGCGCGCCTTGCGGCGCTGCTCCCGGGCCTCCTCCTTGGTCAGCGGCTTCACCGGCCCGGCGGGGCGGCGACCGGCGACCGGGCGCTTGGGGGTCTGCAGCCCCAGTTCCTTCTTGCTCGGGGTGTATCCCCGGGGGCGCGCGGTGGGCTGCTCCTCGGTCACCACGGCGGTGGCGGAGGAGTCGGAGTCGGCCGACTTGCGGCGAAACAGCGAGGGCACGAGGTGAAGGGTAGCCAAACGACGCCGCCCGGTGCACCTCACGGTGCACCGGGCGGTCGAGGGTGAGCGGAATTACGGGCGCTCGGTGTGCGCGCCGAGGTCGGCCAGCTTCTTCTCGAAGTCCTCGTAGCCCCGGTTGATCAGGTCGACGCCGTACACCCGGGAGGTGCCCTCGGCGGCGAGCGCCGCGATCAGGTGGCTGAACCCGGCCCGCAGGTCCGGGATGACCAGGTCGGCCGCGTGCAGCTTGCTCGGGCCGGCGATCACCGCGGAGTGCTTGAAGTTGCGCCGGCCGAAGCGGCACGGGGTGCCGCCCAGGCAGTCCCGGTAGACCTGGATGTTGGCGCCCATCTTGTTCAGCGCCTCGGTGTAGCCCAGCCGCTGCTCGTAGACCGTCTCGTGGACGATCGACAGGCCGCGGGCCTGGGTCAGCGCCACCACCAGCGGCTGCTGCCAGTCGGTCATGAAGCCCGGGTGCACGTCGGTCTCCAGCGCGGTGGCGTTCAGCTCGCCGCCCGGGTGCCAGAACCGGATGCCGCCCTCCTGGCCCGGGTCGCCGAGCTTCGGCGGGCGGGCGTCGGTGACCTCGTACTCGCCGCCGACCGAGCGGAACACGTTCAGGAAGGTCATCATGTCGGCCTGCTGGGCGCCGAGCACCTCGACGTGGCCGCGGGTGGCCAGCGCGGCCGCCGCCCAGCTCGCCGCCTCGATCCGGTCCGGGATCGGCCGGTGGGTGTAGCCGTGCAGCTTGGGCACGCCCTGGATCTCGATCACCCGGTCGGTGTGCACCTTGATGATCGCGCCCATCTTCTGCAGGATGCAGATCAGGTCGATGATCTCCGGCTCGACCGCGGCGTTGCGCAGCTCGGTGACGCCCTCGGCCATCACCGCGGTGAGCAGCACCTGCTCGGTCGCGCCCACGCTCGGGTACGGCAGGGCGAACTTGGTGCCGTGCAGGCCGTTCGGCGCCGACAGGTGCAGCCCCTCGGGGCGCTTCTCGACGGTCGCGCCGAATTCCCGCAGCGCCTGCAGGTGGAAGTCGATCGGGCGCGGCCCGATGTGGCAACCGCCCAGGTCCGGGATGAACGCGTGGCCCAGCCGGTGCAGCAGCGGGCCGCAGAACAGGATCGGGATCCGGCTCGAGCCGGCGTGCACGTTGATCTGGTCGGTGCTGGCGCTCTCGACGTTGGACGGGTCGAAGACGAGCTCGCCGTCCTCCCCGCCGTCGGTCACCTTCACCCCGTGCAGGCCGAGCAGCCCGCGGACCACCTCGACGTCACGGATCTTCGGCACGTCGAACAACCGGCTGGGCGAGTCACCCAGCAGGGCGGCGACCATCGCCTTCGAGACCAGGTTCTTCGCGCCGCGCACGCGGATCCGCCCTTCGAGCGGAGTACCTCCGTGTACGACCAAGACGTCGTCCGTCAACGCAACCTCCAGCGCGTGTCGGGTGGTGCAGATGAAGTCGATGATGGGGCAAGCGGTCGAGCTACCCCGCGGTGGCCGGCCCGAAACGGGCCGGGCGTGTCGCCGCCCGAGGCAGCATAGCCCTCGGTCACGAAATTGGAACCGGTCACATCGCCAGCGAAGGAACGAACCGGCGTTACCGGCACGTATCCGTACCAGCGATGTGACCGTCGGTGATCAGGCCGCGGGCGGCGGGGTGTCCGCGCCGGGCAGCGCGAGCATCTGGTCCAGCGCCACCCGGGCGTGGTGCGCGGTGTCCGGGTCCACCGTGATCTGGTTGACCACCCGGCCGGCCACCAGCTCCTCCAGCGCCCAGACCAGGTGCGGCAGGTCGATCCGGTTCATCGTCGAGCAGTAGCAGACAGCCTTGTCGAGGAACATGATCTGCTTGTCCGGGTGGGCCAGCGCCAGCCGGCGGACCAAATTCAGCTCGGTGCCGACCGCCCAGGCCGAACCGGCCGGCGCGGCCTCGATGGTCTTGATGATGTACTCCGTGGAGCCGACCTGGTCGGCGGCGGTGACCACCTCGTGCCGGCACTCCGGATGCACCAGCACGTTGACCCCCGGCACCCGCTCCCGGACGTCGTTCACGCTCTCCAGGGTGAACCGGCCGTGCACCGAACAGTGCCCGCGCCAGAGGATCATCTTCGCGTCCCGCAGCTGCTGCGCGGTGAGCCCGCCGTTCGGCTTGTGCGGGTCGTAGAGCACGCAGTCGTCCAGCGAGAAGCCCATCTCCAGCACCGCCGTGTTGCGGCCCAGGTGCTGGTCGGGGAAGAAGAACACCTTCGAGCCCTGCTCGTACGCCCACTCCAGGGCGCGCCGGGCGTTGGACGAGGTGCAGACCACCCCGCCGTTACGCCCCACGAAGCCCTTGATGTCGGCCGAGGAGTTCATGTACGTCACCGGCACGGTGTCGCCCGCGATGCCCAGCTCGGTCAGCACGTCCCAGGCGGTCTCGACCTGCGACAGCACCGCCATGTCGGCCATCGAGCAGCCGGCCGCCAGGTCGGGCAGGATCACCTTCTGCGCGGCCGAGGTGAGGATGTCGGCGCTCTCGGCCATGAAGTGCACGCCGCAGAAGACGATGTACTCCGCGTCCGGGCGGGCCGCCGCCTCGCGGGCCAGCTTGAACGAGTCGCCGGTCACGTCGGCGAACTGGATCACCTCGTCGCGCTGGTAGTGGTGGCCCAGCACGAACACCTTCGTGCCGAGCGCCGCCTTGGCCGCCGTCGCACGGGCCACCAGATCCGGATCGCTCGGCGCCGGCAGGTCGCCCGGACACTCCACGCCACGCTCGGTGGCGGGGTCGCTGCCCCGGCCGAGCAGCAGCAGCGCGGTCGCGGTGTTGGAGGGTTCCACCCAGGTCGAAGTCACGCCCCAATGGTCCCACAGCGGGCGGGGCGTACCGGCCGTGCCGGTGTGGGCTGCCGCACTGCCCCGCGCCGATGTGGCCTGCCACACTTCCCGGCATGCGCGTACTGCTCTGCCCGGACAAGTTCGCCGGCACCCTCGGGGCGCCGGAGGTGGCCGCGGCGGTCGCCGCCGGCTGGCGGGAGGTCGCCGTCGCGGACGACCTGCTCGTCCGGCCGCTCTCCGACGGCGGGCCGGGCTTCGTCACGGTGCTCGCCGACGCGCTCGGCGGGCGGCGGATCCCGGTGCCCACCACCGACCCGCTGGGCCGCCCGGCGGCCGGTGAGATCCTGCTCACCGCCGACGGGACGGCCTACCTGGAGAGCGCCCAGGCGTGCGGGCTGCACCTGCTCACCGTCGCCGAGCGGGACCCGAAGGCAACCACCTCGTACGGGCTGGGCGTGCTGGTCGGCGCGGCGGTGGAGCACGGCGCGCGGACCGTGGTGATCGGGCTGGGCGGTTCGGCCACCAACGACGGGGGCGCCGGGATGCTCACCGCGCTCGGCGTCACCGGACTGGACGAGGCCGGCCGGGCCCTGCCGTACGGCGGCGCGGCGCTGGCCGCCGTGGCGTCGCTCGACGGCGCCCCCCGGCTGCGCGGCGCCACCCTGGTCGCCGCCACCGACGTGGACAACCCGCTGCTCGGCCTGCACGGCGCCAGCAACGTGTACGGCCCGCAGAAGGGCGCCGACCGGGCCGACGTGCTGCTGCTGGACGCCGCGCTGGAGCGCTGGGCGGGGGTGCTGGAGCGCGACCTGCCCGGCTGCCCCCCGGGGCTCGGCGCGCTGCCCGGCGGCGGGGCGGCCGGCGGGCTGGGCGCGGCGATCCTCGCCCTCGGCGGCCGCTGCGAGCCCGGCATCGACCTGGTCACCCGGGCGATCGGGTTGGACGCCGCGCTGGACGCCACCGACCTGGTGATCACCGGCGAGGGGTCGTTCGACCACCAGTCGCTGCGCGGCAAGGTGGTCGCCGGGGTGGCCGGCGCCGCCCGGGACCGCGGGGTGCCGTGCGTGGTGCTGGCGGGACGGGTGAGCACCGGGCGCCGGGAGGCCGCGGCGGCCGGCGTGACCGAGGCGTACAGCCTGGTGGCGCACTTCGGCGGGGAGGAGCGCGGCGGGCTCGAGGCGGCCCTGGCCCGCCCCGCCGAGGGCCTGCGCGCGCTCGGCGCCCGGCTGGCCCGGCAGTGGAGCCGCTGACCGGCCCGGCAGTGGAGTCGCTGACCGGCCGGCCGTGCGTGCCGGCCGCCGCCGGGGCCGCCGGGGATCACGCCACCCGGGTGACCTCGGCCGGGGCGGCGTACGATCGGATCTGGACCACACCGGGAATCACTGGGCGACGAGCGATGTTGGCCAGTGCGTCCGGACCCATACCGCGCAGGGAGATTTCCACGTGACCACGCCAGCGCAGACCGAGTCGACCGAGGCCCAGGCCCCTACTTCCGTCGTCCTCACCGACGTCGCGGCGCAGAAGGTCAAGGCCCTGATCGAGCAGGAGGGCCGCGACGACCTGCGGCTCCGGGTCGCGGTGCAGCCGGGCGGCTGCTCCGGCCTGCGGTACCAGCTGTTCTTCGACGAGCGTTCGCTCGACGGTGACGTCGTCACCGACTTCGGCGGCGTCGAGGTCGTCGTCGACCGGATGAGCGCGCCGTACCTGTCCGGGGCGACGATCGACTTCGCCGACCGGATCGACGCCCAGGGCTTCACCATCGACAACCCGAACGCGGGCAGCTCCTGCGCCTGCGGTGACTCGTTCAGCTGAGTCGAGCACTCCCGTACGACGGGGTCGTCCCTCCCGGGGCGACCCCGTCGGCGTGTCCGGCCCCGGCCCGCGGCGGTGACCACGGGGCGACGACGGAGTGAGCGGAAGATGGTCGCCGCGGGGCCGGAAGGCCGCGCCGCCCGGTAGGCTGACCGGCGCCGTGCTCCCGACCCCGAGGGTTGACATGAAGATCGCCGTGACCGGCTCGATCGCGACCGACCACCTGATGAGCTTCCCCGGTCGCTTCGCCGACCAGCTCATCGCCGACCAGCTGGACAAGGTCTCGCTGTCCTTCCTGGTGGACGAGCTGGTGCTGCGCCGTGGCGGCACCGCCGCGAACATCGCCTTCGGCATGGCCCAGCTGGGCCTGCGGCCGGTCCTGCTCGGCGCCGTCGGCGCGGACTTCGCCGACTACCGGTCCTGGTTGGAGCGGCACGGGGTGGACTGCGACTCCGTGCACGTCAGCGAGGTCGCGCACACCGCCCGCTTCGTCTGCACCACCGACACCGACATGTGCCAGATCGCCTCCTTCTACGCCGGCGCGATGAGCGAGGCCCGCAACATCGAGCTGGCCCCCGTGGCCCAGCGGCTCGGCGGCCTCGACCTGGTGCTGGTCAGCGCCAACGACCCGGCGGCGATGATCCGGCACTCCGCCGAGTGCCGGGAGCGCGGTTACGCCTTCGTCGCCGACCCGTCCCAGCAGCTCGCCCGGATGGACGGCGCGGACGTGCTCGGCCTGATCGACGGCGCCGACTACCTGATGACCAACGAGTACGAGCGGTCGCTGCTGCAGACCAAGGCCGGCCTCTCCGACGAGTCTCTGCTGGACCGGGTCAAGATCCGGGTCACCACGCTGGGCAAGCGCGGGGTGGAGATCGTCGGTCGGGAGATCGGCACCATTCACGTGCCGATCGCCCGGGAGATCCAGGCGGCCGACCCGACCGGCGTGGGCGACGGCTTCCGGGCCGGCTTCTTCGCCGCGCTCGACTGGGGCGTCGGGCTGGAGCGGGCCGCCCAGGTCGGCTGCCTGCTGGCCACCCTGGTGCTGGAGAACTTCGGCGGCCAGGAGTACGAGGTGCGGCCCGACCTGTTCGTCAAGCGGCTCGCCGAGTCGTACGGCGACGAGGCCGCCGCCGACGTGCGGCCGCACCTGCTGCCGTGACCACGGTGCCGGGCGGCCTGGATCCGGGCGCCGCGCGGCCCGGCGCGACCGGGCCGCTGCTGGTCGCCTTCGCCGGGCTGCCCGGGGTGGGCAAGAGCATGCTGGCGATCCGGGTCGGCTCGGCGCTGGACGCCCCGGTGCTGCCGGTCGACCCGGTGGAGCAGGCGCTGGCCCGGTACGGCCTGGTCGGCGACGTGCCGGGAATGGCGGCGTACGCGGCGGTGGCCGGGCTCGCCGAGGTGCAGCTCGGCCTCGGCCTGAGCGTGGTGGTCGACGCGGTCAACCCGGTGGCCAGCGCCCGCGGCCTCTGGCACGACCTGGCCGAGCGGGTCGGCGTGCCGCTGCGCGTGGTGGAGGTGCACTGCGGCGACGTGGCGGAGCACCGCCGCCGGGTCGAGGCGCGGCTGCCGGCCCCGCCGGGGCAGCCGCTGCCCACCTGGGAGCAGACTCTCGCCCGCCGGGCCGCGTTCGAGCCGATCATCGGCCCCCGGCTGGTGGTGGACACCGCGATCGACGTCGACCCGCTGCCGGCCATCCTCGCCTACCTGGCCTGACCCGCTCCCGGCCCGCCGGGCGCGGTTCAGCGGGCCCGGCGGACGTCGTAGGCGGGGCCCTGGTCCGGGTGCGCGGCGAGGAAGTCGTGCCCGCGCATCCGGCAGAAGGCCGGGATGTCCACCGCCGCCGCCGGGTCGTCGGCGAGCACCCGCACCACCGCGCCGACCGGCAGCTCGGGCAGCCGGCGGGCGAGGTTGATCACCGGCAGCGGGCAGCGCTGCCCCCGGCAGTCCAGCACCAGACCCGGCTCGCTCACAGGCCCACCTTCGTTCGCGACTGCGGGGCTCGCAAACCCGGCTCACTCCTCGCGCTCACAGCCCTACCACCCCGGCGTCGGCGCGCAGGTCGGCGACGATCCCGGGCAGCTCGGCGAGGAACCGGTCCACGTCCGCCTCGCCGGTCTCCCGGTGCAGCGACACCCGGACGTTGCCGTGCGACAGCACCCCCATCGCCTCCAGCACGTGCGACGGGCGCAGCGTCGAGGAGGTGCAGGACGAGCCGGAGGAGACCGCGAAGCCGCGCCGGTCCAGCGCGTGCAGCAGCGCCTCGCCGTCGACGTACAGGCAGGAGAAGGTCACCAGGTGGGGGAGCCGGTCGACCGGGTCGCCGACCACCTCCACGTCCGGCACCTCGGCCGCCACCCGGGCCCGGATCCGGTCCACCAGCGGCGCCAGCCGCACCGCCTCGGCCGCCGCGTCGGCCGCCGCCGCGCGCAGGCTCGCCGCCGCCGCCACCGCCGCCGGCAGGTTCACCACCCCGGGGGTACGCCCGAACTCCCGCTCGTCCGCCGGCCAGGGCGACTCCCAGCGGGTGCCCTTGCGGACCACCAGCAGCCCCACCCCGGGTGGGCCGCCCCACTTGTGCGCGCTGGCGGTCAGCACCGACCAGCCGGTCGGCAGCGGCACCCGGCCGGCCAGCTGTGCCGCGTCGACGTACAGCGGCACCCCCGACTCCGCGGCCAGCTCCGCCGCGGCCGGCACCGGCTGCACCGTGCCCACCTCGTGGCTGGCCCCGATCAACGCGGCCAGCGCCACCCCCGGGGCGGCCACCGCGGCCGCCCAGGCGTCCAGGTCCAACCGCCCGGCCCGGTCCACCGGTACGGACACCGCGTCGCCGCCGCCCGCCACGTGCCGCTCCGCGGCGTGCAGCACCGCGGAGTGCTCGATCGCGGAGTGGACCAGGGTGCGGCCGACCCGACGCCGCCCGGCCAGCCCGCCGAGCACGGCGGCGTGGGCCGCGGTCGTACCGCTTGGGGTGAAGGAGAGCTCGTCGGCGCGGACGCCGAGGGTGCCGGCGGCGGCCTCCCGGGCGGCGTCGAGCAGTTGGCGGGCCCGGCGGGCCTGGGTGTAGAGCCGAGCGGGATCCGCCCAGCCGTCGTCGAGGGCAGCCAGCAGGGCCTGCCGGGCGACCGGGTGCAGCGGCGCGGCGGTGGCCGCGTCCAGGTAGACCGGGGGAGCGCTCATGGCTTCCGACGCTAGCGCGGCGGTACGCCCAAGATCTCCCCGATGGGGGCGGACAGTGACCCCAAGACGGTCCAGCCCGTCATGGTCGAGTAATCTGCGACCGTCGGTGACGCCTTTGCCGTCGGTGTCAAGGGAAACCGCCGCGGCGCGCTAGGGAGGCAGGACCAGGTGGTCGCAAGGAGTTCGGAGGTACGGCCGTCGGCCGTACGGCACAGCGCTTCCCCAGGGGTCGGTGGACGCCGACGGCGTGGTGCTGGTCGGCTCGCCGGGCTCGGCCTTGGCGGAGCCGCGCTGCTGGTTCTGCTCACCGGGTGCGACGTCGGCAGGTCGGTCGACGGTTTCGGCTGGCCGCAGGGCGGCATCACCCCCGAGGCGCACCGGATGTACGACCTGTGGATCGCGTCCTGCATCGCGGCGCTCGCGGTCGGCGTGTTCGTCTGGGGCCTGATCTTCTGGTGCGTGGTGCGCTACCGGAAGCGGGGCAACGAGCTGCCGGTGCAGACCCGCTACAACATGCCGATGGAGTTCCTCTACACCATCGCGCCGATCCTGATCGTCTCGGTGCTCTTCTACTACACGGCGATCGTGCAGACCGACGTGGTGCGGCAGACGAAGAACCCCGACGTGACCGTCGAGGTCGTCGCCTTCAAGTGGAACTGGCAGTTCAACTACCGCGACGGCCAGGGCCCCGGGGCCAACACGGTGGCGTCGACGCTGGGCACCAGCGAGGTCATCCCGGTGCTGGTGCTGCCGACCGACCGGTCGATCCGGTTCGAGGAGACCAGCCGGGACGTCATCCACTCGTTCTGGGTGCCGGAGCTGCTGTTCAAGCGGGACGTCTTCCCCGGCAAGATCCGTAACGCGTTCGAGGTGTCGAAGCTCGAGACCGAGGGCGCCTACGTCGGGCGCTGCGCGGAGCTCTGCGGCAGCTACCACGCGTTCATGAACTTCGAGCTGCGGGTCGTTTCCCCGGAGAAGTACGACCAGTTCCTGGCGGCGAAGAAGAGCGGCAAGTCGACGCAGGACGCGCTCACCGCGATCGGTGAGGCGCCGTACGCGCAGACCACCCAGCCGTTCGACACCCGGCGCACCAAGGACAACTTCAACCCCGACAGCACGTCGGCCCGCTCGGGTAGCTGAGGAGTCTGGCATGAAGACCGAGTGGCGCATCTTCCTGATCATCGCGGGCTTCCTGTTCGGCGCGACGATCCTGTACGGCGCGTGGACGCACGGTGAGTCCGGGAACATCGAGTGGGTCGGCACGGTGGCGCTGCTGCTGTCGTTCCTGCTCTGCTCGATGTGCGGTGGCTTCTTCTGGTTCGTCTCCCGCCGCATCGACCTGCGCCCGGAGGACCGGGCGGACGGCGAGATCGCGGACGGCGCGGGCGAGATCGGCTTCTTCAGCCCGGGCAGCTACTGGCCCTTCGGGCTGGCGCTGGCCGCCGCCACGGCCGGCCTGGGCCTGGTGTTCTGGCAGTTCTGGCTGCTCGGCCTCGGCTTGGTGGCGGTCATCTTCGCCGCCTGCGGGCTGCTGTTCGAGTACTACACCGGCACCCGGCGCACCGCCGAGCACTGATCTGACGGCACTTGCGAGGCCCGCGCCCCCGCTCCGGGGACGCGGGCCTCGCCGTTCTCCCGCCCGAACCGCCGCCCCCGACGTTCCCGGCCGAGCGGGACGGCGGGTGCAGCCGTGGACGCGGTGGGCCGCTCACGGCCGGTCGGTCCGGGGAGGATCGGCACGGTCACGGGCGGCTGTGGGGACCGCGGGCGGCGGCCGTAGGGTTCCCGGTGTGGCCGTTCACCGAATGCCCGCCGCGGAGGTTCCCGTCTCCGTCGAGCTGGTCCGCCGGCTGCTCGATCAGCAGCATCCGGACCTGGCGGGACTGCCGGTCGAGGTCCTGGCCAACGGCTGGGACAACCTGGTCTGTCGGCTCGGAACGGAGCTCCTGGTCCGGTTGCCGCGGCGAGCGATGGGCGCCGAGCTCGTCGCGCACGAGCAGCGGTGGTTGCCGGAGTTGGCCGGCCGCCTGCCGTTGCCGGTGCCGACGCCGGTGCGGACCGGGCGGCCGGCGACCGGGTACCCGTGGCCGTGGAGTGTCGTGCCGTTCCTCCCGGGCCGGGTCGCGGCGCGGTCGGAGCCCGACGACCTGTGGTCGGCCGCGGCGACGCTCGGCGGTTTCCTGGCCGCGCTGCACGCCCCGGCTCCTTCGGAGGCACCTGTCAACCTGGTTCGCGGGATTCCACTGGTCGGGCGTGCCGAGGGGGTCCTGACCGGGCTGGCGCACGTCGATCCGGCCGACCGTGCCGCCGCTCTGCGGATCTGGGCGGCGGCGATCGCCGCGCCCGCCTGGGACGGCCCGCCGCTGTGGCTGCACGGGGACCTGCACCCGGCCAACATCCTGGTCGACCGCGGTCGGATCAGCGCGGTGATCGACTTCGGGGATCTCACCTCGGGCGATCCCGCCACCGACCTGTCCGTGGCGTGGCTGCTGTTTCCGGGGGAGCGGCAGCGTGCCGCGCTGCGACGGGCGTACGGCCGCGCGGACGACGCGACCTGGGCGCGGGCGCGTGGGTGGGCGCTCGCGCTGTCCGTGGTCTTCCTGACGCACTCGGCGGACAACCCGCTGATGCGCGGCATCGGCGAGCGCGCCTTCCGTGCGGTGCTGGACTAGCTGACTCGTTCCACCTCGTTGCGGTGCCGACGTGGCGGAGCCGGCGGGTCGTCCACCACCGCCGCGACCATCGCGGTGGATCCGGGGTGACGGCGGGCACCTGGGCGAACGTCTCCGGCCGGCGCGCCGCGGCACGGGTGGGAAGGGGTCAGGCGGCGCGGCGGTGGCTGATGACCGCCCTGCCGCGACGGCGGTCGAGGGTGGGGGCGGGGAACGTGAACGTGGCGATCAGCACGGCGGCGCCGCAGCCGACGCAGGCCAGCTCGGGGCAGCCGGAGCCGTGCCCGTCGGGGCAGGGCGGGGCCTCGAACTGCTGCACGCCCTCGCAGGTGTCGCAGTAGAACTCACGCTCGAACACGCGTGTCTCCTCTCGCCGGGGTGTCGGCGACCGCATCACCGCCACCCGACACGCGGCCGGTCGCGCGGCGGCCGGCCGGACGGAAAACTACTCGCCTGTAGTTTCCCACCCCCCACCGACACTTCCGCCCGGCCACCCACCCACGGCGCGGTGACCAGGCCGAGCGACGGTGCGCCACGCGTCAGGCGGCGGCGCGGGCGGTGTCGATCCAGCGCTCCAGCGCGGTCGCCGCGGCGCCCGAGTCGATCGACTCGGCGGCCCGGGTCATCCCGGCGCGCAGCGCCTCGGTCAGGTCGCCGTCCAGCGGGCCCTGGGTGGCCAGCGCGGCCGCCGCGTTGACCAGGACGGCGTCCCGCACCGGGCCGGTCTCACCGGCCAGCAGCCGGCGGGCCACGTCGGCGTTGTACGCCGCGTCACCGCCGCGTAGGTCGGCCAGGGTGGCCCGGGGTACCCCGAGGTCCACCGCGTCCAGCACGGCCTCCCTGACGGCGCCCCGCTGGGCCACCCAGACCCGGGTCGGCGCGGCGGTGGTGAACTCGTCCAGCCCGTCCTCGCCGCGCATCACGATCGCTGAGTCGCCGCGGCCGGCGAAGACGGCGGCCATCACCGGCGCCATCCGCAGGTCGAAGCAGCCGACCGCGCCGGCCCGGGGGCGGGCCGGGTTGGTCAGCGGGCCGAGGAAGTTGAACGCGGTGGGCACGCCCAGCTCGCGCCGCACCGGGCCGGCGTGCCGGAAGCCGGGGTGGAACCGGGGGGCGAAGCAGAATCCGATGCCGGCCTCGGCCACGCAGCGGGCCACCTGGTCCGGGCCGAGATCCAGCGGCAGGCCGAGGAACTCCAGCAGGTCGGCCGTGCCGCAGAGCGACGAGGCCGCCCGGTTGCCGTGCTTGACCACCCGGACGCCGGCGCCGGCCACCACCAGCGCGGTCATGGTGGAGATGTTGACCGTGTGGGCGAGGTCACCGCCGGTGCCGACCACGTCCAGCGCGGTGTCCCGCAGGTGGTCGGGGAGCCGGACCTCGACCGACCGGCCGAGCATCCCCTCGACCAGGCCGGCGAGCTCGGCCGGCGTCTCACCCTTGGCGCGCAGCGCGACGGCGAAGCCGGCGATCTGCGCCGACCCGGCGGCGCCGGTCATGATCTCGTCCATCGCCCAGGCGGTGTCGGCGGTGGAGAGCTCCTCGCCGCGCAGCAGCGCGTGGAGCAGGTGCGGCCAGGTCCGATCGCCCATGGCGGGCCTCCCGAGCGGAGCGTGGGTGGGGTGGGCGGGATCCGGCGCCCGATCCACCCGGGCGCCGGGGCGCCGCCGAGTGCGACGACTCAGGCGGCGGCGTGCGTACGCAGCAGCTCGGCGACCGTGCTGCCGGTGGTCACCGGGTCGAGCGGGTGCACCAGCACGGCGTCGACCTGCGCGTACGCCGCGAGCCATCGGTCGGCCGAGCGGGCGATCACCACGCAGGTCGGCGGGGCGTCGTCCCGGTCGTCCTTGATCTGGCGGGCGATGCCGATCCCGCCGCCGGGGGAGGCCTCACCGTCGAGCAGCATCAGGTCGATCTCGTAGTCGTCGACCAGCCGGACGCAGGCGGCGTAGTCGTCGGCCTCGACGAACTCGAGCTCCAGACCCGGCGCCGGGCGGGTGCCGACGGCCAACCGCATCCGGTCCCGGACCTGCGGGTCGTCGCTGTAGAGCAGGACGGTGCAAAGACGATCGCGCTCACTCATCAACGGTCTGGCTCCCACCTCGTAGCTGCCCGCCGATCGTACCGGTCGGTGTGGCGTACCCGACATCCCGCCCGGCGGCTGCTGGCGGACCTGCTGTCGGCGCAGCTCAGGCCGGTGCGCCCGGGGCCGGCGTGACGGCCTCGGCGGTGGCGGCGGCCCGCTCGCGGGCCTCCTGCCGGTCCAGCTCCCGGTCCAGCCGGCGGGCCTCCCGCTCGGACTGCTTCACCCACTGCACCACCAGCACCGCGATCATCGTCACGCTGACGAACTCGCCGCCGGCCCACAGGATGCCGCCGGCGACGACCTGGTCGCTGAACGGGTCGGACCAGCTCAGCCGCAGCGACGGGTACCAGTCGCCGCCGAAGAGGGTGGTGCTCTGCATGATGGTGAGACCGAGCACCGTGTGGAACGGCACGGAGAGCATCATCAGCAGCGCCCGGCCGGGGTACGGCCAGCGCCCGGGTAGCGGGTCCAGGCCCAGCAGCGGCCAGAAGAACACGCAGCCGGTCATGATGAAGTGCGCGTGCACCAGCTCGTGCGCCCAGGCGTGTTCCAGGGTGTAGCGGTAGAGGTCGGTGAAGTACAGCGCGAACGGGTTCACCACGAAGATGGTGAAGGCCACCAGCGGGAAGCTGTAGATCCGCGCGATCCGGCTGTGCACGATCGCCAGCAGTCGCTTGCGCGGGCGGACCGGCAGGGTGCGCAGCGCCAGGGTGACCGGCGCGCCCAGGGCCAGGAAGATCGGCGCGACCATGGACAGCACCATGTGCTGCACCATGTGCACCGACAGCAGGGTGGTGTCGTACGCGCCGAGCCCGCTCAGCGTGACCGCGGCGATGCCGCCCAGGCCCGGGCCGAGGAAGCAGACCGTGCGGACCGCCGGCCACCGGTCGCCGCGCAGCCGCAGCCGGTACACCCCGTAGAGGTACAGGCCGGCGGCCACCACCAGGCCCAGGGCGAGCCAGCTGTCCAACTCCAGCTC
The DNA here is from genome assembly GCF_042899365.1 of Micromonospora sp. NPDC000089. Lineage (NCBI taxonomy): Bacteria > Bacillati > Actinomycetota > Actinomycetes > Micromonosporales > Micromonosporaceae > Micromonospora > Micromonospora sp. NPDC000089. The sequence continues at coordinate 362,527 of NZ_JBIAZT010000002.1, forward strand.
GGTGAAGACCCGCTCGACGGTGAACGGCGGCAGCGACGCCGCGGCGGCCGCCGGGCCGGCGGGCGCGGTCGCCGAGGTCGCGGCGATGATCGAATCGACGTGCAGCACGCTTTTCAGGGTAGGCCAGGCGAACCGGACCACCCCGGCCGGGCCACCGGAGCACCACGGACGGCGTGGGTTTGCCACCCCGCTGATCGCCGCCGCCGGTCAAGGGCAATAATGACGGCGTGACTGCGGCCCCAGCCATTGACAAGAGCCGGATCCACTCTCTGACGCGACCCAACATGGTCAGCGTCGGGACGATCGTGTGGCTCTCCAGCGAACTCATGTTCTTCGCGGCGCTGTTCGCGATGTACTTCTCCATCCGCGCCGCGGCGCCGGAGCAGTGGGCGGAGCACACCGAGGTCCTCAAGATCCCGTACGCGACCACGTTCACGGTGATCCTGGTGCTCTCCTCGGTGACCTGCCAGCTCGGTGTCTTCGCGGCCGAGAAGGGTGACGTCCACGCCCTGCGGCGCTGGTTCACGATCACCTTCGTGATGGGCCTGATCTTCGTGCTCGGCCAGGCGAACGAGTACCGGAACCTGGTGCACGAGGGCGTGAAGATCAACGGAGACGGGTACGGGTCGATGTTCTACCTGACCACCGGCTTCCACGGTCTGCACGTGACCGGTGGTCTCATCGCCTTCATCATCTTCATGGTCCGCACCACCATGGGCCGGTTCACCCCGGCCCAGGCCACCTCGGCGATCGTCGTGTCGTACTACTGGCACTTCGTCGACGTGGTGTGGATCGCCCTCTACGCCATGATCTACTGGCTTCAGTGATCTTGGCGCGTCACGAACCGCGCCGCTGCTCCGTCCCCTGAGACAAGGTCCAACCGGTTAAGGACACAGGTCATGACTTCTGACAACGACCGCCGACGCGGTCTGCTCGCGCGACTGCGCGGGCGGCCCGTGGCGCGCAGCAGGGGCCGCCGCCGGCTGGGCGCCGCGGTCCGGCTGATCGCCGCGCTCACCCTGGCCGGTGGCGCCTACACGGTCTTCGCCCCCACCGCGCAGGCGCAGGAAAACCCGCCGATCACGGGCGCCGCCGCCGAGGGCAAGGCGCTGTTCGACGTGAGTTGTGTGACCTGCCACGGGCAGAACGCGCAGGGTGTCGAGGGTCGTGGCCCGAGCCTGATCGGCGTCGGCGCCGCCTCGGTGGAGTTCCAGGTCGGCAGCGGCCGCATGCCGATGGCCCGCCAGGAGGCGCAGGCCATGCGCAAGCCCCCGGTCTTCACCGACGAGCAGGTGCGCCAGCTCGGCCAGTACATCCAGGAGCTCGGCGGTGGCCCGCAGGTCCCGCAGGGCAACCTGCGCGAGGGAGCCAACCTGGCCACCGGCGGTGAGCTGTTCCGGATCAACTGCTCGCAGTGCCACGCCTTCGGCGGTGGCGGCGGCGCGCTCTCCTCCGGCAAGTACGCCCCGAGCCTGCACCCGGCCAGCGACCGGCAGATCTACGCCGCGATGCTGAGCGGACCGCAGAACATGCCGGTCTTCGGCGACAACCAGATCACTCCGGAGCAGAAGGCGGACATCATCGCCTACATCCAGGAGACCCTGAAGGCCGACCAGGACCAGGGCGGCTTCAACCTCGGCCGGTACGGCCCCTCCACCGAGGGGCTGGCGATCTTCCTGGTCGGCATCGTCGCGCTGGTCTTCGCCAGCCTCTGGATCGCGGGCAAGTCGTGATCATGCAGAACATCTGTACCATTGCCGTGGTGCCGTTCGCCGGCACCGCCCGTAGCGAGGTGACGGCATGAGCACCCACACCGAGCGCCAGGCCCCCGAGGGCCGGGAAGAGCTCGACGTCCTGGACCCCCGGCTGTCCCGGTTCGACGTCGTCCAGGAGGGCGCGCGTCGGGACGACATCGAGATCGTCCACTACGAGGAGCAGGTCGTCCCGGGCAGCCGCGCCGAGCGCCGGCTGACCCGTACGGTCTCGCTGTTCTTCCTGCTCACCGGCCTGGCCGCGACGGCCTTCCTGGCCATCTACATCTGGTGGCCGTGGCGGTACGAGGCCGGCCGGGGCGGCGACAAGCTGTACACCCCGCTGCTCGGCCTCACCCTGGGCGTCGCCCTGCTCGGCATCGGCTTCGGCATCCTCACCTGGGGCAAGAAGCTGCTGCCCAAGGAGGTCTCGATCCAGGACCGGCACGACCAGCCGGGCACCCCGGAGGATCGTAAGATCACCGGCGAGACCATGCTCTACATGGCCGACGAGCTCGGCGTGCGGCGTCGCCCGCTGCTCGGGGTCTCGCTGGTCGCCGGCCTGCTGCCGGTGGGCGCGGTCGCCGCGGCGCCGCTGGTCGGTGGCCTGATCTCGCAGCCGCACAAGAACAACCAGATGTTCACCACCGGCTTCGCGCCGGCCGAGGGCGGTAAGAAGATCCGGCTGGTCCGCGAGGACGGCCGGCCGATCCGGCCGGCCGACGTCAGCGCCGGCGGCCAGCTCACGGTCTTCCCCGGCATCAAGGACGGCGTGAGCAACAAGCACGCCGACTCGCCGACCCTGCTGATCCACCTGCGGGAGGACGACGCGCAGGAGTCCCGCGAGGCCAACGCGCGGGTCGGCCACGGTGACTACATGTGGGGCAACTACGCGGCGTTCTCCAAGATCTGCACCCACGCCGGCTGCCCCGCCAGCCTCTACGAGCAGCAGACCAACCGGCTGCTCTGCCCCTGCCACCAGTCGCAGTTCCAGATCACCGACAACGCTCGACCGGTCTTCGGTCCGGCCAGCCGGCGGCTCCCGCAGCTGCCGATCGAGGTGGACGAGGAGGGCTTCTTCGTGGCGAAGTCCGACTACACCGAAACCATCGGCCCCGACTTCTGGGAGCGGCCATGAAGCGCCGAAAGTTCGACGTAGCAGCGGTGCCGGCAAAGACCGCCGGGGGAGTGGACGACCGCTTCCAGGTGGCCACGCCCCTGCGCAAGCTGCTCAACAAGGTCTTCCCGGACCACTGGTCCTTCCTGCTCGGTGAGATCGCGCTCTTCTCGTTCGTGATCCTGCTGCTGACCGGTGTGTTCCTGACCTTCTTCTACGAGCCGGCGATGACCGAGGTGGTCTACAACGGCAGCTACGCCCCGCTGCGGGGCACCCCGATGTCGGCCGCGTACGCCTCCAGCCTGGACCTGTCGTTCGACGTCCGGGGTGGTCTGATCATGCGGCAGATGCACCACTGGTCGGCGCTGCTGTTCATGGCCGCGATCGTGGTGCACATGATGCGGGTCTTCTTCACCGGCGCGTTCCGCAAGCCGCGGGAGACGAACTGGATCATCGGCTCGCTGCTGTTCTGGGTCGGCTTCCTGGCCGGCTTCACCGGCTACTCGCTGCCGGACGACGGCCTCTCCGGCACCGGCCTGCGGATCGCCTCCGGCATCATGCTGTCGATCCCGGTGGTCGGTTCCTGGCTGACCTCGTCGATCTTCGGTGGCGAGTTCCCGGGTGAGATCATCATCAGCCGGTTCTTCATCGCCCACGTGCTGCTCATCCCGGGTCTGCTGGTCGCCCTGATCAGCGCCCACCTGGGTCTGGTGTTCAAGCAGAAGCACACCCAGTGGCCCGGCCCCGGCCGGACCAACGAGAACGTGGTCGGCGAGCGGATGTTCCCGCGCTACGCCCTCAAGCAGGGTGGCTTCTTCATGATCGTCTTCGGCGTGGTCGCGCTGATGGGCGGTCTGTTCCAGATCAACCCGATCTGGTACTTCGGCCCGTACGAGGCGTGGGTGGTCTCGGCGGCCAGCCAGCCCGACTGGTACGTCATGTTCCTCGACGGCTCCACCCGCCTCATGCCGGCGTGGCAGATCAACATCCCGATCGGCGACGGGTACGTCATCCCGCCGCTGTTCTGGCCGACGGTCGTGCTGCCCGGCATCCTGGTCGGCCTGTCGACGATGTACCCGTTCGTGGAGGCGCGCCGCCTCAAGGACTACAAGCACCACAACCTGCTGCAGCGGCCCCGGGACGTCCCGGCCCGCACCGCGGTGGGCGCGATGGCGGTCGCCTTCTACGTCGTGCTGACCCTCTCCGGCGGCAACGACGTGATCGCCGACAAGTTCCACATCAGCCTCAACGCGATGACCTGGGCGGGCCGGATCGGCCTGTTGGTGGTCCCGCCGCTGGCGTACTACATCACCTACCGCCTCTGCCTCGGTCTGCAGCAGCACGACCGCGAGGTGCTGGCCCACGGTGTGGAGACCGGCATCATCCGGCGCCTGCCGGACGGCCGCTTCGTCGAGGTGCACCAGCCGCTCTCCGCGGTTGACGGGCACGCCGACGGGCACGGTGAGCTGGAGTACGTCGGCTGGCCGGTGCCGAAGAAGATGAACCGGCTCGGTGCCCTCGGCCCGGCCATCCGGGGCTTCTTCTACCCGATCGAGAAGCCGGCCGAGGCGCCGGTCTCGCCGGGGCACCCGCCGGTCGAGGCTCGACCCGAGCGCGAGGAGATCGGCAGCGGCGAGCGCCGCGGCTGACCACCCGTACCGCCCGACCGTGGCGCCCGCCGGATCCTCTCCGGCGGGCGCCACGTCCGTTTCCCGCCCCGCCGTCCGCCCTTCGGGCCGCCGCCGTCCCCAACGGGTGGAAACGCAGGAATAACCCTCGTCAGCCGGGTATCCGTGCGGTCCAACGAAACGGGGAGGGACACATGTTGGGTATCAAACGCCTGGGACTGCTGGCCACGCTGGTGGTGGTCGGCCTGGCGCCCGCGGCCGCGGCCCAGGCCGCGGCACAGCCGTCGACGCAGGACACCCAGTACCTGCAGGCGGTGCACCAGGTGAACCTGTTCGAGATCACCGCAGGTAACCTGGCGCAGCAGAAGGCACAGAACCAGCAGGTCAAGGACCTGGGGCAGATGTTCGTCACGGACCACACCCAGCTGGACCAGACGGTGCAGAGCACCGCGCAGCAGCTGAACGTGACCCTGCCGAGCCAGCCCACCGCCGACCAGCAGAAGGTCCTCGACAAGCTGGGCACCCTCAAGGGCGCCGAGTTCGACAAGGCGTGGGTGACCGCCCAGCTGGCCGGCCACGTGCAGGCCATCCAGGCCACCCAGACCGAGATCTCGCAGGGTTCCGAGCAGTCCGTGGTCCAGTTGGCCCAGGACGCGCTGCCGGTCCTGCAGGCGCACTACGACGCGCTCGTCGCACTGGCCCAGCAGCTGGGCATCCCGGTCCCGCAGGCCAGCGCCAGCGGCACCCCGGGCCCGGGCGGTAGCGGTACGCCGGGCGGCACCGAGTCCCCGGCGCCGGGCGGCACCACCGAGCAGCCCGCTCCGGGCGGCACCGAGCAGCCCGCTCCGGGCGGCGCCACCCAGACGCCGGCTCCCGGCAACAGCTGACGGCATCGCGCCAGCACCGGCCGGTCCGCCCTCCGGGGCGGGCCGGCCGCCGCGTGCCGGGCCGGTTTTCGGCAGCGGGTCGGCCGGTGGGTCAGTCGGCGTTCAGCCCGATCGCGAAGGCCTCCTCCAGGTCGTGCTGGGAGTACGCCCGGAACGCGATGTGTGACTCCGTGTTGATCACTCCGGGCACCTTGGAGATGCTGCCGGCGATCACCTCGGCGATCTGCTCGAACTCCCGGACCCGGACGATGGCGATCAGGTCGACGTGCCCGGCCACCGAGTAGACCTCGCTGACACCGGACAGGTTGGCCAGGTTCTCCGCCACCTCGGGGATCGAGTCGGTGGCGCAGTCGATCAGGACGATCGCGGTGATCACTGGACGTTTCTCCGTTCGTCGACGTCGTGGCTCATGCTAGGTCCTCGCCCGCCGGCAGGGCGGGATCGGGCCGGCCGGCGGGCACGGTGAGGCCGCCGTCGGCGCGTACCGCGTCGCGCAGCCGCTCGTCGGGCCCGACCGTCGCGCCGGGCCAGACCACCGCCCGCCGCACGTCGCCGCGTACCACCGCGCCCGCGCCGACCACCGCCTGCCGCACCCGGCCGGTCACTGTCGCGCCCGGGTCGACCAGCTCGCCGCCGCCGGCCGCGTGCAGGTTCGCCGCCAGGTAGTCGGCCGGCGTGCCGGTGTCGAAGAACGTGCCGGGGTACGGCACCACGGTCAGCTCACCGGCCGCCTCGGCCGGCCGCCACACCGCGCGGACCAGGTCACCGAAGGTCGCCGGCAGCTCCCGGACCCGGTGCCAGGGCAGCAGCGAGAACCCGGTGAAGGCGTACCCGGCGAAGGTGCCGGGGGCCGCCGGGTCCGCGGCCGGCTGACCGAGCAGCCGTACGCCGTGCCCGTCCCAGCCGGCCAGCAGCGCGGCGATGTCCGGGCCCGGCGGGGCGTCCGGGTCGGCGAGGTACGCGTCGGCGTTGCCGACCAGCACCCCGCGCCCGGCGATCCAGTCCCGCAGGTTGCCCAGCCCGCCGGCGGTGCCGAGCGGGTCCCCGGGCTCGACCGACAGGTGCGCCCGGTGACCGACGTGCGCCACCACCTGCTCGGCGAGGTAACAGGCGTTCACCGCGACCCGACCCGGCCCGGTGAGCCCCAGCCCGGCCAGCCGGGCCAGCGCCCGCTCCAGCAGCGGCACGTTGCCGACCGGGCAGAGCGCCTTGGGCAGGGTCTCGGTGAGCGGGCGCAGCCGGGTGCCCTCGCCGGCGGCGAGCACCACGGCGCAGACCTCCGCCCCGGCGGTGCTCACGCGGGCGGGCGGCCGGCCGGCGGAACCTTCCCGGCCCGCGGCCCGATGCCGTAATGCCCGAGCAGGTTGGCGGTCGCCCGGCTCAGCCGGGGCAGCTCGTCCAGCGGATACCAGCCGGCCTCGAAGACCTCGGCGCCGTCGACCTTCAGCGCGGTGCGGGAGGCGGGCACCTCCGTCTCGAAGACCATGTCCACCCAGCCCTTGTCGTGCACCAGGGCGTTCGGCACGGCGGGGCGCAGCCGGTCGGGGGACAGCCGGATGCCGGACTCCTCGTGCAGCTCGCGGGCCGCGCCGACCACCGGGGTCTCGCCGCGCTGCAGCAGCCCGGCCGGCAGCGTCCAGCTGTGCCCGGGCGGCTGGCGCAGCAGCAGGATCCGGCCCGGACCGGTGGCCTCGGCGTCCCGGACCAGGGTCACCGCCCCGACGATGTACTTGCGCACCGCGAGCCGTACCAGCCGGCGGCGCACGCCCACCGGCAGCCGGTAGAACACCTTGTAGGCGACGGCCCTGCCGGTGGCGCGGGAGCGGGGGATCATGACCCCAGGCTAGCCGTGCCGGGCCGGCCCCGGTGGGCGGGGCGACGGGTGACCCGGACGGATCGGCCCGGTCGGGTCACTGCCGGTGGTCGACCAGGTCGATGAGCTGGCGTACCACGGTGTCCGGTTCCAGGGCGCGGTCGAAGACCGCCACCAGCATGGTCTCCAGGTCGGGGTAGCCGAGCTCCTCGGACAGCCGCAGCAGCGGCAGGTCGCTGGCCAGCCCGCGGTCGTGCTTGCGCAGCGCCAGCCCGATGGTGGCCCGGCCGAGGCGTACCTTGTCGGCGATCGAGATGCCCGGCGAGGTGTGCTCGGCGAACCAGCGGTTGATCTGCATCTGGGCGTGCGGTGACTTGACGAAGCCGAGCCACTCCCGCCGGGGGCCGCGGGGCGCGGCGTCCGCCTCGAACCCGCTCTCCGCGTCGTTCTCGGTGAAGATCTCCACCACGTCGCCCTCGTCCAGCTCGGACGCCAGCGGCGCCAGCCGGCCGTTGATCCGGGCGGCGAGGCAGTGGTCGCCGCGCTCGGTGCCCAGCTCGTACGCCAGGTCCACCGGGGTGGCGCCGGCCGGGAGCACCACCTGCCGCCCGTCGGCGACCACCTGGATCTGCGCCTCGGCCAGGTCGCCGCGCAGCGAGCGGAGGAACTGGGCCGGGTCGGGGGCCTCCTGCTCCCAGTCCAGCACCCGGCGCAGCCAGGCCAGCTGGTCCCGGCGGGAGCCACCGGACGACCGCGGGAAGCGGAACTGCGCGGCGATGCCGTACTCGGCGCAGCGGTGCATCTCCTCGGTGCGGATGAGCACCTCCACCGTGCGCCCCTGCGGCCCGCAGACGCTGGTGTGCAGCGACCGGTAGAGGTTGTTCTTGGGGGAGGCGATGAAGTCCTTGAACCGGCCGGGCACCGGCCGCCAGAGCCCGTGCACCGCGCCGAGGGCGGCGTAGCAGTCGGTCTCCGGGCCGTCCACCACGATCGCGATCCGGGGCAGGTCGAAGGGGGCGGGGTGGCCGCCGGCGACGGTGTCCTTCCAGATCGAGTAGAGGTGCCGGGGGCGGGCGCCGACCTCGGCGTCCACCCGGTTGCGCCGCAGCGCCGCCTTGGCCCGGTCGACCACGTCGGCGAGGTAGCCGTCCCAGCCGGGCCGGTCGTGCACGTGCCGGGCGATCCGGGCGTGCTCGTCGGGCTCCAGGTGCAGCAGCACCACGTCGTCCAGCTCCCGCTTGAGGGTCTGGATGCCGAGCCGGTCGCAGAGCGGGACCAGCACCTCCTGGGTCTTGCGCGCGATCCGCTCGCGCGAGGCCGCGGACCGGACCCCGAGGGTACGCATGTTGTGCAGCCGGTCGGCCAGCTTGATGATCAGCACCCGGACGTCCTTGCCGGCCGCGATGATCATCTTGCGGATCGTCTCGGCCTCGGCGGCCTTGCCGTAGAACTCCTTGTCGAACTTGGTCACCCCGTCGACCAGGTGGGCCACCTCGGGGCCGAAGTCCTCGCTGAGCGCCTGGAGGGTGTAGCGGGTGTCCTCCACCGTGTCGTGCAGCAGGGCGGCGACCAGGGTGGTGGTGTCCATGCCCAGCTCGGCGCAGATCTCGGCGACCGCGAGCGGGTGGGTGATGTACGGCTCGCCGCTCTTGCGGAACTGACCGCGGTGCATGTTCTCGGCGATCGTGTACGCCCGGCGCAACACCGACGCGTCCGCGCTGGGGTGGATGCCGCGGTGGTTACGGACCAACGGCCCGACCGGTTCGCTGTCGGTGGTCGGCCAGCTGAGCAGGGAGCGCAACCGGCGGGACAGCGGCAGCTCCCCGGGCTGGGTCGGTAGCGCGCCCCCCAGGGCGGCGCCGTGTCCGGCGTCGACGTCCACGAAGGACACCTCCTCACCCCGGCTCCGCGGTCACCCTCGCGGTCAACCGGAAGCAGGCCCACGAAACGGGCAGGACTGCACTCCCCTGACAGCCTATGCGAGTCTCCGTGGTCCGATCGGACACTTGCTCATGAGCGTTCGGTTGAGAGTTGGTGGGATCCGCCGTGCTCGGCCTTCGCCAACAGGTCGCGGAACCGGCCCGCACCGGCCACCGGGGACGACCATCCGGAGGTCATCTCCACCAGCCGGGTCTCCGGCCGCTCCAACCAGGACAGGATCCGCTCGGTCTCCTCGGCCGAGGCCCGGGGCACCGGACCGTGGCCGGGTGGCACCGTCTCGGCGGTGGCCCGGATCGCGTTGATCGTCGGCCGGGGGTGCACCCCGGGCGGCGATACCCCGGCCCCGGCCAGCCGGCCGTGCCGGACCAGGGCCAGCTCCCAGCCGCCGCCGGGGGCACGCCGGGCGGCGGCCAGCTCGGCGATCCGGGTCAGCCCGGCCAACCGCTGCATGCGTACGGCCGCCCGCAGCACCGCGGCCAGCCGGGACCGGACCACCGCCGCCTCCTCGTAGCGCTGGGCCGCCGCCAGCGTGCCGATCCGGGCCAGCAGGGCGTCCACCACCACCTGCGGGTCGCTCGCCGTCGCGGTGCGGAACGGGGCGGCCGCACGGTCGTCGTACTCCTCCGGAGAGATCCGGTGCTCGCAGGGCGCCGGGCAGCGACCCAGCTCGGCCAGCGCGCAGGACGGCGTCACCGTGCGCAACGACAGCCGGTGGGTGCACTGGCGCAGCGGGACCGCGTCGTGGAAGCCGGCCGCGGCCAGCTCGGCGGCCTGTTTGGAGCGGAACGGGCCGAGGTAGGCGGTGTCTCCGGGGGCGAGGTTGCGCACCACCGACAACCGTGGGTACGGCCCGTCGGTCAGCTTCAGCCAGACCATCCGCTCGGGGAACTTAGACCGCCGGTTGTACGGCGGGGCGTGCGCGGCGATCAGCCGCAGCTCGCGGACCTCGGCCTCCAGCGGATGGGCGCACTCGACCGCCTCGACCCGCTCGGCCGCGGCCAGCATCTCGGACATCCGGGCCCGCTTCTCGGCGGCGGTGAAGTAGCTGCGCACCCGGGTGGCGATGTCACCGGACGTGCCGACGTAGAGCGGGCGGCCGTCGGCGGCGCGGAAGATGTAGACGCCGGGCGCCTTGGGCAGCCCCTCGGCGAGGTGCCGCTTGCGCCGCTGGGTGGGGGTGACCGCCCGGGTGAACTCGATCGCCTCGCCGATCGTGTCGACGCGGTGCCCGCCCAGTCGGCCGATCAGCCCGTGCAGCACGTCCACGGTGGCCCGGGCGTCGTCGAGCGCCCGGTGGGTGGGCTGGGTGGCGGTGCGGAAGTAGGCCGCGAGCGTGCCGAGCTTGCGGTTGGGCACCTCGTCGCGGGTGAGCACCCGGCGGGCCAGCGCGGCGGTGTCCAGCACCCGGGGATTGGGCCAGCGGTAGCCGTGCTTCGCGCAGGCGGCCTTGAGGAAGCCCACGTCGTAGGGGGCGTTGTGCGCCACCAGCACGGCGTCGGTGAGGAACTCCAGGAAGCTGGGCAGCACCTGCTCGATCGGCGGCGCCGGGACGAGCATGGCCTGGGTGATCCCGGTCAGCACGGTGATGAACGGCGGGATCGGCACGCCCGGGTTGACCAGGGTGCCCAGCACCCCCAGCTGCTCGCCGCCGCGCACCTTGACCGCACCGATCTCGGTGATCCCGCCGCCGTCGGGGGCCCCACCGGTGGTCTCCAGGTCGACCACCACGAAGGTCGTCGCGTGCAGCGGCAGCGCCGGGTCGACCCGACCGTCGGCCGGCGGATCCAGACCGGCCAACGACTGCTGGACGAACTCCCCTCGTGTCACGGCCGGCAGGTTAGCCGCCCGGTCCGACACTCCCCGCACACCGGCCCCACCGGTCACCCCGGCGCTAGGATGAGAGATCGGCTCACTCGCCCGGCAGTGGGCCCGCTCGCGGTGGGAGACTTGCCCCATGCCCCTCACCGAGCCGTACGACGACCACCTCCCCGAGGAGTCGTCCGACGCCGCGCTCTCCGGCGGCGTGGAGCCGGGTGCGGGGGCGCCCGAGCCGGAGCCGACACCGCCGGAGTCCGAGCCCGAGCCGACCCCCGCGGAGCCTGCGCCGACCGCCGCGGATTCCGCGCCGACAGCGGCCGAGCCCGAGCCGACGCTGCCCGAGCCGGTCCGCCAGCGGATCGTCGCGCTTACCGCGACGGTGCTGCCGGTGCTGCCGGCCGACGAGGTGCCGGTGCCGCTGCGCCGGGTGGCCAAGTTCGCCCCGAACCGGCGGGCCCGGCTGGGCGCGCCGGCGATCGCCGCCCAGCTCACCGCCGACCCACTGTTCCGGCAGCGGGTCACCGCGCGGGTCCTGGCCGACGCCGGCGACCTCGGCGCGGCCGTGGTCGACGGCACCGCGCCGGCCGCCGCCGATCCGGTCGAGGTGGCCGCGCTGGCCTACCTGGCCCGCCCGCGCGGCTGGCGCGAGCTGATCGACGCCAGCGGCGCCGCGGTGCGCGCCGAGGCGGACAGCGCGGTCGTCGCCGAGTTGGTCCGCGAGGCCGAGCAGCGGGCCACCCGGGCCGAGCACGACCGGGCGGTGGCCCGGGTCGAGGCGGACAAGCTCCGCGACGAGCTGGCCCGGGTCCGGGAGGAGCTGGGTCAGCTGCGCGAGGAGAACCGTCAGCTGGGCCGTACCCTGCGCGAGGTCCAGGCCCGCGAGCGCCGGGCCGCGGAGCTGCTGGCCACCGAGCGCGGCCGGGCCGCCCGGGCGACCGCCGACACCGACGCTGAGCTGCGCCGGGTCCGGGCCCGGCTGGCCGAGGCGGAGGCCGCGGCCGGGGTGGCCAGGGCCACCGCGAAGGAGGCCCGCTCGGTCGACGACGCCCGGCTCTGGCTGCTGCTGGAGACCATCGGGCAGGCCGCCGTCGGCCTGCGCCGGGAGCTGGCCCTGGACCCGGTGGAGAAGTTGCCGGCGGACTTCGTCGCGGACGCGTTCTCCGAGTCGCCGGCCAACCCGGCCGGTGGCGGCCCGGGCGCCCGGGCCCGGGACACCGACGACCCGGCCCGGCTGGACCAGCTGCTCGCCCTGCCCCGCGCGCACCTGGTGGTCGACGGCTACAACGTGACCAAGCGCGGCTTCGGTGAGATGTCGCTGGAGCAGCAGCGCAAACGCCTGATCACCGGCCTCGGCGGGATCGCCGCGCAGACCGGTGACGAGGTGACCGTGGTCTTCGACGGCGCCGAGCGGATGCACGGGCTGCCGCCGGCGCCGCGCGGGGTGCGGGTGCTGTTCTCGCGCAAGGGCGAGACGGCCGACGAGCTGATCCGGCGCCTGGTCCGGGCCGAACCGCCCGGCCGCCCGGTGGTGGTGGTCTCCTCCGACCGGGAGGTCGCCGACGGGGTACGCCGGCACGGCGCGTACCCGCTGGGGGCGGACTCGCTGCTGCGCCGGCTGGCCCGCTCCTGACGTTCGTACGGCGAGGGGCGGACGGCAGCCGTCGCCCTCGCGGCGAGGCGTGGACGGCGGCCGTCGTTCGGGCCGTGTTGATCACCGTTGTCCGATTGTGTCGTACCCGATGACTAGTGTCCGACCTGACCGACGGTGGCCGGGTGGTGACGAGGATGCCAACCCCGCTGCCCGACTCCGTCCGCAGGAGGCACGATGCTGATCGAGTGCGACCGCTGTGACATCCGCGGCGCGGGCTGCGCCGAGTGTCTGGTGACCGCTCTGTTCGACGTGGACTCGCCGACGGCCGGCCTGGGCGCGGCCGAGGCCCGGGCGATCGAGGTGTTCGCCCGGGCCGGCTTCGAGGTGGAGGTGCTGCCGCCGTCCGACCCCGCCGTCTCCCCCCGTGCGGGGCGGCGGGGTCGGACGGCGGCCTGAGCGCGCCGGCTCGGTCAGCTGCGCCGGACGACGATGTCGCCGTACGCGGTGCGGGCCCGGACCTCGACGGTCCGGTCGCCGGCGGTCGGGGCGTCCGACGGGGCGATCTCGTTGCGCACCGTGCCGAACTGGGTGTGCAGGTCCAGCCAGGCGGCGGCGCCGGGGCGGATGCCGACCTCCAACCGGCCCATCGCGGTCTTCATCGACACGGCGCCGCCGGACACCTCGCCGAGACGGATGTCGCCGTTGGCGGTCGCGGCGGTGACCCCGGCGCCGGCCCGGTCGACGACGATGTGGCCGTTCGCGGCGTTGATCCGCAGGTCGCCGGCGACGACGCCGACGAAGCTGTCGCCGTTGGAGTTCTTGATGACGGCGGCGCCGTCCACCTCGCCGATCCGGATCCGGCCCGAGTCGGTGCTCACCTCGGCGCGCCCGGCGACGGCGGCCACCTCGACCGCGCCGACCGACGTGGACGCCTCGAGCGGGCCGGTCCGGTCGACCTCGAGGTCGCCGGCCGAGGTCTTCAGCCGGCACTCGTCGAGCCGGCCGGCGCAGCGGAAGGCCCCGACCGAGGCGGTGCCGCGTACGGAGGAGCCGGTCGGCAGGTCGACGGTGACGTCGACGGAGCCGGGCTTGCCGAACATGCCGAGCACCTTCTGGCGCGGCGCGCGGATCAGCAGCCGGCCGTCCGCGTACTCGACCCGGGTCTGCTCGGCGGCCCGGACGTCCGCCTCGGCGGCCGGGTCGGTGGGGCGTACCTCGACGACGGTGGTGTCGCGGTCGGCGGCGGTGATCCGGACGTCGCCGACGACGACCTCGATGGTGGTCTCGACCGGTCCGGGGGTGTTGAAGGTGGGCACGGTGTTCCTCCTCGGGGAAAGGGTGGGGATGGTCATCGGACCCAGCCGGTGAAGTGCTGGGCGCTGCGCGGGGCCAGGGTGGTGGGCCGGGTGGGGGAGCCGGACTGGACGGCGGCGGTGACGGCCCGCACCAGCCAGGCGTTGACCGAGAGGCCGTCCCGGTTGGCCGCCTCCTCCACCCGACCCTTGAGCTGGTCGGGCAGGCGGAGGCTGATCCGGGAGACGGGGCCGTCTTCGGCCTCGGGAGCCGTCACCGGGACGTCCGCCGGCTCGGTGGTGTCGGGCTGCGGTTCGGCGGGTGGTGGTGTCACCACGAAGTAGGGCTCCCGGCCGCGCAGCCGGACCTCGACCGAGCCGGGGGCCAGGTCGCGGGTGATCTCGGCGGCGGCGCCGGAGAGCGCCTCCAGCAGGGCGAGCCGGAACGCCGACTCCATCGGCCCGGTGAGCCGACCGGCGAGGCTGCGGGCGTCGGCACCGCCGAGTTCGGCGGCGTCGACCAGCTCCCGTCGGAGGCTTTCGACGTACGAGTTCAAATCCATGACGTCATAGTGGCACCATCATGACGTCATGGCAAGAGGATATGGCCTCTCGGTGGCGTCAAATGACGCCAAGGCGATGTCAGTTGACGCCCGCCTCCCCTCGACCCGACCGGTCGGGCGGGCAATAGGATGGGCGGCCACGGCAGGAGGAGCGGCATGACGCGGGTACGGCGTGATGGCGGCGGCCCGGCGGGCGAGGTGCCGGCGTGAGCCCGCGCGGCTGGGCGCTGCTGACGCTGGCCGCCCTGGTGCTGGCGCTGGTGGTGGCCGGCGCGCTGCTGGTGCCCTGGCACCGCCCGCCCGCGCCCCGGGCCGACCAGCTCGCCGCGCTGCGTGACCTCCCCGTTGACCAGGTGACCCGGGGGCGGGAACTCCACGCCGCGCTGCGTCCCGGGTCGTACGGCGGGCTGGCCGCCGGGCTGCTGGTGGCGCTGCTGCTCGGGCTCACCCCGCTGGGCGCGCGCCTGGTCGAGCTGGCCGGCCGCCCGTTCGGCGGCCACTGGATCGCCCGCGCGGTACTCGGCGGGCTCGCCGTTATCCTCGTCGCCGACCTGCTCACCCTGCCGTTCGCGGCCTGGCGGCAGTCCGTGCTCACCCGGTACGGGCTGAGCACCCACGGTTGGAGCGGCTGGGCCGTCGACCTGCTCAAGTCGTACGCGGTCAGCGCGGTGATCGGGGCGGTCGCGCTGCTCGGCTTCTACGCCGTCACCCGGCTCGCCCCGCGCTGGTGGTGGGCGTTCGGCGCGGCCGGCGCGGCCGGCCTGGTGGTGCTGCTCTCCTTCGTGCTGCCGGTGCTGGTGGAGCCGGTGTTCAACCGGTTCACCCCGATGGAGGCCGGCCCGCTGCGCACCGAGCTGACCAGCCTGGCCGCCCGGGACGGGGTGCCCGTCCGCGACGTGCTGGTCGCCGACGCGTCCCGCCGCACCCGGGCGGTCAACGCGTACGTCTCCGGGCTCGGCCCGACCCGCCGGGTGGTCGTCTACGACACCCTGCTGCGCGAGGCCACCCCGGCCGAGGTGACCAGCGTGGTCGCCCACGAGCTGGGCCACGCCAAGGACCGGGACGTCTGGACCGGCACGCTGACCGGTGCGTTGGGCGCCGCCGCGGCCGTGGTCGCGCTCTACCTGATCGGCTCGTGGACGCCGCTGCTGCGCCAGGCCGGGGTCGACCAGATCGCCGAACCGCGCGCGTTCCCGCTGCTGATCGCCCTGGTCACGGTGGCCGGGCTGGTCGCCACCCCGGTCCAGGCGCTGGTCTCCCGCCGGGTCGAAGCGCGCGCCGACGCGCACGCCCTGGCGCTGACCGCCGACCCGGCCACCTTCGAGGCGATGCAGCGCCGGCTGGCCGGGGTCAACCTGGCCGACCCGGATCCGCCCCGCGCCGAGTACCTCTGGTCGGCCTCGCACCCGTCCACCGTGGAGCGGATGGCCGCCGCCCGCTTCTTCGCCCGGAAGGCCGGCCGATGAGCCGTACGCTGCTGATCACCAACGACTTCCCGCCGCGACCCGGCGGCATCCAGTCCTTCGTGCACAACCTGGCGGTGCGCCAGCCCACCGGCTCGGTGGTGGTCTACGCGTCCAGCTGGCCCGGTGCGGCCAAGTTCGACGCCGACCAGCCGTTCCCGGTGATCCGGGAGCGGACCCGGGTGCTGCTGCCCACCCCGCTGATCGCCCGCCGGGCCGCCCGGCTCGCCCGCGAGCACGACTGCGACACCGTCTGGTTCGGCGCCGCCGCCCCGCTCGGGCTGCTCGCCGCCGGGCTGCGCCGCCGGGCCGGCGTCCGCCGGGCGGTCGCGCTCACCCACGGCCATGAGGTCGGCTGGGCCGCGCTGCCCGCCGCCCGGTCCGCGCTGCGCCGGATCGGCCGGGGTACGGACGTGGTCACCTACCTCGGCGACTACACCCGGGTACGGCTGGAACGCGCGCTGCACGGCGTCACCGAGCTGCGCCGGCTCGCCCCCGGGGTGGACGTCGACACCTACCACCCGTCCGTCGACGGGGAGCCGGTCCGGGTCCGGCTCGGGCTGGCCGACCGGCCGGTGGTGGTCTGCGTGTCCCGGCTGGTTCCCCGCAAGGGGCAGGACATGCTGATCCGGGCCCTGCCGGAGATCCGCCGCCGGGTGTCGGACGCGGCGCTGCTGGTGGTCGGCGGCGGGCCGTACCGGGCGACGCTGGAGAAGCTGGCCCGGCAGGTCGGGGTGGAGCGGGACGTGGTCTTCACCGGCTCGGTGCCGTCGGCCGAGCTGCCCGCCCACTACGCGGCCGGCGACGTCTACGCGATGCCCTGCCGGACCCGCAACCGCGGCCTGGACGTGGAGGGGCTCGGCATCGTCTACCTGGAGGCGTCGGCCACCGGCCTGCCCGTGGTGGCCGGCGACTCCGGCGGCGCGCCGGACGCGGTCCGCGAGGGGGAGACCGGTTACGTGGTGGGCGGTCGGGACGTCGCCGCCCTCGCCGACCGGGTGGCCACCCTGCTCGCCGACCGGGACCTGGCCCGCCAGCTCGGCGCGGCCGGTCGGGCCTGGGTGGAGCGGGAGTGGCGCTGGGAGACCCAGGCGCACCGGATGGCCGCGCTGCTCGCCGGCTGATCCCCGGGGCTCAGGGCCGGTTGCCGCCGTCGCCGCCGGTGCCGACGAGCGTGGGCACCCGGCCCGGCAGCCGGTCCGCCGGCCCCGGGCGGCCGAAGTGCCAGCCCTGGCCGGTGTCGCAGCCGATCGCCCGCAGCCGGTCGGCCTGCCCGGCGGTCTCCACCCCCTCGGCGGTGACGGTCAGGTCCAGCGCGTGGGCCAGCGAGACCAGCGAGGCGAGGATCCGCTCGTCGGTGCGGCCGGCCGGCTCGGTGGCCGGCGCGCGCAGCCCGGTGACGAACTCGCCGGCCACCTTCAGCTCGGTCACCGGCAGGTCCCGCAGGTACGCCAGGTTGCAGTAGCCGGTGCCGAAGTCGTCGATGGCGATCCGCACCCCGAGGTCGGCCAGGATCCGCAGCGCGCGCACCGGCTCCTCGGCGGTGCTCATCATGGTGCTCTCGGTGATCTCCAGCTGCAGCCGCTCGGGTGGCAGGCCGGTGCGGCGCAGCAGCTCGCGTACCTCGGCGACCAGCTCCGGCCGGTGCACCTGGCGGACGGCGAGGTTGACGCTGACGAACGGCGCCGGGCCGGCGGCCGACCAGGTGGACGCCTCCCGGCACGCCTCGGCCAGCACCCAGCTCCCGAGCCGGACGATCAGCCCGGTCTCCTCGGCCAGCCCGATGAACGTGTCCGGGCGCAGCAGGCCGAGCTCGGGGTGGCGCCACCGCACCAGCGCCTCCACCCCGACCAGCGTGCCGTCGCGCAGCGAGGTCAGCGGCTGGTAGTCCAGAAAGAACTCGCCCCGGTCGATGGCGGTGGGGATGGCCGCGGAGAGGGCGTACCGGGCCAGGTCGGCGCGGTGCCGCTCGGGGTCGAAGATGGACCAGCGCGCGCCGCCGGCCGCCTTCGCCCAGTGCAGGGTGCTGTCCGCCGCCCGCATCAGCTCGCCCGGCGTGGTGCCGGCGACCGGACGCTCCACGATGCCGATGCTGGCCGACACGGTCAGCTCGTGCCCGTGCACCAGAGCCGGCTCGCCGACCGCGGTCAGCGCCGCCTCGGCGACCCGGACCGCGTCGTCGGCACGGGCCGTACGCTCCACCAGCACGACGAACTCATCTCCGCCCAACCGGGCGACCAGGTGCTCGCCGAGCGCCCGGCGCAACCGTTGGGCGACCGCCACCAGCAGGGCGTCGCCGACCTGGTGACCGAGCGAGTCGTTGACCACCTTGAACCGGTCGAGGTCGAGGAAGCAGACGGCGACCCGGTCCGCGCCCCCGCCCGGCTCGGCGATGGCCGCGCTCAGCCGCTCGGTGAACAGGGCCCGGTTGGGCAGGCCGGTCAGCGGGTCGTGGGTGGCCTGGTGCCGGAAGCGGGACTCGCTGTCGCGCAACGCCCGCTCGGCCTGGGCCCGGGCCATCATCGCCGCCCGGCGGATCGACTCCTGCTCGTCCAGGGTGCGGTCGCGCAGCGCGCGGGCGTACCCGGTGGTGACGGTGGCCAGCAGCCGGGCCATCCGGTCGGTCACGTCGTCGGCGACCAGCCCGAGATCCCGGACCAGGCGCAGCTGGATCACCTCCACCGTGCGGCCCAGCCCCTCCGCCGAGGCGATGTGCGCGGCGACCAGCTCGGCGCCGACCTGGAGGCCGACCCGGTGGTCGAACGGCTCGGCCAGCAGCGCCCCGGCCAGCCGCTCGGTGAGCCGCTGCAGCAGCGCCTCCAGCTGCGCCTGGGTCATCGGCAGGTAGCTGGTGCCGGAGACCGCCTTGGCCCAGGCCCGGGCGAACGTGCCGGGGCAGGACGTCACCGTCCGCTGCTCACCCACCGAGGCGTCCGACGCCGCCCATGAAGACCGCCTGCTCGGCGTCCTCCGCGCTCTCCGGTGTCTCCGGGCGCCACTGTGGCACCCACACCACGCCCGGGTCGAGCAGCTCGAAGCCGGCGAAGAAGTCGGTCAGCTCGTCCCGGCCGCGGATCCACAGCGGATTGTCGGTACGCCGGTAGACCCGCTCCGCCTCGGCCCGCTCCCCGGTGCCGTCGCGGCTCTCGTCGCTGGCCTGGGACAGCACCAGGTAGCTGCCCGGCGCCAGCGCGGCGCGGATCGTCCGCAGGATCTCCTCCGGACGGTCGGCGGGCGGGATGAAGTGCAGCACCGCCACGATCAGCACGGCGACCGGCTGGGAGAAGTCGAGCAGCCCGGTGACCTCGGGATGGCCGAGGATCGCCTCCGGCCGGCGGAAGTCCTCCTGGAGCACGATGGCGCGCGGGTTGCCGGCCAGGATCTCCCGGCTGTGCGCCACCGCCACCGGGTCGACGTCCACGTAGACCACCCGGGAGTCCGGCGCGGCCCGCTGGGCGATCTCGTGCACGTTGCCGACGGTGGGGATGCCGGAGCCGATGTCCAGGAACTGGCGCACCCCGGCGTCGACCAGGTGCTGCACCACCCGCCGCATGAAGGCCCGGTTCGCCTGGGCCATCAGCGGGGCGTCCGGCACCGCCTCCACCATGGCCCGCGCCGCCGACCGGTCCGCGGCGAAGTTGTGCGAGCCGCCCAGGTAGTAGTCGTACATCCGGGCGACGCTGGGGCGCTCGATGTCGATCTCCTCGGGTGCCCAGTCCGGCCGTCGCATGCCCACCCCTTGTCGACAGACGCGAGAATCGGCGCCCCGCGGGGCGCACCCGGGTATTCTGCCCGTCCGCCGTCGGAGTGCAAAGACCGCGGTCGTTACGCGCACCGCCCGCACACCGGCCACGCCGCTGGGTGACCGGCCGGAGCGGACCGTACGACGCCGGAGCGCCGGACGGCACGAGGACCCGGGTCCGACGGGCGGACGCGGGCCCTCGCGGAGGTCCGGTGGGTCAGAACTTCGGCGCGTCCGGCGCCTCGAGCAGGCCGAGCCGCAGCGCGGTCATCAGCGCCTGCGCCCGGTTGGCGGCGCCCAGCTTCTCGTAGAGCTTCGAGATGTGCGTCTTCGCGGTGGACTCGCTGACGAACAGCTGCTTGGCGATGCCGGCCACGCTCATGCCGTCGGCGAGCAGCCGCAGCACCTGCCCCTCGCGGGGGGACAGCTGCGGGCCGGACGGCGCCAGCCGACGCTTCATCGCCTCGGCCAGGTCGGCCGCGGTGAACGCGCTGGGGGAGGAGGCGGCGTGCCGGGCGGCGGCGACCACCTCGTCGGCCGGCGCGGTCTTCGGCACGAACGCACTGGCCCCGGCCTCCAGGGCGCCGAAGAGCTGGTCGTCGCCCGCGTACATGGTGAGCACCACGATGCCCATGGTGGCGCTCGACTTGCGCAGCGCGCGGGTGGCCTCGAGGCCGCTGCCGTCGGGCAGCCGCAGATCCATGATCACGACGTCCGGCTGCAGCGCGCCCGCCTGGCGTACGCCCTCCGAAGCCGTCGCGGCCTCGCCGACGACCTCGAACTGCCGGTCGCGCTCGAAGGCGTGCCGAAGCCCCTTGCGGATCAGGTCGTGATCGTCGACAAGGAGGACCTTGGTACGGGTGGCCGGTGTCGGGCTTGTGGTCATCCTCGGGTTACTCCCCTTCTGCTGCTGCGCTGCCACGCAGGTTATCGCGCCGGGGCGACGATCCCACCACCACCGCCACGGTCGTACCGCTGGGTCGCCGCGGCCTGATCTCCAACCGGCCCCGGATACGTTCCGCCCTCTCGGCCATGATCGCAAGACCGTAGTGCCCGTCGGGGCGCTGGTCACCGATGCCGTGACCGTCATCCGACACTTCGATCTGCGCGTACGGCGGGTCCACCTCACAGGTGACCCACAGATTCGAGGCGCCGGCGTGCTTGCGCGCGTTGGTGACCGCCTCCTGGGCGATCCGCAGCAGCTCCGCCTCGGTGGCCGCGGGCAGCCGCGCGGTCGACTCGTCCAGCGACAGGTGCACCCGCAGGCCGCCCGAGGCGCCGACGGTCCGGGCGTACTCGGCGATCGCGGCGGCCAGCCCGCCGTGCCGGTCCACCTCGCTGCGCAGCTCGAACAGGCTCAGTCGCAGCTCGGTGATCACCCGGGTGACCTCGCCGCGCAGGGTGCGCAGCGCCTCGGCGGTCTCCTTCGGATCCTCGTCGACGTACGCCAGCGCGTTGTCGATGCCGTAGCCGACCATCACCAACTCCTGGGCGACCCCGTCGTGGATCTCCCGGGCCAGCCGTTGCCGCTCCTCGTTGGTGGCCAGCGAGCGCACCTCGTCGAAGAGCAGTGCCGCCTCCAGCCGCAGCGCGGCCGGGCCGGTCAGCGCGGTCACCCGGGCGGTCACCGGCGCCGGGTACGCCTGCGCGGCGTCCGCCTCCAGCACCACCAGCCCGATCGTCCGGACGCCGGCGACCAGCGGCACGATCAGCGCCGAGACGTCGCCGCCGCGGTGCGAGCGGGCCTGCGAGCGGGCGGCGGTCTGCGGTTGCTGGCTGGCCCACGCGTCGGCGATCGCCGAGTCGGCGTCCAGCGTCGTCTCCCAGTCGACCCGGTCCACCCCGACCTGGGCGAGCACCACCAGCCGACCGCCGCCGCTGGCGGAGAGCACCGCGGCCCGGGTGCTGGGCGCGACGGTGCGCAGCTCCTCCAGCAGGTGCTCGGCGATGCCGCCCGGGTCGAGGGTGGCGCCGGGCAGTTGCCGGGCCACCGTCCGCAGCTGGGTCAGCAGCCGGGTGGCCTCGGCGTACGGCTGGGGTTTGCCGGCGTCCCGGACCCGCATCACCCGGTGCAGGGTGCCGGCGGTGTAGAGGCCGAGCCCGGCCAGGATCAGCCACTGCGCGCAGACCGCGAGGTAGCCCGGCTGGCCGAGCTGCCGGCCGCCGTCGACCGGGGTGAACGCGCCGGCCACCAGCAGGGTGGCCGCGGCCACTCCGAGCAGCGCGGCGCCCTCCCGGAAGTGTCGACGCAGCGCGGTCACCGTGACCGGCACCGCCAGGTACGGCAGCACCGCCGAGGCGCCCAGCCCGGCGACGGTGCCGCCGATGGTCGACCCGGCGGCGACCTGGCTGGCGGCCAGCCCGAGCACCACCACCTCGGCGAAGCGGCCGAGCGGGCCGAGCAGCCGGTGCTGCGGGGCGAGCACCGCCGGCAGCCCGGCGACCCCCAGTAGGGCGATCCACCACAGCTGGGCGGGGTCGCGGGTGGCGACCAGGGTCAGGACGGCGACCAGCGCCAGCATCAGCGCGCGGGAGGCGGCGGCGAGGGGGTGCGTCCGGGGCGGGCGGGGCGTCGAGGCGGGCACGTGACGGATCGTAGTCAGCCGCGGTAGATCTCGGCGATCTCCGCCGCGTACGTCTTGTGCACGACCTGCCGCTTGACCTTGAGCGACGGGGTCAGCTCGCCGGTCGCCTCGGTGAAGTCCCGGGGCAGGATCCGGAACACCTTGATCGCCTCGGCCTTGGAGACCGCCAGGTTGGCCTGGTCGATCGCGCCCTGGACCTCGGCCCGCAGGCGCTCGTCGTCGCGCAGCTGCTCGACCGTGGTGTCCGCGGGCAGGCCGTGCCCGGCCAGCCACTGCGGCAGCGCCTCCTCGTCCACGGTGACCAGCGCGGCGATGAACGGCTGCCGGTCGCCGACCACCACGCACTGGCTGATCAGCGGGTGCGACCGGACCTGGTCCTCCAGCACGGCCGGCGCGACGTTCTTGCCGCCGGCCGTCACGATGATCTCCTTCTTCCGGCCGGTGATGCTGAGGAAGCCGTCCTCGTCGAGCCGGCCCAGGTCGCCGGTGCGGAACCAGCCGTCGGTGAGCGCCTCGGCGGTCGCCGACTCGTTCTTCCAGTACCCCTCAAAGACCAGGTCGCCGGCGACCAGGATCTCGCCGTCGTCGTCGATCCGGACGGTCACCCCGGGCAGCGGCTTGCCGACGGTGCCGATCCGGGTGGCGGTGGGCAGGTTCGCCGCGGCCGCGGGGGAGGTCTCGGTCAGGCCGTACCCCTCGTAGATGGTCACCCCGACGCCCCGGAAGAAGTGCCCGAGCCGGGCGCCGAGCGGCGCGCCGCCGGAGATCGCGTCGCGGCAGCGACCGCCGAGCGCGGCCCGCAGCTTCCCGTAGACCAACCGGTCGAACAGGGCGTGCTGGGCGCGCAGGGCCAGGCCCGGCCCGCCCGGGGTCTCCAGCGCCTCGCTCCAGGCCACGGCGACCTTCTCGGCCCGGTCGAAGATCTTCCCCTTGCCGTCCGCCTCGGCCTTCTGCCGGGCGCCGTTGTAGACCTTCTCGAAGACCCGGGGCACGGAGAGCACGAAGGTCGGCCGGAACCGCTGCAGCTCACCGACCAGGTCCTTGGTGTCGGCGCAGTGCGACATGGTGGCCCGGGCCTGCACCACGCCGATCTGGATCAGCCGGGCGAAGGCGTGCGCCAGCGGCAGGAACAGCAGTGTCGTCGCCCCGGCGGAGAAGAGGTTCGGCAGCACCGGCACCGCGTTGGCGATGTCGGCGTACATGTTCCGGTGGGTGAGCACGCAGCCCTTGGGGCGGCCGGTGGTGCCGCTGGTGTAGATGATCGTGGCGACGTCGGCGGCGCGGACCGTCTTGCGGCGGCGCTCGATCTCGACCGGATCGACCGGGTCGCCGGCGGCGACCAGCTCGTCCACCCCGCCCAGCTCGATCTGCCACACCTCGCGCAGCTCGGGCAGCCGGTCCCGCACGCCGGCGACCAGGGTGGCGTGCGCGGTGGACTCGACCACGACCGCCACCGCGCCGGAGTCGGCGAGGATCCAGGCGGCCTGCTCGGCGCTGGAGGTCTCGTAGATCGGCACGGTCACCGCGCCGGCGGCCCAGATCGCGTAGTCGAGCAGGGTCCACTCGTACCGGGTGCGGCTCATCAGCGCGACCCGGTCGCCGGGGGAGATGCCGGCGGCGACCAGCCCGCGGGCGACCGCGACCACATCGTCGCGGAACTGCCGGCAGGTCACGTCCGTCGCGGCGCCGCCGTCGGTGGCCGGCCGGACGAACTGCACCGCGTCCGGGGCGGCCTCGGCGTTGGCCCAGACCGGGTCGGTCAGGTTGGCCGCGTCGCCGACGGTGACGATCGGCGGAACGGAGAACTCGCGCACCTGCACTCCCTCGTGCTCGCACTGGCCGGGCCGGCCGCCACGGCGGGTCGGCTCTGGTCGCAACCTACCCGCACACCCAGGTCGGTGCGGTAGGGAGGTTGCCCGGCCGGTGCCGGCGCGAGCCCGGAGGCGGCGCGGCCGGGGGTGGAGCGGGGCGGGTGGCGGCCCGGCCGGGTAGCCTCCCCCCATGGCGGACTCCTCCACCCAGTCGATCATCATCGGCGCGTCACCGGAGCGGGTGGCGGCGGTCATCTGCGACTTCCCGCGCTACCCGGAGTGGACCGACGCGGTGCAGGGCGCGGAGGTGGTCGAGGAGTACGAGGACGGCTACGCCAGCCAGGTCCGGTTCACCATCGACGCCGGCGTGATGGCCGACGAGTACGTGCTGGCGTACGAGTACGCCGAGGACCTGTCCCGGATCGAGTGGCATCTGGTGGCGCCCTCGAAGATGCAGCGGTCCCAGCGCGGCTCGTACGACATCACCGGCAACCCGGACGGCACGTCGACGGTGGTCTACACCCTGGAGGTCGAGCTCTCCGTCGGGATGCTCGGCATGTTCCGCCGCAAGGCCGAGAAGATGATCATGGATACGGCGTTGAAGCAGCTGAAGCGCCGGGTAGAAGCACCCGGTGCGGCGCACTGACGCGACGGCGTCCGGCACGGTGAAGGAGCCGACCATGGGTGGTACGCAACCGGGCTCCGCCAGGCCGGGTCCCGGCCCCGGGCCGCACGACGACGCGTCCGGGCCGGGTTCCGCCCGCGAGGAGGCGGAGCGGCTGGTCGCCACCGTGCTCGCCGCCGCCACCTCCCGGGGCGCCGGGTCGTGGGGTCCGCTCGCTGGGATCGTCTCGGGTGTGCTCGGTCACAGCGCCGGGCCGTCCCGCCCCTCGGGGGGAAACGCGACCGGCGGGGGATTCGCCACCGGCTCACCGGAATGCTGCGTGTGCCCGGTCTGTCGGGGTATCGCGGCGTTGCGCGACCCGAGTCCGGAATTCGCCGAGCGGCTGGCCACCGGCGCGGGCGATCTGGCCGCCGGTGTCGCCAGCCTGCTGCGCGCGTTCGGCTCCGAAGGCACCCCGGGCGCGCCGGACGAACGGCCCGCCGGGCCCGCCGCGCCCACCGGCGGGCGGCCCGCCGCCGGCCCCGACCCGGACCACGTGTGGCGCGAGGCCACCCGTACCGGGCATGATTCTGCGTCGGCGCCGGATCGGGACGTCTGGTCCGCCGCCACCCGGGCGGAGGACGCGGTCGTGCCGGCCGCCGCCGCCCCGCCCGTCGACGACGCCGGGCCGGCGCCGTCGGCCCACCGGTCGGCGGCCGACCGCCCTGCGGTGCCCGCCTCGCGTGTGCCGGACGGCACGGGCGGGGAAGCACCGGGCGACAGGGCCTGAACCACCGGACATCCCGCCATCGCACGGCCGGTTCGGCCGATGTCGGGCAGCACAGCAGAGGGGAGTGGCAGCGGTGACGCTGACCATCGGAGTCGACGTCGGTGGCACGAAGGTGGCCGGTGGTGTCGTGGACGACACCGGAAAGGTTCTCGTGCAGACCCGGCGGGACACCCCCGCGGACGACGTGGCCAAGACCCGCGACGTGATCATCGAGGTGGTCACCGAGCTGGCCGGGTCGCACCCGGTCGAGGCGGTCGGCATCGGCGCGGCCGGCTGGATCGACGCCTCCCGCTCCACCGTGCTGTTCGCCCCCAACCTCGCCTGGCGGGACGAGCCGCTGCGCGAGTACGTGAGCAACGCGACCGGCCTGCCGGTGATCGTGGAGAACGACGGCAACGTGGCGGCCTGGGCCGAGTTCCGGTACGGCGCGGCCCGCGAGGCGGACGACTCGATGGTCATGTTCACCATCGGCACCGGCGTCGGCGGCGGCATCGTGCTCGGCGGCGAGCTGCTGCGCGGCGCCAACGGCATCGCCGCCGAGCTGGGGCACATGCTCACCGTGCCGGACGGCCACCAGTGCGGCTGCGGTCGGCTGGGCTGCATCGAGCAGTACGCCAGCGGCAGCGCCCTGGTCCGGTTCGCCCGCGCCGGCGCCCGCCAGGAACCGCACCGGGCCGAGGCGCTGCTGGAGCTGGCCGGCGGTGAGGCCGAGGCGATCACCGGGCCGATGGTGACCGCCGCCGCGCAGGGCGGCGACCCGATCTCCGCCGAGGCGTTCGCCCAGATCGGCCGCTGGCTCGGCACCAGCCTCGCCGACATGGCGCAGATCCTCGACCCCCAGGTGCTGGTGGTCGGCGGTGGCGTGGTGGAGGCCGGCGACCTGCTGCTCGGCCCGACCCGGCGCTCGTTCACCGACGCGCTGGCCCAGCGCAGCCGGCTGCCGGTCGCCGAGATCCGCCCCGCGGAGCTGGGCAACACCGCCGGCGTGATCGGCGCCGCCGACCTCGCGCTGCGGCGGTGACCGTGCCCGGTCCCGGCGCCGCCCCGACCGGCGCCGGGCTGCCCGCGAGCGGGCCGGCCGCCGCGGCGGGCGTGCCGCTGCGGGTGATCTCGTACAACGTGCACAGCCAGCGGGACGACACCGCCGCGCTGGCCGAGGTGGTCCGCGCGGCCGCGCCCGACGTGGTGATCGTCCAGGAGGCGCCGCGCCGGTTCCGGTGGCGGCAGAAGTCGGCCACGCTGGCCGAATCGTTCGGGCTGGTGGTGGCCGCCGGCGGCCTGCCCTCGCTGGGCAACCTGCTGCTGACCAGCCTGCGGGTGCGGGTCCGCGACACGCGCTGCCAGCGCTTCCCGCTGACCCCGGGCCGGCACCTGCGCGGGGCGGCGTACGCGCACTGCCAGGTCGGCGGCGCGCGGTTCCTGCTGGCCGGTTCGCATCTGGCCACCGACCCGGCCGAGCGGCCCGGCCAGGCGGCGCTGGTCAAGCGGGAGCTGTCCGGCGCCACCGTGCCGGTGGTGTTCGGCGCGGACCTCAACGAGGGCCCGGACGGCTCGGCCTGGCGTACCCTCGCCGACGGGTTGACCGACGCGGCCGTGGCGGCCGGTGCGGACGACCGGAACACCTTCTCCTGCGCCGACCCGCGCCGGCGGATCGACGCGGTCCTGGTGGACCCGCGGATCCGGGTGGTCGACTACGACGTGGTGGACACCCCGCTGACCCGGCGCGCCAGCGACCACTTCCCGGTCCTGGTGGACCTGCTGCTGCCGGCTTCCGGCTGACCCGACAGCCCCCGGACCGGCGGCCGAGGCCTCCGGTCCGGCGTCGGCGACCCCCTGGCGGGCCCGCGCCCGGCGTCCGCGGGGCCCGGGCCAGCGGGACTGGACAACGGCCACCGACGGCGGGAAGGATGCCCGTCGGACCGGCATTCGTGCCGCAGTAAGGAGATTTCCGGTGTCCCCCTCCACCGCGCACGACCGGCCCGATCCGGAGACCAGCACGCTCGCCCTGACCCGGGACGGTCGCCCGATCTCCGACCGGGGCGACACGGTCTGCGTGATCGGCGCCGGGGCCAGCGGGCTGGCCGCCGTCAAGAACCTCACCGAGCACGGCTTCGGGGTGGACTGCTACGAGCGCGAGACGGGCGTCGGCGGCGCCTGGAACTGGCGGCACGACCGCAGCCCGGTGTACGCCAGCACGCACCTCATCTCGTCCCGGCCGTTCACCCAGTTCCCCGACTTCCCGATGCCGGACTCCTGGCCGGACTACCCGCACCACAGCCAGCTGCTGTCCTACTTCGAGCGGTACGCCGACCACTTCGACCTGCGCCGGCACGTCTGGTTCGGCACCGAGGTGGTCCGAGCCGAGCCGGTCGACGGCGACCGCTGGGACGTCACCACCCGCAGCACCGGCGGGTACGGCCCGGAGCGCACCTCCCGGTACGCCGCCGTGGTGGTCGCCAACGGGCACAACTGGTCGCCGAAGCTGCCGGCCTACGAGGGGCTGGAGGAGTTCCGCGGCGAGGTGATGCACGCGTCGTCCTACAAGGACCCGGCGCAGCTGCGCGGCAAGCGGGTGCTGGTGGTCGGCGCCGGCAACACCGGGTGCGACATCGCGGTGGAGGCCGCCCAGCAGGCGTCCCGCTGCTGGCACTCCACCCGCCGCGGCTACTGGTACGCCCCGAAGTACGTCCTCGGTCGCCCGGCCGACCAGGTGAACGACACGTTGCTGGCGCTGCGGGTGCCGCTGCGGATCCGGCAGTGGCTCTACCACTGGACGCTGCGGCTGACCGTCGGCGACCTGACCCGGTTCGGCCTGCCCAAGCCGGACCACCGGGTCTACGAGACGCACCCGATCGCCAACAGTCAGCTGGTCTACTACGTCGGCCACGGCGAGATCACCCCGGTGCCGGACGTGGCCCGCTTCCACGCCGGCGGGGTCACCCTCACCGACGGCCGGGAGATCGATCCGGAGCTGGTCGTCTTCGCCACCGGCTACCTGCCGCGCTTCGAGTTCCTCGACCCGGCGGTCCTGGGTGACGCCGAGGCCGTCGGCCGGCCCCGGCTGTGGCTCAACGCGTTCGTTCCCGGGCACCCGACCCTGGCGGTGGCCGGCCTGGTGCAGCCCGACTCCGGCATCTTCACCCTGTCGCACTGGCAGACGGTGCTCTTCGCCCGGCTGCTCCTGCTGCGGCTGAGCCACCCGGACCGGGCCGCGGCGTTCGCGGCCAGGGTGACGGCCGGCGCGGGCGAGCGGTACTCGCCGAAGGTCAAGGACAGCAGCCGGCACTGGTTCGAGGTGGGTCACGCCGACTACCTGCGCGCCGTCGAACGCGCCCTCGACGACCTGGAGAAAAGCGCATGAGCGAGCGGACCCGGGTGATGCGGGGGCGGGAGTGGGCGCGGCCGGTGCGGCCGGTCCGGCGCGAGGTGCTGGGCGCCGCGCCGGAGCTGGACGAGGGCCGGCCGCCGCTGCTGTTCGTGCCGGGCTTCGGGCACGGCGCGTGGGCGTTCGCCGAGCACTGGCTGGAGCACGCCGCCTCGCGCGGCTTCCCGGCCTATGCGGTGAGCCTGCGCGGGCACGGCGGCAGCGCGCCGGCACCGGACGCGACGCTGCGGGCGTACACCCATGACGTGGTGCAGGTGGCGGCGGGCCTGCCGCGGCGGGCGGTGCTGGTGGGGCACGGCGCCGGGGCGCTGGTGGTGACGCACGCGCTGGCCCGCTACCCGGCGCGGGCCGCGGCGCTGGTCGCGCCGGTGCTGGGTGGCTGGTCGTCGGCCGGCGCGGCGCTGCGGCACAACCCGGCCGGTACGCTGCCCGCGCTCTTCGGCGGGGCGCTGCGGTTGAACCGCCGGCAGCTGTTCAGCCGGGAGCTGCCCGACGCGGACGCCCGGCGGCACGTCGCCCGGCTGGGCCGGGCCGGGCGGCGTGCGCAGTGGCAGCTGCTGGCCGGCCGGGAGGCCGAACCGCCGGTGGGCCGGCCGCCGGTGCTGGTGCTGGGCAGCCCGGACGACCGGGTGGTCCCGCCGGCCGCGCTGACCCGGGCCGCCCGCCGGTACGCCGCGGCGCCGCTGCTCTTTCCCGGCATGGGGCACGACGTGATGCTCGACGCCCGCTGGCGGGAGCCGATCGACGCGGTCCTGG
Organism: Micromonospora sp. NPDC000089; assembly: GCF_042899365.1. Classification (NCBI taxonomy): domain Bacteria; kingdom Bacillati; phylum Actinomycetota; class Actinomycetes; order Micromonosporales; family Micromonosporaceae; genus Micromonospora; species Micromonospora sp. NPDC000089. The sequence goes on from NZ_JBIAZT010000002.1 coordinate 392,064, forward strand.
ACTGGCTGGCCAAGGACCCGCAGCGGGTGTGACCCGGCCGGTCAGCCGGTGCTGCCCAGCCGGGTGACCAGCGCGCCGGACTCGTCCAGCGCGCTCAGGTAGGACCGGGCCCAGGCCCGGATGTCGTGCCGGTGCAGGTGCGCGCGCATCGCCCGCATCCGGTCCCGGCCGTCGTCCGGGCCGGCCCGCAGCGCGGCCAGCAACCCCTGCTTGAGGCCGTCGAGGTCGTGCGGGTTGACCAGGTACGCCTGCTCCAGCTCGGCGGCCGCGCCGGCGAACTCGCTCAACAGCAGGGCGCCGGTGTCGTCCACCCGGGCGGCGACGTACTCCTTGGCGACCAGGTTCATCCCGTCCCGCAGCGGGGTGACCGCCATCACGTCCGCCACCCGGTAGAGGGCGGCCAGCTCGGCGCGGTCGAACGGCTGGCTGAGGTAGTGGATCGCCGGCTCGCCGACCCGGCCGAACTCGCCGTTGATCCGGCCTACCTCGCGCTCGATCCGCTCCCGCAGGATCTGGTACTGGCCGACCCGCTCCCGGCTCGGCATCGCGACCTGCACCAGCACCGTGTCCCGGACCTTGACGTCGCCGCTGGCCAGCAGCTCGCTGTACGCCTTGAGTCGCTGCTCGATGCCCTTGGTGTAGTCCATCCGGTCGACGCTGAGGATCACCTGCGCCGGGTCGCCGAGATCCCGCCGCAGCCGCTGGGCGCGCGCGGTGACGTCCGGCCGGCCGGCCAGCGCGGCCATCTCGGCGGTGTCGATCGAGACCGGGTACGCCCCGACCCGCACCACCCGGTCGCCCACCCCGATCCGCCGGTCGGTGGCGGGCAGGTCGAACACCTTGGCGACCAGTTGGGCGAAGTTGTGCGCGGCCTGGGCCCGCTGGAACCCGATCAGGTCGGCGCCCAGCATGCCGCGCAGCAGCTCGGCGCGGCGGGGCAGCTGCATGAACAGCTCGGGCGGCGGGAAGGGCACGTGCAGGAAGAAGCCGATCCGCAGGTCGGGGCGCAGCTCGCGGAGCAGCCCGGGCACCAGTTGCAGGTGGTAGTCCTGCACCCAGACCACCGCGCCCCGCTCGGCCACCGCCGCGGTGGCCTCGGCGAACCGCTGGTTGACCCGCTGGTACGCCTCCCACCAGCGGCGGTGGTACTCCGGCTGCTCCACCGCGTCGTGGTAGAGCGGCCACAGGGTGGCGTTGGCGAACCCCTCGTAGTGGTCGCGCAGGTCCTCGGCGGTGAGCGCGACGGAGTGCATCCGCACCCCGTCGACGTCGGGCAGGGCCGGGGCGGGGCCGGTGCCGCCGGCCCAGCCCACCCAGGTGGCCGGGGTGTGCCGCAGCAGCGGGTGCAGCGCGCTGACCAGCCCGCCGGGGCTGCGGCGCCACTCGCAGGCGCCCTCGGGGGCGACGCTGTCGTCGATGGGCAGGCGGTTGGCCACCAGCACCAGGGAGCTCTGTCGCATCTCGGGCATTCCGATCTGCAGCGGACCACCGGCGCGGGGGAGGAACAGCCGGGCGGTCGGAAGGGAAGTGACGTACGGCGATATTCCTACTGACCGTAAGTTACACCACTGTTACGCCGCTGACGGGGGTGGGTCGGTCCCGCGATACGGACGGTGACGCCGACCCCCGCAACGGGTCAGACCACCGCGCCGTCGTCCGGGTCGTGGTCGTCCTCGTCGCCGGGGCGCAGCCGCCAGATCAGCGTGACGAAGCCGGCCAGGATGCCGGTGAAGCCGAGCAGGGTCACCACCGACGGGTCGACCGGCAGCAGCGCCGGGTTGAGGAAGAGCACGAAGCCGACCACGATGCCGAGCACGCCGACCGCCGCGTACTTCGAGATCCGCGGCAGCGGCGGGGGCGGTGGCGGGGTGTAGCCCTCGTCCGCGCCGTCGGGCAGATCGGCGCCGAAGGTGTCCAGCCCGTCCAGCAGCGACGGCTCCTCCGGCCGGGCCCGGCCGATCGAGATGCCGGAGACGTCCGCCGCGTACGGCAGCCGGCGCACGTCGGTGGCGGTCGGCCCGGCGGGCTCCTCGCCGCGCCCGGCGGTCGGGCCGCCGGCCGCGCCGGGCTGCTGGTCGGGGTCGTCGTCGACGTCCTCCGCGTCCGGCCAGGGGTGGCTGCCGGCCGACGGGGCGGTGTGGAAGGCGGCCACGATCCGTTCCCACTCGGCGTCCACGTCGGGCTGGTCCCGGGGCGGCTCGGGGGTCGCCTCGTCGGCGAGCTGGGTGAGGTAGTCGCGAGCGGTGGTCAGGTGCGACCGGTCCACGTACAACCGGTCGACCGGACGGGCGGGCACGGTGGTGGTCCGGGTGATCGGGTTGAGGTCGGCCGACGGCTGGAGGTACGCGGCGATGCCGCCGGCGGCCAGCACGTCCAGCAGGTGCTCACCGACGCGCGGGTCGACGTCGCCCGCGATCGCGTACTCGTTCGCGTCGAGCCCGTTGTCCCGCCGCCCCCGGCGGGCCCCACCCGCTGACACCGGACATCCTCCTCCGCGCACCTCGCGGTGCGGTTGTGTCGGCGCCCCGTACGCCGTGCCCTGAATCGTGACACGTCCGAGCCCGGTTCCGGGAGTGCGTTGTGGCGTGCCGCTCCCTGTTCGTGCTCGCCGCGGGGGCGATCCCGGCCGCCGGCGAGCCGTCCGCCGGGCGTGCCGGGCCCCGCGGGTGTCCGCCCGGCCGGCCCCGAGCCGGTCACCGGCCGGCCCACCTCGGTCGCCGGGGCCTACGGCGCCCGCCGGTGCTCACCGCGAAAAGTCACTTTCCCCATCAAAACGGTGCACTTCCCCGGTAAGGGCATCAAGAGGCGGCCCCAGGCGGCGGGCCGGCCCGATCGGCGAGCCGGAGCAGCCCAGGCACCCCGTTGCGGTCGGCGAACCCGGCGACCCGCTCGCGGGCCGCCGCCGCCTCCGCCGGGTCCACCGCGGCCACGGCGGTCACCGACAGCGCGGTGGCCAGGATGTGGTCGGTGGTGTCGGTCATCCGCGCGTAGCTGCCCGCCGCGGCGCGGAACAGCCGGGCGGCGACGCCCGGATCGCCCTCGGCGAGCGCCAGGGTGCCGTCCGCGACCTGCCCGGCGGCCAGCGCCCACGGGGTCATCCGGGGCGACCGGGCGAACATGTCGTGGACCGTCCGCGCCGCCTGCGGCCCGAGCACCGCGGCCACGTGGCCGACCGCCGGCGCCCACTCGGCGAACGGGATCATCCGGGTCCGCCGCCAGTCCTCGTCCAGCTCGGCGAGGAGCGCCCGCGCCTCGTCCCGCTGCCCGCTGACCGCCCGGCAGAGCGCCGCGTGCGCCAGCGTCGAGCGCAGCACCCGGTGGAACCCGCTGCGCCGGGCGGCGACCAGCGCCCGGGCCACGTGGTCCGGCTCGCCCGGCGCGCTCCGGTCGGCCGCTGCCAGGCCCCCCGGAGCGTCGCCGCGCAGCGCCCGCATCCAGCCGGAGACCGCGACGATGTGCAGGTCCCACTCGGCGGTGGTGGGCCGGCGGACCGACTCGGCGGCGGTCTCCAGCGCCGACACCCAGTCACCGGCGTAGTACGCCCGCGCCCACTGGTCGGCGTAGCTGGTCACCACCCCCTGGCCGCCGGCCAGGTCCAGCGAGCGCTGCTCGTCGACCAGCCGCGCCGAACCGGCCAGGTCGCCCTCCTCCTGCGCCGCCCAGGCGAGGTTCTGCACCGCCCGCCGCCGGCTGCTGAGCCGCTCCACCCGGCAGTGCTCGGTCACCTCGGCCAGCTCCGCGTACCCGTCCGGCTCGCCGGCCATGAAGCGGGCCACGGCCAGCGTGATCCGGGCGTTCCCGCGCACCTCGCGCAGCTGGAGCCGGTCGGCCAGCTCGGCCGCCGACCGGGCCGCCCGGCAGGCCAGGTCGGTCTCCGCGTTGAGCATCCGCACCCGGGCCAGCTCCAGCAGGGCCTCGGCCTTCTCGCCGGTGTCCGGCAGCTCGGCGTACGCGCCGATGGCCCGGTCCAGGCAGTGCAGGGTCGCCGGGCGGTCGGCCCGGGCCCAGGCGGCCGTGGCCAGCAGCGTCCAGGCCCGGGCCGCGCCGGTGCGGTCGCCGTCCGCGGCGAGCCGGCCGGCCAGCTCGGTCAGGATCGCCGTGCCGCCGTCGAGCAGGAACGCGTCGCTGTCGCGGTGCAGCGCCACCTCCGCGGCGAACAGCTCCAGCGTCGGCGCCGGCTCGGCGCTCACCGCGATCGCCCGGTCGATCAGCGTCGCGGCGTTCTCCAGGGCGTGCAGCGCGTACGCCCGGCGGGCGGCCCGGTGCAGCGCCGTGCGGGCGGCCGCGGCGTACGGCGCCGGGTCGAGCCCCACGGTGCGGGCGATCTCGTGCGCCGTCCAGCGGTGGTTGGCCAGCATCTCGGCCAGGTCCAGCTGCCGCCCGTCGGTCAGCTGCTCCAGCCAGTCGGCGGTGCGCTGGTGCCGCAGCACCCGCTCGGCGCGGGGCAGCCGCTGGTAGCAGACGTCCCGCACCAGGATGTGCCGGAACCGGTACTCCGGCTGGCCGGGCATGGTCGAGCCGGGCAGCTCGTACACCATGTCCCGACGCTGCAACCGGTCCAACGCCCGCTCCACCCACTCCGTCGGCCGGCCCAGCGCGGCGGCCACCGGCGCCGCCCAGAACTGCACGCCGACCACCGCGGCGGCCTGCAGCACCGCCCGGTCGCCCGCGTCGAGCAGGTCGAGCCGGTTGGCGATGACCGCCTGCACGGTGCGCGGCATCCCCGCGCCGCCGACCGGGTCGACCCGGGTGGCCGGCTCCAGCATGCCGCCGTCCAGCAGCATCCGGGCGTACTCCTGGGCGTAGAGCGGGTTGCCGTCGGCGAATTCGATCAGCGGCGCCCGGGCCTGCGCCGGCAGGGTGGCCTGCCCGAGCAGCAACGAGTAGAGGGTGTCGATGTCGCCGTCGTGCATCGGCGGCACCGAGATCGACATCGCCCCGCTGATCGTTCCGGTCCAGGCCGGGTGCCGTTCGCGCAGCTCCGGCCGGGCCGTCGCCACCACCAGCAGCGGCACGCCCCGGGCCGCCGCGCCCAGCTGCTCGACGAAGGTGAGCATGGCCTGGTCGGCCCAGTGCATGTCCTCGAAGACCAGCACCGTCGGGCCGCGCGCGGCCAGCGCGAGCAGGAACCGCCGCCAGGCGGCCTCGGTCTCGCCGGGCAGCAGCCGCTCCCCGGGTACGCCGAGCAGCGGGCCGAGCGCGGCGGCCAGCCGGGCGGCGTGCGGATCGCCCAGCTCGGCCAGCCGGTGGCGCAGCCGGTCGGCCAGCGCGTCGGCGCGGCCGCTCTTCGGCACGCCCAGCCAGCCCTTGACGATGTCCGCCAGCGCCGCGTACGTGACGTTCTCCCCGAACGGCGGGCACTGCCCGACCAGCCAGGTCACCCGGTGCCCGGGCAGGTTGGCGGCGTGCCGGGACAGCTCGCGCAGCAGCCGGCTCTTGCCCACCCCGGCCGGCCCGAAGACGGTCACCAGCTGGGAGGCGCGCTCGGTGACGCTGCGGTGCAGCGCGCTGACCAGCAGCCCGCGCTCGTGGTCCCGGTCGACCATCGGGGTCAGCTCGGCGCCGCCCGGGTCACTGCGCGGCCGGGCCTGCACGGCGAGCCACAGCCGGCTGACCGCGCTGCGACCGCGCAGGGTGACCGGCGGGCGGTCCACGTACTCCATCTCGTGCCGGGTCGCCGACCAGGTGCCCTCGTCCACCACCACGCCCCCGGCGGGCGCCAGCGACTGCAGCCGGGAGGCGGTGTTCACCACGTCCCCGGTGACGAACGCCTGCCCGCCGTCGCGGGTGGCCGACAGGTCGACCAGCGCCTCGCCGGTGGCGACGCCGACCCGGAACTCCAGCGCCGGCCCCGGGCCGCCGGCCTGCCGGGCCAGGCTGCGCTGCAGCTCCAGGCCGGCCCGTACGCAGCGCAGCGCGTCGTTGTCGGTGGCCACCGGGGCGCCGAACAGCGCCATCACCGCGTCGCCGATGTACTTCTCCACCACCCCGCCGTACTGGTGGACCAGCCGGCGGACGGTGGCGAAGTACGCCTGCTGCAGGCCGCGCGCCTGCTCCGGGTCGGCCCGCTCGGCGTACGTGGTGAAGTCGACGATGTCGACGAAGAGCACGCTCACCTGGCGGCGGTCCTCCTGCACCACGGTCAGGTGGTCGCGCAGCGGCTGCCCGCAGCCGGTGCAGAAGTTGGCCTCGGGGTTGTTGGCGTGCCCGCAACCGGCGCAGGCGAGCGTCAGCGCCTGCCCGCAACCGCCGCAGAAACGGTCGTCCGGCCCCGCCGCCCGGGAGCAGTGTCCACACTTGAGGTCGATGACGAACTCCGTACTCCGGGAGAGGTCAGTGTCCCGCCGGCCCTGGTCAGTCGGGTACCCGACGTGCGGGCGGACCCTGCGGCCGATCGGCCGGGGCTAGTGTTCCCCACGACCAGAGTTCGCCGTCAGGAGAGTGCCCGTGCAGGTGCGACTGTCCGCCTACTGGACCGACCCGGACGGGACGGTCCGGTCTCCGGGCGAGACGGTGGAGATCGACGCGGTCACTCTCGCCAGACTGGAGGAGCAGGGCATGGTAGAAAACCCGGACGGCCGGCGGTCCACATCGGACAGCAGCACGTCGAGCGACGCGCAGAAGATCGGCCCCGGCCCGACCGCGCCGCCGCAGAAGATCGGCCCCGGCCCGACCGCACCGCCGAAGAACATCGGCCCCGGCCCGACCGCGCCGCCCGCGGACGAGACCGGCAACTGACCCACCGGCGCGACCGGCGGCCCCACGGTTCGTCGGTCGCGCCGTTCGTCGTACCCGGTGGGGGTGATCCGCGGTCAGCGGTCGTTCATGCCGGCCCGGCGGCGCAGCGCCGACACGTCGGTCACCACGATCCGCCGGCCCTCGGTGCGCAGCCAGCCGCGGCTGGCGAAGGACCCGATCGCCTGGTTGACGCTCTGCCGGGAGCCGCCGGCCATCTCCGCCAGCTGGCTCTGGTTCAGCTCGATGGTGATCATCGGAGCCTGGCTCTCGCCGGCCAGCCGGACCAGTGTCTTGGCCACCCGACCGGGCAGGTCGAGGAAGACGTGGTCGGCGTTCTGCTCGGTCAGCCGGCGGATCAGCCCGCCCAGCGAGCGCATCACCGCGTCGAGGATCCGCGGGTTGGAGTGCACCAGCTCCATGAAGGCCGGCCGGGACAGCGCCAGCGCGGCGCAGTCCTCGATCGCCTCGGCCGACGCCGACCGGGTGGAGGCGTCCAGCAGGGAGACCTCGCCCAGCACGTCCGGCGGTCGGATCACCGACAGCACGGCCCGCTCGCCGGTCGGCGCGGTGCGGAAGACCGCCACCGCCCCGCGGCGCAGCACGATCAGCGACTCACCGGGGTCGTTCTCCACGAAGAGCAGCTGGCCCTTGCGGTACGTCCGCGGCACGGCCGCCGCGATCACCCGCTGGCGCACCTCCGGCTCGAGCCCGGCGAACATCTCCACGCCCGTCAGGGCGTCGCCCGGCTCCGGCAGGCGCATCTCCACGGCCCAACCCCTCCCCGGTCACGGACCACAGCTCGCTCATCGGGTGAACGAGGCGAAACACCGGTTCGGCGTCCGGTAGCGGTACACATCAGATCATGACGGTCCGGTCGCTTGCTGTACACCCCTCAAATCGTCTCCGTGACGCTCCCCGAGGCGGTTGACGGGCCGGTCGGGGCAGGTCGGGGCGGGGGACCCGCGCGGCGCAGCGCGGCGGCGGTGGGCGAGGATGGGCGGCGATGGTCTACCGCTATTTCTACGACTGTGAATTCATCGAGGACGGCCGCACCGTCGACCTGGTGTCGATCGGCGTCGTCGACGAGTACGGCCGCGAGTTCTACGCGGTCTCCACCGAGTTCGACGACTCTCGGGCGGTGCCCTGGGTGCGCCGCAACGTGCTGGACAAGCTGCCGTCCCCGGCCGACCGGGCCTGGCGCTCGCGGGCCCGGATCCGCGACGAGCTGCACGAGTTCCTGCTGGAGCCGGTGCGCGACCGGCCCGGCGAGCAGCTCGAGCTGTGGGCCTGGTACGCCGCGTACGACCACGTGGTGCTGGCCCAGCTCTGGGGGGCGATGCCGGCCCTGCCCCGGGAGATCCCGCGGTTCACCAAGGAGCTGCGTCAGCTCTGGGACGACCGCGGCCGGCCGCGACTGCCGGACGCGGAGGCGGACCGGCACGACGCCCTGGTCGACGCCCGGCACAACCTGGCCCGGTGGCGGGCGATGACCACCGGCTGACAGGTTTGACCCGTTCCGTCCCGGGCACCGCTTCGGTCAGCCGAACGGAAGGGATCCGCCATGTCCGAGGAACCGACCACCACCGCCGACGACCGCAACCGGGTGACCGAGCTGATCCGCAAGGCGCGGATCGGCATGCTGACCACGATCGGGCTGGACGGCCGGATGGTCAGCCGGCCGATGGGGCTGCAGGAGGCCGAGTTCGACGGCGACCTGTGGTTCTTCGCGTACGCGGACTCGGCCAAGGTCCGCCAGCTCCGGGTCAACCCGGAGGTCAACGTGGCCTTCTCCGACCAGAAGCACAACGCCTGGGTGTCCATCTCCGGGACCGCCCAGGAGGGCTTCGACCGGGCGCGGGCCGAGCAGCTGTGGAACCCGATCCTGAAGGCCTGGTTCCCGGACGGCCTGGACACCCCCGGGCTGACCCTGATCAAGGTGCACGCCAGCTCCGCGGAGTACTGGGACTCGCCGAGCAGCACGGTGGTCAACCTGTTCGGGTTCGCCAAGGCGGCGGTGACCGGCACGCCGCCGAAGGCGGGCGAGAACCACGAGGTCAGCTACTGATCGGTAGCACATCCGTCGGGTGGGACGGGTCAGGCCGCGCTGTCGCCGTCCCACCCCGACGACTACAGTGCGCTCTGACGGCCCGCCCCGGGCCGGCAACGGCGCCGACGGTCTGATCCGACCCGCATCCTGGGGCTTTTCCGGGCTTCATCTGATGCTCCAGGAGGATGAGCAGATCATGCGTATCGGCGTGCTCACCGGCGGCGGCGACTGCCCAGGTCTCAACGCGGTCATTCGGGCGGTGGTCCGCAAGGGCGTCGCCAGCTACGGTCACGAGTTCGTGGGCTTCCGGGACGGCTGGAAGGGCCCGCTGGAGGGGCTGACCAAGCCGCTCGGCATCGCGGAGGTCCGCGGCATCCTGCCGCGCGGCGGCACCATCCTCGGCTCCTCCCGGACCAACCCGTTCAAGATCGACGGCGGGGTGGAGCGGATCAAGGAGAACCTCGCCGCGCAGGGTGTGGACGCGCTGATCGCGATCGGCGGCGAGGACACCCTCGGCGTCGCGACCAAGCTGCACGAGCTGGGCGTCAACGTGATCGGCGTGCCGAAGACGATCGACAACGACCTCGGCGCCACCGACTACACCTTCGGCTTCGACACCGCGGTCAACATCGCGATGGAGGCGATCGACCGGCTGCACACCACCGCCGAGAGCCACCACCGCACCCTGGTGGTCGAGGTGATGGGCCGGCACGCCGGCTGGATCGCCCTGCACGCCGGCCTGGCCGGTGGCGCCAACGTGATCCTGCTGCCGGAGCGGCAGTTCGACGTCGAGCAGGTCGCCGGCTACGTCGAGAAGCGCTTCCAGCACCAGTACGCCCCGATCGTGGTGGTCGCCGAGGGCGCCCAGCCGCTGGACGGCCAGATGGTGCTGCACAACCAGGAGCTGGACTCGTTCGGCCACGTCCGCCTCGGCGGCATCGGCCAGTGGCTCGCCGAGCAGCTGGAGGCCAAGACCGGCAAGGAGGCCCGCACCGTGGTGCTGGGCCACATCCAGCGCGGCGGCACCCCGACCGCGTTCGACCGGGTGCTCGCCACCCGGCTCGGCCTGCAGGCGATCGACGCCGCGCACGAGGGCGACTGGGGCAAGATGGTCGCGATGCAGAGCACGGACATCGTCCGCGTCCCGCTGGCCGAGGCCACCGCGGAGCTCAAGACCGTGCCGCTCGAGCGCTACGAGGAGGCCGAGGTCTTCTTCGGCAGCTGACCCGTCCCCGCCGATCTAGGGGCAATCGTCGCTAGTTGATCTCCATCAACGACGTTGTTCCCTAGATCGGCGCGGGGCGGCGGGGCGGCGCCGGCGGGCGCGGCGCGGGCTTGTTGGGGTCGGTGGGAAGGGGTACGGGTCATGGCGTCCGAGGTGCACACCGTCGCGGTGATCGGGGCGGGCAAGATCGGCGAGCTGATGCTCTCCGGGCTGCTGCGGTCGGGTTGGCCGGCCGAGCGGCTGCTGGCGACCGCCCGCCGGCCGGCCCGGGCCGAGGAGATCGCCGCCCGGTACGGCGTCCGGGTGGTGGACAACCTGACCGCCGTCGACGAGGCGGCCGTGCTGGCGATCTCGGTCAAGCCGCAGGACGCGGCCATCCTGCTGGACGAGATCGGGCCGAAGGTGCCGGCCGACAAGCTGGTCGTCTCGCTCTGCGCCGGCCTGCCCACCGCGTTCTTCGCCCGCCGGCTGCCCGAGGGCACCCCGGTGGTGCGGGTGATGACCAACACCCCGGCCCTGGTCGACGAGGCCATGACGGCCATCTCGGCCGGCGCGCACGCCACCGCCGCGCACCTGGCCCTGGCGGAGGAGATGTTCAGCCCGCTGGGCGCGACCATCCGGGTGCCCGAGTCCCAGCAGGACGCGGTCACCGCGCTCTCCGGCTCCGGCCCGGCCTACTTCTACCTGCTGGTCGAGGCGATGATCGACGCCGGCATCCTGCTCGGCCTGCCCCGGCAGGTGGCGCACGAGCTGATCGTGCAGACCGCGATCGGGTCGGCGGTGATGCTGCGCGACTCCGGCGAGCACCCGGTGAAGCTGCGCGAGGCGGTCACCTCACCGGCCGGCACCACCATCTCGGCGATTCGCGAGCTGGAGAACCACGGCGTCCGGGCGGCCATGCTGGCGGCCCTGGAGGCGGCCCGCGACCGGGCCCGCGAGCTGGCCGCCCAGGCCGACTGAGCGGCCCGCGACCGGCCCTCGCGGGCCGACCCACCGGCCCGCGAACCGGCCACCAGGCGGACCGACCGGCCCGGCACCGACCGCAACGGCGGCCCGGCCGGGCGGGGGGCGCCGCCGTGGGCCGCCGGTGGCTCATACTGGCGCGGTGTTCACTCTCGCCCAGGCGCGCTATCTGGTGGCGACGCTGAAGCCCCGTGTCGACGAGCTGATCCGGATCCGGGCCGACCTGGCCGAGCTGCGGGCCGACCTGGCCGGTCCGGGCGTCTCCGCGCTCGGCGGCCGGGCGGAGGTCAAGGCGCTCGAGGCGCGGCTGCACGCCGTGCTGGAGGAGCTGAACGGGCACGACATCCAGGTCAAGGGCATCGCCCCGGTGCTGCTGGACTTTCCCGGCGAGCGGGCCGGCCGGCCGGTGCTGTGGTGCTGGCTGGAGGGCGACTCCGACGTGCGCTGGTACCACCGGGTCGAGTGCGGCTTCGCCGGCCGCCGCCCGGTCTGACCCGCGCCGCCGAAGCGACCTGGCCGGACCCGATACGACGGTTCAGCCGACGGGGGAGCGGGGGAACGGGTCGGCCGGAAGGTCGGCGACCGCGAACACCACCACGTTGTCCCGGTAGTGCCCGGTGCCCCGGTCGAACGTGCCGCCGCAGGTGATCAGGCGCAGCTCCGGCACGGGCGTCGGGCCGTACACGGTGGCGGTGGGGAAGGCGTCCTTGCGGGTGCGCAGCATGCCGGTGACCCGGAAGCCCACCCACCGGCCGGCGACCTGGACCTCGACCCGGTCGCCCCGGCGCAGCTCGGCGAGGTGGGCGAAGACGGCCGGCCCGCGCCGGGAGTCCAGGTGGCCGGCGATCACGGCGGGGCCCGGTTCGCCGGGCGTCGGGCCGCCGCCGTACCAGCCGGCCTCGGCGAAGACGGCCGGCGGGACCAGGGCGCCGGCCGCGTCCAGGCCGAGTCGCTCCAGCGTCGAGTCGACGCCGATCCGGGGCACCCGTATCCGGGTGGGGACGGCCGGCCGGGGGGAGCGGGTCGCGGCGGCGGTCGCCGGGCAACCGTCCGCGCAGCCGGGCAGCCAGCTGGCCGCCGGCGGCGCGGGCCGGGAGCCGTCGGCCAGTCCGACCCCGGTGCCGGCCGCGACGCCGAGCGCCGCGGCGGCCACCACCAGGGCGGCCGCCGACACCCGGCGGTCCCGGTGCCGCCGGATCCCGAAGCCCGGCCGGTCGCTCACCAGACCGGTCGCCGCCGGCGCCGGACCAGCACCACCGCGCCGACCACCACGGCCGCCGCGAGCAGGCCGCCGGCGATCATCGGGTACGCCCCGACGCCCCGCCCGGTCAGCCCACCGTCGCCCGCCGCCACGCCGCCGGCCGGGGCGACCGCCCCGGCCCGGGCGTCCTCGCGCAGCTCGGTGGTGAGGCCGCCGCCCTTGGCGTCCAGCACCAGCAGCGAGTAGACCCGACCCGCGTCCAGGGTTACCTCGGTCTCAGTGCTCGGGCCGTTGCCGCCGCCCAGCCGCAGCCGCCAGCGACCCGGCTCGACCTGGCGGTAGTCGGTGGTGCTGGCGAAGCGCACCGCGTCGGCGATGGCCGGCCCGTCGGTGGCGGCGACGTCCACCACGGGAGCCCGCACCGAGGCCTGCACCACCCGGACCTTGGCCTGCCCGCCGGCCGGTGCGCTCAGGTCGTCGGAGAGCACCCGCAGCCCGAGGTCGGCGTAGCGGCCGACCCCGGCCACCGTGTACGCGGCGCCGCCGTCCACGGCGACCTCGGTGGTGAGCACCGGCGGCTGGCTCTCCGGCGCGCCGGCCTTGCGCATCGCCACCGCGTACCGGCCGGTGGGCAGGGTGAGGTAGTTCGACACCGCGCCGTACGCGACCGCCTGGAAGACCCGCGGCTTGGTTGCCCCCGGCGGCGTGAGATAGACGTCGACGGCCGGCGTGTCCGGCGACAGGTGGGCCAGCCGGACGTAGCCGACGTCCTGCGGGGCGGCGCCGGCGGGCGCGGCGGCGGCGGTGCTCAGCGCGGCGCCGAGCAGGAGGGCGCCGCCCGCCGTGGCGAGTCGGCGCAGCGCGGTACGGAGCTGGGGCATGTCGTCTCCGGGGTTGGTCGGCGTGATCCCACCCATAGGGTCCCGTGAACGGGACCAGGACCGCAAGTCGGCGCGCCACGCCCCCACCGGAGCGGCCCGGACGGCTACCGTCTGACCCCATGATCCAGGTGCGACGGGCGACCCCCCGGGACGCGGCGGAGATCGTCCGGCTGCGCGGGGTGATGCTGGCCTCGATGGACGGCGCGGAGCCGCCACCCGGGCCGTGGCAGCAGGCCGCCCGGGAGGTGCTGCACGAGCGGCTGGCCGAGCCGGCGGACCTGATGGCGGCCTTCGTGGTCGACGCGCCGGGCCGGCCGGGCGAGCTGGCCGCCTGCGTCGTCGGCACCATCGAGCGCCGCTTGGGCGGCCCGGCCAACCCCAACGGCCTGACCGGGTACGTCTTCAACGTGGTCACCGACCCGCAGCACCGCCGGCGCGGTCACTCGCGGGCGTGCATGTCGGCGCTGCTGGCGTGGTACCGGCAGCGGGAGGTGTCGAAGATCGACCTGCGGGCGTCGACCGAGGGCGAGCCGCTCTACCGCTCGCTGGGTTTCCGCCCCACCTCGGGCCCGACGATGCGGTTGGCGCTGCCCGTCGGCGCCGGCCTGCCGGCCTGACGGCGGCCACGGTGTTCGCGCTGCCGTTGACCGACGCCGCCGAGCTGCGCCCGCTGTGGCCGTGGCACGCCGAGGAGTTCCTCGCCAATCTCGACCGGGCCCGCGAGCACATCCGCCCGTGGGTGGGAGCGTCCTTCGTGGCCACCGACCTGGCCGGCGCCCGGACGGTGCTGCGCCGCTACGCGCAGCTGTGGGCGGACGACGCGGGCGGGATCTGGGGGATCTGGGACGGCGGCCGGCTGGTGGGCGGGGTGATGTTCGTCCGGTTCGACGCCGCCGCGGGGGTGTGCGAGGCCGGCTGCTGGCTGGAGCCGGCAGCCGAGGGGCGGGGCCTGGTCACCCGGGCGGTCGGGCGGATCGTCGACTGGGCCGTCCGCGAGCGCGGTATCCACCGGGTGGAGTGGCACACGAACGCGGGCAACGTCCGCAGCATCGCCGTGGCGCGCCGGCTGGGCATGCGCCGCGACGGCGTCCAGCGCGCGGCCCAGCCCGGGCCGGCGGGCCGGGTGGACATCGAGATCTGGTCGGTGCTGGCGCCGCAGTGGCGCGCGCCCGACTGACCGCACGGCCGTCCTGGGCGGGGTGGGGGTGCCCCCTGCCCACCCCTTAGCTTCATCGACGGCCTTTCCTGCGTTAATCATCCAGTGATATCTATCTCTCACCACCGCTTCCCACCCCAGGAGTGCGACGTGCGGAGATTCCGTCTCGTGACCCTCGCCGCGAGTCTCGCGGCCACCCTCGCCGCCGGCCTCGGCCTCGCGGCGCCCGCCCAGGCCGCCCCCACCGACCGTTACGTCGCCCTCGGCGACTCGTACGCCTCCGGCCTCGGCGCCGGCTCCTACACCGCCGAGAGCGGGTCGTGTCAGCGCAGCACGAGCGCCTACCCGGCGCTCTACAACGCCGCCGTTCAGCCCGCCTCGTACCGCTCGGTGGCCTGTGCCGGGGCGACCACGGTGGACGTCACCGGCAGCCAGCTCGCCGCGCTGTCCAGCACCACCACGCTGGTCAGCGTGACCGTGGGGGGCAACGACGTGGGCTTCTCGAGCATCATGACCACCTGCGTGCTGCTCGGCGAGACGCAGTGCGTGGCGTCCGTGCAGGCCGCCGAGGACAAGGCCCGCAGCCAGCTCGCCGGCCTGCTCGCCACCGTCTACAACGGCATCCGCACCCGGGCGCCGTCGGCCCGGGTGGTGGTCGTCGGCTACCCGGTGTTCTACCAGCTCGGCACCCTCTGCGTCGGGCTCAGCGCGACCTCCCGAGCGAAGATCAACGAGGGCATCAATCTGGTTGACGACATCACCCGGTCCGCGGCGACGGCGGCCGGATTCCGGTTCGCCGACGTGCGGTCCGCCTTCGTCGGCCACCAGCTGTGCAGCTATGGGGAGAAGTGGCTGCACGCGCTGAACTACCTGGACATCGGCATCTCGTACCACCCGACGGCGGCCGGCCAGTCGGGCGGCTACTACCCGGTCTTCCGCTCCGCCGCCGGCTGATCGCGCGGGCGGCCCGCTCGCACGGGCGGGCGGGCGACCCGACCGGGCCGGCTCCCGGCCGTACCACCGACGGGCCCGGGATGGTGACGCCATCCCGGGCTCGTCGGCGTCGGCCGTCGCGTCGGTGGCGGCAGTGCCGGGGACGCCCGCCGCGCGCCGTCGCCTCGGGCCGGCAGGGCCCGGAGCGCTCGCCGCGTGGCGCGCCGTCGGCTCAGGCCGGCAGGACCCGCTCGATCGCGGCGCGCAGCTCGGGCGCGTCCGGGGGTGACCGTGGGGGCGAACCGGGCGGCCACCCTGCCGTCCGGCGCGACGAGGAACTTCTCGAAGTTCCACCGGACGTCGCCGGTGTGCCCCTCGGCGTCCGGGGTGGGCTCCAGGGCGGCGTAGAGCGGGTGCCGCGCCGGCCCGTTGACGTCCACCTTTTCGGTCAGCGGGAAGGTCACGCCGTAGTTCACCTGACAGAACTCGCCGATCTCGTCGGCCGTCCCCGGCTCCTGGCCGGCGAACTGGTTGCACGGCACGCCGAGCACCACCAGGCCCCGGTCGGCGTACTCGGTGTACAGCTCCTGCAGGCTCGCGTACTGCGGGGTGAGGCCGCAGCGGGAGGCCACGTTCACCACCAGCAGGGCCTTGCCGCGGAATCCGGCCAGGTCGGCGGGGCCGCCGGCCAGCGCGTCGATCTCGATGTCGAAGACGGTCATGCCGCGAGGCTACGCGGCCGGGACCGGGTGCCGCCGATGGTCCGCCCTGAATCGACACATGTACATCTTGACGAAGTGATGACGGCGTGAGTAGCGTCTCCCCATCTTCTGGAAAGTTTCCTAACTGTTAGGGGAGGCGCCAACATGAAGAGAACGCTCCGCCGCGCCCTGTGGGCCGGCGCCGTGCTCGCGGTGACCGTCGCGGCGGTCCCGGTGACCTCGGCGTTCGGCGCCGGCAGCGTCACCGCCACGTTCGCCCAGGCCTCCGACTGGGGGACCGGCCACGAGGGCCGGGTGACCGTCGCGAACGGCTCCTCGGCCAGCGTGGACACCTGGCGCATCGAGTTCGACCTGCCCTCGGGCACCACGATCAGCAGCTTCTGGGACGCCGACGTCACCAGCAGCGGCAACCACTACGTCGCGGTCAAGAAGAGCTGGGCCGGCCCGCTCGCGCCCGGGGCCAGCTTCAGCTGGGGCTACAACGGCACCGGGCCGTACCGGGCGCCGGTGAACTGCACCGTCAACGGCGCCCCCTGCGGCGGAGGCGGCACCCCGCCGCCGACCACCACCCCGCCGACCACGACCCCGCCCACGACGACCCCGCCCACGACGACCCCGCCCACCACGACCCCGCCGACCACGACCCCGCCCACGACGCCGCCGCCGACCGGCGACAAGAAGGTGGTCGGCTACTTCGCCGAGTGGGGGGTCTACGGCCGCAACTACCAGGTCAAGAACATCGCCACCAGCGGCTCCGCCGCCAAGCTCACCCACATCCTGTACGCCTTCGGCAACACCACCGGCGGGCGCTGCAGCATCGGTGACAGCTACGCCGACTACGACAAGGCGTACACCGCCGCGGACAGCGTGGACGGGGTCGCCGACACCTGGGACCAGCCGCTGCGCGGCAGCTTCAACCAGCTGCGCAAGCTCAAGAAGATGTACCCCAACCTGAAGGTGCTCTGGTCCTTCGGCGGGTGGACCTGGTCGGCCGGCTTCACCCAGGCCGCGCAGAACCCGACCGCCTTCGCCGACAGCTGCTACAACCTGGTCGAGGACCCGCGCTGGGCGGACGTCTTCGACGGCATCGACGTCGACTGGGAGTACCCGAACGCCTGCGGCCTGCAGTGCGACGCCAGCGGGCCGAACGCCTTCAAGAACGTGGTCGGCGCGCTGCGTACCCGGTTCGGCTCGTCCGCGCTGGTCACCGCCGCGATCACCGCCGACGGCAGCAACGGCGGCAAGATCGACGCCGCCGACTACGCCGCGGCCGCGCCGTCGCTCAACTGGCTCATGCCGATGACGTACGACTACTTCGGCGCCTTCAACGCGCAGGGCCCCACCGCCCCGCACTCGCCGCTGTACTCGTACCCCGGGATCCCGCAGCAGGGCTTCAACTCCGACGCGGCGATCCAGAAGCTCAAGGCCAAGGGTGTGCCGGCCAGCAAGCTGCTGCTCGGCATCGGCTTCTACGGTCGGGGCTGGACCGGGGTCACCCAGGCCGCCCCGGGCGGCAGCGCCACCGGCGCGGCGCCGGGCACGTACGAGGCGGGCATCGAGGACTACAAGGTCCTCAGGAACACCTGCCCGGCCACCAGCACCGTGGCCGGCACGGCGTACGCGCTCTGCGGCAACAACTGGTGGAGCTACGACACCCCGGCAACCATCAACGGCAAGATGACGTACGCGAAGAACCAGGGCCTCGGTGGCGCCTTCTTCTGGGAGCTCTCCGGTGACACCAGCAACGGCGAGCTGATCGGCGCCATCAGGGGCGGTCTCGGCTGAGCCGAGCCTGCCGACGCACCACCCACCAGGCGGGGAGGGACCAGGCACCGGTCCCTCCCCGCCCGCGCCCGCCCCGCCCGCGCCCTCCCCGCCCCGCGCGCCGCGCCCGCCCCGCGCGCCGCGCCCGCCCCGCGCGCCGCGCCCGCCCCGCGCGCCGCGCCCGCCCCGCGCGCCGCGCCCGCCCCGCCCCGCGTCAAGATCGTGCTCGATCCTGGAAGTAGTGGCCTCCGTCGAAGCGTGAGGCCACTACTTCCAGGAAGTTGTGTGGATCGTGATCGGGTCGGGCCGACTGTCAGGCGGGGAGCCAGAGGGCGGGCACGTTCGGGGGCTCCCAGCCGGGCAGCGAGGTGTGCGACTGGCGGCACCGCCAGGTGCGGTCCGCGTAGGAGACCAGGGTGCCCAGCGGGTACGCCGTACCCGGCTGCCAGGCCGGTGCCCCGGTCGGCGCCGGAGTGCTGCTCGGCGGGGCGGTGGTCGGTGCCGGCGTGGTGGTGGGCGGCGGCGTCGTGGCCGGGGGCGTGCTGGTCGGCGGGGGCGTGGTGCTCGGTGGGGTGGTGTCACCGAAGGTGACGTCCGAGCAGGTGTAGAACGCCTCCGGACTGTCCGAGCGCTGCCAGATCGAGTAGACCAGGTGCCGCCCGGAGCGCTGCGGCAGCCGGGCCGTCATCCGGTACGCCCCATCGGTCAGCGCCGGGTCGGTGGCGGTGTGGAACAGCTCCAGGTCGGCCCAGCGCAGTGGCTGCGTCGGGTCGTACCCGGGTCGGGTGACGTAGAGCTCGAAGGTGCCGCGGTGCGGCGCGGTCGCCCGGTAGGCGAAGGTCCAGCTGCCGCCGGAGGGCAGCGCGGTGGCCGGCCAGTCGGCCCGGGCCAGGTCGAGGCCGCGGTACTTGTCCCGGTTGGCGCTGCACAGCCGGCCGTCCGGGATGAGCTGCCGGTGGCGGCCGGCGGCGTCGGCGATGTTGACCTCGTTCCAGTCGTAGAGCGCCTGGGTGCCGCCCGCCGCGACCGCGGCCCGGCAGGCGGCCGAGTCCGGTGACTCCGGACCCTCCAGGAAGCAGCCGTACGGGCGGCTGACCGGGGACTGCATCGAGCCGTGTGCCCCGGCGGTGCCGACCAGTGCCAGCGCGGCCAGCACCGGGCCGCCCCCGACCAGCGCGGCGGTCAGCGCCCGGCGTCGTCGTCGTTCCATCGCTCCTCCTTACAGTAAACAGTCTTAACTAAAAGTCTCGACCACTGCGGCGTGACATGCAAGAGCGTCGATGTGGAAGACTCGCCGCTCGACAACTGTCCGGATCGCACCCGCAGCGGAGGACCGATGGGCGCCAGGCATCGCAGCCGGGCCGGCGGCGTGGCCGCCGTCGCGTTCCTGCCGCTCGCCCTGCTCGGCTGCGGCATCGGCGGCGACGACGGGCAGGGCGGCGCCACCGCCGCGACGCCGCGGGCTCCCGCGGAGGAGGCCGCCGGCAAGGCCCGGGAGCGGGTGCAGGCCTACCTCGACGCGATGACCGCCAAGGACGTCGACGCCGGCCGTAGTCAGCTGTGCGCGCCCATGCACGAGGCCTTCGCCGCGGCCGCGACCGGCCCGAACGGCGACTTCGCCGATCACTTCGAGGTGTCGAGGACCGCGATCACCGACGTCCGCACCGGCCCGCGTGGCCAGGAGGTCAGCACGTCGATCACCGTGTCGGTGGGGGCGAAGGACGTCGTCCGGCCGCTGCTGTTCACGGTGACCCGGGGCGGCGCCGACTGGTGCATCTCAGGTGAAACGCCCGGCGGTCACCGGCCCTCGCCCACCGCCACCCCCTGACTCCCATCTACCGGAACCCGCCCCCTCGCCGCCGGTCCGACCCGGCCGTCGCCGTACGCTTCCTGTCATGCGCCATGAGTGGCACCAGCTGAGCCATCCCGCCGTGAGCAGCCCCGGGCTGCAGACCAGCCGGCCCACCGTCGACTCTGCCGAGGACGCCGCCCTGGGCCTGGACCGGTGGCGTGAGCTGCCCCGCGAGCAGACCCCGCCGTGGTCGGACCAGAACCAGGTCGCCGAGGTCTGCAAGGTGCTGGACACCGTCCCGTCGGTGGTCGCCCCCTACGAGGTGGACCAGCTCCGGCAGAAGCTCGCGCTGGTCTGCGAGGGTCGGGCGTTCCTGCTCCAGGGCGGCGACTGCGCCGAGACCTTCGCCGACAACACCGAGAGCCACCTGCTGGCCAACGCCCGCACGCTGCTCCAGATGGCGATCGTGCTGACCTACGGCGCCTCGCTGCCGGTGGTCAAGGTGGCCCGGGTCGCCGGCCAGTACACCAAGCCCCGGTCGCTGCCCACCGACGCGCGCGGGCTGCCCGCGTACCGAGGAGACATGATCAACGGGCTGGAGGCCACGCCGGAGGCGCGGGCCGCCGACCCGCAGCGCATGATCCGGGCGTACGCGAACTCGGCCGCCGCGATGAACATGCTCCGGGCGTACCTCGGTGGGGGTCTGGCCGACCTGCACGCGGTGCACGACTGGAACAAGGGCTTCGTCAAGAACTCCCCGGCCGGCGAGCGCTACGAGGCGATCGCCCGGGAGATCGACCGGGCGCTGGCGTTCATCCGGGCCTGCGGGATGACCGAGGAGGAGGCGCTGCGCACGGTCACCCTCTACTGCTCACACGAGGCGCTGGCGCTGGAGTACGACCGGGCGCTCACCCGGGTCTCCGCGAACCGGGCGTACGGGCTGTCCGGGCACTTCCTGTGGATCGGCGAGCGGACCCGGCAGATCGACGGGGCGCACATCGACTTCATCTCCCGGATCGCCAACCCGATCGGCGTCAAGCTCGGCCCGACCACCACCCCGGACGAGGCGATCGAGCTCTGCGAGAAGCTCAACCCGGAGAACGTCCCCGGCCGGCTCACCCTGATCAGCCGGATGGGCAACCACCGGGTCCGGGAGGCGCTGCCGCCGATCGTCGCCAAGGTCACCGCGGCCGGCGCGAAGGTGGTCTGGCAGTGCGACCCGATGCACGGCAACACCCACGAGTCCTCCAACGGCTACAAGACCCGGCACTTCGACCGGATCGTCGACGAGGTGCTCGGCTACTTCGAGGTGCACCGCGGCCTGGAGACCCACCCGGGCGGCATTCACGTCGAGCTGACCGGCGAGGACGTCACCGAGTGCCTGGGCGGCGCCCAGGGCATCGAGGACCTGGATCTGCCCGACCGGTACGAGACCGCCTGCGACCCGCGACTGAACACCCAGCAGTCGCTGGAGCTGGCCTTTCTCGTCGCGGAGATGCTCCGTGGCTGACGCGAGGAGCGAGCCGGTTTTGCGAGCCCCGCAGTCGGCAGCCGAAGAGGGCTCCGTGGCTGACGCGAGGAGTGAGCCGGTTTTGCGAGCCCCGCAGTCGGCAGCCGAAGCAGGCTCCGTGGCTGACGCGAGGAGCGAGCCGGTTTTGCGAGCCCCGCAGTCGGCAGCCGAAGAGGGCTCCGTGGCTGACGCGAGGAGCGAGCCGGTTTTGCGAGCCCCGCAGTCGGCAGCCGAAGCAGGCTCCGTGGCTGACGCTGGTTCTGGTGACCGAGGTGAGCTTGTAAAGGGGAGTGACGGTGCCTGACGATCTGATCGACCTGCGGTCCGACACGGTGACCCGGCCCACCGCCGGGATGCGCGAGGCGATGGCGACCGCCGAGGTCGGCGACGACGTCTACGGCGAGGACCCGACCGTCACCGCCCTTGAGGCGGAGGTGGCCGCGCTCTTCGGGCACGAGGCGGCGCTGTTCGCGCCGACCGGCTCGATGGCCAACCAGATCGCCCTCCAGCTGGTGGTGCCCCCGGGCGAGGAGCTGCTCTGCGACGCCGACGCGCACGTGGTCACGTACGAGATCGGGGCGGCGGCCGCGTACGGCGGGATCTCCTCGCGGACCTGGCCGGCGGTCGGCGCGGACGTCGACCCGGAGGTGGTCGCCGGCATGGTCCGCCCGGACGGCTACTTCGCGGTGCCGACCCGGGCGATCGCCGTCGAACAGACCCACAACCGGGGCGGCGGCGGGGTGATCCCGCTGCCGACCCTGCGCGAGCTGCGTCGGGTCGCCGACGACAACGGGTTGGCGCTGCACTGCGACGGCGCCCGGATCTGGCACGCGCACGTCACCGACGGGGTGCCGCTGGCCCAGTACGGGCGGCTGTTCGACACGCTGTCGGTCTGCCTCTCCAAGGGCCTCGGCGCGCCGGTCGGCTCGCTGGTCGTGGGCAGCGCGGAGAAGATCGAGCGGGCCCGGTTCCTGCGCAAGCGGATGGGCGGCGGCATGCGCCAGGTCGGCGTGCTCGCCGCGGCCGGCCGGTACGCCCTCGCCCACCACGTCGAGCGGCTCGCCGAGGACCACGCCAAGGCGGCCCGGCTGGCCGAGGCCGTGGCGCCGTTCGGGGTGCTCGCCGGCCCGGTGCGGACCAACATCGTCCCGCTGGACCTCACCAAGCACCCGCGCGACGCCCGCGCCCTGGCGGCCGCGGCCCGCGAGCAGGGCGTGCTGATCTCGGTGCTCGGCCCCCGCACCGCCCGCCTGGTCA
Organism: Micromonospora sp. NPDC000089; assembly: GCF_042899365.1. Classification (NCBI taxonomy): domain Bacteria; kingdom Bacillati; phylum Actinomycetota; class Actinomycetes; order Micromonosporales; family Micromonosporaceae; genus Micromonospora; species Micromonospora sp. NPDC000089. Next base: position 414,253 of record NZ_JBIAZT010000002.1, read on the forward strand.
CCCACCTGGACCTCTCCGACGACGCGGTCACCCGCGCCGCCGAAACCCTCCCCCACCTCCTGCGCACCTGACCACCACCCCAACCGCCCACCCTCCCGCCTGCCCGCGTTGATCAAGAAGTTTGCGCACCGAGCCGACGCTCCGGAGTGCGCGAACTTCTTGGTCGACACAGGGGTGGGCCGAGGCCCCGGGCGGGGGTGGGATCAGCCGTGGAGGCGGTTGAGGGTGGCGATGTCGGCGGCGTGGCCCGCGTGCTGCTCGGAGGGGGTCTCCACCACGATCGGGACGCCCGCGGTGGCGGGGTGCGTCATCAGCTCGGCGAACGCGGGCTCGCCGATGCTGCCCTTGCCGATGTTCTCGTGCCGGTCCCGGGTGGAACCGCACAGGTCCTTCGAGTCGTTCGCGTGCACCAGGCGCAGCCTGTCCGCCCCGATGGTGGCCACCAGCGTGTCCAGCGTCGCGGTCATGCCGCCCTCGGCGGCCAGGTCGTGGCCGGCCGCCCAGGCGTGGCAGGTGTCGAAGCAGACCCCCAGCGCCGGGTGCCGGTCCACCGCGTCGAGGTACGGGCCGAGCTGCTCGACCCGGGAGGCCAGCGACCGGCCCCCGCCCGCGCTCGGCTCGACCAGCAACATCGGCCCGCCCGCCGCGAGCGTCTCGTCCAGCAGCGGCAGCAGCGCCTCGCGTACCTGCCGGAGGGCCGCGTCGGCGTGCCCCGCGTCGACCGCGCTGCCGGCGTGGAACACCACGCCGCGAGCGCCGATCTCCCGACCCCGGCGCAGCCCGTGCGCGAGGGTCGCGGCGGACCGCTCGACCGTCGCCGCGGTGGGGGAGCCCAGGTTGACCAGCAGCGAGGCGTGGATGAAGACCGGCACCTCCCGCTCGGCGCAACCGTCCCGGAACAGCACGTCCTGGCGTGGGTCACCGGCGGGCAACGCCCAGCCGCGGGAGTTCGACACGTAGACCTGCACCACCCGCGAGCCGGTCGCGTCGAGGTACGGCAGCGCCGCCTTCGCCAGCCCGCCCGCCGTCCGGGTGTGCGAGCCGACCGGCCGGACGACCGCCGGCGCGATCACAGGCACCCCAGCGTCACCGGGGTGGCCGGCGGCACCTGCGAGTTCTCGCCCGGGTTCTGGAACCGGACGACGCCGTTCGGGTTGAACTGCACGGTCACCGGGAAGCCCAGCGCCTGCAACTGCTGCTGGGCCTGCGGGCAGGGCAGGTCGATCACCCGGGGCACCACCACGCCGGGCGGCCCCTTGCTGAGGTCCAGCTTGACCTGGGCGCCCTTCTCCACCCCGGCGCCGTCGGCCGGGCTCTGGCCAAGCACCTCGTCCTTGGGCTTGTCGGAGTCCTTGTACGTCTCCACCGGCTGCAGCCCGAGCTGCGCCAGCGCCGCCCGCGCCTCGTTGACGTTCTTGCCGACCAGGCTCGGCACCGAGATCGGCGCCCGCCCCTTGCTGAGCACGACGGTGACCCTGGTGCCGGGCCGCGCCTGGGTGCCGGCCTTCGGACTGGTCTCCACCACCACGCCGGTGGGCAGGGTGTCGTCGTAGCGGGGCGCGCCCTTGACCACCACCAGCTTCGCGCCGGTCAGGTCCGCCTCGGCCAGGTCGAACTCCTTGCCCACCACGTCCGGCACCGGGAAACGCTCGGGGCCGAGCGACAGGGTGAGGGTGATGGTGCCGCCCTTGACGATCCGCGCCGCCGACGGCGGGTCCTGGGCGACCACGTTGTCGCGGGGGACCTTCTCGTCGTACCGCGGCTCGGCGAAGTCGAGCACGAAGCCGGCCCGGTCGGCCTGCGTCTGTGCCTGCTCCTTGCTCAGGCTGACCAGCTCCGGGGCGACCGTGTAGCGGCCCACCCCGACCCACCAGCCGCCCACCGCCGCGAGCAGGCCGAGCACCACCACCGCCGCGGCCAGCGACAGTCGGCCCCGGGGGGTGCCCAGCACCCGGTCCCGCAGCGCGGCCAGGCCGGCCGGCCCGCCATCCGCGCCGGCCCGCCGGCGGCGGGCCGGCTGCGGCTGCCCCTCCGGAAGCCGCGCCCACGCCGGGCGCTCGGCCGGGCTGACCGCCGCCACCGCCATGGTGGGCTGCGCCACCGGCTGGTCGGTGACCCGGCCCAGCACGGCGGTGTGCGCGTTCGGGTTGCCCAGCTCCTCCCGGGCCGCCTGCACCTCGGCGAGCAGGGCGCCGGCGTCGACCGGCCGGGCGCCCGGATCGCGCCGGGTGGCCCGGCGGACCAGCTCGTCGACCGCCCGGGGCAGGCCGGGCACCAGGGTCGACGGGGCCGGTACGTCCCGGTCGACGTGCTGCCAGGCGACGTCCACCGGCCGGTCACCGTCGTACGGGACGCGGCCGGTGAGCATCTCGAACAGCACGATCCCGGCCGAGTAGACGTCGGTGCGCGGATCCGCCCGGCCGTCGGTGACCAGCTCCGGCGCCACGTACGCCACGGTGGCCATCAGCTGGTTGCCGTCGGCGTCCTCGGCGCTCGCCTCGACCGCCCGGGCCAACCCGAAGTCGGCCACCTTGACCACGCTGTCGACCAGGTTGGCCACCCCGCCGGTGGGCGCCTCGGCGACCAGCACGTTCTCCGGCTTGACGTCCCGGTGGACCAGGCCGGCCCGGTGCGCGGCGCCGATCGCGGCGAGCATCTGCTCCATGATCGCGAGCGCCTCGTCCGGGTTGAGCCGGCGGCGCTCGGCCAGCACGTCCCGCAGCGTGCGGCCGCGGACGTACTCCATCACCAGGTACGGCAGGCCGTCGTGGGTGCCCTGGTCGTAGACGGCGACCACGTTGGGGTGGGTCAACCGGGCGATGGTCTTCGCCTCGTCGGTGAACCGCGCCACGAAGCCGGCCATCCGGGCCCGCGCCTCGGGTGCCTGGGTCGGGTGAATGATCTTGACCGCCACGGTGCGCTCCAGGCGCTCGTCGGTGGCGGTGTACACGGTCGCCATGCCGCCACGGGCGACGCGCCCGCGAATGCGGTAGCGCCCGTCGAGCAGCGAGCCCAGCAACGTGTCGGCGACCTGTGTGTCCATCGGCAGGCAGTCTATGTGTCCGGAGGGTGAAGGCTGCACAGGATGCTACAGGCGGGGTGCGATCCGCGGGTTCCCGCCGCGCTCACGCAGGCCACCGGGGGTGCCGCCGCACCCGTTCGGGCGGACGTGGCAGGGTGGTCGGGTGACCGATTCCTTCGCCGACCAGGCTCCCGGCACCGATCCCGCCGTCGCCCCCGCCGGCCCGGCCGACCCGGCCGCCTGGCTCACCCTGCCCGAGGTGGCCGAGCGGCTCGACGTGTCGATCAGCAAGGTGCACCAGATGATCCGCGACCGCGAGCTGCTCGCCGTGCGCCGCGACGGCGTCCGCCGGATCCCGGCCGACCTGGTGGCCAACAAGATCGTGCTCAAGCACCTGCCCGGCGTGCTGACCCTGCTCACCGACGCGGGTTACGACGACGAGGCGGCGCTGCGCTGGCTCTACCAGCCCGACGACACCCTCTCCGGTGGCACCCCGGCCCGTACCCTCGGCGGCGACCACGCCCGCGAGGTCAAGCGCCGCGCCCAGGCCCTCGGCTTCTAGATCCAGCCCTGGGACCGGGCCCGGTGCGCCGCCTCGATGCGGTTACGGGTGCCGGTCTTGCCGATCGCGGACGACAGGTAGTTGCGGACGGTGCTCTCGGACAGGTGCAGGCGGGCGGCGATGTCGGCCACCGTGGCGCCGTCCGTACCGGCCGCGAGCACGGTGCGCTCGCGGTCGGTGAGCGGGTTGGGGCCGGCCGACAACGCCGCCGCGGCGAGGGCCGGGTCGATCACCCGCTCACCGGTGAGGACGCGGCGGACGGCCACCGCCAGATCCTCGACCGGGCCGTCCTTGACCAGGAAGCCGGCTGCTCCCGCCTCCATGGCCCGGCGCAGGTAGCCGGGCCGGCCGAACGTGGTGAGGATCAGCACCCGGCATCCGGGTAGTCGGTCCCGCAGCTCGGCGGCCGTGTCGAGACCGCTGCCGTCGGGCAGCTCGATGTCGAGCAGGGCGACGTCGGGGTGGCTACGCAGGGCGGCGGCGAGCGCCTCGGCTGCGGTGCCCGCCTCGGCCACCACCTCGAAGTCGGGCTCCAGGTTCAGCAGCAGGGCCAGCGCGCCGCGCATCATGCCCTGGTCCTCGGCGAGCAGCAGCCGGATCATGCCGCCACCGGGGCCGGAAGGCGGGCGGTCAGCTCGAGGCCACCGCCGGGTGCCGGGCCGACCCCGAGGCAGCCGCCGGCCTGCTCCAGCCGTTCGGCGAGGCCGCGCAGGCCGTTGCCGGGTGCGGGACGACCGCCGACACCGTTGTCCCGGACGGTCAGCACGGCTCCCGCCGGGTCGCTGGTGACCGTGATCTCGCAGCGGGTAGCACCGCTGTGCCGCAGCACGTTGGTCACCCCCTCCCGCAGCACCCAGCGGAAGGCGTCGTCGGCCTCGACGCTCAGCGGACGTTCGTCGTCGCGCACGGTGACCGTGATGCCGACGTCGGCGAGGACGACGCGGGCGTTCGTCAGCTCCCGGCCGAATCCGTGATCGCGGTACCCGGTGACGGCCTCGCGCACCTCGGCGAGCGCGGTGCGACCGATCCGCTCGATGTCGGCCGCCTCCGCCGCCGCCCGGGCCGGTTCCGCCGCGGCGAGGCGGCGCGCCACCTCCGCCTTAACGACGATCAACGAGAGCGTGTGACCGAGCAGATCGTGCAGGTCCTGGGCGAAGCGCAGCCGTTCCCGCTCGACGACCGTCCGGGCCAACTCCTGCTGGGTGCGGCGGAGTTCCTCGACGAGGCGGGCCATCCGGACGAAGGCGATGGTCGACACGCCGGCGAGTGCCGTGATCAGGGCGGTGGGGGTGATGTCCCCGGCCGGCAGCCGATGCGCGGCGCCGATCACCAGGACGGCGACGGCGCTGGCGCCGGTCCAGGCGAACGCCTGAGCGGGGCGGGTCAACCCGACCGCACCGGCGGAGCACACGTACAGCAGGACGGTCAGCCAGCCGTCCGACGCCCCGGCGTAGGCGGCCGCGAGCGTCACCCCGAGCAGGGCGTGCAGGGCCAGACCCACGTGGTGCAGCGTCGGCGAGACCGGTAGGTCAGCGACGGGCACCGCTACCAGCGTCAGGTACAGCAGCACGAAGACGGCCAGCCCGGCTGCGGCCACCGGCTCCCGCGCCGCCGCACGGGCGGCCGGCAGCAGCAGCCACAGCCAGGCGGTGTGCGCCGCCACCAGCAGGAACCCGCGCCGCCGCCTGCTCCGGTCACCGGACATGGTCGCCACCGTATCGACCGTCAGCGTCGCGCCGTGGACCGCCGGTAGGCCCAGGTCGCGAGCGCGGCCAAGAGCGCGGTCCAGGCCGCCAGCACGGCCAGCCCGGCGATGCTCGGTGGTTGCCCGGCGGCGGAGCGCCAGCCCAGTTCGGCGTACCGGTAGGTCGGCAGACCGTGGGCAAGCTCGCGCAGCGTCTCCGGGAAGTACGCGGCGGGTGCCAGCAGGCCGCCTAGCACCGACAGGACGAGGAAGACCAGGAAGTTGACCGGCACGGCGAGCTGCGGGGCCAGGGCATATCCGATGGCGAGGCCGAGCAGGGCGAACGGCACGGTACCGGCCCACATCAGCAGCAGCAGCGCGATCCATCGGCCGGCCGACAACTGGACGTGGTGCTGGACCGAGGCGGCGACACCTACGGCGAGCACCGGCGGGACCGCGGTGAGGCTGCCGACCAGCGCCTTCGCGGCCACCACCCGGGCGGGTGGCAGGGGGGTCACCCGGAGTTGGTGCAGCCAGCCGACCGCGCGCTCCTGCGACACCGCCGAGCCGACCATGAGCACACCCGCCACCGCACCGTAGGCGGCCAGACCGATCATGACCGCGACCGGCGCGGGGAGACCTTCCAGGCGGTCACCGGCGGACCACCCCGAGAAGACCAGGTACGTCGCGACGGGTCCGATGATCGAGAAGAACATCAGCCGCGGGTCGCGGACGAGCCGGCGCAGTTCGAATCGCAGGTAGGGGCGCATCAGTGCTCCATCTCGGTGGTCAGGGCGAGGAAGGCCTTGTCGAGGGAGACCCCGTCCCGCACGCCGGCCCGGGCGCGGATCTGCGCGGGCGTCCCGTCGGCCACCACGCGACCGGCGGTGAGCACCACGATCCGGTCGGCGTACTCGTCCGCCTCGTGCAGCTGGTGGGTGCTGAACAGGACGGTCCGGCCGCCGGCCGCGTACTCGCGGATCGTGGTCCAGAACGTCTGCCGGGCGGCGACGTCCAGAGCGGCGGCCGGCTCGTCGAGCACCAGCAGCTCGGGGCCGCCGGCCAGGGCGAACGCGAACCGGGCCCGCTGTGCCTCGCCGCCGGAGAGTCGGTCGAGCCGCCGGCCGGCGAGGCCGGTGAGCCGCGCGACCGTGAGGATCCGGTCGGTGTCCAGTGGGCGCGGGTAGAGCGCCCGGGCCAGCGCGATCACGTCGCGGACGGTGGCGCCGGGAACGAAGGCGCCCTCCTGCAGCATCGCGCCGACCCGGCCGGCGCGCACCGCCTCGGCGGGGGCGCCGCCGAACAGCGCCACCGCACCGGTGTCGGGCCGGGCCAGGCCGAGCAGCAGCGAGATCGCGGTGGTCTTGCCGGCGCCGTTGGGTCCGAGCAGGGCCACCACGCTGCCCCGCTCGATGGTCAGGTCGAGGTCGTCGACGGCCCGTACGGATCCGAACCGCCGGCTGACCCGGGTGAGACGTACCGCGCTGTCATCCATGCCGACGACGCTATGGGCGCGCCCGTCCGGCGGGCAGAGCCGCGAATACCCGGTGCGCCGGGACAAATGTCCTGGGCCGGGCTCGGGCGGCAGCTCCTCGGTGCGGCGGTCAGTCGGTGCGCCGGGTGGCGGCGATGGCCAGGTCGACCAGGGCCTGACGGGCCTCGGTGTCCAGGTCGACGGCGGAGAGCGCGGCCAGGGCGGCATCGGTGAGGGTGACGATGCGCTGCTCGGTCCGGGCCAGCGCGCCACAGCCGCTGATCAGCTCCCGCAGCCGGGCCACCCCGGCCTGGTCCAAGTCCGGGTCGCCCAGTCCGCCCAGCAGCAGCTCCCGGCCGGCGTCGTCGGTCGCCTCGACGGTCGCCGCGACCAGGTAGGTGCGCTTGCCCTCGCGCAGGTCGTCGCCGGCCGGCTTGCCGGTCTGCGCCGGGTCGCCGAAGACCCCCAGCACGTCGTCCCGGAGCTGGAACGCCTCGCCCAGCGGCAGCCCGTACGCCGAGTACGCCGTCCGGACGTCGGCCGGCGCGTCGGCGAGCGCGGCGCCGAGCAGCAGCGGACGCTCCACCGTGTACTTCGCCGACTTGTAGCGGGCCACCTTCCCGGCCCGCTCCATGGAGACGTCCCCGGTGGCCTGGGTCAGCACGTCGAGGTACTGCCCGACGGTGACCTCGGCGCGCATCTCGTCGAAGACCGGCCGGGCCCGGGCCACCGTGCGCGGGTCGAGCCCGGCCGAGTGCAGCAGCTCGTCCGACCAGACCAGGCACAGGTCGCCGAGCAGCAGCGCGGCGGCGTCGCCGAATCCGTCCGGGTCGCCGACCCAGCCGGCGGCCCGGTGCCGGGCGGCGAATCGCCGGTGCACCGCCGGCTCGCCGCGCCGGGTGTCGGACCGGTCCATCAGGTCGTCGTGGATCAGGGCGCTGGCCTGCACGAACTCCAGCGCCGCCAGGGCGGTCACCACCTGGTCGGCGTCCACCCCGCCGGCGCCCCGGAACCCCCAGTACGCGAAGGCCGGGCGCAGCCGCTTGCCGCCACCGAGCACGAACGCCTCGATCGCCTCGGCGACCGGCGCCAGCGCGTCGTCGACGCCGGCCATCCAGGTGCGTTGGTTGGCCAGGAACTCGGCCAGCGCCTTGTCGACCCGCTGACGCAGGCCGGCGCGGTCGACGGGGGAGACGGGGGCAGCGTGGGTCACGCCCCGACGCTAGCCGGTCGTCACCTGCCGCGTCCCACCACCTGGTCGGCGCGTCGCTCGGGGCCGGCGGTCCCGGCCCGCGTCGGCCGGCCGCGTGTGCCCGGCCCGGGCGGCAGGAACGGGCGCGCGTCGGCGCGCAGCGCGGCGTAGCGGCGTACCGCCGGCTCGGTGCGGTGGGCGGCCAGCCGCCGGTCCAGCCCGGCCAGCGACGCGGTGGCCCGGGTGGAGCCGGCGCGGACCGCGTCCAGCAGCGCCTCCTCGGCCACCGCGCAGGCCTGCTCCACCTCGCCCAGCTGGAGCAGCGCACGGGCCAGCCAGCCGCCGTAGATCGCCGCCCGGCGCGGCCGGCCGCGCTCCGCGCCGGCGTGCAGCAGCGGCACCGCCGGGCCGGGCCGGCCCAGCGCGACCAGGGCGCGACCGGTCATCGCGGCCAGCTCCGCCTCGTCCAGCCAGTACAGCCAGGGCGGCTCGGCGCCCGCCGCGACGGCGTTCCCGCCGCGGGCCGCGTCGAGGGCCCGCCGGCCGGCCGCCGGCCGCCCGTCGAGCGCGGTGGCCAGCGCCACCCGGTGCCGCAGCAGCGCCCGTAGGCCCGGGCTGGCCGCCCGGCGTGCGCCCAGCTGGCCGGCGCGGGCCAGCAGCAACGCGCCCTCCGCGTCGCCCGCCTCGGCCAGCAGGTGGCTGGCCGAGGCCAGCACGTACCCGGCGAACGCCCGGTCGCCGGCGGTGGCGGCGGCCCGCAGCCCGAGGCGGTACGCGTCCAGCGCGCCGGCGCGGTCACCCGCGTCGGCGCGCAGCCAGCCGGTCAGCTGGGCGGTCTCGGCCAGCACGGGCAGCAGCCGGCGCCGCCGCGCCGGGCCCGCGCCGGCCAGCGCCCGGGCCGTCCGGCGCAGCCCGCCCGCCGCGGCCGGGACGAGGTCGGCCCCGCCGGTCAGGTCGTCGAGGCGGCGCAGCCGGGCCAGCGCCGCGGCGTCCGGCGGGCCGGCGGCCGCCGGCTCCTCGGCCGGCTCCGCGGCGGTCGGGTCCGGCCGGGCGGCGGCGGGCGCGCCCGGCAGCGGCGCGCCCGGGTCGGCCGACCAGCGCTGCGCCAGGGCCAGCAGCGCGGCCCGGGAGCGCGCGCCCCCGGGCCAGCGCGGCGCGTCCGGGGGTCGGCTGCGGGCTGCCGCCTGGGCGAGCAGCTCGGCCGGCACGCCGAGCACCGGGGCGAGTCGGGCCAGCCAGCGCCCACCCGGCAGCCGGGCCTGCCGCTCCCAGCGGGACACCTCGTGCCGGGTGAGGGTCGGCACGCCGGCCGCGGCGCAGAGCTCGGCGGCGAGCCGCTGCTGGCTCCAGCCACGGGCCAGCCGCGCCTGGGCGATCAGCGGCCCGAGCAGGTGGGGGTCGGGCGGGGTCATCGGTCCTCCGGTCGGGGAGTCGACGCGACGTCGACCGTCCGGCCGGACGGGACGGCGCGCCGCTGAAGCGGTGCTGACCCCCGCGCGTGCCCCCGGGCGCCGGCCCAGGACCGGCGCCACCGCGCGAACCATTCCTACCCCGGGGGTACGACGAGACGGCGCACCCGGCCGGGGCGTCTCTGACGGATCTCGATCGCCCGATGGGAACCTCGTGGGTCCGGCGCGGCCCGCCCGCTAGAGTCGGGGAGTGGCGCTCGGTCTTCCCTCCGTCCTCCCCAATCCGCAGCCGGCGATCGGGGAGCTGATCCGCGACCGTCAGCCGACGTTCTCGTTCGAGTTCTTCCCGCCCAAGACGCCGGAGGGCGAGCGGCTGCTCTGGCAGTCGATCCGCGAGCTGGAGTCGCTGCGGCCCTCGTTCGTCTCGATCACCTACGGCGCCGGCGGGTCGACCCGGGACACCACGGTCGCGGTGACCGAGCGGATCGCCACCGAGACCACCCTGCTGCCGATGGCGCACCTGACCGCCGTCAACCACTCGGTCGCCGAGCTGCGCAACGTGATCGGCCGGCTGGCCGGCGTCGGCGTGCGCAACGTGCTGGCGGTGCGGGGCGACCCGCCGGGCGACCCGGGTGGCGAGTGGGTCCGGCACCCCGAGGGCGTGGGGTACGCGGAGGACCTGGTCCGGCTGGTGCGGGATGCCGGCGACTTCAGCGTCGGGGTGGCCGCCTTCCCGTACAAGCACCCCCGCTCGTCCGACGTCGAGAGCGACACGGCGTACTTCGTCCGCAAGTGCCGGGCCGGCGCCGAGTTCGCGATCACCCAGATGTTCTTCGACGCCGACGACTACCTGCGGCTGCGCGACCGGGTGGCGGCCGCCGGCTGCCGGACGCCGATCCTGGCCGGGGTGATGCCGGTCACCCATTTCGGCACCATCGAGCGATCGGTGCAGCTGTCCGGCGCGCCGTTCCCGCGGGCGCTGGCCGAGCGCTTCGAACGGATCGCCGACGACCCCGAGGCGGTCCGCCGGCTCGGCGTGGAGCAGGCCAGCGAGATGTGCGCGAAGCTGCTCGCCGAGGGGGTGCCGGGCATCCACTTCATCACCTTGAACCGCTCGACCGCCACCCGCGAGGTGTGGCGCAGCCTGCGGGCCGACGTACGCGGGTGAACGCGCCGAACCCGACACCCGAACCACCCCGGGACGGTTGACCGATGGTGGGCACTCAGCTGAAGTGGGACGACTACGCGACCGCCTGGGCGCGGCTGCACGGCGGCTTCGACCCCCGGGTCGCCGCGCCGGTGGTCCGCGCCTGGCTGCGGTTCGCGTACCACGTGGGGTACGTCCTCGGCCGGCTCCGGGTCACCCCGACCGCGGTCACCGTGGCCGGGGTGCTGCTCTGCTTCTGCGTACCGCTGTTCGCCGTCCGGTCGCCGACCGGGCCGATCGTCGGGGCGCTGTTCGTGCTGCTCGCCTCGGTGGCCGACAGCGTGGACGGCGCGGTCGCGGTGGCCACCAGCCGCACCACCCGGCTCGGCTACGTCTACGACTCGGCCGCCGACCGGCTCGGTGAGATCGCCTGGCTGCTCGCGTTCTGGCTGGTCGGCGCGCCCGGCGCGCTGGTCGTCGCCGGTGGCGCGCTGTCCTGGCTGCACGAGTACGTCCGGGCCCGCGCGGTCGCCGCCGGCATGCGGGAGATCGGCGCGGTGACCGTGGGGGAGCGGCCCACCCGGGTCTGCGTGGCCCTGGTGGGGCTGCTGCTGGCCGGGCTGACCGCGCTGATCGACCCCGACCTGGCCGCCGGCACCGTCACCATGGCCACCGCCGTCTGGGTCCTGCTGGCCGGCTTCGGCCTCGGCCAGTTGCTCTCCACCGTCCGCCGCGCCCTGATCGACGCCGGCTGACCGGTCAGCACCCGCCGGCCCTGGAGGCTCCCGGGGGCGTGGTGCCCCCGCGCGTCACCAGGCCGGGCCGATCTCCTCGGCGACGATCTGCGCGGAGAGGGTCACCATCGGCAGGCCGCCGCCGGGGTGGCTGGAGCCGCCGACCAGCCACAACCCCTCGACCGGGCCGCGGTTCGCCGGCCGGAGCAGCCCACCGGCGGTGCCGTAGATCGTCCCGCCGGGCGCGCCGGTCGCGGTGTCCAGGTCGGCCGGGGTACGGATCTCCCGGAACACCAGCCGGTCCCGGACGTCCACGCCCCGCTCGGCGAGCACGTCCAGGATCCGGTCGGCGTACGCCTGCGCCAGCCCTGGCCGGCGCCAGTCCACCGCGCCGGTGGCGGTGCCCTGGCGGGCGGCGTTGACCAGCACGAACCACGACTCGTGGCCGGCCGGGCGGACCGCCGGGTCGTCGGCGACCGTGACGAACACGGTCGGATCCGCCGCCGGCCGGGCCGGTACGCCCCGACCCGGGTCGCCGAAGACCGCGTCGAACTCGGCGTCGTAGTCACGGGGGAAGAAGACGTTGTGGTGGGCCAGCCCGCTGTCGCCGCGCACCCCGAGCAGCAGCACGAAGCCGGCCAGGCTGCGGTCGGTCAGCGTGGCCAGCCGGCCCGGGTGGGGCAGCAGGTCGCGGTAGACGGTGAGCGCGTCCACGTTGGCCACCACCACGTCGGCCGGGACCGGGGCGGCGACGCCGGCCAGGCGTACCCCGTGCACCCGGCCGCCCGCGGCGTCGATCCGGGTGACCGTGCTGTCGGTGCGGATCACCACGCCGAGGTCCAGGCAGCGTGACAGCAGCGCGTCGGCCAGCGTGCCCAGCCCGCCGCGCAGGTACCAGCCGCCGAAGGCCAGCTCCGCGTACGGCACCGCGACCAGCGCGGCGGGGGCCCGGCGCGGGTCGGCGCCGGTGTAGGTGGCGTACCGGTCGAGCAGCATCCGCAGCCGCGGGTCGGACAGGTGGCCGCGGCCCAGCCCGCGCAGGGTGCGGCCCGGCGCGATGGCGGCCAGGTCGCCCAGCCGCCAGGCCAGGCCGGCCAGGTCCCGGGGCGAGCCGACGGCGCGGCGCAGGATGTCCCGGTGCGAGGCGGCCCAGACCCGCTCGGCCCGGCGCCACAGCCGGCGCCAGTCGGCGGCGGACCGGTCGCCCAGGGCGGCGCCGATCCGGGCGGCGAACTCGTCCGGGTCGGCGCAGGAGTCCAGGGTCCGCCCGCCGGGGAAGACGTGCCGGACGATCGGGTCCAGCGACACCAGGTCGAGGTACTCGTCCAGCTTGGCGCCGGTCGCCTCGAACAGGTCGTGGAAGACCTCGGGCAGGGTGAGCAGGCTGGGGCCGGTGTCGAAGTGGAACGACCCGTCCGGGGTGTGGTGGGCGTACCGGCCGAGCTTGCCGCCGACGGCGTCGGCCCGTTCCAGGACGGTGACCTGGTGCCCGGTGACGGCCAGCCGGGCCGCGGTGGCCAGCCCGCCCACCCCGGCGCCGATGACCACGATGCGCGCCATGCCGCCCCCTAGCTGACCGGGCGGCCCCGCCAGGACAGTCGGCGCCGCTTCCGCAGATGGTACGACCGCAGGGTCAGCCAACCGAGGACCACGACCGACACGGGGTGTGCCAGCGCGTCGGGCCAGGCCCGGCCGCCGGTCGCCCGGGCGCTGACCACCCGCCCGGCGACCCCCGCCGCGTACCCGGCCAGGGCGAGCCCGGCGAGGCTCCAGGCCCCCGCGGCCAGTGCCCCGAGCGCGATCAGCGGGGGCGCGGTGTAGAGCGCCAGCAGCAGGGTGACCACGGTCGCGGCGGCCGCCGGGTGGCCGAACGAGGCCCACAGCGACTTCGAGTAGCCGTCGCGCAGCTGCGGCCAGTCGTCGTACATCCGGCAGGCGGCCAGCCGGGAGCCGTCGGCCAGGGCGATCCGGCCGCCGGCGCGCTTGACCGCCCGGGCCAGCTCGATGTCCTCCAGCACCTTGTCGGCCACCGCGGCGTGCCCGCCGGCCCGGTCGTAGCCGGCCCGGTCCACCACCAGGAACTGCCCGCCGGCCGCGGCCAGCGACGGCCGCGCCGAGCGCTCCATCGCGCGCAGCGGCAGGAAGGTCAGCCACAACCACTGCAGCAGCGGTTGGACCAGCCGGTCGGCCGCCGTCCGCACCAGGATCCGGGGGTACGGCGACAGCAGCGTCGCCCCGGCCGCGCGCAGCTCGGCCACCGCCGCCGCGACCGCGTACGGGGTGAGCACCACGTCGGCGTCCACGAAGGCGAGCACGGTGGCGGCCGGGTCGGCGCGGGTGGCCAGCTGGTGGCAGGCGTGCGGCTTGCCCAGCCAGCCCGGCGGCGGGGCGACCCCGGTGAGCAGGGTGACCCGCGGGTCGTCACCGACGACCGCGCGCACCACGTCGGCGGTGCCGTCGGTCGAGCCGTCGTCGAGCACCACGATCCGCAGCCGCGGTACCCCGCGCTGGGCCAGCAACGCGCGCAGGCAGGGGGTGACCCGGGCGGCCTCGTCGCGCAGCGGCAGCAGCACCGCGACCGGCTGGCCGACCTCGACCGGGTCGCCGGTCGGGCGGCGCAGCCAGCGGCCCGCGTTGACCAGCGTGTGCCCGGTCAGCGCGGCCACCACGACGGTCAGGGCGAGGACGGCGGTCATGCGGTGGCGTCGACGTCCACGCCGGGTCGCCGGTCCCGGGCCGGCTCGACCCGCCCGCGGGCACGCCACAGCGTCACGGCCAGCGGCACCGCCGCGACCGACATGCCGACCGCGCCCCAGACCGCCGAGGCGGGCAGGCCCAGGAAGACCGCGTGCGCCAGCACGCTGGAGAAGTACGTCCACAGGTAGAGCGCGAACATCGGCGCGTCCCGCCCGTCGGTGTGCCCGACGGGCGGCCCGGCCAGCGGCCGCAGCGCGCTCATCAGCAGCACCGCGAACAGCGCCCAACCCAGGTAGTTGCTGACCGGGATGCCGGGCAGCCCGGGCAGGGCCGGAGTGGCGTCCCGCCAGATCCAGTACCCCTCGGCGACCATCTGCGGGTCGAGGAAGAGGTCCCAGGTGGCCAGGCCGAGCGTGGCCAGCGCGATCCGACCGGCCGTCGAGCCGGTGAGCCGGACCGCGGCCAGCCAGGCCGGCCAGGCCATCCAGGTCCAGGCGAGCGGGATGATCAGCGGCACCCCGGCCAGCTTCGGGCCCAGCTCGCCGGAGTAGTCGTAGCTGCCGAACGGGAAGCCGGTGGCCACCCCGAGCGCCTCGATGGCGAACCCGCCGCCGGTGGCGACCGCGACCAGCGCCGCCGCCGTCCGCGGGCCCCGGCTCAGCAGCGCGTGCCCCACCGAGAGCAGGTAGCCCAGCACCACCGTGGCGACGGTCAGCCGGGCCCGGGTGTCGCCGGTGGTGAGCGGGTAGCAGATCTGGGCGAGGACCAGGACGGCCAGCAGCGCCCAGCAGAACCGTCGCCGGGTCACGACGCGGCGGGGTCGGCCGGGGCGGGCGGGGTCAGCGGCAGGTCCCGGCCGAGCACGCCGAACGGGCGCTCGTCGCCGGGGAAGTGGAAGTGCCGCAGCACGTCGGTGAAGCCGAACCGGCGGTAGAGCCGCCAGGCCCGGGACGTCTGCTCGTCGGCCTCCGGGGTGGACAGCAGGGTGGTGCTGCCCTCGGCGAGGCTGAGCAGCGCCCGCAGCTGCCGGGCGCCCACGCCGTGCCCCTGGGCGGGCGGCCGGACGTGCAGCTCGACCACCTCGAAGCAGTCGGTCAGCCAGCGCCGCCGGTCGTCCGGGTGCAGGGCGCGGAAGACCTGGTCGTGCCACCACTGCCCGGGGGCGCCGAGGTAGCCGTACCCGAAGCCGGCCAGGTGGCCCTCGGTCGTGAGGCTGGCGACCGCCCGGAACCCGGGCCGGCGCACGTGGGTGGCGATGTAGCCGCGCCGGGCCAGCAACAGGTCGGTACGGTAGCCCATCGCCTCCCCGTAGACGGCGACCACGTCGTCCAGCCGCCGGACGAGGTCGTCCGACGTCCAGCGCACCAACCTCATGGATGTCCCTTCACCGTTGCCGGGTCGCCGTCGGCGACCCATCCGAGCACCGTCCGGTCGCCGACCACCCCGCGCACCTCGAACCGCGCGAAGAGCTCCTCCGCGTACCACCCCTCGGTGGGGGTACGGGCGATCGCGGCGCGGTGCTCGGGGTGACGGTACGCGAACGCCACCAGGGCAGCGGGATCGCGCCACACGCTGACCGTGCCCTGCCAGCCCAGCGGGGCCTCGCCCACGCCGAACCGGGCGAGCAGCCCCGGCGCCTCGTGCAGCGCGGCGGCCACCGGTGGGATCGCCTTCCAGAAGGTCGCCGCCCGGCGGGGGCGGAGCCGGGCCCGGGTCAGCGCCAGCACCGGCCCGTCGACCCGGCCGCCCGGCGGGTCGCCGAACGGGCGTCGGCCGGACCACTCGCCCCGGCTGGACACCGGGCGCAGGTCGACCCGGACCGCGGCGCGGGCGATCCGGGCCCAGGCCCGGCCGACCGGGCCGGAGTCGAAGCGTGCCGCGGCGGCGGGGGAGTCCCACACGGTCAGCGCCGCCCACCGGGTCAGGTCGGCGTCGCCGGGCCCGAAGCCGGTGCCGGTCCCGGTGCCGAGCAGCTTGCCGAACCGCACGCCGGGGGTCGCCCGCAACCGGCGCGGGTCCAGTGCCATCCGGGTCAGCGCCCGGGGCAGCGCGGCCCGGGGAACCCGCCAGACGTGCAGGGTCACCAGCTCGGGTACGGCCGGGCCGATGCGCTCGCTCACGCCACCTCGGCCGGCGTGCCCGCGGTGATCCGCAGCAGGTCGGCGTACGTGCTGGGGAAGACCGCCCGGGGCACCCCGCCGGCGGCCCAGACCTCGGCGTACCCCCGCAGGGCTGTGTCGACCAGGGTGCGCAGCGGGCGCGGGTGGCCGACCGGCGCGACCCCGCCGATCACCTGGCCGGTGTGTTCGCGGACGAACTCGGGGGTGGCCCGGCGCAGGTGGGTCACCCCGAGCCGGGCGGCCAGCTCGGCGATGTCCACCCGGTGGGCGCCGGAGGTGAGCACCAGCAGCGGCGCGTCGTCGGCGGCGAAGATCAGCGAGTTGGCGATGGCGCCGACCTCGACGCCGAGCGCCTCGGCGGCCGCGGCGGCGGTGTGCACCGCCTCGGGCAGCAGGCGGACCCGGCTGGGCAGGCCGGAGCCGTCCCGGGCGTCCGTCGCGTCGAGCGCCGCCTGCACCGCCTGCACGTTCGGGTGAACCTCCATGCCCCCATTCTTCCCCACCCCCACCCCGCCCGCGCCGCCCCGCCCCCACGCCGCCCGCCCGCACGCTGCCCGCCCGCCGCGCGCCGCCCGCCCCCGCCCCGCCCCGCGCCCCCGCCCCGCCCCCCACCTCGTCGATCTAGGAGTTGTTGTCGTGATTGGAGATCGACTGGCAGCACTTGGCCCTAGATCGACGCGGGAGAGGAGGTGGGGGAGGGGGCGGTGGGGGTGGGCCAGGTGGGGGTGGTGTGGAGGTGGCCGGCGGTGTCGAGGAGGAGGGCGGCGTAGCCCTCCAGGGTGGCCAGCCAGGCCAGGGCGTCCGGGCCGGCGGCCATCGCGGCGGTGGCGTACACGTCGGCCCAGAGCAACTCCGGGCCGACCACGGTGACCGAGCGGAGCGCGGTCGCCGGCCGGCCGGTACGCGGGTCGACGATGTGCGCGCCGCGCCGGGCGGTGCCGGAGGTGGCGACCGCGCCGTCCCGCCGCTTGAGGACGTCCAGCAGGCGCCCGGGGCGGTCCGGGTCCTCGACGCCCACCCGCCACGCCGGCCGGCCCGGCGCGGTCCGCAACAGCACGTCCCCGCCGGCGTTGAGGCAGAGGTCGTGCCCGGGCAGGTCGGTCAGCAGGCGCGCGGCCCGCTCCACCGCCCAGCCCTTGACCAGGCCGGACGGGTCGAAGCCGGCGCCCCCGGTGGGCAGCGGCAACCGCCGGGCGTCGAACCGGCCACCGGTGCGCAGCCGGGCCCGCTCGCACAGCTCGACCACCTCGCGCACCGCCGGGCCGGCGGTGGCCGGGTCGGGCACCCGGCCGGCCAGCCGCCCGATCTCGCTCTCCGGGCGGTACGTGCTGAACGTGTCGTCGACCGCGCGCAGCTCGGCGAAGAGCCGCTGCACCCGTTCGGCGACGGCGTCGGTGTGCACGGCCGGCCCGCGCAGGTGCACGCTGACCGGCAGCCCCATCACCTGCACCACCCAGGCCCGCCGGTCCAGGTCCCGGGCCGGGATCGTCGGCGCGCTCATCGCAGGTGCGCCGCGTCGATGGCCGCCTGCAGCGACTCGCGGTAGCCGTCGCTGGTCACGGTCGCGCCGGAGACGGTGTCGATCTGAGCGCTCTGCGCGGCGATCGCCTCCTGCCGCAGGACCGGCACCGCGTAGTCGTTGATCTCCTGGTCCCGGCGGTTGCCGTCCGGCACCTGGAGCACGCTGACCTCGGTGATCTTCCCGCCCGAGGTGCTGATCCGGACCTGCACCGGCCCCCACCGCGTCTGCGCCACCGACCCGTCGTAGCTGCCGTTCCCGCCGGACGTGCCGGACCCGCTGGACGTACCGCTCCCGCTGGAGGTGCCGGAGCCGTCGGACGTGCCGGAGCCGGCGGTGCTGCCGTCGTCGGTCGTACCCCCTCCGGTGGCGTTCCCGGCGGCCGGGCCGGCGCCCGCGTCGCCCCCGCCGGTGGCGACGGCGCTGGTCTCCCCGCCGACGCCCATGGTGCTGGTCTTGTAGCTGAACAGCAGGACCAGGGCCGCCACGGTGGACAGCAGCCAGATGGTGATCCGTCGCACGGATCCTCCCTTCGCGCCTGTCACCAGGCGAAGCGTTCGTGATGGGTGTGGGCCTCGGGCACCCCGGCGGCCCGGGTCGCGGCCCGCGCCGCGTCGATCCAGCCGTCCGGGCCGCAGAGGTAGACGTCGTGGTGGGCGATGTCGGGGGAGAGCCGGCGCAGCGCCTCCGCGTCGGACAGGCCCTCGGCGTACGCCGGCAGCCAGGCCGGTCGCCTGGCGCGCGGCCCGACCAGCAGGTGGACCAGCACGCCGCGTTCGGCCGCCAGCCGGTCCAGCTCCGCGCCGAAGGCCAGCTCCTCGTGGGTACGCGCGCGGTAGAGCAGCACCGCGTGGCCCGGCGCGTACGGCAGCTCCCAGAGCAGCGCGAGCAGCGGGGTGATGCCGACGCCGCAGGCCAGCAGGGTGATCCCGCCGCCGCGCCAGTGCTGGCCGGTCATCCGCCCGTACGGGCCCTCCAGCAGCACCCGGGTGCCGGGGCGCAGGGTGGCCACCCGGGCGCTGTCGTCGCCGAGCTCCTTGACGGTGATCCGCATCAGGTCACCGGACGGCGGTGCGGAGAGCGAGTACGGGTGCGCCCGGGTCCAGCCGGGGCCGTCCAGGAACCGCCAGCCGAAGAACTGACCGGCCCGTACCGGCAGCCGGTCCAGGTGGCGCCCGCGCAGCCAGACCGAGGTGACGCCGCTGGCCTCGGGGACCACCGCGGCCACCTCGACCCGGTGCCGCAGCGAGCGCCAGACCGGCACGCCGAGCCGGAAGACCAGCACGCTGCCCAGCGTCACCAGGTACGCCGTCCACCAGTACGCCCGGGCGGCGGCCGACTCGACAAAGTCGGCGCCGGTCCAGAGCTGGTGCGGCAGCGCCAGCCCGACGCCCAGGTACGCGTACAGGTGCAGCAGGTGCCAGGACTCGTAGCGCAGCCGTCGCCGGGCGGCCCGGATCGAGGTGACCACGACCAGCACCAGCAGGGCCAGCGCGGCGGTGGCGAGCAGCATTCCGGGGTACTCGGTGACCAGCGTCCAGGTCTCGGTCAGCACGTTCTCCCGGCTGGTGCCGGCGTAACCGACGGTGGTCAGCAGCACGTGGGCGAGCAGGAGGTGGAACGAGGTGAAGCCGGCGAGGCGGTGCCAGCGGGCGATCCGGTCCTGGCCGAAGCGCCGTTCGATCAGCGGCACCCGGGCCATCAGCACCACCTGGATGAGCATCAGGTCGGCGCTGAGCAGGCCGGCGAGCCGGCCGGCGGAGGTGAGGCCGGTGGCGAGGCCACCCACCAGCTCCTGCACGCCCCGGTCGGCGGTCCACAGCGCGGTGACGACCAGCAGGCTGAGCACCGCCGCGGCGCCCGCCAGGTCGGCCCACCAGCGGGGCGCGGTGGGCAGCGGCCGGTACGCGGTGCGCCGGTCGAGGACGGTGGCGCTCATCCGAGGCTCGTCTCGGTGGGTCGGTCTGTCATGGGTCCCACCCTGCCGAGGCGACCTCTGGCACGGCTTTGCGGTTGCTGTGCCCGGGCTGGGAATCCGTCCGCCCGCTCCGGCCGGCACGCCGCCGGCCACACGTTGCGTTTTCATCGTAGGCAGGGTGTACTGTCAGAGCAGTTAGAACGAGTGTTCGATTGAATCGTACGCCCGTTCCAAACGCTCCCGGAGGCGGTGTTTCGCGGCGCCGGCTTCCGGGCGGTGCGGTTTCGCGGACCGCACCTGGGTTCCGGGCAGTCGCGAGCCCGGTCCCGTCAAGGCAGGATCGTCGTCCGCCGCCCACCGACCCCCGGGCGGCGGGCGACGAACCCGCCGGTTCGCCGGCCGGGTGTGGTGTGGGGAAGCATCCACATCCGGCCGGCCCCCACACCGGTGCGTCTTCCTCCGCACCACCCGCTCCGGGTGCTCCGCACCGACGGTCCGATCCGTCGCGCGTCGCCCCCGCCCCGGCCACGTGGAGGAGACAGTCATGCCGATCAACCCGGCCCAGGCACCGACGGTGCCGGCGCACGTGCTGCCCCACCGCACCCCGGCCCAGCTCCTCGCGGTGGCCCGGCGCGGGCTCGCCGAGGCCGCCCAGACCCGACCCGACGGCCTGCGCTACGCGGCCGCCCACCTGGCGGCGCTGCGCGCGGCGGCCGCCCTGCTCGCCGCCCGGGCCCGTCCCGCCCCCACCCGGCGCAACCGGATCACCAGCGTCTGGGTCCTGCTCTGCGCCGTCGCCCCCGAGCTCGACGAGTGGTCCCGCTACTTCGCCGCCGGCGCCGGCAAGCGCGCCGCCGCCGAGGCGGGCATACCCCGGGTGGTGACCGCCCGTGAGGCCGACGACCTGCTCCGGGCCGCCGAGCATTTCGTGACCGTGGTCGAGGCCACGCTCGGGCTGGCGCACCAACCCACCCTGGACGGTCTCGCCGCCTGACCCCGGCGCCGCCCGGGTCCCTCGCCGGGCGGCGCCGCCCGGCACGTCCATCCGTTCCCGTCAGCGGGAGCACCTGGTACCAGCGCAACACGACGGGGGGTTGGTCCCATGGCGGGCCGCATGGTGGTCGGGTCCGCCGCACTGGCCGAGCTGGTCCGTCCGGCGAGCGCGCCGGACCCGGCGGGCGGTCACCGGATGCTCCCGGTGGCGCCCGAGCTGACCGGTCTGCTGCCCAACCGGGGCCTGCGCCGGGGCAGCACGATCGCGGTCACCACGGGCCGCTCCCGGCACAGCGGCGGCACCTCGCTGATGCTGGCGCTGCTCGCCGAGGCGTCCCGGGCCGGCTCGTGGTGCGCCGTGGTCGGGGTGCCGACCTTCGGGGCCGGCGCGGCGGCCGAGCTCGGCATCGCGCTGGACCGGCTGGCCCTGGTGCCGAACCCGGGCCCGGAGTGGCCCACCGTCGTCGCCGCGCTGATCGACGGGGTCGACGTGGTGGTGACCGCCGTGCCGCACGCCGTCTCCGCCTCGGTCGCCGACCGGTTGACCGCCCGCGCCCGGCAGCGCGGCTGCGTGCTCGTCCCGTACGGCCGGTGGGACGGCGCGGACGTCACCCTCCAGGTGGTCCGGGGCGTCTGGGAGGGGCTCGGCCAGGGCCGGGGCCGGCTGCGCCGCCGCGAGGTCACCGTGTCGGCGCGCGGGCGCGGCGCGGCCGCCCGGCCGAAGGAGGCCAGGGTCTGGCTGCCCGGCGACGCGCTCACCCGGGTCATCCCGCGCGCCGCGGCGTCCGGTGGGACGCGGCGGGCGTTGACCGTGGTGGGTCCGGCGTGACCGGCGCGCCGGTGCGCACCCTGCTGCTCTGGTGCCCGGACTGGCCGGTCGTCGCGGCGGAGATCGTCGACGGGGTGCCCGCCACCGCGGCGGTCGCCGTGCTGCACGCCAACCGGGTGGTGGCCTGCTCCGAGCGGGCCCGCGCCGAGGGGGTGCGCCGGGGCCTGCGCCGGCGGGAGGCGCAGGGGCGCTGCCCCCAGCTGATCGTGGTCGACCACGATCCGGGGCGGGACGCCCGCGCCTTCGAGCCGGTGGTCGCCGCCGTGGAGGAGGTGGCCGCCGGGTTGGAGGTGGTCCGCCCCGGCGCCTGTGCGCTGGCCGCCCGCGGGCCGGCCCGCTACCTCGGCGGCGAGGAGGCCGCCGCCGAGCGGATCGTCGAGCAGGTGGCCCAGGCCTGCGCGGTGGAGAGCCAGGTCGGGATCGCCGACGGGGTCTTCGCCGCCGGGCTCGCCGCGCGGGACGGTCGGGTCGTGCCCCCCGGCGGGACGCCGGAGTTCCTCGCCGGGCTGCCGGTCGAGGCGATCGGCCGGCCGGCCCTGACCGACCTGCTGCGCCGGCTCGGGGTGCGCACCCTGGGCGACTTCGCCGCACTGCCGCCCGGCGACGTGCTGGCCCGGTTCGGTTTCGACGGGGCGCTCGCCCACCGGCTCGCCGCCGGCCGGGACCACCGGCCGCTGGCCGTCCGGCAGCCCCCGGTGGACCTGGCGGTGACCGCCGACCACGACGAGCCGCTCGACCGGGTCGACGCGGCGGCCTTCGCCGCCCGCGCCCTGGCCGAGCGGCTGCACGACCGGTTGGCCGGGTACGGGCTGGCCTGCACCCGGCTCGGCATCGAGGCGGTCACCGCGCACGGGCAGGAGCTGCACCGGGTCTGGCGGCACGACGGGCTGCTCACCGCCGCCGCCATCGCCGACCGGGTCCGCTGGCAGCTCGACGGGTGGCTCTCCGGCAGCTCCGGCCGGGCCGGCGGCCGTCCGGCCCGGCCGACCGCCGGGATCGTCCGGCTGCGGCTGGTCCCTGACGGGGTGCTCGCCCGCGCGGGCCTGCAGCCCGGCCTCTGGGGGGAGACCGGCGAGGAGCGGGACCGGGCGCACCGGGCGCTCAGCCGGGTGCAGGGCATCCTCGGCCCGGAGGCGGTGGTCACCGCCGTGCTCGGCGGCGGCCGTTCTCCGGCCGACCAGACCCACCTGGTGCCGTGGGGCGACGAGCGGCTGCCCGCCCGCCCCGGCCCGCCTCCGCCACCGGCCGCCCTCGGCGCGTCGGCCGGCCCTGGCACGCCGGGCTCGCCGTCCCCGGGGCGGACCGCGCCCCCGCCCTGGCCGGGGCGGCTGCCACCGCCCGCGCCGGCGGTGGTGCTGCCCAGCCCGCTGCCCGCCGCGGTGCACGACGCCACCGGCGAGCCGGTCGTGGTGACCGCGCGGCTCGCGGTGAGCGCCCCACCGGCCCGGCTGACCGTCGGCACGGGCCGCCCGGCAGAGATCGTCGGGTGGGTGGGCCCGTGGCCGGTGGACGAGCGATGGTGGGCGCCGGCCGAGGCCCGGCGCCGGGCCCGGTTCCAGGTCAGCCTGGCCGACGGTGCCGCCCTGCTGCTGGCGGTGGAGGGCGGCCACTGGCTGGTGGAGGCGATCTATGACTGAGCGACGGACCAGGCCGTCGCTCCGCGGCCGGGCAGGTGGTGGTCGGTCCGATGCGGGTCGGACCTGCTGGCCGGGACCGTCGGTGGCGCACCCGGCCGCGGCCGGCGTCGTGGAGACACCTCCCCGGATGAGCGGTATGACGCAGAGGAATATCTATGACGCAGCGGCATATCGCTCCTCAGGGAATGCGTTCCCGCCCGCGACGACCCGGGCCGGTTCCGCGTCCGTGCCGGGCCGGGGGAGGGCTGCCGGATGAGCTTCCACAACCCGAAGCTGCCCTGGTCGGAGCTGGAGCGGGTGCTCTCCGGCCGGCCCGCCGACGGCGGGCCGGGTGACCGGCCGCGGGGCGGGCGGCCGCGCGAGGAGCGGCACCTGCACGTGGTGGATCCGCTCGCCGTCGAACCGGACGGCGGCGACTCGCCGGCCTGGAGCCGCAGCCGCGAGCGGTACGAACCGCCCGAGCTGCCCCGCCCGGACGGCACGATTCCGTACGCCGAGCTGCACGCGCACACCAACTTCAGCTTCCTGGACGGGGCGAGCCACCCCGAGGAGCTGGCCGAGGAGGCGGCCCGGCTGGGGCTGACCGCGCTCGCCGTCACCGACCACGACGGCTTCTACGGCGTGGTCCGGTTCGCCGAGGCGGCCCGCGCGCTGCACCTGCCGACGATCTTCGGCGCGGAGCTCTCCCTCGGGCTGCCCGGCCCGCAGAACGGCGAGCCCGACCCGCACGGGCGGCACCTGCTGGTGCTCGCGCACGGGCACGAGGGGTACGCCCGACTCGCCGCCACCATCTCCCGCGCCCAGCTGCGCGGCGGCGAGAAGGGCCGCCCGGTCTACGGCGAGCTGGAGGAGGTCGCCGCCGAGCTCAAGGATCACGTGCTGGTGCTCACCGGCTGCCGCAAGGGGCACGTGCCGGGCGCGCTGCTCACCGAGGGCGTCGACGCGGCGGCCCGCGAGCTGGACCGGCTGACCGACCTCTTCGGCGCGGAGACGGTGGCGGTGGAGCTCACCGACCACGGGCACCCGGTCGACGCCGACCGCAACGACGCCCTGGCCGAGCTGGCCGCCGCCGCCGGGCTGCCCACGGTGGCCACCAACAACGTGCACTACGCCACCCCGGGCCGGCGCCGGCTGGCCACCACGGTGGCGGCGGTCCGGGCCCGGCGCAGCCTGGACGAGCTCGACGGCTGGCTGCCCGCCGCCGGCACCGCCCACCTGCGCAGCGGCGCGGAGATGGCGGCGCGGTTCGGGGCGTACCCGGGTGCGGTGGCCCGGGCCGCCGAGTTCGGCGCGGAACTCGCCTTCGACCTGCAACTGGTCGCGCCGCAGCTGCCGGCGTACCCGGTGCCGCCGGGGCACACCGAGATGAGCTGGCTGCGCCACCTGACGATGGCCGGCGCCCGCGAGCGGTACGGCCCGCCCGAGGCGCACCCGGAGGCGTACGGGCAGTTGGAGCACGAGCTGCGGATGATCGACGAGCTGGGTTTCCCCGGCTACTTCCTGGTGGTCTACGACATCGTCGACTTCTGCCGGAAGCAGGACATCTACTGCCAGGGCCGGGGCTCGGCGGCCAACTCGGCGGTCTGCTACGCGCTGCGGATCACCAACGTGGACGCGGTGCGGCACCGGCTGCTCTTCGAGCGGTTCCTCGCCCCCGAGCGGGACGGCCCGCCGGACATCGACGTGGACATCGAGTCCGACCGCCGGGAGGAGGTGATCCAGCACGTCTACGCCCGGTACGGCCGGGAGCACACCGCCCAGGTCGCCAACGTCATCTCCTACCGGCCCCGCTCGGCGGTGCGGGACGTGGCCAAGGCGTTCGGCTTCTCCCCGGGCCAGCAGGACGCCTGGAGCAAGCAGATCGACCGCTGGGGCTCGGTCGCGTCGGTCGACGTCGAGGACATCCCCGAGCAGGTGGTGGCGTACGCGAACGAGCTGCAGACGTTCCCCCGGCACCTGGGCATCCACTCCGGCGGCATGGTGATCTGCGACCGTCCGGTGATCGAGGTGTGCCCGGTGGAGTGGGGCCGGATGCCCGGCCGCAGCGTGCTGCAGTGGGACAAGGACGACTGCGCGTCGGTCGGCCTGGTCAAGTTCGACCTGCTCGGCCTGGGCATGCTGTCGGCCCTGCACTACGGGTACGACATGATCGGCGAGACCCTCGACCTGGGCGACATGACGCTGGACGACCCCGAGGTCTACGACATGCTCTGCCGGGCCGACTCGGTCGGGGTGTTCCAGGTGGAGAGCCGCGCCCAGATGGCCACCCTGCCCCGGCTCAAGCCGCGCGAGTTCTACGACCTGGTGGTGGAGGTGGCGCTGATCCGCCCCGGTCCGATCCAGGGCGGCTCGGTGCACCCGTTCATCCGCCGCAAGAACGGCCAGGAGCCGGTGGAGTTCGCCCACCCGCTGATGCGCAACGCGTTGGAGAAGACCCTCGGCGTCCCGCTGTTCCAGGAGCAGCTGATGCAGCTGGCGATCGACCTGGCCGGCTTCGACGCGGCCGGCGCCGACCAGCTGCGCCGGGCGATGGGGTCGAAGCGGTCGGCGGAGCGGATGGCCCGGATCGCCGACCGGCTGTATGCCGGTATGGCCGAGCGGGGGATCACCGGGGAGCTGGCCGACGACGTGTTCCACAAGCTCTCCGCGTTCGCCAGCTACGGCTTTCCGGAGAGCCACGCGATGAGCTTCGCCTACCTGGTCTACGCCAGCTCCTGGCTCAAGCGCTACCACCCCGCGCCGTTCCTGGCCGCGCTGCTCAACGCCCAGCCGATGGGCTTCTACTCGCCGCAGACCCTGGTCGACGACGCCCGCCGGCACGGCGTCGAGGTGCGCCGGCCGGACGTCAACGCCAGCGGCGCCGCGGCGGTGCTGGAATCCACCCCGGAGACCCGCTGGGGCAGCGTGCCGGGGGAGCCGCCGCACGCCTGGGGGCTGGGCGGTCCGGTGGTCCGGCTGGGGCTGTCGGGCGTGCGTACCCTCGGCGACGGGGTGGCCGAGCGGATCGAGGCGGAGCGGACGGCGCGCGGGCCGTACCGGGACATGCCGGACCTGGCCCGGCGGGTCGGTCTGACCGCCGCGCAGCTGGAGGCGCTGGCCACCGCGGACGCCTTCGCCTGTTTCGGGTTGACCCGCCGGCAGGCGCTGTGGGCGGCCGGCGCGGCGGCTCAGGACCGGCCGGGCCGGCTACCCGGCACGGTGACCGGCGCGGCGGCGCCCACCCTGCCCGGGATGGAGGCGGTGGACCGGCTGGTCGCCGACGTCTGGGCCACCGGCCTGTCGCCGGAGAGCCACCCGGCCCGGTTCATCCGGGACCGGCTGGCGGCGCTGGGCGCGGTGCCGATCGCCCGGCTCGGCCGGGTGGAGCCCGGCCGGCGGATCCGGGTGGGCGGGATCGTCACCCACCGGCAGCGGCCGGCGACCGCGGGCGGGGTCACCTTCCTCAACCTGGAGGACGAGACGGGGATGCTCAACGTCACGTGCTCCCCGGGGCTGTGGCAGCGCTACCGCCGGGTGGCCCGGACCAGCGCGGCCCTGGTGGTCCGCGGCCGGTTGCAGCGGCACGAGGGAGTCACCAGCCTGACCGCCGACCGGTTGGACGCGATCGAGCCGCCGGTCACCCCGGCGTCACGGGATTTTCGCTGACCGGAGTGATCCCCATTACGGTTTCCGCGGCCGGCGGGCGGGAGACTTCGTGGCACGTGCGGGCAGAGTGGCCCGCTCGCCGCAAGGGGGAATGACCAGTGACGGGGAACAGCACGTACACCGGAGTGGCGAACTCCCGGCGCACCCGGCTCGGCGCCGGTTGGGCGCCGGCGCAGGACGCCGAGCCGCGCGAGTACCAGGTGACCGAGGGGCCGGTGGCGAACGCCCAGCGCTCCCGCGCCGAGGAGGACCCGGCCGGCGGCGGCGAGTCCTGACCTGATCGAAACAGCCCACCACCGGTACGGGGGGTCGGGTGGCGCGGGTGACTAGGCTCGACCGGGTGGAGCAGACCACCCCAGGCCGGTTCGCCGGGCCGCCGCTGACCCCCCGTACCGCTGTCATCTGGTCGGTGCTCGCCGCCGAGCTGGACCGCCGCGCCGGCGCCGAGCTGACCGTACTCGACGTGGGCGGTGGCACCGGTGGGTTCGCCGTGCCGCTCGCCCAGGCCGGGCACCGGGTCACCGTGGTCGACGCCAGTCCCGACGCGCTCGCCGCGCTGACCCGCCGGGCCGCCGAGGCCGGGGTCGCCGACCGGGTACGCGCCGTGCAGGGCGACGGCGACGCGATGGCCGGGCTGGTCGAGCCGGGCGGCGCCGACCTGGTGCTCTGCCACTCGGTGCTGGAGGTGGTGGACGACCCGGCACCCGTGGTCACCGCCCTGGCCACCGCGCTGCGTCCCGGGGGCGCGGCCAGCGTGCTGGTGGCCGGCCGGGCCGCCGCGGTGTTGGGCCGGGCGATGAACGGCCACCTCGACGTCGCCGCCGCGCTGGCCACCGCGCCGGCCGGGTCCGCCGGCCGACGGGACACCCTGCGCCGCCGGTTCGACGCCGAGGGCGCCGCCGCGCTGCTGCGCGCCGCCGGGCTGGTGGTCGAGGAGACCCACGGGGTACGCGTGCTGGCCGACCTGCTGCCCGCGGCCGTGGCCGACGGCCAGCCGGGCGCCCTGGTCGAGCTGGAACGGGCGCTGGCCGCCCGCCCGCCGTACCGCGACCTCGCCGCCCAACTGCACCTGTTCGCCCGCCGCCCGGCATGAGCGCGCCGACCGGCACGCACTCCCCGCCCGGCCCGCTGGACGTGGTGGCCCCGCGCTACGGCGGCGGCAGCCTGGCCGACGTGCTGCCCAGCGCGCTGGCGGTGCTCGGCGTCCCCGGCGCGGTCGACCTGCTCGGCCTGGCCCCGCGGCTGGCCGGGGTGCGCCGGATCGCGGTGCTGCTGGTGGACGGCCTCGGCTGGTACCAGATCCCCACCGCCGCCCCGTACGCCCCGACCCTGGCCGGGCTGGCCGCGACCGTGGGTCGGCCGTTGACGGCCGGCTTCCCGTCCACCACCCCGACCAGCCTGGTCACCCTCGGCGCCGGTGCCGCTCCGGGCGCGCACGGGGTGGTCGGCTTCACCGTCCGGGTGCCCGGCACCGACCGGGTGCTCAACCACATCGAGTGGACCGGCGACCCGGACCCGCTGCGCTGGCAGCCGGTGCGTACCCAGTGGGAGCGGGCCCGGGCCGCCGGGGTGGCGGTGACCGTGGTCAGCCGCCCCGAGTTCGCCGGCAGCGGGTTGACCCTGGCCGCCAACCGGGGCGGCGACTACCGGGGCGCCGCCGGCATCGACGCGCTGGCCGGCACGATGCGAGCGGCGCTGACCGCCGGTGCCGGCCCGACCCTGGTCTCCGGCTACCACCCGGAGCTGGACCGGCACGGTCATCTCAGCGGCGTCGACTCAGGCCCCTGGCGGGTGGCCGCCGCCGAGGTGGACGCGCTGCTCGCCCGGCTGGTCGACGATCTGCCGCCGGACGCCGCGCTGCTGGTCACCGCCGACCACGGGCAGCTCGACGTGCCCGCCGCGCACCGCTTCGACCTGGACACCGACCCGCGGCTGCGGGCCGGCGTCCGGGTGGTCGCCGGTGAGCCGCGGGTGCGCTACCTGCACGCGGCGCCGGGCGCGGTGCCGGACGTGCTGGCGGCGTGGTCGGCGGTGCTCGGGCCGGCCGCCCTGGTGCAGACCCGCGAGGAGGCGGTGGCCGACGGCCGGTTCGGCCCGGTGCCGCCGGAGCACCTGGGGCGCATCGGCGACGTGGTGGTGACCTGCCGGGACACCTACGCGGTGCTGGCCACCCGGTCCGAGCCGCCGGCGGTGTCCCGGCTGGTGGCGTACCACGGGGCGGACACCGCGGCCGAGATGACGATCCCGCTGCTGGTGGTCCGGGGCTGACCGGCGGTTCCGTCCCACGCCCGGGGCTGACCGGCGGTTCTGTCTCACCGCCCGGATAGCCTGCGGTCATGGGTCGGAGCCAGTCGTTGCCGCGCGGTGGGGACCCGGGCTTCGGGCCGGACGGGGACGATTCGGGCAGCCTGATCCTGCACGTCGACATGGACGCCTTCTTCGCCTCGGTCGAGGTGCGCCGGCGCCCCGAGCTGCGCGGCCGGCCGGTGGTGGTCGGCGGGGTGGGGCCGCGCGGCGTGGTCAGCTCCGCCAGCTACCAGGCCCGGCGGTACGGCGTCCGCAGCGCGATGCCCACCGCGCGGGCCCGCGCGCTCTGCCCGCACGCCGTCTATCTCCCGCCCGACTTCCCGCAGTACTCTGCCGCGTCGGCGGCGGTGATGCGGATCTTCCGGGACGTCACCCCGCTGGTGGAGCCGCTCTCGCTGGACGAGGCGTTCCTCGACGTGGCGGGCGCTCGACGGCTGTTCGGCCCGCCGGCCCTGATCGCCCGTCGGATCCGCGAACGGGTCCTCGCCGAGCAGCGGTTGACCTGTTCGGTGGGGGTGGCGCCGACCAAGTTCGTGGCCAAGCTCGGCTCGACCCGGGCCAAGCCGGACGGCCTGCTGGTGGTGCCGGCCGACCGGGTGCTGGAGTTCCTCCACCCGCTGCCGGTCGACGCGCTCTGGGGGGTGGGGGAGCGGTCCGCCGAGACGCTGCGACGGCTCGGCCTGACCACCATCGGCGACCTGGCCGTGGCGCCGCTGGGCCTGCTCCGCCGGGCGGTCGGCGCGGCGGCCGCCGGGCACCTGCACGAGCTGGCCCACGGGCGGGACCCGCGCGCGGTCAGCCCGGAGCACGTGGAGAAGTCGATCGGTGCCGAGGTCACCTTCGACGCCGACGTGGACGACCCGGGGGAGATCCGGCGGACCCTGCTCGCGCTGAGCGAGAAGGTCGGGGTCCGGCTGCGCCGGGCCGGGCAGGTCGGGCGGACGGTGTCGCTCAAGGTGCGGCTGGCCGACTTCCGCACGGTCAGCCGGTCCCGCACCCTCGGGGTGCCGACCGACGTGGCCCGCGAGCTGTTCGACACCGCCTGGGCGCTCTGGACGGCTCTCGACCCGGGGGAGCGGGTCCGGCTGCTGGGCGTCCGGGCCGAGGGGCTCGCCGCGGCGGCCGAGTCGCCGCGCCAGCTCACCCTCGGCGCGCCCGAGCACGGCTGGCGGGAGGCGGAAGCTGCCGCCGACGCCGCGGCTGCCCGATTCGGGCGATCCGTCATAGGTCCGGCCAGTCTGCTGGGCAAGCGGGAGCCCCGGCGCGGCGAAAATCAACCCCGGCCGTAGGTCGTCCCGCTTTCCGACGCGCGACCCCCCTCGTAGACTTGGCGGTAAGCAGCCGGTTGGCTGCCACGGTCTGTCGGCCCGACCGGGCCGACCAACGTGACCGGGGAGGAGTGCCGTGCCGCTCTCGGAGCACGAGCAGCGGCTGTTCGAGCAGATCGAGCGGTCGCTTGCCGAGGACCCCAAGTTCGCCTCGGCCGTTCGCGCCAGCGACCCGCGTTTCCACGCGCGGCGTCGCCTGCTCGTCGCTGCCGGTGTGGTCGTCGTCGGCCTGGCCCTGTTGGTCTACGGCGTGGTGATCAAGACCCCGCCGTTGGGCTTGGCGGGGTTCGTCGTGATGTTGGCAGCGCTGGGCTACGCGGTGCAGTCACACCGCCGGGCACAGTCACCGGACCTGCACGTGGTGGGTGGCACCACGAGTCGTCGCCGTCCGCGCGGGCGGTCCGGTCGACGGTCGTCGCTGCTGGACCGCATGGAGGACCGGTGGCGGCAGCGCCCGGAGGGACATCGCTGATCGCCACCCACCCCTGAGGTGGGCGGGCGTCACCGCGGCGGCGGGTGCCGGACCAGGTCCGGTCACCTCCGTCGGATCAGCACGTCCGGGCCGGGAGCGCCCGTCGGCAGTGGCCTCTCCCTGAGCCCGAGCGCCGTCTCCGCCGGCAGAGCCTCTGAGCCCGAGTGCCGCCTCCGCCGGCAGAGCCTCTCCCTGAGCCCGAGCGAGCGCCCGACACGCGTGAGCGGGATGACGGGTTGTCGTGTTGGCGACAGTCCGTCATCCCGCTCAGTCGTGCCCGGGCCCTGCACCGGCCGCGGCGGGCGGCCGGGTCGGTCAGGCGCGGCGGGCGAGGCGGTTCGCCAGCAGCCGGCGCGGGCTCAGCCGCTCCGCCCGATAGCGGGCCCGCCCACCGGTGGCCACCCAGCGCGACGACGAGTCGCCGAACGCGAGCCGCCAGCGCAGCAGCACCGACGGCGGCAGCACCGTCGCGAGGAACCTGGTCCGCCGGTCGGCCCGCGCGGCGAGCGTGCCACGGACCGCGCGCAGCGCCGGATGCAGCGGCTCGCCGGTCAGCGGGTCGCGGGCGTACCGGGCCCGCTCCTCGGCCCGGCCGAGCAGCCGCACCGCCCCCACGGCCTCGGTGTCGTCGCCGACCGCCTCCCGGACCAGCCGCTCCGCGGTGGCTCGGGGGGTCTCCGTCCGGTCCACCGGCACCCGGTAGTCGACCAGGGTGTCCAGCAGCTCGTCCCAGGCCGCGTGGGCGTCCGCCCGGGCCTGGGTGGCGTCCGCGCCGACCACGACCATCGGCGTCGCGCCACCCTCCGCGGCGGCGTCCACCGCCACCGCCGCCGGTGTCGCCCGACCGTGGCGGCGGCGACGCAGTGCGGCCCGGCGCAGCGCCGGCAACGCCAGCAGAGCGAGCAGCGCGACCAGGGCACCCGCCGTCCACCACGGCCAACTCGGTGCCTGGGCCGCCGGGGCGGCGGCGTTCGGGTCGAAGCCGGTGTCGGTGTCCCGGTCGGCGTTGTCCGGCCGCTCCGCGCCGGCCGAGGCGGCCGGGTCGTTCGGAACGGTGCCGGGCGCCGCGGACTCCGACGTCTCCGGGTCGGGCGCGTCGCTGTCCGGCGCCCACGCCGAGCGGGTGGAACCGGCCACGCTGGACGCCGGGGTGGCGTCGAACGGCACCCAGCCCATCCCGTCGAAGTAGACCTCCGTCCAGGCGTGCAGGTTCCGGTTGGTCAGCACGTGCGCCTCACCGCTGACGTTGCTGCCGTTGGTGAAGCCGAACGCGACCCGGGCCGGGATGCCGGCGGCGCGCACCATCCAGGCCATCGCTGCCGCGTACTGCTGGCAGTAGCCGGTCTTGTTGGTGAGGAAGTCGACGATCTCCTTGCCGCTGGTGCCGCCCTTGGTGCTCAGCGAGTAGCTGAAGCCGTTCTCCCGGGAGAAGTAGTCGTAGATCGCCCGGACCTTGTCGTAGTCGGTGTTCTTCCCGTCCACCAGCCGGCTGACCAGCCGGTCGACCTCCTGTGCCGGTGGCGTCTTGGTCTGCTGCAGGACCATCGGGTGCTCGGCCGACAGCGGCCGGACCCGGCGCAGGGCCGCCGGCGAGTACGTCGAGCGCACGTAGTCGAACTCGTAGCGCTTGCCCCGGGAGTTGTCCCGGTTGGAGAAGATCACCCCGAGGTTCGCGTCGTACGACCAGTTGCCGCCGAGCCCGTCCACCTTGACCGGGTCGGCGTAGAGCGGCACGAAGGGCATCTCCAGGCCGCGGGTGACCTCCACGGTGGCCCGGTACCGCTGCTGCTCCACGCCCGGCTTGGCCGGATCCGGCAGCTCCCGGTTGACCGGCCGCCCGTTGGGGCCGCGTACCCGGAAGCCGTCCGGCCGCAGGTCGTCGGCGACGCCGAAGCGCAGGTAGAACGGGTTCGGCTCGTTGGTGGTGACCTTGACCAGGTCGGTCACCTGGGACTGGTTGAGCTGCCCGCTGAGCGCGGCGAACAGGTCGATCCGGCCGGGTGTGCCGCCCTGCCCGGGCCGGCCGTTGCCGGCACCCTCGCCGGCCGAGCTGATCCGGTCGAGCAGGCTGCCGTCCATCCCCGGCACGGGCACCAGCGGCAGCACCACGGCCAGGGCCACGCCGACCACGGCGAGTCGTCGCCCGGCCGCGGCCAGCGGGGAGGACTCCCAGATGTCCACGTCCCGGCCCTCGCCGGTGAATCGGCGGCCGAACCGGCGTACCCGGTCGACGTTGTCGGTCACCAGCAGCCAGAGGTAGCCGCAGGCGCCGACCACGAAGGGCAGCGCCGGGACGCTGTCCACGTAGACCGCCACCGGCACCGAGTAGATGGCCAGCATCGGCAGGCCGGCCAGCGCGGGCCGGCGCAGGCCGACCGCCAGCACGTCCACCAGGACCGCGACCGCGCCGATGCCGAGCACGGCGAGGAACAGCAGCGGGGTGGTGTCCGGCACCTTCACGCCGTACGCGCGCATGTCGCGCAGCGAGCCGTGCAGCAGCTCGCCGAAGTTGGCCAGGGTGTCCGGCGTGGGCAGCAACGCGACCAGCTCGCCGCCGCTGGGGAAGAGCCAGGTCAGGGCGAGCAGCAGCCCGGCGAGCATGCCCAGCACCTGACCCCAGAGCGGGGCCCGGACCAGCCGGGTCAGCGCCGCCGCGCCGGCCACCACGGCGACCGCGATGGCCGCCTGGATCAGCCACGTCCAGCGCTCGAAGATCGCCGACAGGGGCGCCGCGGCCAGCAGCGTCGCCGCCGCGGCCACGAACCCCAGGTTACGGGAGGCGATCACGACGCCCTCCTTCTCGTCATCGGACCCCGCCGGCCACCGTCTCGGCCAGCGCGGCGCGCAGCGCGAACCCCTGGGAGCCGCGCGCGGTCTGCGGCCAGAGCCCGGGCAGCCGGGCCTCGTGGTCGACGCCGATCACCCGCCAGCCGCCCTGCAGCAGCGCCAGCGCGGCGGCGCCGTGCGCCCGCTCCGCCTCGAACCGGGCCTTCTCTGGCAGGTTGAGCCAGGTGGAGCTGTTCAACAGGAACCCCACGCAGGTCGCGCCGTTGCCACGCAGGCCGGCCAGCAGCTCCGCCTCGGCGCCGGTCAGCGAGCCGAGCAGCGCGATGATCAGCCCACCGTCGGAGCGCTGCCGCACCCGCTGGACCAGGGTCGCCAGCTCGCCGCGCTGGTCCAGCCGGACGTCGGCGAGGTGGTCGAGCAGGACCCCGTCGCCGGCGGCCTCGGTGGCGTCGACGTCCGCGCCGGAACCGGTCACCAGCCGCAGCTTGTAGCCCGACTGGCGCAGGTGCACCGCGATGCTGGCGGCGGCCGAGACCGCCCACTCGAAGCTGGCCGTCGGCCCGTCGCCGCGGTGGCCGTACGCCCGGGTGTCCAGCACCACGGTGGCCCGGCTCTCCCAGGGCTGCTCCTCCCGGCGCACCATCAGCTCCCCGGTGCGGGCGGTCGACTTCCAGTGCACCCGGCGCAGGTCGTCGCCCATCCGGTACTCCCGGGTCGCGGCGTCGTCCTCGCCGTGCACCGCGACCGACCGGGCCCGGCTGTCGCCGCTGCCGGCGTACTCGCCGGGGAGGCGGACCGTGGGCAGCGGGTTGACCTGCGGGATCACCGTGAGGCTGTCGGTGCTGGGAAAGGCCCGGGTCAGTTCGCACAGACCGAACGGGTCGGTCATCCGGACCACCAGCGGGCCCACCTCGTACCGGCCGCGCACGTCGGCGCGGACCGTGTACGCCACCGAGCTCGCCTGCTGCGCGCCGAGCCGCTCCAGCACCACCCGGGGCCGGCTGCCCAGCGCGTACGGCAGCCGGTCCTCCAGCAGCAGGGTGCCGGTGGGCAGCCGGGACAGGTTCTGCAGCCGCAGCACCACCCGGGAGCTGGCGCCGACCGGCACCCGGTGCGGCTCCAGCGAGCGGTTGCAGGCCAGCTTGTAGCGGCTGCGCCCGACGTAGAGGGCGGCGAGCAGCGGCAGCACCGCCAGCAGCACCGCCACGCGCAGCAGGTCCTTCTCGCCGAGGACGCCGGCGGAGATGGCCGCGGCGATCGCGGCCGCCAGGAACGAGCGACCGCGGGTGGTCAGCCCACGCAGCCCGTCGCGCACGTCACGGCCTCCGCGGCTCGAACGGGCCGCGGCCGTTGCCGGTGGCCGGTCGGGGCGGGTCGTACTGGGTGCGCTTGCGCTCCTGCGGCAGCGCCAGCCGGTGCACCACGTCGGAGACGATCGCGTCGGTGGTGCGGCGGGCCAGCTGGGCGTCGGCGGTGGGGATGATCCGGTGCGCCAGCACCGGCACGGCCAGCGCCTGCAGGTCGTCGGGGAGCACGAAGTCGCGCCCCTCCAGGGCGGCCACCGCGCGGGCCGTGCGCAGCAGCTGCAGGGTGGCCCGGGGGGAGGCGCCCAGCCGCAGGTCGGGGGCCTCGCGGGTGGCGGTGACCAGGTCGACCGCGTACTGCTTGACGGCGTCCGCGACGTGCACCTGGCGGACCGTGGCGATCAGCCGGCGGACGGTGTCCGCGTCGGAGACCGCGCGCAGCTCCTGCAGTGGGTCCGCGGCGCCGTGACCGTCCAACATGGCCAGCTCCGCGTCCGGGCCGGGGTAACCCATCGCGATCCGGGCGGTGAACCGGTCGCGCTGCGCCTCGGGCAGCGGGTACGTCCCCTCCATCTCGATCGGGTTCTGGGTGGCGATCACCATGAACGGGGTCTGGAGCTGATAGGTCACCCCGTCGACCGTGACCTGGTGCTCCTCCATGCACTCCAGCAGCGCCGACTGGGTCTTCGGCGAGGCCCGGTTGATCTCGTCGCCGACCACCAGGTTGGCGAAGACCGCGCCGGGGCGGAACTCGAAGTCGTGGGTCTCCTGGTTGTAGACGCTGACCCCGGTGACGTCGCTGGGCAGCAGGTCGGGGGTGAACTGGATCCGGCGCACCGAGCAGTCGATCGAGCGGGCCAGGGCCTTGGCCAGCTTGGTCTTGCCGACCCCGGGAACGTCCTCGATGAGCAGGTGGCCCTCGGCGAGCAGCACGGCCAGCGCCAGCCGCACGGTGGCGGTCTTGCCCTCGATGACCTGCTCGATGTTGGCCACGATGGCCTCGCTGGCGGCGCGGAACTCGTCGTGCGGCAGGATGCCGCCCACCTCGTCCCAGGTCTGCTGTGTCACGGGCCTCCTCCTCGTCGCCGGACGGCAGCTCTGAATAGAGCACCTGGACCCGCCGTTGGGTTCGCGACGTCGAGCCTCTTCTGCCGCAGAAATCTCACTGGCCTCTCAGGCTAACCATGTTTGTCGTGATCGCCGACCCCCGCAGGAACTCCGTCGGTTACGCACCGAATTCGTCAGGTTGAGGGACGGGGTACACTCCTGCTCATGGCCGGAGTCTTCCTGCTTCTTACCGGGCCGTGCTGATGCGCTGACGCGCGACAGCACGGCGGCCCCTCCTGCGCGAGGGGCTTTTTTGTGCCCGCAGCGAGGCTCCCCGAATCCGACATGACCCGCGCCAAGGAGACCCCATGAGTGAGGCAGCCGCACCGGCGGGCGACATTCCCCCGTACCGGTACACCGCGGCCCTGGCCGACCAGATCGAGCGCCGGTGGCAGGACACCTGGGCGCGGGAGGGCACCTTCCACGCGCCCAATCCCACCGGCCCGCTGGCCGACCCGGACCACCCCCGGGCGGGCGCGGAGAAGCTCTACGTGCTGGACATGTTCCCGTACCCCTCGGGCGCCGGCCTGCACGTCGGGCACCCGCTGGGCTACATCGGCACCGACTGCTTCGCCCGCTACCAGCGGATGGCCGGCCGCAACGTGCTGCACGCGATGGGCTTCGACGCGTTCGGCCTGCCCGCCGAGCAGTACGCGGTGCAGACCGGCACCCACCCACGCACCACCACGGTGGCGAACATCGAGCGGTACAAGGAGCAGCTGCGCCGGCTGGGCCTGGCCCACGACGAGCGGCGGTCGGTGGCGACCATCGACACCGACTTCTACCGGTGGACCCAGTGGATCTTCCTGCAGGTCTTCAACTCCTGGTACGACACCGACGCGCGCAAGGCCCGCCCGATCGCCGAGCTGATCGCGGAGTTCGAGGGGGGCAACCGGCAGACCCCGGACGGCCGGCCGTGGGCGCGGCTGTCCGTCGCCGAGCGCCGGCAGGTCGTCGACGACCACCGGCTGGCGTACGTCTCGCAGGCGCCGGTGAACTGGTGTCCGGGGCTGGGCACCGTGCTGGCCAACGAGGAGGTCACCGCCGACGGCCGCTCCGAGCGGGGCAACTTCCCGGTCTTCAAGCGCAACCTGAAGCAGTGGATGATGCGGATCACCGCGTACGGTGACCGGCTGCTGGACGACCTGGACACCCTGGACTGGCCGGAACCGATCAAGCTGCAGCAGCGCAACTGGATCGGCCGCTCCACCGGCGCGCACATCGACTTTCCCACCGGCGCGGCCCCGGTGCGGGTGTTCACGACCCGGCCGGACACCATCTTCGGGGCCACCTACCTGGTGCTGGCGCCGGAGCACGAGCTGGTCGACGCGCTGACGCCGGCCGCCTGGCCGGCCGGGACGAAGCCGGCCTGGACCGGTGGGCACGCCAACCCGCGGGCGGCCGTCGAGGCGTACCGCAAGGCCGCCGCGGCCAAGACGGACCTGGAGCGGCAGGCGGACAGCCGGGAGAAGACCGGCGTCTTCGTCGGCGGGTACGCCACCAACCCGGTCACCGGCGGGCAGATCCCGATCTTCGTCGCGGACTACGTGCTGGCCGGCTACGGCACCGGCGCGATCATGGCGGTGCCCGGCCAGGACCAGCGGGACTGGGACTTCGCCGAGGTCTTCGACCTGCCGATCGTGCGTACCGTCCAGCCGACCGAGGGCTTCGACGGCAAGGCGTACACCGGGGACGGGCCGGCCATCAACAGCGCCGCGCCCGAGCGCGGCCTGGACCTGGACGGCCTGGGGGTCGCCGACGCCAAGGCCCGGATCATCGAGTGGCTGGAGGCCAACGGGCACGGCACCGGGGCGACCACCTGGCGGCTGCGCGACTGGCTGTTCTCCCGGCAGCGCTACTGGGGCGAGCCGTTCCCGATCGTCTACGACGAGTCGGGCACCCCGATCGCGCTGCCCGAGTCGATGCTGCCGGTCGAGTTGCCCGAGGTGGACGACTTCTCGCCGAAGACGTTCGACCCGGAGGACGCGGACAGCAACCCGGAGACCCCGCTGTCGCGCCGGCGCGACTGGGTCGAGGTCGAGCTGGACCTGGGCGACGGGCCGAAGCGGTACACCCGGGAGACCAACGTGATGCCGCAGTGGGCCGGCTCCTGCTGGTACGAGCTGCGCTACCTGGACCCGACCAACAGCGAGCGCTTCGTCGACCCGGAGAACGAGGCGTACTGGATGGGCCCGCGCGGCACGGGCGACTGCGGGGGCACCGACCTGTACGTCGGCGGCGCCGAGCACGCCGTGCTGCACCTGCTGTACGCCCGCTTCTGGCACAAGGTGCTGTACGACCTGGGCCACGTCTCGTCGTTCGAGCCGTTCCGCAAGCTGTTCAACCAGGGCATGATCCAGGCGTACGCCTTCCAGGACCCGCGCGGCGCCTACGTGCCGGCCGAGGAGGTCGTCGAGGTCGACGGCCGCTGGTTCCACGGCGAGACCGAGGTGCGCCGCGACTACGGCAAGATGGGCAAGTCGCTGAAGAACGTGGTCACCCCGGACGAGATGTCCGAGGCGTACGGCGCGGACACCTTCCGGGTGTACGAGATGTCGATGGGCCCGCTGGAGGTGTCCCGCCCCTGGGACACCCGGGCGGTCGTCGGGTCGTACCGGTTCCTGCAGCGGGTCTGGCGGGCGGTCGTCGACGAGCAGACCGGGGAGTCCCGGGTGGCCGACGCGCCGGCCGACGAGGCCACCCGTCGGCTGCTGCACAAGGTGATCGACGGGGTCCGCGGCGACATGGAGGGGATCCGGTTCAACACCGCGATCGCCAAGCTGATCGAGCTGACCAACGCACTGACCCGGCTGCCGGCCACCCCGCGCGAGGTGGCCGAGCCGCTGGTGCTGATGGTGGCGCCGGTCGCCCCGCACATCGCCGAGGAGCTGTGGCAGCGACTGGGCCACACCGGCTCGCTGGCGTACGCGGACTTCCCGACCGCCGACCCGGCCCTGCTGGTGGCCGAGACGGTGACCTACCCGGTGCAGGTCAACGGCAAGGTCCGCGGCCGGATCGAGGTGCCCGCCGACGCCGCCGAGGACGACGTGCGGGCGGCGGCGCTGGAGGCCGTCGCGTCCGCGCTGGCCGGCAAGGAGCCGCGCAAGGTCATCGTGGTGAAGGGCCGGATGGTCTCCGTCGTGGCCTGACCGTCCGTCCTCGCGGGGCGCGTCCCGAACCGGGACGCGCCCCGCGCCGGGTCAGGGCTCTCGGCGGTGCACCACCAGCACGGCGACCAGCGCGGCGGCCACCGGCCACGCGGCGAGGACCAGCCACGAGCCGGGCACGCTCGCCACGTGCAGGTTCGCCACCACGTACGGGTTCGAGACCAGCCGCTCCCAGGCCGGCACCGGCAGGGCGTTATGGATCGCCGCCGTCCCGCGGTGCGTGATGTC
Organism: Micromonospora sp. NPDC000089; assembly: GCF_042899365.1. NCBI lineage: Bacteria > Bacillati > Actinomycetota > Actinomycetes > Micromonosporales > Micromonosporaceae > Micromonospora > Micromonospora sp. NPDC000089. The sequence continues at coordinate 453,535 of NZ_JBIAZT010000002.1, forward strand.
GAAGCCCAGCGGCAGCAGGAGCAGCACCGTGGTCACGGTGACGATCGCCGGGGCGGTGTGCCGCACCAGCGCCCCGATGCCCAGCCCGATCAGCGCGCACACCGGCAGCAGCAGCACCGACGCGATGACAGCGCGCAGCGCCTCCGGGTCGGCCAACGACGTGGCGGCGCCCCGGTCGGCGAGGATCCCCTGCGACAACCCGAACGACAGGCCCGCGGCGAGCCCGCCGACGGCCAGCATCACGACGGCCAGCACCGCGACCTTGGCGGTGATCACCGCCCGCCGGTCCGGTACCGCGGCGAACGTGGTGCGGATCTGGCCGCTGGCGTACTCGCCGGCGATCATCACGGCCCCGACGGCCCCGGCGGCGAGCATGACGAACAGCCACCCCTCCTCGGGAAAGGCGTCGTGGACGGGGTCGAACGCGGCCTGCCGCTCGGGAGAATAGTCCGGCCAGTTGTGGTGGTCGGCCAGCGCGGCACGGACGCTGAACAGCGCGGCGGAGACCGCGATCAGCGCCAGCGACCAGTACGTGGAGCGCAGCGACCACAGTTTGATCCACTCGGCGGCGAGCAGGTGACGGAATCGGTCGGGGGCCTCTCCGACAAGCGGACGGATCTCGGTGGGGGTGCGGATCGGGGTATTCATCGGTGGTCTCCTGCCCGGTGGTCGACGCGGTCGGCGGTGAGTTCCATGAACGCCTCCTCCAGCGAGGCGGTCCGGCTGGACAGCTCGTGCAGCACGATCCCGCGCCCGGCCGCCAGCTCACCCAGCGCGGTCGGGCTGAGGCCGGACACGACGAGCGAACCGTCGGCGCCGACCGCGACCTCGACGCCCGCGCCGCGCAGCGCGGCGGTGAGTGCCGTCGGGTCGGCGGCGCGGACGACGACCTGGGGCCGCGCGCCTCGGGCGGCGAATGCGGCGAGACTCTCGTCGGCGATCAGCTCGCCCCGACCGATGACGACGAGGTGGTCGGCGGTCTGCTCCATCTCGCTCATCAGGTGGCTGGAGACGAAGACGGTGCGGCCGTCGCCGGCCAGCCGGTGGAACAGCCCGCGTACCCAGCGGACCCCCTCCGGGTCGAGGCCGTTGAACGGTTCGTCGAAGAGCAGCACCGGCGGGTCGCCGAGCAGCGCCGCGGCGATGCCGAGGCGCTGCTTCATGCCGAGGGAGTAGCCGCCGACCCGGCGTCGCGCCGCGTCGGCCAGACCGACCTCGCGCAGCACCTCGTCCACCCGGGACCGGCCGATGCCGTTGCTGGCCGCAAGGGCGGCCAGGTGCGCCCGCCCCGACCGGCCGCCGTGCACGTCGCCGGCGTCGAGCAGCGCGCCGACGAGGCGCAGCCCCCGTGGCCGGTCGGCGAACGGGCGGCCGGCCACCAGCGCGGTGCCGCCGGTCGGGCGGTGCAGGCCGAGGATCAGCCGCAGGGTGGTGGACTTGCCCGCGCCGTTCGGGCCGAGGAACCCGGTCACGTGGCCGGCCCGGACGGTGAGGGTCAGTCGGTCGACGGCCGTGGTGCGGCCGTATCTCTTGGTCAGTTCTCGTAGCTCGATCATGGCTCCACCCTGCCGGCGCATCCCTCGTCGGTCGTCGCACCGCGGGCCACACCCGCCGGCCGGCGACCCGCCCCGGGGCGTACGCCCGTCGGCCGATGACCCGCGGGCCTGCTGCTGGATACCGTGTGCCGGTGGAGGCGACGGCGGCGCGGACCGGCGGGCGGGTGCGGACGGTGCTGGCGTGGGCCGCCGTGGCCGTCCTGCCCGTGGTCGTGGTGTTCGCCCCGACCGTGGTCGGGACCGGCGCCGGCCTGACGGTCGGTGGTGTCGTGGTGTCGCTGCGGTACCTGCTGCCGATCCTGGTCGTCACGTTGCCGCTCGGGCTGCTGGGGCGCCGCCCGATGCTGGCCCTGACGCTGATGCTGGTCGGCTCGTCGCTGGTCACCGGGACCGTGCACTCCTGGGAGGACGGCTACCTGGCGGACATCTGGTACCTGCAGTTCCTGGTGGTCGACCTGGTCGTGGGCGTGATCGCCGCCCACCGACCGCGTCGGGTCTCCGTTCCGGCCGCCGGCCTCACCCTCGCGGTGCAGATCGGCGCGAGCTTCCTCAGCCTGGCCCACGACCCGGTGGGCCGGGCCGAGTTGTCGGTGCTGGCGGTCACCACCGCGTGGGTGGTCGGCGACTCGGTCCGCAGTCGCCGCCGGCACGCGGCTGAGTTGCGCGACCGTGCCGCCGCGGCGGCCGTCACCGCGGAACGGCTGCGGATCGCCCGCGAGCTGCACGACATGGTCGCCCACAGCCTCGGCGTCATCGCCATCCAGGCCGGCGCGGGCGCCCGGGTGATCGAGACGCAGCCGGCCCAGGCGCGGGCGGCGCTGGCCGCCGTCGAGACCGCCAGCCGCGACGCGCTCGCCGGACTGCGGCGTACGCTCGGCGCGCTGCGCCGGCCCGAGGGCGGCCCGGCGCCGCTGGACCCCACCCCCGGCCTGGCCGACCTGGACCGGCTGGCGCGCTCCGCCGCGGACGCCGGGGTACGGCTGGAGGTACGGCGGATCGGTGCGCACCTGCCGGTACCGGCCGATGTGGACCTGGCCGCGTTCCGGATCGTGCAGGAGGCGGTCACCAACGTGGTACGGCACGCCGGGGTGGACAGCTGTCGGGTCAGCGTCGAGCAGCGCTCGGACGAGCTGACCGTCGAGGTCGTCGACGACGGCCACGGTGGACCGGTCGGCGGCGAGGGGCACGGCCTGATCGGCATGCGGGAGCGGGTCGACCTGCTCGGCGGCCGGTTCCGCGCCGGGCCGCGTCCGCAGGGTGGCTTCCGGGTCGCCGTCCGGCTGCCGCTGCCGGACGCCGCCGCGCCCGGGAACGCGGTGGATGGGGAGGGTCCGGCGGGTGACGCGGTGGCGGGTCGGACCGTGGCGGTGACGGAGTGAGCGTCCGCGTGGTGCTCGCCGACGACCAACCGTTGGTGCGGGCCGGGCTGCGGGTGGTGCTCGCGGACACCGCCGACATCGAGGTGGTCGGCGAGGCGGGCACCGGCGCCGAGGCGGTCCGGCTGGCCCGCGAGGTGGCGCCGGACGTGGTCCTGATGGACCTGCGGATGCCCGGCACCGACGGGATCGGGGCGACCCGGACGATCACCGCCGCCGGTGGCCGCACCCGGGTGCTGGTGCTCACCACCTTCGACGACGACACGCACGTGTACGGCGCGCTGCGCGCCGGGGCGAGCGGGTTCCTGGTCAAGGACATGGCCCTGGAGGAGATCGTCGGCGCGATCCGGGTGGTGGCGGCCGGCGACGCGCTGCTCGCCCCGGCGGTGACCCGGCGGCTGATCGCCGACGTCGTCCGCCGCCCCGTCCCGTCACCCCGCCGGCTCCCGCCGGCCGGCGTCACCGACCGGGAGCGGGAGGTGCTGACCCTGGTCGGCCGGGGGCTGTCCAACGCGGAGATCGCGGCGGAGCTGGTGATCAGTCCGGCCACCGCGAAGGCGCACGTGGCCCGGCTCTTCACCAAGCTCGGCGCCCGCGACCGGGTGCACCTGGTGATCGCCGCTTACGAGGCGGGCCTGGTCTCCCCGGCCGGTTGAGGCCGCCGCACTCCGCACCTTGGCTGAAGGTCGGCGGTCGGCGGTCGGCGAGGCGCGACGGCCGGTGGGCCGATCGGTCGACCTCGCCGCCGTCGTCCTCGGCGGGCGCAGGGCGCCGGAAACACGGAGCGTCGCTCCACGGCGACGGACATGGTCATGAGCGGTATGACGGAGAGGCATCAATATTCCTCTCCGTCATACCGCTCACGCACATGAGTGCCTCCACCCGCCAACACGCCCGAGACCGACCCCGTTCCCGCCACCGAGCCGCACTGGCGCAGGGTCTCGGGCGGTGGTCGCGCGAGGCTGGTCCGGATCGTTGCCTTCGTGAACGGCCATTCGCTGCCGGCCAGCCGCCATGGACCGCCCGGCCGTCCGGAGGCCGCCGGTAGCTGGCGGCAAGCCGGGCCGGAGCCGCCGCCCGTCGCTACCTCGGAGTCGCGGCGAGCCGGCCGCACGGAGTCGCCTTCCGCCGCGGCCATCCGCCGCCGGACGCGGCGGACCGGTCAGCCGCGCAGGGCAGTGTCCACGGTGGGGCGATTTGCGAGGAGCCACTCGTGCCAGCCGCGTACCCGTTCGACGACGCCGGCCGCGCGGAGCCGGCGCATACCGGGCTCGTCGCGGTCGGCGCCGGCGGCGATGCCCCGCCAGGTGCCCTCGATCTGGTCGAGCATCACCTCGAGCAGGTCGGCCCGGGGGAGTCCGGCCCGGAGAGGCGCGCCCGGGTCGGCCGCGTCGTAGCCGTCACAGAGCAGTCGGCAGCGCCGGCCCAGCTCCGCCGGGTCGGCACCGGCGCCGAGCGCGGCCCAGTGCCAACCGGCGAACGCGACGTCGGTGATCCGCCGGCCCGGGCCGGCCAGGTCCCAGTCGAGGAACGCGACCGGCAGCGGGCCGGCGGGGGAGTCGCGGTAGACGGTGTTCTTGGGGGAGAGGTCCCGGTGACAGACCGTCTCGGCGTCGCCGGCCAGGTCGCTGCCGGCGCACGCGTCGTGCAGCGCCCGGATCAGCTCGGCCAGCCGGGTCAGCGCGGCGTCGGAGAAGAAGGAGGGATCCTCGGTGTCCCGCCACGGCACCCGGCCGTCGAGGTGGCCGAGCACCTGCCGGCCCCGCTCGTCCACGCCGAGGTGCCGGGGCGCCAGGTCGAGGCCGGTCGTGGCCAGGTGCTCCAGCAGGGCGGTGACGAAGGCGGCGTTCGCCGGGAGGGTACGACGGACGGTGTCGCCGACCCGGACCACCTCGGCGACGAAGCCGCCCGCCAGCACCTCCTCGGCGGCGCCGCCACCGGTCGGGTCGGGCCGGGTCACGGCTGGGCGTCGGCGGGGTCGCGGCGGCGCTGCCGCTCGGCCCGCCACCAGCGGTTGATGATCACCACGCTGGCGATCAGGCCGAGGCTGGCCGGGGCGGCGGCGTACCAGTTGACCTGGCCGGGGGAGCTGACCGCGGCGCCGATCGCGGCGTAGCCGATCGCGGTCGGGGCGGAGGCGATCACGCTGCCGACCAGGAACGGCAGCACCCGCGCGCCGGTGGTGCCGTAGCCGTAGGAGACCAACCCGAAGCCGGCGATCGGCAGCAGCCGGACGGTGATCACCCCGAGCACGCTCTGCCGGGAGAACCATCCGTCCAGCCGGGCGAGCCGGCCACGGACCTGTTCCGCGACGAACTCCCGACCGAGCATCCGACCCACCGCGAAGCCGATCGCCGCGGCCAGCAGTGCCGCGCCGAGCGCGTACGCGGCGCCCTCGAAGGGGCCGAAGACCGCGCCGGCGGCGAGCGTGACGAAGGTCCGGGGGACGAGTGCGACCAGCAGCAGCGCACCGACCACCACGGCCACCACCGGGGCGTACCCGCCGAGCGGGTCGGCCAGTGCGGGCAGCCGCCGCAGGTCGGGGCGGGGCACGGTGAGCAGCAGCACCGCGAACCCGGTGAGGATGACCAGCAGCAGAGCGAACCGTCGTGCCGACGGCTGCCCGAGCAGCCGCCGGACGCCGGGGATCACGGCCGGGTGGCGGCGGCCACCGCGGCGCGGCGCTCGGAGCGCAGCCGCTCCGGCCAGGAGTCGTCCAGCGGCGGCAGCTGCTGCACGCCGGTGGCCCAGCGCAGCAGCAGGTCGGCCAGGGCCGGGTTGCGGGCCAGCGCCGGCCCGTGCGAATACGTGCCGAGCAGCTTGCCCCGCCACGCGCCCTCGGTGGCGCCGTCGTTGCCCACCCCGGCGGTGACCCGGGCCAGCGGCGAGACGCTCGGGCCGAGGTGGGTACGACCGCCGTGGTTCTCGAAGCCGGACAGCGCCGGGACGCCCAGCCGCGGGTCGATCTCGCCGGCCAGCTCGCCGACCGCCCGGGTGGGCCCCCGGTCGGAGGAGAGGTCCAGCAGCTCCAGCCCGGCGCACTGGGCGCCCTTGGCGAAGAAGGAGGTGCCGAGCAGCTGGTAGCCGGCGCAGACGCCGAAGACCACCGAGCCCTGGGCCGCCGCGCGGTGCAGGCCGCCGTCGGCGATCAGCCGCTGCGCGCCGAGCGCCTGCGGGCCGTCCTCGCCGCCGCCGAGCAGGTAGATGTCGGCGGTGGCGGGCAGCCGCTGGTCGGAGCGGACCTCCAGCACCTCCACCGGCATCCCGCGCTGCTGCGCCCGGCGGGCCAGGATCAGCAGGTTGCCGCGGTCGCCGTAGGTGGAGAGCAGGTCGGGGTAGATCCAGACGATGCGCAGGCTCTCAGTTGACACGGTCCAACTCCGCTCGGATGTCCTGGAAGGCGGTGTAGTTCGCGATGACCTCCAGCCGGCCCGGCGGGACCGAGCGGAGCGCCTCGTCGAACGTCCGGACGTGCTGGAACGGCACGTCGTTGACCTGTAGCCGGACCGCCAGGTCGTACGCCCGGTCGCCGGTGATCAGCACCTGCCGGCCGCGCAACGGGGCGAAGTCGACGTCGAACAGCCAGGAGGTGTCCAGCCCGTCGGGGTCCCGCGCGTTGATCGACAGCAGGGTCGGCGCCTCGTCGGCCATGTCGAACGCCTCCAGCCAGCTGGCCGGGTTCTTGGCCAGCAGCAGCCGGATGTTGCGCCCGTCCCGGTCGACCTGGGCGTAGCGCCCGGCCACCGAGCTGACGCTGCCCAGCCGGGACACCGCGTCGACGGGGCGTACCCCGAACTCGGCGGCGACGGCCAGCGCGGTGGCCGCGTTGCCGAGGTTGACCTTGCCGGGCAGCTGCAGCCGCACCTTGTGCCAGGCGCCGGCCGGGTCCAGCACGCCGTCGTCCTCCACCGTCCACTGCGGCTCGGGGCGACGTAGCGGGCAGCCGGTGCACCACCACTGCTCGCCGGAGCGCTGGATGGTGGAGCCGCACTCGGGGCAGACCCAGGAGTCGTCGTGCCAGCGCTGGCCGGCGCTGAACCAGGTGACGTGCGGCGGGCGGATGCCGTTGGCCGGGTCGCCGGGCGGGGTGGCGGCCCACACCACCATCGGGTCGTCGGCGTTGGCGACCACCCGCACGTCGGTGTGCCGGACCAGCGCCGCGCGCCAGAGCTGCGCCATCATGGCGACCTCCTTGGCCCGGTCGAGCTGGTCGCGGGAGAGGTTGAGCAGCGCCACCACGTGCGGCTCGGTCGCCTCCAGCACCTGCGCCAGGTAGTGCTCGTCCACCTCCAGCACCGCGTACGGGGTGCTGCCGGCCTTGGCCAGCGCGGAGGTGTGCCCGGTGGGCATGTTGGCGCCGAAGGAGTTGGTGGCGACCCGGCCGAGCACCCCGACCGCGGCGGCGGTGAGCCGGGTGGTGGTGGTCTTGCCGTTGGTGCCGGAGACCAGCGCGATCGCGCGGCCGACGGACAGGTGCGCCAGCAGGTCCGGGTCGATCTTCAGCCCGATCCAGCCGCCGATCACCGACCCGTCGCCCCGCCCGGCGGCCCGGGAGAGCGCCGCGGCGGTCTTCGACACGGAGGTGGCCACCTTCGCCCGCAGGGGCATCTTCGCGTCCGTCACGCGAGCGAGGTTACCGGACCGCGCCGGTCGCCAGATCGCCGCCGACGGCGAACCGTTCGGCCGGGGTCGGCCGGTCGGCCGGACGCCGACCGCTCCGCCGCACGGCGGAGCGGCCTGTCGGGTTGCGGACGCGGCCGGGGCCGGCCGCGGCCCTCCACTCCGCCCCACCCGCTCTGACGTGCGCGTTTGCCCGCCCAAATGGCGCGCCACGCGGGCGAATCTGGTTGCAGGTGGAGGGAAGTGGAGTAGAGTGGGGCGCGATGGTGAGGCCGGGAGGGCCCACCGGCCCAGGGGGTCAGCGGCGCCGCGAACGCCGCTCGGGGCGAGGGGGTTGGGCCGATGTTTCTCGGCACCCACACTCCGCGCCTGGACGACAAGGGCCGGCTGATCCTTCCGGCGAAGTTCCGGGACGAGCTGGCGGGGGGTGTCGTGATCACCAAAGGGCAGGAGCGCTGCCTCTACGTCTTCCCGATGCCCGAGTTCCAGCGGATCGCGGAGCAGCTACGCGCCCAACCGATGACCAGCAAGGCGGCCCGCGCCTACAGCCGGGTCTTCTTCGCCAGCGCCCACGACGAGGTCCCGGACAAGCAGGGTCGGGTGACCATCCCGGGCCACCTGCGCGACTATGCCGCGCTGGACCGGGAGCTGGTGGTGATCGGGGCGAGCACCCGGGTGGAGATCTGGGACCGCTCGGCGTGGGAGACCTACCTCGCGGAGAGCGAAGACGACTTCGCCGACATCGAGGAGGGGGTGCTGCCCGGCGGTCTGTAGGGCGGAACGACGCCCGGCGTACTGCGAGATCTCCAGCCGCTTTCGCGTTCCTGGCACCCCTTCCCCGGTGCCAGGCGCACGACTTCCACCCCGGGACCGCGGCCCGGCGGATGAAGCGGGAGCGGATGGGGATCTGGCGGTACGACGGCAGGCGTCGTCCGACGAGCAGGCACAGCAGGTACGAGTTCACGCAACAGGTGGGGGTCGACATGGGGGAGCTTCGCGGCACGCACGTGCCGGTGCTGCTCGAGCGGTGTCTCGAGCTGCTGGCCCCCGCGCTGGACCGGGGCGGCCGGACGGTGCACGTCGACGCGACGTTGGGCCTGGCCGGGCACGCCGAGGCGGTGCTGGAGCGGCACCCGCAGACGGTGCTGATCGGTCTTGACCGGGACACCGAGGCCCTCGCCCACGCGCGGGTCCGGCTGGCCCGGTTCGCCGACCGGGTGCACCTGGAGCACGCCGTCTACGACGAGCTGCCCGAGGTGCTGGCGCGGCTGGGTTATCCGGGCATCGACGGGATCCTGTTCGACCTGGGGGTCTCCTCGCTGCAGCTGGACGCGCCCGACCGCGGGTTCGCGTACGCCCAGGACGCCCCGCTGGACATGCGGATGGACCAGACCCGGGGGGTGACCGCCGAGGAGGTGGTCAACAGCTACGCCCATCCGGACCTGGCCCGGGTGCTGCGGGTGTACGGCGAGGAGAAGTTCGCCGGGCGGATCGCCTCGGCGATCATCCGCGAGCGGGAGCGGGGCCGGATCACCTCCTCGGCCCGGCTGGCGGAGCTGGTCCGGGAGAGCATTCCGGCACCGGCTCGGCGAACCGGCGGACACCCGGCAAAGAGAACGTTTCAGGCTTTACGGATCGAGGTAAACAGGGAACTGGCGGCGCTGGAGACGGCGCTGCCGGCTGCCCTCGACGCGCTCAACGTGGGTGGCCGCATGGTGGTCCTGTCCTACCACTCGCTGGAGGACCGGCTCACCAAGCAGGCGCTCGCCGACCGGGTCCGCAGTAAGGGCCCGGTCGACCTCCCGGTCGAACTGCCCGGGTCGGGCCCGACGTTCCGGCTGCTCAGCCGGGGCGCCGAGCTGCCCGGGGAGGCGGAGGTCGCCGCGAACCCGCGCGCCGCCTCGGTGCGCCTGCGGGCCGCGGTCCGACTCGATCCGCAGGACGACCAGCAGGGGCGGGCCGACCGCGAACGGTCCCGCCGACGGGTCAAGGCGATGCACCAACCGGGGTCGGCGTCGGCCACGGGTTCCACCGGGGGCCCGGGCACGACGCCGAGGGCCGGCAGAGGGACGGACGAAGAGGGGGAGGGAAGATGAACGTTGACAAGCGCGGCGGCCGGGACGGGGCCGTCGGGCAGCGTGCACCGCGGTCGGGGGGCCGGACCGCGGCGCAGCGGACCACGCGCGCCGGTACGACGACGCCGCCGGCGCCCCGCGCCGACCGGCACGACGAGGCTCGCGGCCGGGGGACGCGCGAGTTCCCGACCCAGGGCAACGCCGCGCTGCGGCCGGCCGAGCGGGTCACCGCCACCACCGCTCCGAGCTCGCCCCGGCTGCGGGTGGCGCCGCCGGCGCCGATCCGGGTGCCGCGGGCGCCGTTCGCGGCGCTGATCGTGGTGCTGGTGGTCGGCGGGGTGCTGGGCATCCTGACGGTGAACACCAAGATCAACGAGAACGCGTTCCGGCTGGAGAAGCTGCAGCAGCAGCAGGCCCGGCTGGACGTGGACGAGTCCCAGCTGCAGAAGGAGATCGAGGAGGCCAAGGCGCCGGGCAACCTGACCGCCAACGCCCGCAAGCTCGGTCTCGTCGAGGCGGACGAGCCGGCGTACATCCGGCTGCCGGACGGGCGGATGATCGGCGTGCCGCAGCCGGCCAACGGCCAGCCGGCGGTCACCAGCCAGCAGGGCAACGGGGGATAGCACGGTGCCACCGAGATCCGAGGATCCGCGCCGGGACGCCACGGGCTCCCGGCGCGGTCCGGTTCGCGGCGCGGGGCGGGGCGCCGAGCCGCGGACCGGTGAGCCGGGCGTCGGCGGCATCTCCGACGCGCGGGCGTACACCCCGCGGGGGCGCACCATCCGGGAGAGCACTGAGGAGCACGGCGGCGGCCAGCGGCGTACCCCCCGGGCCACCCGGTCCGGCGACCCGTTCCGGCCCGCACTGCAGGTGCTCGACGGTGGTCGCGCCGCCGCCGGCCGGGCCGGCGGGGGCCGGGCCGGCCGGCGGGAGAGCGCGGCGGCCGGGCGGGCGGGCGTGATCCGCACCGTCCGGGCCCGGCCCGTGCCGGACGGCGAGTTCGACCTCGACGAGGCGCCGCCGCCGCGCCGGCCCGGCGGCCGTCCGCCGCGCCGCGCGGACCGCCCGGCCGGCCGGCGGCCGGTGCGCAAGCCGCGCCGCCCGCCGAAGCTGGCCGATCCGCGCCGCCGGCTGCGGCTCGGCACCCTGCTGGTGCTGAGCCTCTTCGCCGTGGTCGGCATCCGGCTGGTCTTCCTCCAGGCCGTGGACACCCCGGCGTACGCGGGCGGCGGCCTCGCCGCCCGGCTGACCCGGGTGGACCTGCCCGCTCCGCGCGGGGCGATCCTGGACCGCACCGGCGCGCCGCTGGCCCGCAGCATCGAGGCGCGGTACGTCTTCGCCGACCCCACCCTGATCAAGGACCGGGAGGCCACCGCGAGGGCGCTCTCCCCGCTGCTCGGCCTGCCGGTGTCCGACCTGGCCGACAAGATGAAGCGGCGGCCGCTGCCCGGCGGCACCGGCGAGTCCAAGTTCCAGTACCTCGCCCGGGGCGTCGACATCTCCGTCGCCAAGCAGATCCTGGCGCTGGATCTCTCCGGCATCGGCACCCACCGCGACGAGCGGCGCGAGGTGCCCGGCGGTGACCTCGCCGCCAACCTGGTGGGCTTCGTCAGCCAGGACATGAACGGCCTGGAGGGGCTGGAGGCCCGCTACGACGACCTGCTGGAGGGCAAGGACGGCCAGCGGCTCTACGAGGCCGGCCTGGGCGACCTGGACGCGCCGATCCCGGGCGGCTACAGCCAGACCACCCCCGCCAAGCCGGGCAGCTCGCTGGTGCTGACCGTCGACCGCGACCTGCAGTTCCAGGCGCAGCAGGTGCTCAGCCGGCAGATGGCGCAGACCAAGGGCAGCGTCGGCGCGCTGGTGGCGATGGACGTCAAGAGCGGGGACGTGCTGGCCCAGGCCAGCTACCCCAGCTACGACGCGTCCGCGCCGGACAAGGTCGCCTCCCCGACCGACCGGGAGGACGCGGCCACCAGCTTCATCGTCGACCCCGGCTCGATCCACAAGGCGATCACCTTCGGCGCGGCCCTGCAGGAGGGGGTGATCAGCCCGAGCACGGTGCTGCCGATCGCGAACACCATCACCATGGGCGACGTCACCTTCGCCGACACCCATCCGGCCGAGGGCCGGCCGATGAGCATCCCGGGGATGCTGGCGTTCTCCTCGAACGTGGGCACCATCGAGATCGCCGAGAAGCTCGGCAAGGACCGCCTGATCGACTACCAGAAGCGGTTCGGGCTGGGCCAGCGCACCGGCGAGGGGATGCCCGGCGAGGCGTCCGGGCGGCTGCTGCCGGCGCAGGAGTGGAGCGGGTCGTCGTACGGGTCGGTGCCGATCGGGCACAGCGTGGACGCCACGCCGCTGCAGATGGCCGCCGCGTACAACGCGATCGCCAACGACGGCACGTACGTGCAGCCGCACCTGATCAAGGAGGTGGTCGGCGCCGACGGCAAGCACACCCCGTCCGCCCCGCCCACCACCCGCTCGGTGCTCAGCCCCAGGACGGCGGAGGAGCTGCGCACCATGCTGGAGGCGGTCACCACGGTCGACGGCCCGGACGGGCGGGCCACCGGCCTGGCCGCCGCGGTGCCCGGCTACCGGGTGGCCGGCAAGACTGGCACCGGGCTGCGCTACGACAACGGCAAGCAGCAGCCCGGCGAGGTCGGCTCGTTCATCGGGATGGCCCCGGCGGAGCACCCGCGCTACGTGGTGGCGGTCTTCGTGTGGAGCCCGGGCGGTGAGGGCGGCGCGGTCGCCGCGCCGGCGTTCCGCGAGATGATGGGCTTCACGCTGCGTCACTACAAGGTGCCGCCGTCGAGCGGTAAATCCCCCAACTTCGAGGTCTTTCCGCGCTGAGCGGGGCGGGCGGGACATCATCGGTGAGTGGCGACGAACCACCGGGGCGGCTGTGCGGTCGGAACCGGGCGACCGGGTAGGGTCTGACGCCGTGCCCGGCAATCCACGTCCCCGTACCGTGCCCGGAGTCCGGCTCGGCGACCTCGCCGCCCGACTCGCCGTCACCCCGCCGGAGGGGGCCGCCGACCTGGTGCTGACCGGGGCGACCCACGCCAGCCAGGAGGTGCTCCCCGGTGACCTGTACGCGGCGTTGCCCGGCGCCCGCCGGCACGGCGCGGAGTTCGCCGCCGGGGCGGCGGCCGCCGGCGCGGTGGCCGCCCTGACCGACCCGACCGGCGCCGCCGCGGTCGCCGCGGCCGGGTTGCCGGCGCTGGTCGTGGCGGACCCGCGGGCGGTGCTCGGCGAGCTGGCCTCGGCCGTCTACGGCGACCCCACCGCGCGGCTGACGGTGATCGGGATGACCGGCACCGCCGGGAAGACCTCCACCAGCTACCTGGTCGAGTCGGGCCTGCGCGCGGCCGGCCACGTGACCGGGCTGGTCGGCACCGTGGAGACCCGGCTGGGCGACCTGGTGGTGGACAGCGTGCGCACCACCCCCGAGGCGACCGACCTGCACGCCATGCTCGCGGTGGCGCTGGAGCGCGGGGTGACCGCGGTGGTCATGGAGGTCTCCAGCCACGCGCTGGCGATGGGCCGGGTCGGCGGGGTCCGGTTCGCCGTCGGCGGCTACACCAACTTCGGCTCCGACCACCTCGACTTCCACGTCGACGAGGCGGACTACTTCGCGGCCAAGGCCAAGCTCTTCGACGGCCGCTGCGGGGTGGAGGTGCTCAACCTCGACGACCCGGCGCTGCGCCCGCTGTTCAAGCCCGCCACGGTCAGCTACTCGGCGGCCGGCGACCCGGCCGCCACCTGGTGGGCGTCCGACGTCGACGGCGAGGGGTACGCCCAGCGGTTCACCGCGCACGGCCCCGGCGACGTGACGGTTCCGGCCGGCGTGGCGCTACCCGGACGGCACAACATCGCCAACGCGCTGCTGGCGTTGGCCAGCCTGGTGGCCGCCGGGGTCGACCCGGCGACCGCCGCGCGCGGGGTGGCCGCCTGCGGTGGGGTTCCCGGCCGGCTCGAGCTGGTCAGCGGGGACGCCCCGGTGCGGGGGGTGGTGGACTACGCGCACAAGACGGACGCGGTGGTGGCCGCCCTGGCCGCGCTGCGGGAGACGGGTAGTGGACGGTTGATCTGTGTGATCGGGGCCGGCGGCGACCGGGACCGGGGCAAGCGCCCGGTGATGGGCGCCGCGGCGGCGGAAGGGGCGGACGTGGTGCTGGTGACCGACGACAACCCGCGCAGCGAGGATCCGGCCACCATCCGGGCCGAGGTGCTCGCCGGGGCGTACGCGGCGGCCACCCCCGCCCGGATCATCGAGGCGCCGGGCCGGCGGGCCGCCATCGACGAGGCGGTCCGGCTGGCCGAGCCGGGGGACGTGGTGGCGGTGCTCGGCAAGGGCCACGAACGCGGCCAGGAGATCGCCGGCGAGGTGCTGCCCTTCGACGACCGGGTCGAGCTGGCTGACGCGCTGCGGGTGCGCTTCGGGGACCTGGCGGGTCACCGGTGATCCCGCTGAGCCTGGCCGAGGTCGCCTCGGCCGTCGGCGGCCGGCTGGCCGGCGCCGACCCGGACGCCGTGGTCACCGGCGCGGTCGAGTTCGACTCCCGCAAGGTCGGCACGGGATCGCTGTTCGTGGCGTTCCCCGGCGAGCGGGTGGACGGGCACGACTACGCGGTGGCCGCCGTCGAGTCGGGCGCGGTCGCGGTGCTGGGCACCCGGGAGGTCCCCGGGGTGCCGATGGTGCTGGTGCACGACGCGCTCGACGCGCTGGGCCGGCTGGCCCGCACCGTGGTGGACCGGCTGCCGCAGCTCACCGTGATCGGGCTGACCGGCTCGTCCGGCAAGACCACCACCAAGGACCTGATCGCCCAGCTGACCGTCCGGCTCGGCCCGACGGTCGCCCCGCCCGGGTCGTTCAACAACGAGCTGGGTCACCCGTACACCGCGTTGCAGGCCACCGAGCGGACCCGCTACCTGGTGATGGAGAAGGGCGCCCGGGGGGTCGGGCACGTGCGCTACCTGTGCGACGTGGTGCCGCCGCGGATCTCCGTGGTGCTCAACGTCGGGGTCGCGCACCTGGGCGAGTTCGGCTCGGTGGAGAACATCGCGCTGGCCAAGGGCGAGCTGGTCGAGGCGCTGCCGGCCGACGGGCTGGCGGTGCTGAACGCCGACGACCCGCGGGTGGACGCGATGGCGTCGCGCACCGCCGCCCGGGTGGTCCGGTACGGCGAGTCCGACCGCGCCGACGTCCGGGCGGTCGACGTGACGCTGGACGACCGGGGGCGGCCGGCGTACACGCTGGTGACCCCGGAGGGGAGCGTCCCGGTGCGGCTCGGCCTGACCGGCCGGCACCAGGTCTCCAACTCGCTGGCCGCCGCCGCGGTGGCCCGCGAGCTGGGCATGCCGGTGGCCGAGATCGGCGCCGCGCTCGCCGAGCTGGGGCTGGTCTCCACCCGCCGGATGGACGTGGTGGAACGGCCCGACGGGGTGACCCTGATCGACGACTCGTACAACGCCAACCCGGGGTCGATGGCGGTGGCGCTGCGCGCGCTGACCGGCATGCGCCGGGGTGGGCGTACCTTCGCCGCGCTGGGCTACATGGCCGAGCTGGGCGAGTTCGAGGACGAGGGGCACCGGGAGGTCGGCCGGCTCGCGGCCGAGCTCGGTGTCGACCGGCTGCTCGTGGTGGGTGAGCCGGCCGCGCCGATCCACGAGGGCGCGACAGCGGTAAGTGACTGGGGAGGAGAGTCGGTGCTGCTCACCGATCAGGCGGCGGCCGTCGAGGTGCTGCGCAGCGAGCTACGGCCGGGGGACGTCGTCCTGGTGAAGGGCTCCCGGTACCGGACCTGGGAGGTGGCCGACGCGCTGCGCGCGGACGCCGCCGACGGTGCCGCGGCGACCGAGGGCGGCGCCGCGTGAGGGCGGTCATCGTCGCCATCGGCGTGGCGTTCCTGGTCTCCCTGCTCTGCACGCCGATCGCCATCCGGGTCTTCACCCGGCTCAAGGCGGGCCAGCCGATCCGGGCCGAGGGCCCGGCGATGCACCAGGGCAAGAAGGGCACGCCGACGATGGGCGGCGTGGTGTTCATCCTGGCCACGGTGATCGCGTACGTCGCGGGTCACCTGGCCCTGACCACCCTGCCGGACGCCCAGATCGCCCAGGTCGAGCCGACCATCACCGCGCTGGTGCTGCTGGGGCTGATGGTCTTCTCCGGCGCGGTCGGCTTCATCGACGACTTCCTCAAGGTGCGCAAGCGGCACAGCGGCGGCCTGAACAAGCGCGGGAAGCTGGCCGGCCAGATCCTGGTCGGCGCGATCTTCGGGGTGATCGCGCTCTACTTCCCGAGCACCATGACCGACTCCGGCGGCGCCCGGACGAACTCCGAGACCGTCGGCAGCACCATGCTGAGCTTCATCCGGGACATCCCGGCGCTGGAGATCGGCAAGATCGCCTCGGTGATCGTGATCATCCTGGTGGTGATGGCGGCGACCAACGGGGTGAACCTCACCGACGGCCTGGACGGCCTGGCCACCGGCGCCTCGGTGATGGTGCTGGCCGCGTACGCGCTGATCGCGTTCTGGCAGTACCGGCACTGGTGCGCCGACCCGACGTACACCGCCGACCCGAGCAACTACTGCTACACCGTGCGGGACCCGCTGGAGATCGCGCTGATCGCCGGCGCGGCGGCCGGCGCCTGCGTGGGCTTCCTGTGGTGGAACACCTCGCCGGCCCGGATCTTCATGGGTGACACCGGCGCGCTCGGCCTCGGCGGCCTGATCGCCGGCATGGCGATGTCCACCCGGACCATCCTGCTGCTGCCCATCCTCGGTGGCCTCTTCGTGATCATCACGATGTCCGTGGTGATCCAGATCATCTCCTTCCGGACCACCGGCAAGCGGGTGTTCCGGATGTCCCCGCTGCAGCACCACTTCGAGCTGGCCGGCTGGAGCGAGGTCAACATCGTGGTCCGCTTCTGGATCATCGCCGGCATCGGGGTGGCCATCGCGCTCGGCCTGTTCTACAGCGACTTCCTGGCCAGCATGGGCTGACCAGGCGTCGCCGGCGCCCGACGCCGGCCGGTACGCGACCGGAGACGGGGGCCTCTCCTGGCGGAGGGGCCCCCGCTTCGCGTTCCGACACGCCGACCGGGCCGAACGACCGGAACGGGCCGGCCGCAACCGCGATGATGAGCGGGTGGGGGAGGACCGAGGCACGACCGGCACGACGACGACGCAGCTTCCGCCCCGGCGGGGCGCGGGCACTGGGCGTACCAGCGATCCGCCGGCGGGGCTGGCCGGCCTGGACCCGGCCGGTGGCCTGGCGGCGCTGCGCGGCCTGCTGGCCCGCCCGCTGGCCTCCTACTACCTGCTGCTGTCCAGCGCCGGCCTGCTGCTGCTGATCGGGCTCACCATGGTCTTCTCGGCCACCAGCGTGCGCGACTTCGCCAACAACGGCGACGCGGCGGCGTCGGTGACCAAGCAGGCGATCTTCGCGGTGATCGGCATCGTCGCGTTCTGGGCCTGCCAGCGGCTGCCCGCGCGCACCTACCGGGCGGTGGCCCGGCCGTTCCTCGGGGTGGCCGTGGTGCTGCTGGTGGTGCTCAACCTGCTGGTCGCGCTGGAGTCGCTGTTCCGGGTCGACTCGATCGGCCCGCTGCGGGCGAAACTGCTCTGGCTCTACCTCGGCCCGATCTCCATCCAGCCGGTCGAGGTGGCGAAGTTCGCGCTGGTGCTCTGGGCCGCGCACGTGCTGGCCCGCAAGGGCGCCGCGCTGGGCTGGTGGAAGGAGCTGGCCACCCCGCTGTTCCCGGTGGTCGGGCTGCTCTTCGTGCTGGTCGGCTACAACGACCTGGGCAGCATGCTCTGCCTGCTCGCCCTGGTGGTCGGGATGCTCTGGGCCGCGGGTGTGCGCACCCGGGTCTTCGCCACCCTCTCCGCGGTCGGCCTGCTCGGGGTGGGCCTGTTGGTCGCGGCCGCGTCGCTCGGCGCCGGCTCCGGCTCGGCCGACGCCGAGAACTACCGGCTCGGTCGGTTCACCGCCTGGCTCAACCAGTCCGATCCGGGCAAGTGTCTCGAGTCCAACTGCTACCAGATCGTCCAGGCGCGCTACGCGATCGAGCACGGCGGCTGGTTCGGCGTCGGGCTGGGCAAGGGCAGCTTCAAGTACGGCTGGCTGCCCGAGGCGCACAACGACTTCATCTTCGCGATCGTCGCCGAGGAGCTGGGCGTGGTGGGCTGCACCGTGGTGATCGCGCTGTTCGCCGTGCTGGCGTACTCCGGGCTGCGGATCGCCGGTCGGGTGGAGGACCCGTTCCGTCGGCTCGCCGCCGCCGGGGTCACCGCCTGGCTGGTCGGCCAGGCGGTGATCAACATCGGCGGCGTGACCGGGCTGCTCCCGCTGACCGGCGTGCCGCTGCCGTTCATCTCCGACGGCGGCAGCGCCCTGGTGGTGACCCTGGCCGCGATCGGCATGCTGGCCTCCTTCGCCCGCGCCGAACCCGATGCCGCGAGAGCCCTGCATGCCCGTCCGCCGGCCCGATGGGTCCGACTAGTGTGGGCCCCGTTGCCGCCGCTGCCGGGCCGGCGTCGCCTCCCGGCGTCGCCTCCGGCCGGCCGAGGGTCGGTCCCCCGGTCGCGCGCGCGGCGCGACGACGAGCAGGCCGCACCGCGCGGCGTCCGGCAGGCCCGGGCCCGCGGCGGTGCGGCGGACGAGAGGAGACGCTGATGGGTCCGCTGCGTTCGGTGGTGCTCTGTGGAGGGGGCACGGGTGGCCACATCTACCCGCTGCTCGCCTTCGCCGACTGCCTGCGCCGACACGACCCGTCCGTCCGGATCACCTGCCTGGGCACGCCGAAGGGCCTGGAGAACGAGCTGATCCCGCCGGCCGGCTACGACCTGCGGCAGATCCCCGCGTACCAGCTGCCCCGCTCGGTCAACATGAGCCTGGTCCGCACCCCGGACCGGATGTGGAAGGCGGCCCGCGCGGCGGGCAAGGTGATCGACGAGGCGCGCGCCGACGTGGTCGTCGGCTTCGGCGGGTACGTCTCGGTCCCCGGTTACCTGGCCGCCTGGCGGCGGGAGATGCCGATCGTCATCCACGAGGTGAACGTGCCGCCGGGGGTGGCCAACCGGCTCGGCATGAAGTTCACCAAGAACGTCGCCGTCGGCTTCCCGCACCAGCCCGCCCAGGCCGAGGCGCTGCGCGACGCCCGGGTGGTCGGCGTGCCGCTGCGCCGGGGGATCGCCGGCCTGGACCGGGCCGCCCTGCGCAACGCCGCCCGGGCCCACTTCGGGCTCCGCCCCGACCTGCCGGTGCTCTTCGTGGCCGGCGGCTCGCAGGGCGCCCGCTCGATCAACCTCGCGGTCTCCGGCGCGGCCAAGGAGCTGGCCCGCAACGGGGTGCAGGTGCTGCACGTGATGGGCGCCCGCAACGAGCCGGTGCCGATCCCCACCGACCTGCCGGTGCCGTACGTCTCGCTGCCGTACCTGTCCGAGATGGAGCTGGGCTACGCCGCGGCCGACCTGATGCTGGCCCGGGGCGGGGCGATGACCTGCGCCGAGGTGGCCGCGATCGGGCTGCCCACCATCTACGTGCCGTACCCGCACAGCAACCAGGAGCAGAAGCGCAACGCGCTGCCGGTGGTGGAGGCCGGTGGCGGGCTGCTCGTCGACGACGCCGAGCTGACCCCGGACTGGCTGGAGCGGACGGTGATCCCGCTGGTGCGGGACCCGCACCGGCTCGCCGCGATGAGCCACGCCGCCGCCGGGTACGGCCGGCGGGACGGCGACGTCGCCCTGCTGAACTTCGTCTACGAGGCGGTGGCCCGCTGACGCGGGCCGGCGCGACGGGAAGGTACAACGAATGAACACCGCGCAGTTCAGTCCGGCCGGCACGCTCACCGCCGAGGACCTGGGCCGGATCCACCTGATCGGGGTGGGCGGGGTCGGCATGAGCGGCCTGGCCCGGCTCTTCCTCACCCGCGGGCTGCCGGTCTCCGGCAGCGAGCTGCGCGAGTGGCCGTCGCTCGCCGGCCTGCGCGCGCTGGGCGGGACGATCCACTCCACCCACGAGGCGTCGAACCTCGACGGCGTGGACACGGTCGTCTACTCCTCCGCCATCCCGCAGGACCACCTGGAGCTGGTCGAGGCCCGCCGGCGCGGGCTGCGGGTGCTGCACCGCTCCGAGGCGCTCGCCGCGGCGATGACCGGCCGGCGGACGGTGGCGGTGGCCGGCACCCACGGCAAGACCACCACCACCTCGATGGTGACCATGGTGCTGCAGCAGGCCGGCGCCGACCCGTCGTTCGTGATCGGCGGGGAGATCTCCGAGGTCGGCTCCGGCGCGCACCACGGCACCGGCGAGCACTTCGTGGTCGAGGCGGACGAGAGCGACCGCTCCTTCCTGATCTACCGCCCGTACGTCTCGGTGATCACCAACATCGAGGCGGACCACCTCAACACGTACGGCGACCTGGCCAACCTGGAGGCGACGTTCGCCGAGTTCGCCCGGCTCACCGACCCGGCCGGGTTCATCGTCACCTGCGCCGACGACCCGGGCGGCCGGCGGCTGGCCGAGACGCTGCGGGCCGAGGGCCGTCGGGTGTGGACGTACGGCGAGTCCGCCGACGCCGACCTGCGGATGAGCGAGATCGCCTCGTCCGCCCGGGGGGTGCGCTACCTCGCCGAGATCGACGGCCGCTCGCTGGGCGAGATCCGGCTGCCCGTACCGGGCCGGCACATGGGGCTCAACAGCGCCGCCGCCGTGCTCACCGCGTACCTGCTGGAGCTGCCGGTCGAGGCGGCGGAGGCCGCGCTGGCGGCGTTCCCCGGCGTGCGCCGGCGGTTCGAGCGCAAGGGCATCGCGGACGGCGTGCTGGTCTACGACGAGTACGCGTACCACCCGACCTCGATGACGCTGGCCCTGCGGACGCTCCGCGAGGTGGCCGGCGAGGGCCGGGTGATCGTGGTGTTCCAGCCGTACCGGCTCTACCGCACCCGCGACCTGCAGGCGGAGATCGCCGAGGCGCTGGGCATCGCCGACGAGCTGGTGCTGCTGGAGGTCTTCGGCCCGGGCGAGCTGCGCCAGCCGGGGGAGGGCTCGGCGGCGCTGGTCGAGGCGGTGCCGCTGGGCGCGGAGCACAAGGTGTTCGTGGAGTCCTGGGACGACGCCCCGGTCGAGGTGGCCCGGCGGGCCCGGCCCGGCGACGTGGTGGTGACGATGGGCGCGCCGCCCATCTCGCTGATGGGTGACCAGCTGCTCGACGCCCTGGCGGCGCGGGTCGGCGACGCCGCGGACACGCCGGCGCTGGGTGCGGCCGTCGACCCGGACGGCGCGGCCTCCACCACCGGATGAGCCCGGGTCCGGCGCGCGGCCGTACCGCCGGCGCCGACGGCGGCGCCCCGCGGCGCGGCCCGGTCCGGCGCTGGCAGCTGGTCCGCGCCGGCAGTGACGCCGTACCCCCGTCGACCCGCCGGTTCATGGCCCGGGCCCGCCGGCGGCGGATGCGGGCGGCGCTGCCCTGGGCGGTGGCGGCCGGTGTCCTCGCGCTGGCCGGGCTGGTGGCCTGGACGCTGCTCGGCACCGGGCTGTTCGGGGTGCGCGAGGTGCGGGTGGTCGGCGCCCGGCTGGTCACCCCGGTCGAGGTGCGGGACGCGGCGGCGGTGCCGGACGGCATCCCGCTGGCCCGGGTCGACCTGGCCGCGACGGCCCGCCGGATCGACGCGCTGGCCCCGGTGGAGCGGGCCACCGTGACCCGGGACTGGCCGGGCGCCCTGGTGGTCACCGTGGTCGAGCGCACCGGGGTGGCGGTGGTGCCGCGGGACGGCCAGTTCCTGGTGCTCGACCGCACCGGGGTGGCGTTCCGGGCGGTGCCGCGCGCCCCGGACGGGCTGCCGGTGGTGCGGGTGGTCGCGCCCGGGCCGGAGGACCCGGGCACGCTGGCCGCGTTGCAGGTGCTGGCCGCGCTCACCCCGCAGCTGCGGGCGGAGCTCACCGAGGTCACCGTGGACGGGCTGGCCCGGATCAGCCTGGCCCTGCGCGGCGACCGGACGGTGGTCTGGGGGGACGCCACCCGGGGCACCGACAAGGCCCGGGTGGCCACCGCGCTGCTCGGGCGGGACGCCGCGACCATCGACGTGAGTGCCCCGGACGTGGTGACCTTCCGGTGAGCCGGAACGTGAGTCGGCCCGCTCCGCCCGGCGACACGCCGCGCGGGTCCTTGGTCGATCGGGCGGGGGCGCTTACGTTGCCCCGAAGAGGACCAGTGGTTGACATAACTGTAAGCCTCTAGTAGAGGGTGAGGGTTCACCCCCGATCCTCGCTGGGAACAGCTGTCGTCGACCGCTGGTCGGCCACGCCGGAACGGGTCGGCCGATGCCAATCTCGAAGGAAAGGACCGGAGATGACACCTCCGCACAACTACCTGGCGGTCATCAAGGTCGTCGGTATCGGCGGCGGTGGCGTGAACGCCGTCAACCGGATGATCGAGGTTGGACTCAAGGGCGTCGAGTTCATCGCGATCAACACCGACGCGCAGGCGCTGCTGATGAGCGACGCCGACGTCAAGCTCGACGTCGGCCGGGAGCTGACCCGGGGGCTGGGCGCCGGCGCCAACCCGGACGTCGGCAAGAACGCCGCCGAGGATCACCGCGACGAGATCGAGGAGGTGCTCAAGGGCGCCGACATGGTCTTCGTGACCTGCGGCGAGGGCGGCGGCACCGGCACCGGCGGCGCGCCCGTGGTGGCCAACATCGCCCGCAAGCTCGGCGCGCTCACCATCGGCGTGGTCACCCGGCCGTTCTCGTTCGAGGGCAAGCGCCGCCAGGTGCAGGCCGAGTCCGGCATCGACGAGTTGCGCAACCAGTGCGACACGCTGATCGTCATCCCGAACGACCGGCTGCTGGCGCTCGGTGACCGGAACATCTCCATGATGGACGCCTTCCGCACCGCCGACCAGGTGCTGCTCTCCGGTGTCCAGGGCATCACCGACCTGATCACCACCCCCGGCCTGATCAACCTGGACTTCGCCGACGTCAAGAGCGTGATGAGCGGCGCCGGCAGCGCCCTGATGGGCATCGGCAGCGCGCGCGGCGAGAACCGGGCGGTCGAGGCGGCCGAGGCGGCCATCTCCAGCCCGCTGCTGGAGCAGAGCATGGACGGCGCCCGGGGCGTGCTGCTGTCCATCGCCGGCGGCTCCGACCTGGGCCTGTTCGAGATCAACGACGCGGCGCAGCTGGTCACCGACGCGGCCCACCCGGACGCGAACATCATCTTCGGCGCGGTCATCGACGACGCGCTCGGCGACGAGGTGCGGGTGACCGTGATCGCGGCCGGCTTCGACGGCGGCACCCCGGCGTACAAGGCGGCCGAGGCGCCGCGCAAGACGAACCAGAACCAGCCCACCCCGCAGACCCCGCCGGTGACCCCGCCGGCGACCCTGCCACCGGCGCAGCAGTCGCCGCGCCGGGTGCTGTTCGACGACGTCGACGTGCCGGATTTCCTCAAGAACGGGTCCTGAGCGACGCCGATGACGGACGACAGCACCGCGGTACGGCCCGACCGCCGCGCCGAGCTCGCCGCCGGGCTGGCCCGGGTCCGCGCCCGGATCGCCGACGCCTGTGCCGCGGCGGGTCGGGACCGGGCCGAGGTCACCATGATCGCGGTGACCAAGACGTACCCGGCCGGCGACGTGGTGGCGCTGGCCGGGCTCGGCGTACGGGACGTCGGGGAGAACCGCGACCAGGAGGCGGCCGGCAAGGCCGCCGAGGTGGCCGCCGCCGGGGTGGACGTGCGCTGGCACTTCGTCGGCCAGCTGCAGCGCAACAAGGCCCGCTCGGTGGTGCGCTACGCCGATGTCGTGCACTCGGTGGACAGCGTGCGGCTGGCCCGGGCGCTGGCCACCGCGGCGGCCGGCCGGGACCGCCCGCTGGACGCCCTGGTGCAGGTCAGCATCGACGGCGATCCGGCCCGGGGCGGTGCGCTGCCGGACTCCGCCGACCCGGACCGTGGCCTGGGCCCGGTGGCCGAGGCGTTGGCGGCCGACGGCGCGCTGCGGCTGGCCGGGCTGATGGCGGTGGCGCCGCTGGGTTGGGAGCCGGACCGCGCGTTCGCCCGGTTGGCCGAGGTGGCCGCCGGCTTCCGCGCGGCGCACCCGGAGGCCACCGCGCTCTCCGCCGGAATGAGCGGGGACCTGGAATCCGCGGTGCGATACGGCGCGACACATGTCCGCGTCGGCAGCGCGTTGCTCGGAATGCGCCCCACGCTGCGGTAGCCTGACCGCGGAAGAAGCAAATTACATCAGTGTTGTTTGAGGAGCGGCGTCCCGTTGTCTGGGGGCCACGGCGAGCGCCGCGAATCGCTCGCGCGGGATTGCCGGTCCGATCCGACGGGCATGGGTTGCCAATCGTGATCAAGCGACACGGCACGGGGGTGCGTGCCGCACGGCGGACGGAAGGGCGCGGCGATGGGTGCACTGCGCAAGGCGGGGGTCTGGCTCGGCCTGGTCGAGGAGGACGACGAGCGGGGCTACGACGAGGGCGGCTACGACAAGCCCGGTTACCGTGACTCGTCGCGGTACCGGTCCAGCCGGTACGCCGACGAGTTCGCCGACGAAGACGACGACGCCGAGGAGCCGCCGGCTCCCCGGCCGCGGCTGGGCGAGCGGGGTCGGCTGTCCGAGCGGAGCACGGGCCGGTCGGCGGAGGCCGACCGGGGCGACGACGACCGCCCGGAGCGGTCCGAGCGATCGGAGCGGTCCAGCGTGCGGTCGATCACCCGGTCCGGCGGCGGGGAGACCTCCGGCGCCCTGACCTACCACACCCGGGACAATCTCGCCCTCGCCCCGCAGTCCGCGCCGCGGGAGCGCGCGGTGGTGGCCGAGGAGGAGCAGCGGTACCAGATCACCACGCTGCACCCCACCACCTACCGGGAGGCCCGCACCATCGGGGAGCACTTCCGCGACGGCGTTCCGGTGATCATCAACCTCACCGAGATGGACGAGGCCGACGCCCGCCGACTGGTGGACTTCGCCGCCGGGCTGGCGTTCGGCCTGCGCGGTACGATCGAGCGCGTGACCAACCGGGTGTTCCTGCTCTCACCGGCCAACGTCCAGGTCACCGCTGAGGACAAGGCCAAGATCGCTGAGGGCGGCTTTTTCAGCCTGAGTTAGTCCGCCCCGAGCAAGGGACGTCGCCTGCCGTGTTGTCGATCGTGCTGCAAGTGCTCTACCTGCTGCTCTATCTCTTCCTCATCGTGCTGTTGGCCCGATTCGTTCTCAGCGCCGTCCTCCAGTACGGTCGCCGGTGGCAACCAGGGCGGGGAGCGTCGGCGGGGCTGGAATCCGTGTGGAGCGTCACTGATCCGCCTCTCAAGGCGTTGAGGCGTGTGATCCCTCCACTGCGCATTGGTAACGTGAGCATCGACCTGGCCTCCCTTGTGCTCCTGGTTATCCTGTTCGTGCTGATGGAGTTCGTGTTGAAGCGGTTGATCATTGGATGAACATCCGGTGGCCCAGCCCGCTACGCGGCCGCAACTGACCCGAGGAGTTTCGATGCCGCTGACCCCGGCCGACGTCCACAACGTCGCCTTCAAGAAACCGCCGATCGGCAAGCGGGGGTACGACGAGGAGGAGGTCGACGCCTTCCTGGACGAGGTCGAGCGCGAGCTCGCCCGCCTGATCGAGGAGAACAACGAGCTGCGCGCTCAGGTCGAGCGTGGCGGCCGCGGCGGCGCGCCCGCCGGCCCGGTCGGTGACGGCCGCCTCGCGGCGGAGCTCAACGACGTCAAGGCCCAGCTCGACCGGGTCCAGCGGGACAAGGCCGCGGCCGAGCAGGCCGCCCGCGCCATGCAGGCCGAGCTGGAGCAGGTCCGCTCCGGCGGTGGCCCGGCCAACGTCGGTGACGGCGAGCAGCAGGCGCTGCGGGTGCTGATGATGGCCCAGCGGACCGCTGACGACCACGTCTCCGACGCGCGTCGCGAGGCCGACCAGCTGCTGTCCGAGGCCCGTTCCAAGGCCGAGGAGGTCACCCGCGAGGCGCGGGCCAAGGCCGACGCCCTGGAGCGCGACGCCCGCCAGCGGCACCAGGAGGCCATGGGCGGCCTGGACGCCAAGCGCACCGCGCTGCAGAAGCACATCGAGGAGCTCAAGCAGTTCGAGCGCGAGTACCGCACCCGGCTCAAGGCGTACCTGGAGAGCCAGCTGCGTGACCTCGACGGTCGGGGCCAGGGCCTGGAGGTCGAGATGACCCGGTCCGAGGGCGCCCGCGCCGCGGGTGGCAACGGGCTGGCCTCGGCCAGCCTGGCCGGCTCGTACGGCGGCGGACGCTCCGGCGCCCTCGAGTCGGGCCGCTGATCCACCGGCCGGCGGCCCGTTCCTCCCGGACGGGCCGCCGGCCGCCCCACACCGATCCGGCGCGGCGGGGGTGAGCCGTGATAGTCGCAAGTCTGTTGCTCATCCTCGTCGCGGTCGGATTGCTGGTGGTCGGTCTCGCCGACGGCTCCAGCACCCTGCTGATCAGCTCCATCGCGGCCAGCCTGCTGGCCGCCGTCGCGCTCGTGACCGGCGCCCGCCAGGCGGCGGCCACCCGGGCGGCGGCGGGCGGAGGCCGGCCGCGGACGGCGGCTCCCCCCACCCCAGACGGGGCGGATCCGGAGCCCGCCCAAGGTGTTCCCACGACGTTCGGCACCGGCGGCGACGGGTGGCGGCAACCGCCCTCGCGGCCGGTGACCGGGGACGTCGTGGCCCTTCCCGCGGCGCCCGACCCGGCGCCGTGGCCCGGCCCGGAGCCGGCGACCTCCACCGACTCCGGGGATCCGGCGCCCGGCGAGTCCGGCCCCGGCACCCCCTGGGAGCCGCGCGCCGAGCCGACCTGGGAACCGCGGGCCGACCTGCCGCGCCAGCGCGTCGCGGGGACGGCCCCGGACGACGCCGACCCGCCGTGGCAGCCGCGGCCGGAGGCGCCGTGGGAGCCCGAGACCGAAACCCCCTGGGTACGCCCCGGCGAACCGGCCGTCGCCGCGCCGGGTCGATCCGATCCCACCCTCGCCGGCACGCCCCCCGACCCGACGCCGGACGACACTCCGTCGCAGTGGTCGACGGCCGACGGTCCCGGGTCGGGGTGGCCGGCCGACGAGCCGGCGGCCACCGGCGGCGGCTGGTCCGACGAGCCGGCCGTGCAGCGGGTGCCGGCCGGGGACGCCGCGCTGCTGGCCCGGCTGGACAACGCCGTCGAGGTGATCGACGGCCGCCCCCGCTACCACCTGGCCTCCTGCGTCCACCTGCTCGGGCGCGACCACGAGCAGCTGCCGGTCTCCGAGGCGATCTCCCTCGGCTTCACCCCGTGCGGCCGCTGCGCGCCGGCCACCGCCCTGCTCGCCGACGCGTTCCCCGGCTGAGCCGGCCACCATGTCCGACGACGCGCTCACCGTCGCCGTACGGGTCCGGCCCGGCACCTCCCGGGCACGGGTGGGCGGCCGGTTCGACGGCCCGCACGGCCCCGCCCTGGTGATCGCGGTCAACGCGCCGGCCGTCGACGGTCGGGCCACCGAGGCGGCCCGGCGGGCGCTCGCGGGGGCGCTCGGGGTCCGGCCGGGGGCGGTGTCGCTGCGTACCGGGGCGGCCAGCCGGGACAAGCTGTTCCTGGTCGAGCGGCCCACCCCGGCGGTGGCCGACACGCTGCGCCGGCTGCGCGACGGCTCGGCCGGGTGACCGGGCCCTGGATCGGTCGGCCGTGACGCCGGGCCTGGACCTCGGGCTGCTGCTCGGCGCGGCCGTCCTGCTGGTGGCGGTGGGCGCGGTCCGCTTCTCCACCCGCCTCGGGGTGCCGAGCCTGCTGGTCTACCTGGCGCTCGGGGTGGCGATCGGGGAGGCCGGTCTCGGCATCCGCTTCGACGACGTCGAGCTCACCCGGGTGCTCGGCTTCTGCGCGCTGATCGTGATCATCGCGGAGGGTGGCCTCACCGCCCGGTGGAGCACGCTGCGCCCGGTGCTCGGCCTGGCCGCCGCGCTGTCCACGGTCGGGGTACTGGT
Organism: Micromonospora sp. NPDC000089; assembly: GCF_042899365.1. Lineage (NCBI taxonomy): Bacteria > Bacillati > Actinomycetota > Actinomycetes > Micromonosporales > Micromonosporaceae > Micromonospora > Micromonospora sp. NPDC000089. Next base: position 481,154 of record NZ_JBIAZT010000002.1, read on the forward strand.
CAGCATCCTGGTGGTGGGCCTGATCGGGCACCTGCTGCTCGGGCTGGACTGGCGGCTGGCCCTGCTCTACGGCGCGGTGCTGTCGTCCACCGACGCCGCGGCCGTCTTCGCCACCCTGCGCCGGCTGCGGCTGCCGCCGCGGCTGGTGGCCACCCTCGAGGCCGAGTCCGGCATGAACGACGCCCCCGTGGTGATCCTGGTGGTGCTGCTGTCCCGGGACGGCGTGGCCGGCCACCCCTGGTGGTACGAGGTGCTGCTGGTCGGCTACGAGCTTGGATTGGGCGCCGCCGTCGGGCTGGCGGTGGGGCTGGCCGGCCGGTTCACGCTGCGGCGGGCGGCGCTGCCCTCGGCGGGGCTCTACCCGATCGCGGCGGTCGGCTTCACCGTCCTGGCGTACGCGGCGGGCGCGACGTTGCACGCCTCCGGCTTCCTCGCCGTGTACGTCGCCGGCGTGCTGCTGGGCAACGCCCGGCTGCCGCACCGGCAGGCCATCCTCGGGTTCGCCGACGGGCTGGCCTGGTTGGCCCAGATCGGGCTGTTCGTGCTGCTCGGGCTGCTGGCGTCGCCGGGCCGGCTGCCCGCCGCCGTGCTGCCGGCGGTGGTCACCGGGCTGGCGCTGCTGCTGGTCGCCCGGCCGCTGTCGGTGGCGGTCTCCGCGCTGCCGTTCCGGGTCGGGCCGCGCGAGCAGGCGTTCCTGTCCTGGGCGGGGCTGCGCGGGGCGGTGCCGATCGTGCTCGCCACCATCCCGCTCTCCGAGCGGGTGCCCGGCGCGGACCGGCTCTTCGACGCGGTCTTCGTCCTCGTGGTGATCTTCACACTGTTGCAGGCCGGCACCCTCGCCCCGGCCGCCCGGCGGCTGGGGGTGACCGCGCCCGCCGAGGCCGCCGAGCTCCGGGTGGAGACCGCCCCGCTGGAGCGGATGCGCGCGGACCTGCTCCAGGTCGAGGTGCCACCGGGCTCCCGGCTGGCCGGGGTGCACGTCGACGAGCTGCGACTGCCGGTGGGCGCCTCGGTGACCCTGGTGCTGCGGGACGGGTCCGGTTTCGTGCCGGGCGCGGACACCCGGCTGAAGGCCGGCGACAGCCTGCTGATCGTGGCGACCGCCGGGGCCCGCGACGAGGCCGAGCGCCGGCTCCGCGCGGTCAGCCGGCGGGGTCGTCTGGCCAGGTGGTTTGGCGAGTACGGCGAGGACCGCGACGGCTGATCTGCTAGCGTTCCTTTTGCCCTGTTCAGGGCCTACCAGGGGCGGAAAAGCGGTTCGTCGGTGCGGCACGTTGTCGTACCCGGTGTACGTTCCGTATTCTTGCCAACCTCCGGAGTGCACGGCTCGCTGTCGTGCGCCCGTTTGCGTACGCGGGGGACGCCAGGCCGGCGCCCCTCGGCCAAGCACGCCGATGGCCGCGTTCCGGCGGCCGAGGGAGCTGACGATGGCGAAGCCAGCCGACACCAGGGTCGCCGGCCGCAAGCCGGTGGCCAAGCCCACCCGCAGCGCCGCGGAGACCGAGAAGATCCGCGCCGCGCTGGCGGCCCGGCGGGACGAGCTGCGCGCCGAGTACGATCAGACGCTGAGCGAGATCACCGAGCTGCAGCGCGACCGGCTGACCGACTCGGCCGGGGACGACCAGGCCGACACCGGCACCAAGACGCTCGAGCGCGAGCAGGAGATCTCCCTCGCCAACAGCATCCGGGAACGGATCACCCAGGTCGAGCGCGCGCTGGAGCGGCTCGACGAGGGTGGCTACGGGTGGTGCGAGCGGTGCGGGAACCCGATCCCGGTGGAGCGGCTCGCCGCCTTCCCGTCGGCGACCCTCTGCGTGACCTGCAAGCAGCTGGAGGAGCGGCGCTGACGCGGCTTCCCGGCGACCGCGTGAGACGGCGGACCCTCGCCGCCGTCCGGAGTCGATGGGGAGTCGATGACCACAGCACGTCCCGCCGGGCCGGGCACCGCTGAGCCGCAGGCGGGTACGCCCCGCCGTCGGGCGTTGGCGGTGCTGCTCGGCATCGCCGCCACCGCCCTGCTGGCCGACCTGCTCACCAAGCAGTGGGCGCTGTCGGCGCTCGACGACCGCGGTCCGGTCCGCGCGCTGGGCGGCGCCGTCTACTTCACCCTCATCCGCAACAGCGGCGCGGCCTGGAGCATCGGCTCCGGGCACACCTGGGTGTTCCCGCTGATCACGATCGGCGTGGTGGCCTGGATCGGCTGGATGGCCCTGCGGCTGCGCTCGCTGCCCTGGGCGGTGTCGCTGGGCCTGGTGCTCGGCGGCGCGCTGGGCAACCTCGTCGACCGGGTCTTCCGGGCCCCCGGCCACTTCGTCGGGCACGTGGTCGACATGGTCAGCCTCTTCGACCCGTACGGGCAGGTCTGGCCGGTGTTCAACCTCGCCGACAGCTGCCTGGTCTCCGGCGTGCTGCTGGCGGTGCTGCTGGAGCTGACCGGCCGGCAGCGCGACGGCCGGCGAGCCGGTCACCGCGACGCCGAGGCGGACCGCGCCCCGGCCGGCGCTGAGCACCGGGAGCGGGCGTGACCTCGGCCTTCGCCGCGGGCGGCGACCAGCGTTCCCTGCCGGTGCCGGACGGCCTCGACGGCATGCGGCTGGACCAGGCGGTGTCCCGGCTCTTCGGGCTGTCCCGGACGGCGGCAGCGGCCGTGGTCGACGCCGGCGACGCCCTGGTGGACGGGGTCGTCCGCGCCAACTCGCACAAGGTCAAGGCCGGCTCCTGGCTGGAGGTGACGCTGCCCGCCCCGCCGGCGCCGCCGACCGTGGTGCCGCAGGCGGTGCCCGGCCTGACCGTGGTCTACGCCGACGACGACATCGTGGTGGTGGACAAGCCGGTCGGGGTGGCCGCCCACCCCAGCCCCGGCTGGACCGGCCCGACGGTGATCGGCGCGCTGGCCGCGATCGGGCACCGGATCTCCACCAGTGGGGCCGCCGAGCGGCAGGGCGTGGTGCACCGGCTCGACGTGGGCACCACCGGCATCATGGTCGTGGCCAAGAGCGAGCCGGCGTACACCGCGCTCAAGCGGGCGTTCAAGTACCGCGAGGTGGAGAAGCGCTACCACGCCGTGGTCCAGGGCCACCCGGATCCGTCGAGCGGCACCATCGACGCCCCGATCGACCGGCACCCGCACCACGACTACCGCTGGGCGGTGGTCTCCGGCGGCAAGCCGAGCATCACCCACTACGACACCATCGAGGCGTTCCCGGCGGCGAGCCTGCTGGACGTGCGGCTGGAGACCGGCCGGACGCACCAGATCCGGGTGCACTTCTCCACGCTGCGGCACCCGTGCGTGGGCGATCTCACCTACGGCGCCGACCCGACCCTGTCCGCCCGGCTCGGGCTGGCCCGGCAGTGGCTGCACGCACGCTCGCTGAGCTTCGAACACCCGCGCACCGGCGACCAGGTGACCTTCGTCAGCGAGTACCCCGACGACCTGGCCCGCGCGCTCGCCGCGCTGCGCGACTGAGCCGCACCGGAGCGGGTGGGCGATTCGTCGGAAGACGCGCCGGCCGCGACCCGTTCCGCGTCGCCCGGTCCGGGGCCGCCGACCACCCCCGCGACCTCGCCGGCCGGCCGGGTGACGGCGGGTCGACGGGCCGGTAGCGCTGCGCGTCCGTACCGGGGGATGTGCGCGGACGGGTGTGGTCCGCATAGGGTTTCGTTCGTAGCCTGTCAGACGAAGATCGATGGGGCGGGGAGGGCGAGCCTTGGACGGCAGCGAGACCGGCTGGGGTCGGTCGGCCGAACCGGCGCCGCGATGGCGCGCCCTGCTCGACCGCGCCCGCCTCGGCGGGCGGGCGGCCGAGCACGGCGAGCCGGACCGCCGGGCCGACGAGCCGGCACCGCGTGACCGGGACCCGTTGCCCCGGCAACGATCCGCCAACGGCTGGTCCGGCCGGGCCGCCGCGCCCGTCCCGCCCGCCGACCCGGGCTACGCCCCGGAGCCCGGCTACGGCCCGGGCCGGGCCGCCGGCCCGGGGTACGCCGCCGAGCCGGGCTACGCCTCGGATCCCGGCTACCCGGCCGCGCAGGGCTACGGCGCGGATGCCGGCTACGCCGCCGGCCCGGGTTACGCCCCGGACCCCGGCTACGCCCCGGACCCCGGCTACGCCGCCGAGCCGGGCTACGGCGCGGACCCCGGCTACGCCGCCGAGCAGGGCTACGGCCCGGATGCCGGCCACCCCGCCGAGCAGGGATACGTCCCCGATCCGCGCTACGCCGCCCGCGCGGGACGCGCGACCGTGCCCCGTCCACCCGCCGCGCCCGGCCATCCCGCCGACCCGCCCGGCTATCCGGCCCAGCCGGACCATGCCGGCGAGCCGGGCCACCGGGCCGAGGGGTCCTACCGGGTCGATCCGGCCTATCGGCAGGGCCCGGACCGCCGGCCGGAACCGGCGTACCGGTCCGAGCCCCCGCCGGTCGAGCCGCCGGCGTCCCGCTACGCGCTGCTGGACAACGGCTACCGGCACGAGCCGCCGCCGGCCGAGTCCCGGTACGCCGCCCTGCTGGACGGGGGCTACCTTCCCGGCGGCGCCCCGGCCGGCTATCCGCAGCCGCCGGCCCAGCCGGAGCCGGCGTACCCGGCCGAGCCGGCGTACCCCGGGCCCGGGCCGGGGAGCGCGCCGGCCGTCGCGGAGCCGGCGTACCGGGCCGAGCCGGGGTATCCGCAGGCCGAGCCGGGGTACCCGCAGGCCGAGCCGGCGGCGGTGGCCGGGGACCGTGGCTATCCCGCCCGGATCGAGCCGGCCCGGATCGAGTGGCGCCCGCAGAGCCCGCAGGACGAGCAGGAACGCGCCGCCGGGGTGCTCCGCCGCGAGCTGGGCGGCCCCCGGGTGCTCGCCTTCGCCAACCCCAAGGGCGGGGTGCACAAGACCACCGCCACCGTCCTGGCCGCCGCCACCGTGGGCAGCGTGCGGGGCCGGGGCGTGCTCGCCTGGGACGACAACGAGCTGCGCGGCACCCTCGGGCTGCGCGCCGGCAGCGCCCGGCACGCCCGGACGATCCGGCACCTGATCAGCGATCTCGCGCACATCGAGATCCGGGAGGGCGCCGAGCTGCTGGAGTCGTTGGACGAGTACCTCCGGCACGCCTCCGACGGCTCGTACGACGTGCTGGCCGGCGAGGAGAGCCCCCGGTTCGCCCAGCGGCTGGACCAGTTCACCGTCAAGCGGGTGCTGGAGCTGCTGCGCCGGACCCACGACGTGGTCTGCGTCGACACCGGCAACAACGTGGAGAGCGCGAACTGGCGCACCGTCATGCAGGCGGCCGACCAGCTGGTGGTGACCACCGTGCCGCGGGAGGACGCCGCGTTCAGCGCGGACTGGATGCTGGACCTGCTGCACGAGGTGGGCATGGGGGAGCTGGCCGACAACGCGGTCACCCTGATCTCCTGCCCCACGCCCGGCCGCTCGTCGCTCCAGGCCGACCTGGAGAAGCACTTCGCCACCCGGACCAGGGCGGTCACCGTGGTGCCCTACGACCCGGCGCTGGAGACCGGCTCGTCGATCGAGTACCCCCAGCTGCAGCCGGAGACCCGGCAGGCGTGGCTGCGGGCCGCCGCGGTGATGCTGGAGCCGTTCGCCCGGTGAAGGGACGTCCGGCCTCCGCCGCCCCGGCGCGCGGCCGCGCCTGAGAGGATCACCGGGTGAGCCCGGACACCCCCGATCCGTACCGGCCCGTCGACCGTCCCGACGCGCCGCATGCCGCCGCATCCGATCCGACCGGCGCCGCCGGGCCGCCCGGGGTGGCGTGGCCACCGGCGTACGCGGCCGCGCCGGTCGTCACCGACCGTCCCCGGCACCGGGTCGCGGTGGCCGTGGCCACCGCGCTCGGGGTCGCGCTGCTGGGCGTGCCGCTCGGCCTGCTCTGGGCGGCCGTGGCGCCGGACACCCCGGTGCTCAAGACGGCCGAGGGAGCGATCTACGCGCAGCCGCAGCCGGAGCAGCCGATCGCCGCCGACGGCTGGTTCAGCGTGCTCGGCCTCGCCTTCGGCCTGCTCTGCGCGGTCGGCCTGTGGATGCTGCTGCGCCGGCGTCGCGGGCCCGGCACGCTGTTCGCGGTCGCGCTGGGCGCGCTCGGCGCCGGGCTGGTGGCCTGGCAGGTGGGCCGCCGGATCGGCCTGTCCGGGTATCAGCGGCTGCTGGCCACCGCGCCGGAGGGCACCGCCTTCACGAAGCCCGCCGACCTGCGGGCCGGCGGGATCGAGCGGCTGCTGGGCGTGCTGCCGGTGCCGTTCGGCGACGTGCTGCTGCCGGCGTTCGCCGCGGTGGTGGTGTACACCCTGCTGGCCGGCTGGTCCCGCTGGCCGTCGCTGCGCCCCGAGCCGGACCTGGAGCTGGCCGCCCACCCGGGCGGGCTCAGTTCGGGGTCGGCGGGGACGCCAGCTCCGACAGCGGCACCGGAACCGCCCGCACCTGGCGCAGCAGAGCCGCCTCGCGGTTGAGCAGCCGCAGCTCGGCGCGCAGCCGGCCGGCGGTGTCGTCGATGGCGAGCAGCCGCTGCCGGTCGGCGACGGTCAGCGCGGCGGTGGCCGCCACCAGGTGGGACAGCACGGTCGCGTCCTCCGGCAGCTGCTCGGAGATGTCCTCCTGGCCCGGCCGGATGAGGGCGAGGTACTGCCGGAACACGGCGATCACCCGGGCGGCCAGCAGGTCGGCCGCCTCGTCGGGGCCGGCCGGCTCGGGCAGCCACTCCACCTCGGCGGTCAGGTACGGCGCGGCGCCCTCGTCCACGTCGGCGATCCGGAACCGGCGACGGCCCACCGTGACGATGTCGAAGCCACCGTCCTCGAGCTCGGTGACCTCGCGCAGCTCCGCCGTGCAGCCCACCTCGTGCAGGGTGATTCCGCCGCCGCCCGGGGTGGCCGGGCCGCCGCCGGGCGCCACCTCCCAGCCGGCCGCGATGGCCACCACACCGAACTCGCGCGGTGCGCCCTCGGGCAGGTCGACCAGGTGGCGGACCAGCGCGCGGTAGCGCTCCTCGAATATGTGCAGCGGCAGCACCAGGCCGGGAAAGAGCACCGTTCCGAGCGGAAACACCGGCAGCCGAGCGGTCACGCCGTCGAGCCTAGCCGGAGCCCGCCCGGGCGGCGTGGCTCGGCTCACCCCTTCCGCGCCACGGGCGGCCCGGGAGTCGTCGGGCGGGCCGCCTAGACTCGCAAGGGTGTTGAATCGGATCGACCTGCGCGGCGGCGTCCGTGACCCGCGCCGCCTGCTGCCCCGTGCCCAGCTCGACGTCTCGGTGGCCGTCGAGCGGATCCGCCCGCTCGTCGAGGCGGTCCGCGACCATGGGTACCCGGCGATCCGCGAGGCCAGCGAGCGCTTCGACGGGATCAGCCCGGACGTGCTGCGGGTGCCGGTCAAGACCATCGCCGAGGCGGAGGGGACGCTCGACCCGGCCGTCCGCGCCGCGCTGCTGGAGTCGATCACCCGGGCCCGCAAGGTGCACGCCGACCAGCGCCGCACCGACCACGTCACCCAGGTGGTGCCGGGCGGGGTGGTGACCGAGCGCTGGGTGCCGGTCGACCGGGTCGGCCTCTACGTCCCCGGCGGCCTGGCCATGTACCCGTCGACCGTGGTGATGAACGTGGTCCCCGCCCAGGCGGCCGGGGTCCGCTCGCTGGTGGTGGTCAGCCCGCCGCAGCAGGACAACGGCGGCCTGCCCGACCAGCGGGTGCTGGCGGCCTGCGCGCTGCTCGGCGTCGACGAGGTGTACGCCGTGGGCGGCGCCCAGGCGGTCGCCATGCTGGCGTACGGCGCCGCGGTGAACGCCGAGGGCAATCTGCACTGCGACCCGGTCGACATGATCACCGGGCCGGGCAACATCTGGGTCACCGCCGCCAAGCGGCTGCTGCGCGGCGTGGTGGGCATCGACGCCGAGGCCGGCCCGACCGAGATCGCCATCCTGGCCGACGACACCGCCGACCCGGCGCACGTCGCCGCCGACCTGATCAGCCAGGCCGAGCACGACCCGCTGGCGGCCAGCGTGCTGGTCACCCCGTCGGTGGCGCTGGCCGACGCGGTCGACCGGGAGCTGGCCCGGCAGGTGCCGGCCACCAGGCACGTGGAGCGGGTGAGCACCGCGCTGGGCGGTGAGCAGAGCGGCGTCGTGCTGGTCGACGACCTGGACGCCGGCCTGCGGGTGGTCGACGCGTACGCGGCCGAGCACCTGGAGATCCAGACCGAGAACGCCCGGGAGTGGGCGCTGCGGGTGCGCAACGCCGGGGCGATCTTCGTCGGCGCCTGGTCTCCGGTGTCCCTCGGCGACTACTGCGCCGGCTCCAACCACGTGCTGCCCACCGGCGGCTGCGCCCGGCACTCGTCGGGGCTGTCCGTGCAGTCCTTCCTGCGCGGCATCCACCTGGTGGAGTACACCGAGGACGCGCTGCGCGAGGTGGCGCCGCACGTGGTCACCCTGGCCAACGTGGAGGACCTGCCGGCGCACGGCCAGGCCGTCCGGGCCCGCTTCCCGGGTGATCCCTCGTGAGCGAGCGCGGCCTGACCGGCCTGGACGACCTGCCGATCCGCGACGACCTGCGCGGCCTGCGCCCGTACGGGGCGCCGCAGCTGGACGTCGCGGTGCGGCTGAACACCAACGAGAACTCCTACCCGGTGCCGGAGCCGGTGGTCGAGGCGATCGGCAAGGCGCTCGCCGCCGAGCTGCGCGACCTGAACCGCTACCCGGACCGCGACGCGCTGGCGCTGCGCGCCGACCTGGCGGCGTACCTGGGGCACGGGCTCACCGTCGAGCAGGTGTGGGCGGCCAACGGCTCCAACGAGATCCAGCAGCAGTTGCTGCAGGCGTTCGGCGGGCCGGGGCGCAGCGCGCTGGGCTTCGTGCCGGCGTACTCGATGCACCCGCTGCTGGCGCTCGGCACCGGCACCCGGTGGATCCCCGCGCCGCGCGGGGTGGACTTCGGGTTGACCGCCGCCGAGGCGGTCGCCCAGGTCCGCGAGCACCGGCCCGACGTGGTGTTCCTCTGCTCGCCGAACAACCCCACCGGCACCGCGCTCGACCCCGAGGTGGTGACCGCGGTGCTCGACGCCGCGCCCGGCATGGTGGTCGTCGACGAGGCGTACGCCGAGTTCGCCCGGCCCGGCACTCTCAGCGCGCTGGCGGTGCTGCCCGGCCACCCGCGGCTGGTGGTGACCCGGACGATGAGCAAGGCGTTCGGCTTCGCCGGCGGCCGGCTGGGCTACCTGGCGGCCGACCCGGCGGTGGTGGCGGCGGTGCAGCTGGTCCGGCTGCCGTACCACCTCTCGGCGCTCACCCAGGCCGCCGCCCGGGCGGCCCTGGCGCACCGGGACGCCCTGCTCGGCACCGTCGAGGCGATCAAGGCGCAGCGCGACCGGATCGTCGCGGAGCTGCGCGCCCGGGGGCACCGGGTGGCCGACAGCGACGCCAACTTCGTGCTCTTCGCCGTGGCCGGCGACCAGTCCGTGACCTGGCGGGCCCTGCTGGAGCGGGGGGTGCTGGTCCGCGACGTCGGCCTGCCCGGCTGGCTGCGGGTCACCGCCGGCACCCCCGCCGAGACCGACGCCTTCCTCACCGCTTTGGAGCAACTCCCAGGGGGAGCGCGAGGAGTGAGCTTGCGAGCCCCGCAGTCGCCACCGAAAGGCAAGCAATGAGCCGCACCGCCCGGATCGAGCGGGTCACCAAGGAGACCAAGGTCCTCGTCGAGCTCGACCTCGACGGCACCGGCCAGGCCGAGATCGGCACCGGCGTCGGCTTCTACGACCACATGCTGAACCAGATCGCCCGGCACGGCGGCTTCGACCTGACCGTGCGTACCGTCGGCGACCTGGAGATCGACGCGCACCACACGATGGAGGACACCGCGCTGGCCCTGGGCGCCGCGTTCGACCAGGCGCTGGGCGACAAGGCCGGCATCCGGCGGTACGGCTCGGCCACCGTCCCGATGGACGAGGTGCTGGTCCGGGCCGCGGTCGACCTCTCCGGCCGGCCGTACGTGGTGCACGACGAGCCGGTGCTCGCGCCGTACATCGGGCCGGTCTACCCGACCAGCATGACCCGGCACATCTGGGAGTCGTTCGGCCAGGCGGCCCGGATCACCCTGCACGTGGACGTGCTGCGGGCGGCCCGCCCGGGCGGCCACCCGGACGCCCACCACGTGGTGGAGGCGCAGTTCAAGGCGGTCTCCCGGGCGCTGCGCGAGGCCACCGCCCTCGACCCGCGCAACGCGGGCGTGGTGCCCAGCACCAAGGGCGCGCTCTGATGAGCGCGAGGAGTGCAGCGCAGCGGAGCCCCGCAGTCGCGAATGAAGGTGCGTTCTGATGAGCGCGAGGAGTGCAGCGCAGCGGAGCCCCGCAGTCGCGAATGAGGGTGAACTCTGATGGGTCCGGTGCTGCCGACCCTGCTGCTGATCCTGGCCGGCCTGCTGGGCGGCGGGACGTTGTCGTTGTACCGGCAGGGCGCCCCGCGCGGTGCGATCGTGACCACGGGGCTGCTCGCCGCCCTGGCGACCGTCGCCGGGGTGCTCTGGCTGCTGCCCGGGGAGGGCTGATGAGCGCGGTGGACCGGCGGATCGTGGTGCTCGACTACGGCTCGGGCAACCTGCGCTCGGCCGAGCGGGCGCTGGAGCACGCCGGCGCGCGGGTGACCGTCACCGCCGACCTGACCGCCGCCGCCGAGGCGGACGGCCTGGTGGTGCCGGGGGTCGGCGCGTACGCCGCGTGCATGGCCGGGATCGAGGCGCTCGGCGCCGGCCCGGTGATCGCCGAGCGGGTGGCCGCCGGCCGGCCGGTGCTGGGCATCTGCGTCGGCATGCAGATCCTCTTCGAGCACGGTGACGAGCACGGTGTGGTGACCAAGGGGCTCGGGCTGCTGCCCGGTGGGGTGACCAAGCTGCCCGCCGACCGGCTGCCGCACATGGGCTGGAACACCGTGACGCCGGCCGCGGGCTCGGTGCTCTTCGCCGGGCTGCCCGCCGACAGCCGGTTCTACTTCGTGCACTCGTACGGCGTGGTGGACGCGGCGGCGCTGACCGCGGCCGGGGCTCGGGTCACCACCGCCCACCACGGCGCGGACTTCGTCGCCGCGGTGGAGCGGGGGTCGCTGTCGGCCGCCCAGTTCCACCCGGAGAAGTCGGCCGAGACCGGCGCGGCGCTGCTGCACAACTGGTTGGCCACGGTTGACTGAGCCGGCCGGCCCCCGGCTCGCTGGCCGGGCCGGGCAGCCGCCGGGGTTCGGCGGCCCGTCCGGCGCCACCGGCGACGATCACCCGGACTGGCGCCGGTGAGCCGGGAGCGGGCCCGCCGCCGCGCGGCCCGGGAGGCCGAGGCGGCCCGCGCCCGGGTGGTCCGGGAGCGCCAACTCGCCCGCCGGCGGAGCCGACGGGCGCTGGTGCTTCGGCTGACGCCGCAGTGGCGGCGCGGTCGCACCGGCCGACTGGCCCGGCGCAGCCGCGGGCAGCGCGCCGGCATCGTCGGCCTGACCGTCGCGGCGCTGGCCCTGATCTGGACGATGGTGGACGACCTGGCGCTGCGCCTGCTGCTGGTCGTCCTGCTACTGCTGGTCCTGCCGGCGATCGTGGTGATCGCCCTGGACCGTCGAATCTGATGCGAGGAGAAAGATCGTGAGCCTCACCCTGTTGCCCGCCGTGGACGTCGCCGACGGCCAGGCCGTCCGGCTCGTCCAGGGCGCCGCCGGCAGCGAGACCACCTACGGCGACCCGCTGGAGGCCGCGCTGGCCTGGCAGGCCGACGGCGCGGAGTGGATCCACCTGGTCGACCTGGACGCCGCGTTCGGGCGGGGCACCAATGCGCACCTGCTCGCCGAGGTGGTCCGCCAGCTCGACGTCAAGGTGGAGCTCTCCGGCGGCATCCGGGACGACGAGTCGTTGCGCGCGGCGCTCGGCACCGGCGCGGCCCGGGTCAACATCGGCACCGCCGCGCTGGAGAACCCGCAGTGGTGCGACCAGGTGTGCGGCGAGTTCGGCGACCGGGTGGCGATCGGGCTGGACGTGCGCGGTCGTACCCTCTCCGCCCGGGGCTGGACCCGCGACGGCGGTGACCTGTGGGAGGTGCTGGAGCGGCTGGACGCCGCCGGCGCGTCCCGGTACGTGGTGACCGACATCACCAAGGACGGCACCATGCGCGGCCCGAACCTGGAGCTGTTGCGCGAGGTGTGCGCCCGGACGAAGGCCCCGGTGATCGCCTCGGGCGGCGTCTCGACCCTGGACGACCTGCGCGCCCTGGCCACGCTGGAGCCGGTCGGGGTGGAGGGCGTGATCGCCGGCAAGGCGCTCTACGCCGGCGCGTTCACCGTGGCCGAGGCGCTGGAGACGCTGCGGGTCGCCGGGTGACCGACCTCGACAGCGACGGCGCGGTCGTCACCCGGCTCGGCTCCGGCGGGCCGTGGGAGGCCGTGTACGGCTACTCGCGGGTGGTCCGGGCCGGGTCGTCGGCCTGGACGGCCGGCTGCACCTCGACGGTCGACGGCGAGGTGGCGCACGTGGGGGACGCGGCGGCCCAGACCGCCCAGGCGCTGCGGATCGGCCTGGCCGCGCTGGCCGAGGTGGGCGTCGAGCCGGCGCACGTCGTCCGCACCCGGATGTACGTGACCGACCGGTTGTACGCCGACGAGGTGGGCCGGGCGCACAACGCGGTGCTCGGCGCCGTCCGCCCCGCCGCCACCCTGGTCGTGGTGGCCGCCCTCCTCCACCCCGACCACCTGGTCGAGATCGAGCTGGAGGCGTACGTCCAGCCGGAGTGACCCGCGCGGGTGGCCCGTGGCGGCGGTCACCCCCGTACGCCGATCGGTTGTGCACAACTGAATTGCGCGCTACGGTTTTCCCGTGATCGATGATCTGGTGCTGCGTCGACAGGTGTGCTTCGCGCTCTATGCCGCGTCGCGCGCCCTCACCGACGTCTACCGGCCCATCCTCGACGAGTTCGGCCTGACCTACCCGCAGTACCTGGTGCTGCTGGTGCTCTTCGAGCGCGGCGACGACGCCCCGACGGTCTCCGAGCTGGGCGCCGCGCTGCGGCTGGACTCCGGCACGCTCTCCCCGCTGCTCAAGCGGCTGGAGGCGGCGGGCCTGGTGGTCCGGACCCGGTCGGCGCGCGACGAGCGACGGGTCGAGGTGGGGCTGACCGGCGACGGCGCGGCCCTGCGGCAGCGGATGGCGCAGGTGCCGCTGCGGGTCGCCCGGGCCACCGGCCTGGGCGAGGCCGAGCTGATCGCCCTGCGCGACACCCTCACCACGGTCACCGAGACGATCCACCGACAGAAGGAGCAGTGATCCCCGTGCAGGTGCTCTACACCGCGTCCGCGACCGCCACCGGCGACGGCCGGGACGGCCACGTCCGTACCTCCGACGCCACCCTCGACCTGGACCTGGCCGTGCCGAAGGAGATGGGCGGCACCGGCGGCGCGGCCAACCCGGAGCAGCTCTTCGCGGCCGGCTACGCGGCCTGCTTTCACTCGGCGCTGCGGCTGGTGGCCCGCAAGGCCAAGGCCGACGTGACCGGCTCGGTCGTCGAGGCCGAGGTCGGCATCGGCCCCAACGGCAGCGGCGGCTTCGGCCTGACCGTCGCCCTGGTGGTGGACCTGCCGGCGGTCGAGCGTAGCGCCGCCCAGCAGCTGGTCGAGGCCGCTCACCAGGTCTGCCCGTACTCGAACGCGACCCGTGGCAACATCGAGGTCGCCCTCACCGTCCGCGAGGCCGCCGCGGCCTGACCGCCGCCCCGAGCCCCACGATCATCGCGTACGAAAGGACGACCACCGGATGAGCACCAACCGTGAGATCCACCTGGCCTCCCGCCCGCAGGGCTGGCCCACCGCCGACAACTTCCGCCTCGTGGAGACCGAGGTGCCCACCCCGGGCCCCGGCCAGATCGTGGTCCGCAACCAGTTCATGTCAGTCGACCCGTACATGCGGGGCCGGATGAACGACGTGAAGTCGTACGTGCCGCCGTTCGCGATCGACGCCCCGCTCGACGGCGGCGCGATCGGCGAGGTGGTGGCCAGCGAGGCCGACGGGATCAAGGTCGGCGACACCGTGCTGCACGGGCTCGGCTGGCGGGAGTACGCCCTGGTCGACGCCAAGGCGGCCCGGGCGGTCGACCCGAGCCTGGCGCCGGTCAGCGCCTACCTGAGCGTGCTCGGCATGACCGGGCTCACCGCGTACGCCGGGCTGCTCGACGTGGCCGCGATGAAGCCGGGGGAGAGCGTCTTCGTCTCCGGCGCGGCCGGCGCGGTGGGCAGCATGGTCGGCCAGATCGCCAAGCTCCGGGGCGCCTCCCGGGTGGTCGGGAGCGCCGGCTCGGCGGCCAAGGTCGAGCGGCTGAAGGCGCTCGGCTTCGACGCCGCCTTCGACTACCACGACGGCTCGGTGCGCGACCAGCTGAAGGCCGCCGCCCCGGACGGCGTCGACGTCTACTTCGACAACGTGGGCGGCGAGCACCTGGAGGCCGCCATCTCGTCGATGAACCTGCACGGCCGGGCCGCGATCTGCGGCATGATCGCGCAGTACAACTCCGACGAGCCGCCCGCCGCGCCCCGCAACCTGGCGCTGGTGATCGGCAAGCGGCTCACCCTGCGCGGCTTCCTGGTCGGCGACCACGGCCACCTGCGCGACCAGTTCGTCCAGGAGATGGCCGGCTGGCTGCGGGACGGCAAGCTGTCGTACGACGAGACCGTGGTGGACGGCATCGAGAACGCCCCGGAGGCGTTCCTCGGCCTGATGCGCGGCGAGAACCTGGGCAAGATGCTCGTCCGGGTGTGACCCGGAACTCCTTCGCGGCGGTCGGCCCGGTCGGGCCGGCCGCCGCGGCGTACCTGTTGGATAGGCTCGCGGCATGACGGTGGCGGTACGGGTGATCCCGTGTCTGGACGTGGACGCCGGGCGGGTCGTCAAGGGGGTCAACTTCGTCGACCTGCGCGACGCCGGCGACCCGGTGGAGCTGGCCGCGGCGTACGACCGGGCCGGCGCGGACGAGCTGACCTTCCTCGACGTCACCGCCTCCGCCAGCGACCGGGGCACCATGCTCGACGTGGTCCGGCGCACCGCCGAGTCGGTCTTCATCCCGCTCACCGTGGGCGGCGGGGTCCGCACCGTCGCCGACGTGGACACCCTGCTGCGCGCCGGGGCGGACAAGGTCGGGGTGAACACCGCCGCGATCGCCCGGCCCGAGCTGATCGCCGAGATCGCCGACCGGTTCGGCCGGCAGGTGCTGGTGCTCTCGCTGGACGTGCGGCGGGCGCCGGCCGGCACCACCCCGAGCGGCTTCGAGGTGACCACCCACGGCGGTCGCCGGGGCACCGGGCTGGACGCGGTCGAGTGGGCCCGGCGCGCCGCCGGGCTGGGCGCGGGCGAGATCCTGCTCAACTCGATGGACTCCGACGGCACCAAGGCCGGCTTCGACCTGGCGTTGATCCAGGCGGTGCGGGCCGTGGTGGACGTCCCGGTGATCGCCAGCGGCGGGGCCGGCGCGGTGGCGCACTTCCCGCCGGCGATCGGCGCGGGCGCGGACGCGGTGCTCGCCGCCAGCGTGTTCCACTTCGGCGAGCTGACCGTCGCCGAGGTCAAGGACGCCCTGCGCGCCGCCGGTCACCCGGTGCGCTGAGGCCGCCGCCGGCCGCTCTGCCTCGGGCGTCGCCTGCCATCCGCCCCACGCGGGTCAGTGGCCGCCGTGGCCCTCCGGCGAGCGACGCGGCGCGGGGATCGACCGGACCAGGTACTCCTGCACCGCCTTGGCGTGCTCCTCGTCGGCGAGCTGCCAGTCGGCGCTGCCC
Organism: Micromonospora sp. NPDC000089; assembly: GCF_042899365.1. Classification (NCBI taxonomy): domain Bacteria; kingdom Bacillati; phylum Actinomycetota; class Actinomycetes; order Micromonosporales; family Micromonosporaceae; genus Micromonospora; species Micromonospora sp. NPDC000089. Next base: position 496,910 of record NZ_JBIAZT010000002.1, read on the forward strand.
GGGGCGTGCCGGCGGACCAGCGCCCCCTGCACGGTGTCCACCGTGGTGGCCAGCCCGGCGTTGGGCCGGGTGCGCCAGAGCCGCTCACCGTCGGGGGTGATCCGGAACCAGCCGTCGGTGACGCTGATCAGCCCGGCGCCGGCCAGCCGGCGGACCGCCGACTCGACCTCGTCGCGTTCCGGGATCGCCTGGTTGAGGTGGTCGGCCGTGGAGATCACGTCGGCCAGCCGGACACCCTCCGGGCGCCGGGTGTCGGCCGCCCGGCGGTGCCGTCCGGCCCCGCTCGCGATCACCAGTGACACGAAGATCCAGGCGTCCGCCCAACGCCATCCGTTCTCCCCCATGCAGGAATGATGCCCGCAGGTGTCGGCGGAGGAAACACCGACTTTCCGGCGATCGGATCAGCGCAGGTCAGCGAGGGTGGGCCGGACACCGTCCGTAGTGGACCTTGCCGGTACGGTCAGCCGGGGGATGAACCACTGGGCCAGCGGGCCGATGGCGAGCGCGTACGCCACGGTGCCCAGGCCGACCGTGCCGCCGAGCAGCCAGCCCAGCGCCAGCACCGTCACCTCGATGCTGGTGCGGACCAGCCGGATCGACCAGCCGGGGCGGCGGGCCACCAGCCCGGTCATCAGCCCGTCCCGGGGGCCGGGGCCGAGCCGGGCGCCCAGGTAGAGCCCGGTAGCGGCGCCGTTGGCCACGATCCCCACCACCAGCAGGCCGATCCGTACGCCGAGCGGCAGCCCGGCCGGCAGCAGCGCGGCGGCGCCGTCCACCACCAGCCCGATCACCAGCACGTTGCTGATCGTGCCCAGGCCGGGTCGCTGGCGCAGCGGCAGCCAGAGCAGCAGCACCACCGCGCCGGTCAGGATGGTGACGGTGCCGAAGGAGAGGTGGGTCTGCCGGGCGACCCCCTGGTGGAACACGTCCCACGGGTCCAGCCCCAGCTCGGAGCGGATCATCAGGGCCATGCTCAGGCCGTACAGCACCAGCCCGGCGTAGAGCTGGGACAGCCGCCGGGCCGGCCGGTCTCGGAGATTGCCAATCAGTGCCACGCATGCCAACCTAGGTGCCAATCTCGGGAAGCGAAGAGCCAATCCGGCGGAGGTGGCCATGACCAGTCAGGTTCGGGGCGCGCAATTGGCCCGTCTGCTCGGGCGGTGGCACGCCCTGCCGGGCCGCCGCCGCAGCCCCGACTACGCCGCGCTGGCGGCCGCGGTGCGCGGCCTGCTCGCCGACGGCCGGCTCCCCCTGGGGGTACGCCTGCCCGCCGAGCGGGAGCTGGCCGAGGCGCTGCGGATCAGCCGGACCACGGTCACCGCGGCGTACCGGCAACTGCGCGAGACCGGCCACCTGGCCAGCCGGCGCGGCGCGGGCAGCTGGACCATGCTGCCCGGCACCCACCGGGTGGCCAGCACTGGCCTGTGGACCCCGGCCGACGACCGGGACATGATCGACCTGGGGGTGGCCGCGCTGGCCGCCCCGCCGCAGCTGGTGCCGGCGGCCCGGGCGGCCACCGAGGACCTGCCCCGGTACCTGGGCGGGGCCGGCTACCACCCCACCGGGATCATGGAGCTGCGCGAGGCGGTCGCCCGCTCCTACACCGGGCGGGGGCTGCCGACCAGCCCCGAGCAGATCATGGTCACCAGCGGCACCCAGCACGCGCTGGACCTGGTGTTGCGGCTGGCGCTCGCCCCCGGCGGCAACGTGCTGGTGGAGTCGCCGACCTACCCGAACGCGCTGGCCGCGCTGGCCGCCCGGCGGGCCCGGATCGCCACCCACGGGCTGGCCGCCGACGGCGCCGGCTGGGACGCCGACCTGCTGCTGGGTGCGATCCGGCAGACCCGGCCGAAGCTTGCGTACCTGATCCCCGAGTTCCAGAACCCCACCGGCCACCTGATGCCGGCGCCGCTGCGCGAGCGGCTGGTGGCGACCGCGCACGCCGCCGGCACCGACCTGGTGGTCGACGAGTCCTTCGTCGACCTGCCGCTGGACGGCACCGAGCTGCCCCCGCCGGTCGCCGCGTACGACCGGCACAGCCGGGTGATCAGCATCGGCGGGATGAGTAAGCCGTACTGGGGTGGGCTGCGGATCGGCTGGGTGCGCGCCTCCGCGCCGCAGGTGCAGCGGCTGGCCGCCGCCCGGGTCGGGGTGGACATGGCCAGCCCGGTGCTCGACCAGCTCGTCGCGGTGCACCTGCTGGCCGACGCGCCGGCCATCGTGGCCGCCCGCCGGGCCCAGCTGGCGGTGCAGCGCGACGCGCTGGTCGACGCGCTGCACCGGCGGCTGCCGGACTGGCGGTCGTATCCGCCGCGCGGCGGGGTGACCCTCTGGGTGGAGCTGGACGGGCCGATCTCCAGCGCGCTGGCCCGGGCGGCCGAGGAGGTCGGCGTACGCCTGGCGCCCGGCCCCCGGTTCGGCCTGGACGGCACCCTGGAACGGTTCCTGCGGCTGCCGTTCACGCTGCCGGCCGCCGACCTGGTCGAAGCGGTCGACCGGCTCGCCGCGGTCCGCTACGACCTGGACCGCGGCGGACGGCCACAGTGGTCGGAGCCCGCCGTCATCGCCTGAGCCGGGTCGGCGGCGTTCGCCGCCGGCGGCGCCGCCCGGCTGCCAGACTGTGCGCCGTGACGAACGGCGGCCCGGCGCGGCGACCCCCACGGATGCGGGGGATGACCGAGGGCGCCACGGTCACCCCGCTGGAGCTCTTCTTCGACCTGGTCTTCGTCTACGCGCTGACCCAGGTGACCGCGCTGATGGCGGCGAACCTCACCTGGTGGGGCATGCTGCACGGGCTGCTCGTGCTGGCCCTGCTGTGGTGGTGCTGGTGCTGCTACGCCTGGCTGGGCAACACCGTGCGCGCCGACGAGGGCGCGGTGCGGGCGGCGCTGTTCGCGGTGATGGCCACCATGTTCGTGGTCGCGCTGACCATCCCCGAGGCCTTCGACGACCTGCCCGGCGGGCTCTCCGGCCCGGTGGTCTTCGCCTCCGGCTACCTGGTCGTGCGGGTGCTGCACCTGGTGCTCTACTGGTACGCCGCCCGCGGCGACGTCGGGCTGCGCCGGCAGCTGCTGCGGGTGTCCCTGCCGATGCTGGCCGGGGCGACCCTGCTGTTCACCGCCGCGCTGCTGCCGCAGCGGCTCACCGACACCTCGCACGGCCAGGACACCCTGCGCACCCTGCTGTGGGTGCTCGCACTGGCCATCGACTACGGCGGTGTCATGGCGATCGGCGCGCGCGGCTGGCGGATCTTCTCGGCCGCGCACTGGACCGAACGGCACGGGCTGATCATCATCGTGGCGCTCGGCGAGTCGCTGGTGTCGATCGGCGTCGGGGTGACCGCGCTGCCGATCTCCTGGCCGATCATCGTCGCCTCGTTCCTCGGCGTCGCGGTGGCCGCCGCGCTGTGGTGGGCGTACTTCGACGTGGTCGCGATCGCCGCCGAGCGGGTGCTGCACCGGGCACAGGGCGCCGCGCGGGCCGCGCTGGGCCGGGACTCCTACACCTACCTGCACCTGCCGATGGTCGCCGGCATCGTGCTGCTCGCGCTGGGCCTGAAGAAGGTCCTGGCGTACGTGGGCGACGGCACCCACCACCGGCTCACCGACCCGCTGCACGGGCTGGGCCTGCTCGCCCTCTACGGCGGCGTGATCGTCTACCTGCTCGGGCACCTGGGCTTCCGGCTGCGCAACATGCGCTCGGTGAACTGGCCCCGGGCGGTGGCCACCGGGTTGCTGGTGCTGCTCGTCCCGGTCGCCGACCACCTGCCGGCGCTGGCCGCGCTCGGGCTGCTCGCCGCGGTCTGCGTCGCCATGATCGCCGTGGAGGTGCTGGTCTTCGGCGACGCCCGGCGCCGGCTGCGCGACTCGTTCCTCGAGGAGCACGGCGCCGGCCCGGCGCCCGGCCGGTAGCGGCCCCATGCCCGGCCGCCGGAGCGATATCGGGGATCCGGGGCGGACGCGGTCGTCCGGTTGACAGACTGCCGGTGTGGACGGCGGGAGGCTGCGCTGGTCGGGTGCGGTACGGCAGGGCGCGCCCGGGTCGCGGGCCACCCGGCTGGAGCTCTTCTACGACCTGGTCTTCGTGTACGCCTTCCTCACCGTCACCACGCTGACCTCCACCGAGCCGACGGTGCGGAACCTGATCGCCTGCCTGCTGGTGCTGGCGCTGCTGTGGTGGTGCTGGACCGGCTTCGCCGGCCTGGGCAACCGGGTCCGCACCGACCAGGGCGTGCTGCCGGTGGTCGGGTTCGTCACCGTCACCGCGACGTTCCTGCTGGCGCTGAGCACTCCGGGCGCGTTCGTCGACCGGCCGGGCGGGCTGAACGGGCCGGTCTTCTTCGCCGGCTGCTACCTCGTGGTCCGGGCGTCCCAGCTCGCGGTCTTCGGCTGGGTGGCCTGGTCCGACCCGGCCGAGCGCCGGCGCTGGCTGCGGCTCACCCTGCTGCCGGTGACCGCCACCGCGCTGCTGGTGGTCGCCGCGCTGGTGCCGCAGCGGCTCGCCACCGGCGCCGGTCAGGGCTGGCTGCGGCTGGGCCTCTGGATCGCCGCGTTGCTGGTCGAGTACGTCGCGGGCACGGCCTGGGGGTGGTCGTACTGGGTGGTGGTGTCGGCCGGGCACTGGGCGGAACGGCACGCGCTGATCGTGCTGGTCGCCCTCGGCGAGTCGATCATCGCGCTGGGCTTCGGGCCGAAGTTCATCCGGGAGCTGCCGCTGACCTGGCCGGTGGTGGCCGCGGCGGGGTTCGGCATCGCGGTCGCCTCGGCGCTGTGGTGGGCGTACTTCGACACCCTGGCGCTCGCCGTCGAGCAGGCGCTGCACCGCACCCGGGAACCGGTGGCCCGGGCCCGGCTGGCCCGCGACGCGTACACCTGGCTGCACCTGCCGATGATCGCCGGGATCATCTTCTTCGCCCTGGGGCTCAAGGACCTGCTGGCGGAGGTGGCCGATCCGGCGACGCCGGCCCGGGGCGTACCGCTGGGGGGTTTCTGGGTGCCGGTGCTGCACGGCGGGGTGGCGGTCTACCTGCTCGCGCTGGCCGGCCTCGGCTGGCGTGCGCTCGGCGCGGTGCGGTGGGCGCCGCTGGCGGCGGTGGCGGTGCTCGCCGCGCTCTCCCCGGTGACCGCCCGGGTGCCGGAGCTGGACGCGCTGGCCCTGCTGGCGGTCGTCTGCGTGGTCTCGACGGTGGCCCAGACGGTGGTGGACGGGCCGCGCCGGCGGCGGATCCGGCAGGTGGCGCTGGATGAGCAGCTGGCCTTCGAGCTGGAGCAGTCGCGGTGGCGCGGCGAGCACCTGTGACCGGGCCGGTGGCCGTGTCCCGGGACGGGGAGACACGGCCACCGGGGTCCGGTCGGCCGGTCAGAGCTCGGCCAGCGTGCCCTCGTACATCCGGTCGATCTCGCCGGCGAAGTTGCTCTCCACCCCGCGCCGCTTGATCTTCAGCGACGGGGTCATCTCGCCGTGCTCGATGGTCAGGTCGCGCGGCAGCACGGTCACCTTCTTGATCGTCTCCCAGCGGTTGAGCCGGGCGTTGAGCTGGGCGACGTACCCCTCGACCATCTCCTTCGCCTCGGGCGAGGTGACGATGTCGGCGTAGTCGCGGCCGTCCAGCGGGCCGCCGGCCACCCACCCCTTGAGCGCGTCCGGGTCGAGGCTGACCAGCATCGTGCAGTAGTTGCGGGCCTGGCCGATCACGATCGCCTGCGAGGTGTACGGGCAGAGCGCCTTGAACATGCCCTCGATGTGCGACGGCGCGATGTACTTCCCGCCGGAGGTCTTGACCAGGTCCTTCTTCCGGTCGGTGATCCGCAGGTAGCCGTCGTCATCCAGGCTGCCGATGTCCCCGGTGCGGAAGAAGCCGTCCTCGGTGAACGCGGCCGCGGTCTCCTCCGGGAGGTTGTGGTACCCGCGCATCACCGGCCGGCCGCGCAGCAGGATCTCTCCGTCGGTGTCGATCCGGCACTCCAGGTCGCCCATCGCCCGGCCCACCGTGCCGATCCGCAGGCCGTCCGGCGGGTTGACGAAGTTGCCCGCGCTGGTCTCGGTCAGGCCGTACCCCTCGGAGATGGGCAGGTTGGCAGCGGCGAAGAAGGTGGCGATCTCCTTGCTCAGCGGCGCCGCGCCGGAGACCAGCACCCGGATCCGGCCGCCGAGCCGGGCCTGCAGCTTGCTGAACACCAGCTTCTCCGCGACCGCGTACTTCAGCCGCAGCGGGGCCGGGACCGGCTTGCCGGCCTGCTCCAGGGCGACCTTCTCCTTGCCCACCGCGACCCCCCAGGCGAAGATCTTCGCCTTGGCGCCGCCGGCGTCCTGGGCGGTGGTGACCGCCTTGTTGTAGACCTTCTCGAAGACCCGGGGCGCGCCGCACATCAGCGTCGGCCGGACCACCGACAGCAGGTCGACCAGCTTGTCCACCCGGCCGTCGACGTACGTCGGCAGGCCCACGTGGGTGGCCCCGCAGAGCAGCGTCTTGCCGAACGAGTGGGCCAGCGGCAGCCAGAGGTACTGCACGTCGTCGGGGCGCAGCAGACTCGTCTCGGCCTGCACGACCCCCTCCCAGCACCAGCCGCCGTGCAGCAGCTCCACGCCCTTGGGCCGCCCGGTGGTGCCGGAGGTGTAGATCAGCGTGGCCAGGTGGTCCGGGCCGATCGGCGCGACCAGCCGGTCGATCAGGTCCGGCTCGGCGGCCAGCGCCCGCTCGCCCCGCTCCTCCAGCTCCGCGAGGGTCAGCTGGGGCACGCCGGCGGCCGGGTCGGCCGCCCCGTCGAAGAGCACCACGTGGGTCAGCGCGGGCAGGTCGGCACCGGCCAGCTTGGCGGCCTGGGCCGGGTTCTCCGCGAACAGCACCCGGGACCCGGAGTCGGCCACGATGAAGGTCGCGTCCTCGGGCTCGGTGGTCGGGTAGACGGTGGTGGTCGCGCCGCCGGCGCACATGATGCCGAAGTCGGCGATCACCCAGTCCAGCCGGGTGTTGGCCAGGATCGCCACCGGGTCCTCCGGGCCGACGCCGAGGCCGTGCAGGCCCGCCGCGACCGCCTTCGCCCGGCGCCCGACCTGCTCCCAGGTCAGCCAGACCGGGCCGGAGTCGTCCGGCGCCGGGTGGGCGAACGCGTGAGCGGCCGGGGACGCGGCCACCCGCTTGAGGAACATGTCGGGGATGGAGCGGTACGGTACATCGAGAGCCATCGCGGTTTCCGCCTTCGGGGGTGGCTGACGTGACGGCGGTCACGTCGGTCTGCGGTTACCGAAGAGTATTGCCTGCCCGTGGGCATCGGCTAGCCCAAGCACCGTTCGGTTGGCCGATCGTTGCCCGCCACCCTTCGGTGGAGCTGATGGTGGTGGCTGGCAACGCATTCCGCAGGCCAGCTGCTGACCGGCCGGTCACCGGCAACAACCAGGCAGATGCAGGGGAGATTGTGGTGAAGCGTGGCGTCGCCTCGGCTGACGGATTGCTGTCAGTAGCCGCCAGCTGGGGCATTTTCTGGGGCGGTTGGGCCGCCCTGATCCCCGGTATCAAGGCGGATCTCGCGCTGACCAACCAGCAGCTCGGGTTCGCATTGTTCGCCATCCCGGTCGGCGCGGTGCCGGCCATGCTCCTTACCGGACGGCTCACCCGGCGGCTCAGGCAGCACACCCTGCCGTTGGTGACGGTGGTGTTCGCGCTGGCGGTCGCACTGGTCGGGCTCGCGCCGTCGTTCCCGGCGTTCGCCGTGGCGCTGTTGCTCGTCGGCGGGTCCAGCGGCGCGATCGAGGTAGCGCTGAACGCGACCACGGCGGCCTACGAGGCCCGGGACGGCCGTCGGCTGTTCAACCGGGTGCACGCCGCCACTCCGGTGGCGATGTTGGCCGCGGCGCCCGCGGTCGGCCTGGCGCGACAGGTGGGCGTTCCCACCGTGGCGGTGCTCGTCATGATCGCTCTGCTGGTGGCCGTCAGCGCGGTGCTGGTGGTGGACCGGCGCGGTTGGCACGAGACAGCAGCGGAATCCGCCGGCCCCCGTCCCCGCCGGCTCCTCGGTCCGCTGGTCCTGATCGGGGCGATCGGCGCGACCGCGCTGCTGATGGAGAACGCGGTCGAGCAGTGGGGCGCGATCCACCTGGAGCAGCAGCTCCGGGTGGGTCCCCTGGTGAGCAGTTTCGCGCCAGCGGCGTACATGGCGGGCCTGGCGGTGGGGCGGATGGTCGCGCAACGACACGGTGACCGGTTCAGTGACCGCCGGGTGCTCATGCTGGGGGGCACGCTGGGCGGGGTGGGTCTGGCGATCGGCGCCGCCGCGTGGAACCCGTGGTGGGCACTGGTCGGGTTCGGGCTCTCCGGCCTCGGTATCGCCCCCGTCCTGCCCACACTGCTCAGCGCGGCCGGTCGGGCCGCCGGCCCGGACCGGCGGTCCAGCGCGATCTCGCTGATCACGATCGTGGGTTACGCGGGCTTCCTGTCCAGCCCTCCGCTGGTGGGTGTGCTCGCCGGCCGGTTGGGCCTGTCGGCGGCGCTGACCCTGGTGGCGCTCGGCGGAGTGGTGGTGCTGACCGGTGCCCGGTTCGTCCGGCTGCCACCGGCCGGAGCCGATCGGGCCCAGGTCGAGGAGGCCACCACCTCGGGCAGCTCACGGGTCTCCGAACGGCGGCTTGACGAGGCAGGGAGAGGACAGCCGGGGTGAGGCCGACCCCGCCCAGGCCACGGTCACGCACCTGGGTGGCGCCCGGTGTCTCGCCGAGGCCCTGGGCGGGCGCCGGCTGGTGATGATCTCGCTCAGATGCCGAGGGACGCCGATCGCAGCCGCTCGGCCACCGCCGATGGGCCGTCGATCTGCACCCGCGCGACCCGCTGCCGCCCGGAGAGGAACAGCGCCAGCTCGCCCGGCGCGCCGACCAGCCGGACCCGGTCGCCGCCCCGGCCGACGGTGAACTCGCCGTGCCCGGGCGCCTGCACCAGCAGGTCGGCGGGGAACCGGCGCAGCGCCGCGCGGGCCAGCAGCCCGGCCGGCTTCCACAGCCGTTGCTGCAGGCCGGTCGGCACCTCCCGGGGTTGCCAGCCGGCACGGGCCCGCCGGACGTCCTCGTGGTGGATGAAGAACTCCATGGTGTTGGCCAGCTCGTCGGTGACCGGGTTGCTCACCGGGCTCCACACCGGGGGTCGGCGGACCTGCCCGACCAGCTCCGCCCAGGGGCGCCCGGCGACCCGCAGGCGCACCACCTCGGCGTACCCGCGCAGCAGCGGGAGCACGATGCCGCCCGCCGCGTCCGGGCGGCGCTCGCGCACCACCAGGTGCGCGGCCAGATCCCGGGTGGTCCACCCCGCGTCGATCGTCGGCGCGTCCGGTCCCAGTTCCAGCATCAGGTCGGCGAGCGCCTCGCGCTCCGATCGGGCGTACCGCGGCATGTCGCCGATCGTAGGGCCGCGCGGCCCGGACGGCGCGCCGGGCGGGCCACCGGATGTCGCGTGACGGCGGACATACCACTCCGGGTCGGCGGAGCTGGTGCGCACCGGTAAGGATGGGGGAGATAATTGCGGCTTACGGCGGGGGAGAGTGTGGCGAGCGGGACGAGTCGCGACGTGCTCCGCCGGGGACTGGCAGTCCTCGGCCGGGCGATCCGGGAGCAACCGCGCATCTTCGCGGTCGCGGTGGCCGGCAGTGTGCTGTTCGGATCCATGGTGGTCGTCAGCGCCTTCGTGGTCGGCCGGGTGGTCGGTGACGTGGTGGTGCCGGCGATCGAGCGCGGCTCGGTGGGCACCGGCGTGCTCGCGCTGGCCGCCGCCGCGCTGTTCGGCATCAGCGTGCTGCGGGTGGTGGGGATCTTCGGCCGCCGGCTCGGCGCCGGCTACATGCAGTTCCGCCTCCAGGCGGCCTACCGGCGCAGGGTCACCCGCCGCTACCTCGACCTGCCGGTGTCCTGGCACCACCGCAACGCCACCGGCACGCTGCTGTCCAACGCCAACTCCGACGTCGAGGCGGCCTGGTACCCGATCGCCCCGCTGCCGTTCGCCGTCGGCACCCTGGTGATGCTGGTCGGCGCGGTGGTCTCGCTGTTCTTCACCGACTGGGCGCTCGCGCTGGTCGGGCTGGCGGTGTTCCCCTCACTGTTCGCGCTGAACGTGATCTATTCCCGGCGAATGGCCCCCCGCCAGGCCCGCGCCCAGCGGCTGCGTGCCGAGGTCAGCGGGATCGCACACGAGAGCTTCGACGGCGCGCTGGTGGTCAAGACGATGGGCCGGGAGGCGCAGGAGACCGCCCGGTTCGCGTCCCGCGCCGGCGAGCTGCGGGACGCGCTGATCTCGGTCGGGCGGCTGCGCGGCATCTTCGACCCGATGCTGGAGACCCTGCCCAGCGTGGGCACCCTGGCCGTGCTGGTGGTCGGGGCGTTCCGGCTGCGGGCGGGCGCGATCGACGTGACCGACCTGGTCAGCGTGGCGTTCCTGTTCACCGTGCTGGCCTTCCCGGTGCGCGCGATCGGCTGGGTGCTCGCCGAGCTGCCACGCAGCGTCGCCGGCTGGGACCGGGTCAGCCGGGTGCTCGACGCCACCGGCGAGATGCCGTACGGCGACACCGTGCTGGACCCGGCCGATCCGGCGCCGGCCACGCTCGCCTTCCGCGACGTGCACTTCGGGTACGAGCCGGCCGAGGCGCACCTGCCCGGCACCGAGGTGCTCGGCGAGGTGAGCTTCACCGTGCCGGCCGGCAAGACGGTGGCCCTGGTCGGGCCCACCGGCTCCGGCAAGTCCACCGTCACCTCGCTCGCGGTGCGCCTGGTCGACCCGCTCGACGGCGCGGTCACCCTGGACGGGGTGGACCTGCGCGACCTCACCGCCGCGTCGCTGGCCTCGACGGTCGCGCTGGTCGCCCAGGTGCCGTTCGTCTTCGACGACACCGTCCGGGCCAACATCGGGCTGGACCGGCCCGGCATCGACGACGAGGACATCTGGGCGGCGCTGCGGCTCGCCGAGGCGGACGGCTTCGTCGCCGCCCTGCCCGACGGGCTGGACACCATGGTCGGCGAGCGGGGCACCTCGCTCTCCGGCGGCCAGCGGCAGCGGCTCACGCTGGCCCGGGCGCTCGCCGGCCGACCCCGGCTGCTGGTGCTGGACGACGCCACCAGCGCGGTCGACCCCCGGGTCGAGGCGGCCATCCTGGCCGGGCTGCGCGCCCCGGCGTCCGGGCAGGGCGCGGCCGCGTCGATCCTGGTGGTCGCGTACCGGCGGGCCACCATCGCGCTCGCCGACGAGGTGATCTACCTGGAGCAGGGTCGGGTGGTCGCCCGCGGCACGCACCCCGAGCTGCTGGCCACCGTGCCCGGCTACGCCGACCTGGTCACCGCGTACGAGCAGGCCGAGCAGGACCGCGAGCAGCAGCAGACGTACGACGAGGTCAGCCCGCTGCCCTCGGGTCTTGAGATCGAGGTGGACCATTGAGTAGCGCGGTCGAGGCGGAGCGGCCGGAGGCGGCCGAGTCGACCTGGCGGACGCTGCGGCGGGGGCTGGCGCTCTCCCCGGAGCTGCGGGTCGGGCTGGCCGCCACCCTCGCCCTGGCGCTGGTCTACATGGTCGGCCGGGTGGCGGTGCCGGTCGCCGTGCAGCGCGGCATCGACCACGGCATCATCGGCGGGCTGAACCTCGGCGTGGTCTGGACCGTGGTCACCATCACCGCCGCCGTGCTGGTGGTGACCACCGCCTGCGGCTACCTGATGATGCGCCGGCTGTTCACGGTCAGCGAGACCGCGCTGGCCGGGGTGCGCACCCGGGCGTTCCGGCACGTGCACGACCTGTCGATGCTGCACCAGCAGTCGGAGCGGCGCGGCTCCCTGGTGTCCCGGGTGACCAGCGACGTCGACCAGATCACCCAGTTCCTCCAGTGGGGCGGGGTGATCCTGCTGGTCAACCTGGGCCAGCTGGTGGTGACCACCGCGGTGATGCTGGCGTACTCCTGGCAGTTGACCCTGGTGGTGCTCGCCGCCTTCGCCCCGGCGCTGCTGGTGATCCGGTTGCTGCAGCGCCGGCTGGCCGGCGCGTACGGGGTGGTCCGGCAGCGGATGGGCACCCTGCTCGGCACCATCGGGGAGAGCGTCGTGGGCGCGCCGGTGATCCGGGCGTACGGGGTGGCCGGGCGGACCGCCCGCCGGCTCGACGAGGCGATCGAGCGGCAGCGGGACGCCCAGCAGCGGGCCATCCGGATCAGCATCCTGGGCAGCTCGGTCGGCGAGCTGGCGGCCGGCGTCGCGCTGGCCGGGGTGGTGGTCGTCGGGGTGACCCTCGGGGTGGACCGCACCCTGTCGATCGGCCAGCTAACCGCGTTCCTGTTCCTGGTCACGCTCTTCATTCAGCCGGTGCAGATCGCCACCGAGGTGCTCAACGAGGCGCAGAACGCGATCGCCGGCTGGCGTCGGGTGCTCGACGTGCTGGACGTCGAGCCGGACGTGGCCGACCCGGGGGAGCAGGGCCGGGACCTGCCGCCCGGCCCGCTGGACATCCGGTTCGCGCAGGTGACCTTCGCGTACCCGGGCGGGCCGCCGGTGCTGCACGGGGTGACCCTGGACATCCCGGCGAAGAGCCGGGTGGCGGTGGTCGGCGAGACCGGCAGCGGCAAGACCACCTTCGCCAAGCTGCTCACCCGGCTGATGGACCCGACCGAGGGCACCGTGCTGCTCTCCGGCGTGCCGCTGGAGCAGGTGCGGTTCGCCTCGCTGCGGTCCCGGGTGGTGATGGTGCCGCAGGACGGCTTCCTCTTCGACGCCACAGTGGGGGAGAACATCCGCTTCGCCCGCCCGGACCTGACCGACGCCGAGTTGACCGCCGCCGTCGGTGAGCTGGGGCTGGCCGACTGGCTGGACGGGTTGCCGTCCGGGCTGGACACCCCGGTCGGCGAGCGGGGGGAGGCGCTGAGCGTGGGGGAGCGGCAGCTGGTCGCGCTGGCCCGGGCGTACGTCGCGGACCCGGACCTGCTGGTGCTGGACGAGGCGACCAGCGCGGTCGACCCGGCCACCGAGGTGCGCCTGCAGCGCACCCTGGACGCGGTCACCCGCGGCCGGACCACGCTGGCCATCGCGCACCGGCTCTCCACCGCGCAGGCCGCCGACGAGGTGATCGTGGTGGACCGGGGCCGGGTGGTGCAGCGCGGCCCGCACGACGAGCTGGTCCGCGACCCGGAGTCGGTGTACGGCCTGCTCTACGCCTCCTGGCTGGAGCAGACCCGCTGACGCTGGGCGCGCCACCGCGGTGCGCCGGGGTCAGCCGGTCAGGTCGCCGGTGAGGTAGCGCTGCGCGGTGGGGCCGACCATGCCGACCAGCGTCTCCGGGGCCGCGGAGGCGACCGGTTCCAGCCGGATGACGTACCGCGCCAGGGCCAGCCCGACCATCTGGCTGGCCACCAGCGAGCCGCGCATCGGACGCTCGGCGGCGGGCACGTCGAGCCGGTCGAGCACCCGGCGCAGCACCTGGCTGACCAGGAACTCCCGCAGCATCCGGGCGGTCCACTCGTTGCTCACCGCGGAGCGCAGCAGGGCCACCGCGGGGCTGCCGGCCGGCGAGTCCCAGATGCCGAGGAAGGTCCGCACCAGTCGCGCGCCGACCTCGTCCGGGCCGCCGGCGAGCACCGCCGGCAGCAGCTCCGCCGGGTTGAACGGCACATCCATGCTGGCCCGGAAGAGCTCCTCCTTGGTGCCGAAGTAGTGGTGGACCAGGGCCGGGTCGACCCCGGCCGCACCGGCGATCAGCCGGATCGATGCGGCGTCGTACCCCCGCTCGGCGAACGCCGCCCGGGCGGCCGCGAGGATGGCCTCCCGGGTGTCCGGCTTGCCGGCCCGCCGGCCGGTGCGTCGCGGTGCGGTCATCCGCTGCGCCGCCGCAGGGTGGCCGCCGCCAGCACCAGCGCCGCCACCGCCGCGCCCGCCACGATCGCCACGTCCCGCCACATGGTGCCGGTCGGGTCGGCGTGCGCGCCGACCTCCTGCAGCGCCTCGACCGCGTACGACAGGGGCAGCACGTCGCTGATCGCCTGCAACCAGCCGGCCATCTGCCCGCGCGGTACGAACAGCCCGCACAGCAGCAGCTGCGGGGCGACCACCACCGGCATGAACTGCACCGCCTGGAACTCGGTGCGGGCGAAGGCGCTGCAGAACAGCCCGAGCGCCACCGCCAGCACCGCGTTGACCGCGGCGATCAGGATGACCAGCGCGCTGCTGCCCGCCGTGGAGAGCCCGAACAGCCAGTACGCCACGGCGGCGGCCACGGTCGCCTGCACCACCCCGGCCAGGCCGAACGCGATGCCGTACCCGAAGAGCAGGTCGAGCTTGCCCAGCGGGGTGGTGAGCAGCCGCTCCAGCGTCCCGGTGGTGCGCTCGCGCAGCATGGCGATGCTGGTCACCAGGAACATGATGATGAACGGGAAGAAGCCCAGCATGATCAGGGCCACCCGGTCGAAGGTGGACGGCTGGCCGGGCGGGGTGGGCTGGTCGGCGTACATGTAGTAGACCAGGGTCAGCAGCACCGTCGGCACCACCACCAGCAGGGCCACCGTCCGCTTGTCGTGCCGCAGCTGGCGCAGGATGCGCCCGGTGGTGGCGGCCAGGATGCGCGGGTTCATGAGGTCGCCTCTCCGGCGGCGCCGTCCCGGCCCGCCTCGCTCGCCCGGATCAGTCGCAGGAACGCCTCGTCCAGGTCGTCCACCCCGGCGGTGGCGCGTACCGCGTCGGGGGTGTCGTCGGCGATCAGCCGGCCGTCGCGGATCAGCAGCAGCCGGTCGCAGCGGGCCGCCTCGTCCATCACGTGGCTGGACACCAGCAGGGCGGTGCCGGCCGCGGCCATCTCGTGGAACCGGGCCCACAGGTCGGCCCGCAGCACCGGGTCCTGCCCGACGGTCGGCTCGTCCAGGATGACCAGCTCCGGCTCGCCGACCAGCGCGCAGGCCAGCGAGGCCCGGCTGCGCTGGCCGCCGGAGAGCGTGCCGACCAGCTGGGTGGCGGCCTTCGCCAGCCCGACGTCGGAGATCGCCCGTTCGGCGTCGGCCGCGCCCCGCCCCTGGAGGGCGGCGAAGTAGCGGGCGTTCTCCCGCACGGTCAGGTCGGCGTAGACGCTGGGCGCCTGGGTGAGGTAGCCGACCCGGTGGCGCAGCGCCGCCGCCCCGGCGGGCCGGCCGAGCACGGTGACCGTGCCCGAGGTGACCACCTGGACGCCGACCACCGCCCGCATCAGCGTGGACTTGCCACTGCCGCTCGGGCCGAGCAGCCCGGTCACCACGCCGCCCGGGATCGCGCAGCTGACGCCGCGCAGCACCCGGCGTCGTCCCCGGTCGACGACCAGATCGCGGATGTCGATCGCGTCCGCCACGGTCCACCTCCCTCAGCAAAACTCATCACCTGTTGAACTCAACGGTAGATGAGATACCGGTCGGCGCGCAACGGTTGACTTCGAGCGCCCTCGAACTGGAAGTCTGGACGCCGTGGACATCGGCACGCGGGAGACGAGCTTCTCCGTCGGCGAGGCGGCGGAGAGGGTCGGTCTGACCACCTACACGCTGCGCTGGTACGAGCAGGAGGGGCTGGTGGCGCCGGTCGGGCGGGACTCGGCCGGCCGGCGCCGCTACACCGAGGGTGACGTCGACTGGCTACGGCTGCTGACCCGCCTGCGCCGGACCGGGATGCCGGTCCGCGACATGCGCCGGTACGCCGAGCTGGCCCGGCAGGGCGACCGCACGCTGGGCGCCCGCCGGGCGCTGTTCGAGGCGCACCGGGCCCGGGTGCTGGCCCGGATGGCCCAGCTCGAGGAGGACCTCAAGGTGCTGGACCACAAGATCGAAATCTACCGCGAGAGGGAAGAGGAACGATGATCCGTCGACGGCTGGGGGCCGCGGGGCCCGAGGTGTCCGCCATCGGGCTGGGCTGCATGGGGATGAGCTTCGCGTACGGCACGGGTGACGACGCCGAGTCGACGCGTACCCTGCACCGCGCCCTCGACCTGGGGGTCAACCACCTGGACACCGCCGACATGTACGGCTTCGGGGCGAACGAGCGGCTGCTCGCCCCGGTGGTGGGCGCCCGGCGGGACGAGGTCTTCCTGGCCACCAAGTTCGGTAACCGCGCGCGCGGGGAGGGCTTCGGCGGCACGGGCAGCCCCGGCGCGTACGTGGACAGCAGCGCCGCCTGGGCGAAGGAGGCCTGCGACGCGTCGCTGGGCCGGCTCGGGGTGGACACCATCGACCTGTACTACCTGCACCGGCGCGACCCGGCCACGCCGATCGAGGAGACCGTCGGCGCGCTGGCCGAGCTGGTCCAGGCCGGCAAGGTGCGGCTGATCGGGCTGTCCGAGGTCAGCCCGGCAACGCTGCGCGCGGCGCACGCCGTCCACCCGATCGCCGCGGTCCAGATGGAGTACTCGCTGTTCACCCGGGACGTCGAGGCGGAGATGCTGGCGACCTGCCGGGAGCTCGGGGTGGCGCTGGTGGCGTACTCGCCGGTGGGTCGGGGGTTGCTCACCGGGGCGATCAGCGGGCGCGACCAGCTGGCCGACGACGACTGGCGGCGGACCGTGCCGCGGTTCGCCGAGGACAACCTGGACGCCAACCTCCGGCTGGTCGAGGAGGTCCGCGCGGTGGCCGGTGAGATCGGCTGCACGCCGGCGCAGGCCGCGCTGGCCTGGCTGCTCGCGCAGGGCGAGGACATCCTGCCGATCCCAGGCACCAAGCGGGTCCGCTACCTGGAGGAGAACGCCGCAGCGGCGGACATCCGGCTCAGCCCGCAGCAGCAGGCGCGGCTGCGGGAGGCGGTGCCGGCCGGGGCGGTGGCTGGCGAGCGGTATACCGAGGCAGGAATGCGAACCGTCGGACACTAGTCTTCGTACCGGACACGAGGTCTGCCTTCGGGCATTGCGCCCCGATGGGACGTACGGCACGATGGCGCGGTGAATCACGCTCCGTTGCCGGAGGGCGGCTTCCTGGACGACTGGACCGCCCGGCTGCGGGCGACCGCCGAACGCCCGGTCGTGGGCATCCTGCTGCGCGGCAGCCATGCCCGCCGCGGCGCCACCGCACACAGCGACGTCGACCTGGACGTGCTGGTCGTCGGCGAGGACGGGCCGGCCGCCCCACCCGAGCAGGACGGGCCGGCCGCCCCACCCGAGCAGGGCGGGGCGGCCGGCTGCCCCCGGTACGCCACCCGCCGGGCCTACCTGGCCGAGGTGGACGGCCGGATCGTGCACGTGTCGGTGGCCGCCCGGGACGTCCGCTCGTGGGTCGACCGGCTCGGTGAACCGGCCGACTGGGCGTTCGGCCTGCCGGTCACCGCGCCGGCCCGGCTGCTCTGGGCGGATCCCCACTGGCGTCCCCGGATCGACCTGCCGGTGCTCTGCCAACCGGCCGACCAGCCCCGGCTGGAGGAGCTGGTCGCCGCGCTCGGCAAGGTGGCCGGCGCGCGGGTGGTCGGCGACCCGCTCGGCGTCCGGCTGGCCGCCGCCGACCTGGCCCGGCTCTGCCCGTCGGTGCTCCGGCTGGCCAACCCGGGGGTGCGGGTCAACTCCCGCCGCGCCGCCTTCGCCGCGGCCCTGCAGCTGCCGGTCGCCCCGCCCGGTTACCGCGACGACATGCTGCGCTGCCTCGGGCTGCGCCCCGGCTCCGCCGACGAGGTCGGCGCCGCCGCCGCCCGGCTGGTGACCGGCGTACCGCCGCTGATCCGCCCGTACGCGGCGGTCGTCGCGGAGGCGGGCGGCGCGGACCTGGCCGCCGCCCTGGTCGACGGCCGGCTGGACCGGTACGTCGCCCAGCTCGCCCGGGCGGCCCGGGGCCGGGACGGGCCGACGGTCCCCGCGCCGCGTGCGGGACAATGGGGCGTGCCCGAAGCTGACCCCGCCCCGAGCGGCGGCGCCCCGAGCGACGCCGCCCTCAGCGACCCCGCCCAGAGCGACGCCGGCGCGACCCGCCCCGCCGGCGCGACCCGCCCCGCCGGCCCGGCCGAGCCCGCCGACGGCGCCGTCCGGCCGTCCCGGCTCGACCCGGCGATCGCCGCCCGACTACGCCGCGACCCGGACGGCCTGGTCGCCGCCGTGGTGCGCCAGCACGACACCGGCGAGGTGCTGATGGTCGCCTGGATGGACGACGAGGCCCTGCACCGCACGCTGACCACCGGCCGCGCCACCTACTGGTCGCGCAGCCGGCAGGAGTACTGGGTCAAGGGTGCCACCTCCGGCCACCACCAGTACGTCCGCTCGGTCGCCCTCGACTGCGACGGCGACGCGCTGCTGGTCGGCGTCGACCAGGTCGGCGCCGCCTGCCACACCGGGCACCGCACCTGCTTCTTTACCGAGCTGCCGGTGACCGGCGAGGGGACGGCATCATGACCGACGGCACGCTCAGCCCCGAGCTGGGCGCCTTCGCCGAGCTGGCCGGGCGCTGGCGGGTGGTGCCGGTGACCCGGCGGCTGCTGGCCGACGCGGAGACCCCGGTCGGCGTCTACCGCAAGCTCGCCGGCGGGCCGGGCACCTTCCTGCTGGAGTCCGCCGAGCAGGGCGTCGGCTCGGCCGGGATGTCCTGGTCGCGGTACTCGTTCATCGGGGTCCGCAGCGCCGCGACGCTGGTCGAGCGGGACGGCGTCGCGGTGTGGACCGGCACCCCGCCGGACGGCGTGCCGGCCTCCGGCGACCCGGTGCGGGTGCTGCGGGAGACCGTCGAGGCGCTCGCCGGCCCGGTGCCGCACCCGGCCGACGGGCTGCCGCCGCTGACCGGCGGCATGGTCGGCTACCTGGGGTACGACCTGATCCGGCGCTTCGAGCGGCTGCCCGAGCTGACCGAGGACGACCTCGGGGTGCCCGAGCTGGGCATGATGCTCGCCACCGACCTGGTGGTGCTCGACCACTACGACGGGTCGGCGATTCTGGTCGCCAACGCGGTGCTGCCTCCACCCGACGCGCCGGGCCGGGCCGCGCTGGTCGAGGCCGCCTACCACCACGCGGTGGGCCGGCTGGACGCGATGACCACGGCGCTGTCCCGACCGATTCCGCCCATGATCTCCACGGTCGCCCGACCGCCGGCCGGCGAGGTGGTCAGTCGCACCCCGGACGGCGGCTATCCGAAGGCCGTCGAGGCGGCCAAGGAGGCGATCCGGGCCGGCGAGTGCTTCCAGATCGTGCTGTCCCAGCGCTTCCGGCGGGACACCCACGCCGACCCGCTGGACGTCTACCGGGTGCTGCGCACCACCAACCCCAGCCCGTACATGTACCTGCTGCGCTTCGACGGCTTCGACATCGTCGGCTCCTCCCCGGAGGCGCACCTGAAGGTCACCGCGGGGGCGGACGGCCGGCGGGCCCTGCTGCACCCGATCGCCGGCACCCGGCCGCGCGGCGCCACCCCCGCGGCGGACGCCCGGCTGGCGGCCGAGCTGCTGACCGACCCCAAGGAGCGCGCCGAGCACGTGATGCTGGTCGACCTGGGCCGCAACGACCTGGGCCGGGTCTGCCGGCCGGGCACGGTGGAGGTGCCCGAGTTCGCCACCATCGAGCGGTACAGCCACGTCATGCACATCGTCTCGACCGTGGTCGGCACGCTGCGGTCCGACCGGACGGCCTTCGACGCGCTCGCCGCGACCTTCCCGGCCGGCACCCTCTCCGGCGCCCCGAAGGTGCGCGCCATGGAGATCATCGAGGAGCTGGAGCCGGTCCGCCGCGGCGTCTACGGCGGCACCGTCGGCTACTTCGGCTTCGGCGGCGACCTGGACATGGCGATCGCCATCCGGACCGCGCTGATCCGCGACGGCCGGGCCTACGTCCAGGCCGGCGCCGGCGTGGTGGCCGATTCCGATCCTGCCGCCGAGGACCAGGAGACCCGGAACAAGGCGGCCGCGGTGCTAGCCGCGATCGCCGCCGCCGAAACCCTCCGGCCGGCCCGGTGAGCGCGAGGAGCGCAGCGCAGCGGAGCCCCGCAGTCGCGAACGAAAGGCGGCCCCGGTGAGTCAGCCCTCGGCCGCCCCCGACCGGCCCGCGCCGCCGGCCCGGGGTCGGCGCGAGCTGACGTACGCGGTCCTGCTCTGCCTGGCCGGGGCGGGCCTGGCCTGGTGGGCGTCCACCCGGACCTGGTCGGTCGAGCTGACCGCCCGCGGCTCGTTGCCGACCGCGCGGCAGGCCCGCACCGGCGCCGACCTGCTGCCCTGGCTCTCCGCGCTGGCGCTGGTCGGGCTGGCCGGCGGCGGCGCGGTGCTGGCCACCCGGGGTCGGGTACGCCGACTGCTGGGCGCCCTGCTCGCGCTGCTCGGCGCGGCGGTCGCCGCCGGCGGCGGGTACGGGCTGGTGGCCGCGTTCGGCGGCGCGGTGAGCCGACAGTGGCCGGCGTTGTGCCTGCTCGGCGGCGTGCTGGTCGGCTGCGGCGGGCTGCTCACCGCGGCCCGGGGCGGCCGCTGGCCGGCGATGGGCGCCCGGTACGACCGACCGGCCCCGGCGAGCCCGGGGCCGGCCACCGGCGGGCCGGTCGGCGCGGCCGGCGGGCGGGGCACCCGAGAGGCGTGGGACGCCCTGGACCGCGGCGAGGACCCGACGGTCAGCTGACCGGCTGACGGTCCCGCTGCTCGCGGCGGTCCCGCGCGGCGGCCCGGGCCGCCGCCAGCTCGGCGACCAGGCGGTCCAGCTCGGCGCGCCGCTCGGCGCGGGCCCGGTCGGCGCAGACGGCCTCCCAGGCGTTGCCGCGGGCCGTGCGGACCCGGCCCTCCCCGGCCACCGCGCGTTCCAGGGTGTGCACGATGCCGACGGCGAGCGACGCGACGCCGCGCGACAGCGTGGTGAGTCGGACGGTCTGGGTCTGCTCCGCAGTGCTCATGGTCACCCCGCACGAGAGTTCGACGGTTGGGCGGTCGCGTCGTCGAGTCTGCCCGCCCCGATGCTGCCGGGCGCACGTTTCGGCGCGGTGACCGGCCGGTCAACGATCCCTCGCGGGGGAACGACCTGCGCCGGGCCGTTGGTCCTTGAGCTTCGTCACAGCCACCGCGGCGAGGTCGTCGCGCTGCGCGCGGCGGCCCGTCGTGATCTCATTGGGCATGGCCGGCGATCGATGCGTAGGGCGCCGGCCGGGCCCGGGAGGGGTGGTGACGCCGATCGATCGGTCTGGTGGCGGTGCGTGACTTCCCGTTCACCGGAAGTCGGGCATCATGCCACAGCCCATTCCGTGAGGAGCGCCATACCCCCGGCACCTGTGGCCTGGTGGCGGGACCTAGCATCGGCCCATGACACCCGGAGAGGGGAGTCCGTTGGTGACTGCTGATCATGAGCGCACGGAGGGGGACGAGGCCGGTCGGGCAGCGTCCGGCAGCGTGCTCGACGAGATCCTGGCCGGCGTCCGCGAGGACGTGGCGCGGCGACAGGAGCAGGTTCCGCTGGAGCGCATCCGCGAGCTGGCCGCCGCCGCGCCGCCGCCCATGGACGCGTACGCGGCCCTGCGCCGGCCCGGCGTGGCGGTGATCGCCGAGGTCAAGCGTTCCTCGCCGTCGCGCGGCCGGCTGGCCGAGATCGCCGACCCGGCGGACCTGGCGGGGCAGTACGCCTCCGGCGGGGCGCGGGCGATCAGCGTGCTGACCGAGGGCCGCTGGTTCGGCGGGTCGCTGGACGACCTCGCCGCGGTCCGCGCCGCCGTCAAGGTGCCCGTCCTGCGCAAGGACTTCGTGGTGTCCAGCTATCAGGTGCACGAGGCCCGCGCGCACGGCGCCGACCTGGTCCTGCTGATCGTCGCGGCGCTGGAGCAGAACGCGCTGGTCGGCCTGCTGGAGCGGATCGAGTCGCTGGGCATGACCGCGCTGGTCGAGGTGCACGACGAGGAGGAGGCCGACCGGGCCCTGGCGGCCGGGGCGCAGGTGATCGGGGTCAACGCCCGCGACCTGCGTACCCTGGAGGTCGACCGGTCGGTGTTCGAGCGGATCGCGCCCGGCCTGCCCAGCAGCGTCGTCAAGATCGCCGAGTCCGGCGTGCGCGGCCCGCACGACCTGATCCGGTACGCCTCCGCCGGCGCCGACGCCGTGCTGGTGGGCGAGGGGCTGGTCACCCAGAAGAGCCCGCGTGAGGCGGTCGCCGAGCTGGTCAACGCCGGGAATCACCCGGCCACGCCCCGCCCGGTGCGCTGACCCGCGCCGGCAGTCGTGCGCAGCGAGAGGACAATCCGATGAGCGCCAACGCACCGGCCGAGGCCGGTCAGGTCCCTGACGCCGCCGGTCACTTCGGCCGGTTCGGTGGCCGGTTCGTCCCTGAGGCCCTGGTGGCGGCGCTGGACGAGCTGGACGCCGCGTACCGCAAGGCGAAGACCGACCCGGAGTTCCAGGCCGAGTTCGACGCCCTGCTGCGCGACTACGTCGGCGGCCCGTCGTTGCTCTACACCGCCGAGCGGTTCTCCGCGAAGGTCGGCGCCCGGGTGCTGCTCAAGCGCGAGGACCTCAACCACACCGGGGCGCACAAGGTGCGCAACGTGCTCGGCCAGGCGCTGATCACCAAGCGGATGGGCAAGAAGCGGGTGATCGCCGAGACCGGCGCCGGCCAGCACGGGGTGGCCACCGCCACCCTGGCCGCCCTGTTGGACCTCGACTGCGTGGTCTACATGGGCGAGGTCGACATCGAGCGGCAGGCGCTCAACGTGGCCCGGATGCGGATGCTCGGCGCCACCGTGGTCCCGGTCACCACCGGCTCGCGCACCCTCAAGGACGCGATGAACGAGGCGATGCGCGACTGGGTCGCCAACGTCGACGACACGCACTACCTGATCGGCACGGTCGCCGGCCCGCACCCGTTCCCGGAGATGGTCCGCGACTTCGTCCGGGGCATCGGCGAGGAGGCCCGGCAGCAGTGCCTGGACCGCACCGGCGCGCTGCCCGACGCGGTGCTCGCCTGCGTCGGCGGCGGCTCCAACGCGCTGGGCATCTTCCACGCGTTCGTGCCCGACACCGACGTCCGGCTGTACGGCTTCGAGGCCGGCGGCGAGGGCGTGGAGACCGACCGGCACGCCGCCAGCATCACCGGCGGCACCTCCGGGGTGCTGCACGGCACCCGAACGTACGTGCTGCAGAACGCCGACGGGCAGACCATCGAGTCGCACTCGATCTCCGCCGGCCTGGACTACCCGGGCATCGGCCCGGAGCACGCCTGGCTGCACGACACCGGCCGGGCCAGCTACCTGCCGGTGACCGACGCCGAGGCGATGGCCGCGTTCGAGCTGCTCTGCCGCACCGAGGGGATCATCCCGGCGATCGAGAGCGCGCACGCGCTGGCCGGCGTGCTCAAGGTGGCCCCGACGCTCGCCGCCGAGCTGGGCCGGGAGCCGGTCCTGGTGGTCAACCTCTCCGGCCGGGGCGACAAGGACGTGCACACCGCCGGCGAGTACTTCGGCATCCTCGACAGGGAGCAGTGATGAGCCGGATCGGGGTGGCCTTCGACAAGGCCCGGGCCGACGGGCGGGCCGTGCTGGTGGGCTGCATGCCGGCCGGCTTCCCCACCGTCGAGGGCAGCATCGCCGCGATGACCGCCATGGTCGAGGCGGGCGTGGACGTCATCGAGGTGGAGATCCCGTACTCCGACCCGGTGATGGACGGCCCGGTGATCCAGAAGGCCAGCGACATCGCGCTGGCCGGCGGCGTCCGCACCAGGGACGCGCTGCGGATCATCGAGGCCGTCGCGGCCACCGGCGCGCCGGTGGTCACCATGACCTACTGGAACCCGATCGAGCAGTACGGCGTGGACGCGTTCGCCCGCGACCTGGCCGCCGCCGGGGGCACCGGCCTGATCACCCCGGACCTGATACCGGACGAGGCCGACGAGTGGCTGGCCGCCTCCGACGCGTACGGGCTGGACCGGACGTTCCTGGTCTCGCCGTCGTCGACCGACGCGCGGCTGCGGATGACCGTCGAGCACTGCCGGGGCTTCGTCTACGCCACCGCGATCATGGGGGTGACCGGCGCCCGGTCGCAGACCTCCGACGCCGCGCCGGTCCTGGTCTCCCGGGTACGCGAGGCCACCGACCTGCCGGTGGGCGTCGGCCTTGGGGTGGGCACCGGCGCCCAGGCGGCCACCGTCGCCGGCTACGCGGACGGCGTGATCGTGGGCAGCGCCCTGATCCGCTGCCTGCTGGACGCCCCCGACCAGGCGGCCGGCCTGACCGCCCTGCGGGCGCTGAGCGCCGACCTCGCCGAAGGCGTCCGCCACCCCGCCCGCTGACCCACCCACCCCCGCGGTCGCACCCGCCGGGGTCGACCCGCCCCCGGCAACCAGGCCGGTGACACCCGCCTGCCCATGTGCCGGCCGGGCCGGGTGCTGGCGTGCCCCTGTCCCTCTGCCCGCCTGCCGCATCCCTCTGCCCGCCTGGCGCAGTACCGGCCTGCCCGCTCGCCCGCCTCCCGGAGTGTCTCCGTCAGCCACCACTTCTTTCCCTGAGCGATATGACTCAGCGGCATAAATATGCCGCTGAGTCATATCGCTCATGACGACAAGTGGGGGGTACGCCTCACACTGGGTGAACCACGCCGCTCCGGTCCGGGAGCCGCGCTGACCAGCGGCTGTACCGGGTCAGGAGCCCTGCCCGGCGCCACGCGCGGTGGGTGCGACGGGTGCGCCGCCGTCGGTTCGCGCGCCCGGCTCGCCGAAACCGGTCTCCGCCGAGCCGGTGCTCGACCTGGGCTCGGGAGCGGTCGGATCCACCCTCCCGAGGTCGTCCGGGTGGATCTCGCGAAGCACGCCGGCGCGTCCGGCCGCCGCGTCGGCGACCGCCGCCCGGGTCACCGGCGTGACGGCGCCGGGTAGTCGCTCCGGGTCGTGCCAGTCGAGTCGGCAGCGCTGCGGCGGCTCACCGGCCGGCGTCGCGCCGGGGCGGGCCCGGAAGACGTGCACCAGCACGTCGGGCGGCACCGCCGGGTCACCGGCGGGTACGCAGCCCGACCCGGTGAGGTGGTAGATCCCCACCAGATCGGTCACCTCGACCGGGCACCCGGTCTCGGCGTGGATCTCGCCGGCGACCGCGCCGACCGGGCACTCCGGGTGGCGTAGCCGGCCGCCGGGAAGTGCCCACCGGCCACCGCGTTCATGGCGGCAGAGCAGCACCCGGCCCGCGTCGTCGGTGACGACCGCGGCGACCGCCCAGCGCGGCGAACTCATGACATCGAGCGTACGGAGACGGGCACCGGAAGTCATGCGGCGCGCGAGCCGGGCCGGACCGGGGTGCCGCGGATGCGGTCCGCGACGGTAGCCTGTGCACCCGTGACCCTCGCCTCGACGACGCCCCTGGCGGCCCTGCCGAGCCCGACCACCGCCGTGTGGCAACTCGGGCCGCTGCCGATCCGGGCGTACGCGCTCTGCATCATCGTCGGGATCGTGGTGGCCTGCTGGGTCACCGAGCGCCGGCTGCGCCAGCGCGGGGTGGCCCCCGGCGCGGTGCTCGACATCGCGGTCTGGGCCGTGCCGACCGGCATCATCGGCGCCCGGATCTACCACGTGATCACCTCGCCGGAGAAGTACTTCGGCACCGGCGGCGACCCCTGGAAGGCGTTCGCCATCTGGGAGGGCGGCCTGGGCATCTGGGGCGCGGTCGCCGGTGGGGCGGTCGGCGCCTGGATCGCCGCCCGGCAGCTCGGCATCCCGCTGACCGTGGTCGCCGACGCGCTCGCCCCCGGGCTGCCCATCGCCCAGGCGATCGGCCGGTTCGGCAACTGGTTCAACAACGAGCTGTACGGCGGCCGGACGACGCTGCCCTGGGGCCTGGAGATCCACCGGATGGACCCGGACAATCCCGGCCACGCGTTGCGCGACGACGCCGGCGCGCCGATCCAGGAGCCCGGGCTCTACCACCCGACGTTCCTCTACGAGGCGCTGTGGAACCTGGGCGTCGCCGCCCTGGTGTTCGCGCTGGACCGCCGGCTGCGGCTGGGCCGGGGGCGGGCGTTCGCGCTGTACGTCATGGGCTACACCGTGGGCCGGTTCTGGATCGAGCTGATGCGCACCGACGAGGCGAACACCATCCTCGGCGTCCGGCTCAACGTGTGGACCGCGGGCCTGGTCTTCCTCGGCGCGCTGGCCTACTTCGTGCTGGTGCGCGGCCCGCGCGAGTACCTCGTCCCGATCGGTCAGCCGGCCGCGCCGGTGCCGCCCGGCGGTGGCGACGTCTCGCAGGTCGACCTGTCCCGCGCCGGGGACGGCGCGCGGGCGGCCGCCCCGACCGGCTACCGGGTGGTGGACGAGGCGCGGTTCCGGGCGTACCAGGAGACCGGCGAGGTCCCGGACGAACCGGAGACCGCCCCGACGGCCGGCGCCGCCGACGAACCGACCCCGGGGCCCGACGCCGAGCCGGTCGACGCGGACCGACCCACCGCTAAGGCGGACCGACCCACGGTCGACGCCGACCGGCCCACCGCTGAGGCGGACCGACCCACGGCCGGCACCGACCGACCCACGGTCGACGCGGACCGGCCCACCGCCGACACCGCCGAGCCCGGGCCGGTTGCCCAAGCCGAGCCGGAATCCGCGGCCCGCAACGGGGCGGCCGACCACCCGGCGACGGACGGCCCCGATCCGGCCGAGGTGGAGCGGGACGACCGGGCCGGCGCCGCCGGTGGGCGCCCCGCCGACCGGGACGGCTGAGCGGGTGAGACGCACCGCGGTGGTGGTCGGCGCCGGGCTCGGCGGCCTGGCGGTGGCCGGCGCGTTGGCCCGCTCGGGCTGGCAGGTCACCGTGCTGGAGCGGGCCGACCGGGTCCGCCCCGAGCCGACCGCGGTGGTGCTCTGGCCCAACGGCGTGCGCGCGCTGCACGCCCTGGGGCTGGGCTCCGGGCTGGAGGCCATCGCCACCCCGCTGCCCGACGGCGGGGTCCGCCGCCCGGACGGCCAGTGGCTGGTGCAGCCCCGACCCACCCCGGCCGACCGGATGCCGGTGGTGGTGCACCGGGAGGACCTGCATGACGCGCTGATCGCCGGGCTGGGCGACCGGGTCGAGCTGCGCACCGGGGTGTCGGTGGACACCGTCCGGGCCGGCGGCGCCGACCGGCCCGCGGTCGGGATGGCCCGGCAGCTGGTCGAGGCCGACCTGGTGGTCGCCGCCGACGGCACCGACAGCGCGGTGCGCCGGCAGCTCGCCCCCGAGGCGGCCGTGGTCAGCTCCGGGTGCGCGGCGTACCGGGCGGTGATTCCCTGGTACCGGGCCGCCGAGCTGCCGGCCGACCAGCCCCTCGGCGGGGAGACGCTCGGCGCCGGTTACCGCTTCGTCGCCGCCTCGCTGGGCGAGCGCGGCTCCTCCGGCGCGTCCCGTCGCGGCGGCGTCTACTGGGTGGCCACCGCCGCCGGCGCCGCCCGGCCGGAGCCGCCGGAGACCCAGCTCGCCCTGCTCAAGCGGTGGTACGCCGGCTGGCCCGCCCCGATCGGCGAGCTGCTGGACGCCACCCACACGGCCGACCTGGTGCAGCAGGAGGTGCGGGAGCTGCGACCGCTGCCCCGGGCGTACGCCTTCCCGGCCGGCCCGGGCGGCGTGGTGCTGCTCGGCGACGCCGCGCACGCCATGCCGCCGCACCTCGGGCAGGGCGCCTGCCTCGCCTTCGAGGACGCCGCCACCCTCGCCTCGCTGCTGCGCGAGTCCGGGCTGCCGGAGGCGCTGCAGGCGTACGACCGGCTGCGCCGGCCCCGGGCGGCCACGGTGGTCCGGCAGACCCGGCGGATGTCGGCGGTGTTGCAGGCCCGGGGCCGGCTGGCCCTGCGGGCCCGGGACGCCGCGCTGGGCACGATCAGCCCCCGGCTGCTGTCCAGCGCGGCCGCCTCTGCCGCGCAGTGGCGCCCACCGGTGTCCTGACCGCCGCACCCACCCTCGGCCACGCCACCGCGGGCCGGGCCCGCCCACCGGTCAGATGATGGCCGGCGCGGGCTCGGCGATGCAGGCGGTGCCGATCCGCCGGAAGCCGACCTTCAGGTAGACCCGGGCGATCTCCTCGCTGCCGGCCGACAGGAAGACCAGGTCGGTGCCGGCGTCCAGCAGGGTGCGGGCGAGCGTGGCGGTGACCGCCGCGCCCAGGCCGCGACGCCGGGCGACCGGCAGGGTAGCCACCCCGGCGATCTCGGCCACGTCGTCCACCCGCATCGCCATGCCGCTGGCCAGCGCGCCGTCCTCGGCGGTGCCGGCCAGTGCGGACACCCGCCGGCCGTCGGCGATCCGGGCCCGCTCCTCGTCCAGCGCCGCCACGTCCAGCTCGGTGGCCGCGGCGTCCCGCTCGGCGGCCCCGGCCTCGCCGCGGGCGGTGCCGGCGGCGGAGAAGCCGACCGCGGCCACCGCGCGGCGCGCGGCGACGCCGGCGGCGAAGCCCTCCGCCGCCGGGTCCAGCACCCGCACCGGTACGTCGGTGAGGGTGGCCGGGTCGGGCAGCGCGGCCGGGTCGAGCACCATCAGCGGCGCCTCGAGCACGCTCAGCCCGGCCGCGCGGGCGGTGGCGAGCAGCCCGGGGGTGGTCTCGTGCACCCACTCGAAGGCCTCCGGCAGGCCCAGCTGGCGCTGCCGCTCCCGGACCGCGCCGACCTCGGCCAGCGACGGGGCGTCCGCGACGCCGATCCGGGGGCGGGCGTAGTACGGCCAGCCGGCGCCCTCCCGGACGAACAGCACGAGGCCGCCGTGTTCCTCGGCCCGGGCGCCGTCGCGGGGCACCGCGTCGTAGAAGCGTTCCAACCGGACGAACAAATCCTGGTGCGAGGGATCCACCGCGCGAGACTACACGTCCCAGACTCTGGAAGGTGTGATCAATCCGCACTGGCCCCGCGCCACCCGCCCTAACGTAGACTCAACAGACCGCCAAGGGCCGACGTCGTCCCGAGCATGATCCAACCTGAGTGACGACAGGAGACCCGGTGGCCCTTCCGTACCCTCTGAGCCCCCAGTCGGCCCCGCCCGCGACCGGTCTCTACGACCCCGCGAACGAGCACGACGCGTGCGGTGTCGCCTTTGTGGCGGATCTGCACGGCCGGCGCTCCCACCAGGTCGTCGCCCGCGGTCTGGGCGCGCTCTGCCGGCTCGACCACCGCGGCGCCCGGGGCGCGGAGCACAACACCGGCGACGGCGCGGGCATCATGATGCAGGTGCCGGACGCGTTCCTGCGCGCCGTGGTCGACTTCCCGCTCCCGCCGGCCGGCCAGTACGCCACCGGCCTGGTCTTCCTGCCCGACGACGACGCGGCCGAGGCCCGGGCCCGCCGGGTGGTCGAGAAGTACGCCCTGGTCGAGGGCGCCGACCTGCTCGGCTGGCGGGACGTGCCGACCGACCCGAGCGGGCTGGGCGAGACCGCGCTCGCCGCGATGCCCCGGATCCGGCAGGTCTTCCTCGCCGCGCACCGGCTGACCGGCACCGCCGCCGGCCCGGCCGGTTCCCCGCTGGCCGGCCTGGAGCTGGACCGGGTGGCGTTCTGCGTCCGCAAGCAGGCCGAGCGGGAGACCGCCGAGCGGGGCGTGCCGGCGTACTTCCCCTCGCTGTCCGCCCGGACCATGGTCTGGAAGGGCATGCTCACCCCGGACCAGCTGCCGGCGTACTTCCCCGAGCTGACCGACGAGCGGGTGGACAGCGCGATCGCGCTGGTGCACTCCCGGTTCTCCACCAACACCTTCCCGTCCTGGCCGCTGGCCCACCCGTACCGGTTCATCGCGCACAACGGCGAGATCAACACGATCCGGGGCAACCGGAACTGGATGCAGGCCCGCGAGGCGCTGCTGCGCAGCCCCGACATCTCCGGCAACATCCGGCGGGTCTTCCCGGTCTGCACCCCGGCCGCCTCGGACTCGGCGAACTTCGACGAGGTCCTCGAGCTGCTGCACCTGGCCGGGCGGAGCCTGCCGCACGCGGTGCTGATGATGATCCCCGAGGCGTGGGAGAACGACCCGGGGATGCGGGCGGACAAGCGCGACTTCTACCGCTTCCACGCCAGCCTGATGGAGCCGTGGGACGGCCCGGCCTCGGTGGCGTTCACCGACGGCGAGATCGTCGGCGCGGTGCTGGACCGCAACGGCCTGCGCCCGGGCCGCTGGTGGCGTACCGCGGACGGGCTGGTGGTGCTGGGCAGCGAGGCGGGCGTGCTCGACCTCGACCCGGCCACCGTGGTGGCCAAGGGCCGGCTCCAACCGGGCAAGATGTTCCTGGTCGACACGGTCAACCACCGGATCGTCTCGGACGACGAGATCAAGACCGAGCTGGCCGCCGAGCTGCCGTACGGCGACTGGCTGCACGCCGGCCTGATCGAGCTGGGTGACCTGCCGCCGCGCGAGCACACCGTCTACACCCACGACTCGGTCCGCCGCCGGCAGCAGACCTTCGGCTACACCGAGGAGGAGCTGAAGATCCTGCTCGGGCCGATGGCCCGGACGGGCGCCGAACCGCTCGGCTCGATGGGCACGGACACCCCGATCTCGCCGCTGTCCACCCGGCCGCGGCTGCTCTACGACTACTTCCACCAGCTCTTCGCCCAGGTCACCAACCCGCCGCTGGACGCCATCCGGGAGGAGCTGGTGACCAGCCTGTCGTCCACCATCGGGCCGGAGGGCAACCTGCTCGACCCGGGGCCGGCGAGCTGTCGACAGATCGTGCTGCCGTACCCGGTGATCGACAACGACGAGCTGGCCAAGATCCTCTCCATCGACGAGGACGGCGACCTGCCCGGCTTCAAGGCCGTCCGGGTCTCCGGCCTCTACCGCATCCGCGACGGCGGGCCCGGGATCAAGGCCCGGCTGACCGAGATCTGCCGGCACGTCTCCGAGGCGATCGAGGACGGCGTCCGGATCCTGGTGCTGTCCGACCGGGACTCCAACGCCGACCTGGCGCCCATCCCGTCGCTGCTGCTCACCGCCGCGGTGCACCAGCACCTGGTGCGCGAGCAGACCCGCACCCAGGTGGCGCTGATCGTCGAGTCCGGCGACTGCCGGGAGGTGCACCACGCCGCGGTGCTGATCGGGTACGGCGCGGCGGCGGTCAACCCGTACCTGGCCTTCGAGTCGGTGGAGGACATGATCTCCACGGGCTCGCTCGTCGGGGTGGATCGGGAGAAGGCGGTGCGCAACTACGTCAAGGCGCTCGGCAAGGGCGTCCTGAAGATCATGTCCAAGATGGGCATCTCGACGGTGTCGTCGTACTGCGGGGCGCAGGTCTTCGAGGCGGTCGGGCTGGACACCCGACTGGTCGAGCGCTACTTCCGCGGCACCCCGAGCACCATCGGCGGGGTCGGCCTGGCCGGCATCCACGCCGAGGTGGCCGCCCGGCACGCGCTGGCCTGGCCGCCCGCCGGCGCCACCGGGTCCACCCGGCTGGAGGTCGGCGGCGAGTACCAGTGGCGCCGCGAGGGCGAGCTGCACCTGTTCAACCCGGAGACGGTCTTCCTGCTCCAGCACGCCACCCGCAGTCGCCAGTACGACGTGTTCCGGCAGTACACCGCCAAGGTCGACGAGCTGGCCGCGCAGGCCGGCTCGCTGCGCGGGCTGTTCACCCTGCGCACCGGGGTACGCCCGCCCGTCCCGTTGGACGAGGTCGAGCCGGCCACCGAGATCGTCAAACGGTTCGCCACCGGCGCCATGTCGTACGGGTCGATCTCGGCGGAGGCGCACGAGACCCTGGCTATCGCGATGAACCGCCTCGGCGGCAAGTCCAACACCGGCGAGGGCGGCGAGGACGTCGACCGGCTGCACGACCCGGCCCGCCGGTCGGCGGTCAAGCAGATCGCCAGCGGCCGGTTCGGCGTGACCAGCGAATACCTGGTCAACGCGGACGACCTGCAGATCAAGATGGCCCAGGGCGCGAAGCCCGGCGAGGGCGGCCAGCTGCCCGGCAACAAGGTCTGGCCGTGGATCGCCCGGACCCGGCACGCCACCCCGGGCGTCGGCCTGATCTCCCCGCCGCCGCACCACGACATCTACTCCATCGAGGACCTCGCCCAGCTGGTGCACGACCTGAAGTGCGTCAACCCGGCGGCCCGGGTGCACGTCAAGCTGGTCAGCGAGGTCGGGGTGGGCACCGTCGCGGCCGGCGTCGCCAAGCTCAAGGCGGACGTCATCCTGATCTCCGGCCACGACGGCGGCACCGGGGCGTCCCCGCTCAACTCGCTCAAGCACGCCGGCACCCCGTGGGAGCTGGGGCTGGCCGAGGCGCAGCAGACGCTGCTGCTCAACAAGCTGCGCGACCGGGTCACCGTGCAGGTCGACGGCCAGCTCAAGACCGGCCGGGACGTGCTGATCGCGGCGCTGCTCGGCGCCGAGGAGTTCGGCTTCGCCACCGCGCCGCTGATCGTCTCCGGCTGCGTGATGATGCGGGTCTGCCACCTGGACACCTGCCCGGTCGGCATCGCCACCCAGAACCCGGTGCTGCGCGAGCGGTTCACCGGCCGGCCGGAGTTCGTGGAGAACTTCTTCCTCTTCCTCGCCGAGGAGGTCCGCGGCTACCTCGCCGAGCTGGGCTTCCGCAGCATCGAGGAGGCGATCGGGCAGACCGAGCTGCTCGACGTCGTCCCGGCGATCGACCACTGGAAGGCGTACGGGCTGGACCTGCGGCGCGTACTGCAGCTGCCGGAGCTGCCGGCGGGCGCCGCCCGGCGCGGGGTCCGCGCCCAGGACCACGGCCTGGAGCACGCCCTGGACAACGAGCTGATCGCGCTCGCCGAGCCGGCGCTGCGCGACGGCCGCCCGGTCCGGGTCGAGGTGGCGGTGCGCAACGAGCACCGCAGCGTCGGCGCGATGCTCGGCGGCGAGGTGACCCGCCGGTTCGGCGGGGCCGGGCTGCCCGACGACACCATCGAGTTCCTGCTGCGCGGCACCGCCGGCCAGTCGTTCGGCGCGTTCCTGCCGCGCGGGGTCACCCTGCGGCTGCACGGCGACGCGAACGACTACGTCGGCAAGGGACTGTCCGGCGGCCGGCTCGTCGTCCGCCCGGACGCCGCCGCGCCGTTCGTCGCCACCGAGGCCGCCGTCGGGCAGCGGGCCGAGGACCAGATCATCGCCGGCAACACCATCCTGTACGGGGCGACCGGCGGTGAGCTGTTCCTGCGTGGCCGGGTGGGGGAGCGGTTCGCGGTGCGCAACTCCGGTGCGGTGGCCGTCGTCGAGGGCGTCGGCGACCACGGCTGCGAGTACATGACCGGCGGCACGGTGGTGGTGCTCGGCGAGACCGGGCGCAACTTCGCCGCCGGCATGTCCGGCGGCACCGCGTTCGTGCACCGGCTGGACACCGACCGGGTCAACGCCGAGCTGGTCGACCTCGCGCCGCTGCGCGACGAGGAGCGGGACCTGCTGCACGACCTGGTCCAGCGGCACGTCGCGGAGACCGAGTCGGCGGTCGGCGCGGAGCTGCTCAAGCGCTGGCCGGAGGCGGTGGAGGAGTTCACCGCGGTGGTGCCCCGGGACTACCGCCGGGTGATGGAGATCATGCGGGCCGCCGAAGCCGCCGGCCGCGACGTCGACGACGCGGTGATGAGCGCGCTCAGCGCGCCGTCGTCCATGCCGGTGCTGCCCGCCCCGCGGGCCGCGGTCCAGGAGGTGGCTCGTGCCTGACCCGAACGGATTCCTGCGCTACAACCGGCGGCTGCCCGCCCGCCGTCCGGTGCCGGTGCGGATCACCGACTGGCGGGAGGTCTATCCGCCCGCCGGCGAGCAGCTCGTCCGCGAGCAGGCGACCCGCTGCATGGACTGCGGCATCCCGTTCTGCCACGACGGCTGCCCGCTGGGCAACCGCATCCCGGACTGGAACGACCTGGTCCGTACCGGTGAGTGGGACGCCGCGGTCGAGTCGCTGCACGCCACCAACAACTTTCCGGAGTTCACCGGCCGGCTCTGCCCGGCGCCCTGCGAGGCGGCCTGCGTGCTGGGCATCGCCGGCGGTGACCCGGTCACCATCAAGCAGGTCGAGGTGGAGATCGCCGACGCGGCCGTGACCCGCGGCGGGCTGCGCCCCCGGCCGGCGCCCGCGCCGACCGGCCGGTCCGTGGCCGTGGTCGGCTCCGGGCCCGCCGGGCTCGCCGCCGCCCAGCAACTGGCCCGCGCCGGTCACGCTGTCACCGTGTACGAGCGGGACGACGCGATCGGCGGCCTGCTCCGGTACGGCATCCCCGACTTCAAACTGGAGAAGCGGCACATCGACCTGCGGCTGGCCCAGCTCACCGCCGAGGGGGTGCGGTTCCGCACCGGGGTGAACGTCGGCGTGGACGTCACCGCCGAGCAGCTGCGCGCCGAGCACGACGCGGTGCTGCTCGCCTGCGGCGCGCTGCAGGGCCGGGACACCCCGGAGACGCCGGGCCGGGCGCTGCGTGGCGTGCACCAGGCGATGAACCACCTGGTCGCCGCCAACCGGGTGGTCGCCGCCGCGGCGGCCGCCCAGCCGGGCGGTTCGGGCGCCGGGGCGGCGGCCGGCGCCGACGCCGCGCGGCCGGCGCTCGCGGTGCTGCCGGACGGCACCCCGATCGACGCCGCCGGAAAGCACGTGGTGATCATCGGCGGTGGCGACACCGCCGCGGACTGCCTCGGAGTGGCCCACCGGCAGGGCGCGGCCGGGGTGCACCAGCTGGACCTCTACCCGGAGCCGCCGAGCAGTCGGGACGCCGAGCGGGACCCGTGGCCCACCTGGCCCTGGGTGCTGCGCAACTACCCGGCGCACGAGGAGGGCGGCGACCGGGTCTTCGCCGTCGCCGTGCAGGAGTTCGTCGACGACGGCACCGGTCAGGTCAAGGGCGTGCGGATCGCCGAGGTGACGGTGGAGAAGCGGGACGGCCGGCGGATCGTGACCGCGCTGCCCGGCTCCGAGCGGGAGCTGCCGGCCGACCTGGTGCTGCTGGCGATCGGCTTCGAGGGCACCGAGGAGCAGCCGCTGCTGACCCAGTTCGGGGTGGTCCGCAACGGGCGCGGCGCGGTGGACGCCCGGCCGGACTGGCAGACCGACGCCGACGGGGTGTTCGTGGCCGGCGACATGCACCGAGGCGCGTCGCTGATCGTCTGGGCGATCGCCGAGGGCCGGGCCGCCGCCGCCGCGATCCACTCGTACCTCGGCGGGGTCGGCACCCTGCCGGCACCGGTGGACCCGGCCCGCCAGCCGCTCGCCGCCCGCTGAGCCGCCCTCCGCCAGCTGAGCCGCCCGCCGCCGGGTGTCGCTGCGCGGAGCGGCAGCGGAAGGGCGGCGGAGCGGCGCCTCCGGGTGGCGTGGCGGAGGCGACCCGCCTCCGGACAGGCGATTCCCCCGGTGTGGCGCAGCGGACTGCGTCGAGACGCTACGAACTTGATGTCGCGAACGAATCGCGAGGGCGCGGTTACGCCCGCAGCCCAGCTGTGACCGAATGATTCGTCAACGACATCAAGTTCGTAGGCGGTGTTGGGCTACCCGGCCGAGCGCCTCCCGAGCCGGCCGAGCGCCTCCCCGGGGCCAGCCGACCGCCATGCCCGAGCAGACCGGGGGCGACCACCCGCAGCGGGTCGACCCCGGCGGCGGCCGTCGGCGGGCGCGACCCGGACCCGCCGGTGCGCGAGGACACACATCCCGGGACCGTCCCGGGCGCTTCCGGGGCCCCGACATCTCGAAGACCATCGTTACGCTCGGGCGATGGAGATCGAGCAACGCCTGCGGTGGATTCGTCGGTGGCTCTGGGTGGTCGTGGTGGGGCTCTTCCTCAGCGGGGTCACCGCCTTCCCGCTGGAGGTCGAGGTCCGCTGGCTGCTGCGGGTGCTCGACCCGCTGGCCGGGCAGCTGCCCGCACTGGCCGGCTGGATCGAGCACGTCCACACCGGTCTGGTCGAGACGGGGGAGCGGTACCCGTTCATGATCTACGGCACCGACTGGCTGGCCTTCGCCCATCTGGTGCTCGCGGTGGCGTTCTACGGGCCGTTGCGGGACCCGGTGCGCAACGTCTGGGTCGTCCAACTCGGCATGATCGCCTGTGCCGGGATCATTCCGCTCGCACTGATCTGCGGACCGATCCGGGACATCCCGTGGTTCTGGACGCTGGTGGACCTGTCGTTCGCCGTCGGGGCGTTCCCGCCGCTGTGGTTCGCGTACCGGCACATCAGGGTGATCGAGTCGGCCACCGAACGGGCGGCCGTGCACACGGTGACCACGCCGGCGACCTGACGCGCTGGCGCGCCGGTCGGATGCCCCGGGATCCGGGGCGCCCGACCGGCGCCAGCGTCAGCGGTGCATCAGCTGGTGTGCCTCGTGGACCTTCGCCCACGACTTCGGCTGCCGCGGAGCGGACGCGGCGCGGTTCGCCGTGGCGAGCTCGGGCCGGCCCGGGGTGAACAGCCAGGTGGTGAAGAGGCCGTCCAGGTCCAGCCCGGAGATCTGCTCGGCGAGCGCCTGGAGCTGGGCGATGGTGCCGTTGCCGTAGCGGTGCGCGGCGGTCCAGGCCGGCAGGATTCGGAAGAACGCGTCGTCACCGACGGCGAGCCGCAACTGGTGCAGGGCCATCGCGCCCCGGTCGTAGACCGCGTCGTCGAAGACCCGCGCGGCGCCCGGGTCACCCGGCTTCACCTGCCAGAACGGGTCGTCCTTCGGGTAGCCGGCGTAGGTGAAGTCGAACCACTCCTGTGCGGTGCCCTCGCCCTGCTGCTCCGACCAGAGCCACTCGGCGTACGAGGCGAAGCCCTCGTTGAGCCAGATGTTGCTCCAGTCGGCGACCGAGACCGAGTCGCCGAACCACTGGTGGGCGTTCTCGTGCACGATCACGTACGGGTTCGAGCCGCGCCGCCAGAAGCCCGGGCCGTACACCGGTCGGGTCTGGGTCTCCAGCGCGAAGCCGACGCCGTCGATCGGCCCGGCCACGCCGCCCTGTGCCTCGAACGGGTACGGCCCGAAGACGCCGCTCTCCCAGTCGACCACCTCGGCGGTGCGCTCGATGCTGGCCCGCGCGGCACCTTCCCGGTCGCCGAGCGTGGTGCTGTACGCGTTGATCACCGGCTGCCCGTTCGGGGCGGTGTCGGTGACGATGTCGTACTGCCCGATGGCCATGAACGCCTGGTAGGTGGCGCCCGGCTTGGTGCTGCGCCAGCTCCATCTGGTCCGGTTGCCCGGCTCGGCCACCTGGGGGCGCGGCTGGACGCCGTTGCTGATCACCTCGACGCCGGTGGGCACCGAGACCGAGACGTCGAAGGTGGCCTTGTCCAGCGGGTGGTCGTTGGACGGGAACCACCACCAGGCCGACTCGGGCTCGTTCACGGCGAGCGCGCCGTCCGCGGTGCGGGTCCAGCCGGTGTAGCCATCGACCAGCGTCTCCGAGGGCACGCCCGCGTACGTCACCACGACGGTGAGCTGCTGGCCCTTGGTGATGGCCCGCGGCGCGTTGATCACCAGCTCGTGCGCGCCCTGCCGGGTGAAGCTCGCCGACCAGCCGTTGACCCGCACCGACTCGACGCCGAGCAGGAAGTCCAGGTTGAACCGGCTCAGGTCCTGAGTGGCCCGGGCCAGGATGGTGGTGGTGCCGGTGAGCCGGTCGGTGGCGGGCTCGTAGCGCAGCCGGACGTCGTAGTGGTCGACGTCGTACCCGCCGTTGCCGTAGTCGGGGAAGTAGGGGTCGCCCAGGCCGGGGCTGCCCCAGGTGGGGGTGGCCGCGACCGGGACCGGCCGCCGCGCGCCCGGTGGGGCGGCCTGGCCGGGGGCGCCGGTCATCAGGGTGCCGGCGGTGGTGACGGTCAGGGCGGCGATGGCCGCCGTGAGCACGCGTCGCACGAGGTGGACTCCCTTCGTCGGGATATTCGCCCCACCAACCTAATCGACGGTTGTGAACGTGGTTGCCCCGTTGCCCGGCCGCGGGCTGTTCACTTTATCCAGATGTTTCGATAGCATTACCGACTAGTAACAACCCCTGGCCACGCGCGCGGTCACGAGGATCCCACCACCCCTGCACCGTGGAGGTCCCGCATGCCTCGTCGCGCCCTGACCCGCGCCGTCACCGCGCTGGTCGCCCTGCTCACCGCCCTCACCGGCGCCGTGCTCGTCCCCGGCGTCGCCCAGGCCGCCACCGTCAACTATGTCGCCCTCGGCGACTCGTACTCCTCCGGCGTCGGCGCCGGGCCGTACGACCTGTCCACCTGCTTCCGCAGCCAGAAGTCGTACGCCCCGCTCTGGGCCGCCGCCCACGCGGTGACCAGCTTCAAGTTCCCCGCCTGCGGCGGCGCGGTCACCTCCGACGTGATCAACAGCCAGGTGAACTCGCTCAGCGCCAGCACCACGCTGGTCACGATCACCATCGGCGGGAACGACGCGGGCTTCGTCGACGTGATCACCAGCTGCCGGTTCGGCAGCACCAGCAGCTGTGAGAACGCGGTCGCCGGGGCGAAGAGCTTCGCCACGTCGACCCTGCCGGGCCGGCTCGACGCCACCTACGCGGCGATCCGTGGCCGGGCGCCCAACGCCCGGCTGGTAGTGCTCGGCTACCCGCGGCTGTTCGAGACGAACTACTGCGGGCTGCTCGCGATGAGCAGCTACAAGCGCACCATCCTCAACCAGGCGGCCGACCTGCTCGCCTC
Organism: Micromonospora sp. NPDC000089; assembly: GCF_042899365.1. Lineage (NCBI taxonomy): Bacteria > Bacillati > Actinomycetota > Actinomycetes > Micromonosporales > Micromonosporaceae > Micromonospora > Micromonospora sp. NPDC000089. The sequence continues at coordinate 535,332 of NZ_JBIAZT010000002.1, forward strand.
GGTCACCGCCGGTCGGGCCGGCGCCGCCGGCGCCACCTTCGTCGATGTCCGGCCGCCGTTCACCGGGCACGGCGTCTGCGCCGCCGACCCGTGGATCCGCGACGTCACGGGCGTCATCGAGGCGTACCACCCGGACGCGGACGGCTACCGGTACGGCTACCTGCCGGCGCTGACCGCGGCGATCGGCTGATCCTCGCCCCTCCCGGCGGCCGGCGGTCCCCCGTGGACCGCCGGCCGCCTTGCATCCATGGATGACAATTGCCCCACCGGATCCGACGGAGGCGGCGATGAGAGAACCGGCGACCCGGCAGCGACCCCGTCCCACCCCCGATCGGCTTCCCGCCGGCATCCTGGAGAAGCTCACCCTGCTGGCCCGGCTGCTGTCCCGACCCCGTCGCGGCGACCGGCGACTGCCGCTGCTGTGGCTGGTGCGCCCGCCCGGGGCGGACGGCGTGGGCACGCTGCTGCGCCGCTTCGTCGGCCAGGGCAGCGGCCGTCGGGTGCCGCACGCGGTGCTTGACCTGGCCGCCCCGGACGCGGTGGCCGACATCCCGGCCGCCGTGCGCGAACTGCACCGGCAGCTCTCCCTGGAGGCGTTCGGCACCGCCCGGCTGCGGTTCCGGCACTACCCGCTGGCCGACTGGCTGATGCACCAGACCCTCACCGTCGGCGTCGACGCCGCGGACAGCGGCCGGGGCGCCCTGCTCCGCCGGCTGCGCGACTGGCGCGGCCGTCGCTCCACCGAGGAACCCCAGGTCAGCGGGGAGTCGGGGCTCGGCACCGCCCTGCAGGTGCTGCTCTGGCTGCTGCGCCGCGCCGTGCCCAGCGTGGTGTTCCGGATCGCCGTCTCCGGCCGGGTCCCGCTCGTCGGCCGGCAGTACCGCTGGTTCATGCGGCAGCAGTACCTGGCGCCCCGGCAGTCGGTGACCTTCCTCGGCTTCGCCGAGCGGCTCACCGCCGGCTGGCGCGACGGCGAGCAACCGGCCCAGGTGGACAAGCTGCTGCTGCACGCCTTCCTGGAGGACCTGCGGCAGGCGTACCGCAGGCGGTTCTGGCGGCCGGGCGACTGGCGGCGCACCGCCTACCCGGTGCTGCTGCTCGACGGGGTGACCGTCGGCGGGGTCGGGCACACCCTGGTCCGGCTGCTCACCGACGTGCGCAACGAGACCGGCCGCAACGACCCGCTGCTGGTCGTGGCGGTCGCCACCGAACCGCCGCCGGAGCTGCCCGCGCCCCGGCCGCTGCGCGAGGCCGACGAGGCGTACCAGGAGTGGGCCGAGGCGTTGCCGGAGACCCGGCGGCTGCGCCGCCCGGCGGCCTGGCTGCTCGTGCTCGGGCTGGACGGCGCGGGCGCCGTACCCCCGACGGGGGTGGCCCCCAGGGCGCTGGTGGCCCCCGACCCGCCATGGTGGTCACGGCGTTTCCTGCCGGCGGCGGTGGCGCTGGCGCTGCTGGTGGCGCTCGGCGCGTGGGCCGACGACCGGTGGACGCTGTCCTGCCATCCCGTCCCGACCGGGCGGGTGGCGGTGCGCCTGGTGGCCGGCGAGTGCGTCGGCTACAGCGACAGCGCGGGGCAGGTCTTCAACGACGACCCCGGGCAGGACCGGTTGCGCGCGGTGCAACGACGGATCTTCGCGCAGAACCGGGCCGCCGAGGAGGTCTGGCGCCGCAGCCAGCACCGCCGGCCCTACCTCACCCTGGTCTACCTGGGCACCCTGACCGGCAACCGGACCCGCGCGGACGAGGAGTCGTACGTCTCCGAGCGGGAGGAGCTGGAGGGCATGGCAACCGCCCAGTACGCCCTGCTCAAGGAGTCCGCGGCAGCCGACGGCGCGGCGCTGCTGCGCATCGTGGTCGCCAACGGCGGCCGGCAGATGCGCCACGCCGGGCCGGCGGTGGACCTGCTGGAGGAGCTGGCCCGGGACGACCCGACCGTGCTCGGGGTGGTGGGGCTGGTGGAGAGCCGCTCCACCACCGCCGCCGCGCTGCGCGAGCTGAACCGGGTCGGCCTGCCGGTGCTCGCGCCCACCCTGTCGGCCGACCGGATGGACGAGAACTCCAGCCTCTACCTGCAGATCTCCGCCCCCAACCGGGACCAGGCGCGGATGTTCGACGAGTACGCGCGGGTGCTCAGGGTGACCGAGACGCACGTCTACTGGACCACTGGCGAGGACAGCTCGCTCGCCGACGACCTCTACGTGGCGACCCTGGTCGACGACCTGCGGCAGCGGTTCGGGTCCCGGCTGACCCGGGTGGACGAGTGGCGTACCGGGCGACGGCTCACCCAGGAGTGCGGCTACCGCGGGATGCTGCTGTTCGCCGGCCGCTGGTCGGAGTTCGACGGCTTCCTGCGGGCGCTCAAGGAGTGCGGCGCCGACCCGCCCCGGCACCTGGTGGCCGACGACTCGGTGAACCGGTACATGGCCAATCCGGGACTGCGGGCCAGCGCGCCGGGCAACCTGCCGGTGACGTACGTGTCGAAGGCCGCCCTGGGCACCTGCGGCGCGCTGCGCGCCGCCCAGGCCCGCCGGGACGACGCCCGCGGCACCTTCCTCACCTGGGTCGGCGCCGACGACCTGCTGGACCCGCCGCGCTGCCGCGACGGCTCCGGCCCACCGGTGGGGGAGCGGGTCAGCCTCGCCTACGACGCCGCGATGATGATGGTGCGGGCCCTGGAGAGCCTGGCGGCACGACTGCGGCACGCCGACACCGGCCGGCAGTGGGAGCCCCGCTCGGTCAACCCGGTCGGGGTGCACGCCGAGGTGCTGCGGCAGAACGCCGCCGGCGGCTACCCGGGCGTCGCCGGTCTGGTCCGGTACGCCCCGGACTCCGGCGAACCGGTGGCGAAGCGGATCTCGCTGCTGCGGGTGGCGCAGGTGCCCGACGTCGCCGCGGAGCCGGTCGAGGTGTTCCACTGCGGCGCCGCCGACGGCCCGGCCGACCCGTCCTGCCGGCCCCGCTGAGTCGACGCCGACGGCCGGCGACCCGGGGAGGGGTCACCGGCCGTCGGTGTGGATCAGGACCGGTGGGACGAGGGGTGGGCGTTGCTCGCGCGACCCCACGGGCCGGTGATCGCGAACACGTAGCCCGGGGTCTGGATGTTGGCGAACAGGATCCGCCCGTCCGCGCTGAACGTCGGGCCGGTGAACTCGCTGTCGTTGAGCTCGTTGCGGGCCAACGGGTACGCCTTGCCCTGCTCGGTCACGCCGACCAGGTGGGACAGGCCCTCGCCGTCCTCGGCCAGGATCACCCCGCCGTACGGCGAGACGGTGATGTTGTCCGGGCCGTCGTAGTTGCCCTCCACCGCCGGGTCCGGGTTCACCCCGAAGATGGTCTTCAGCGTGACCGACTCCGAGCGCGGGTCGTAGAACCAGACCTGACCGTCGTGCTCGTTGACGCTGCCGTCGGCGTGCCGCGCGAAGCTGGCGACGAAGTACGCGCCGCCGTCGGCCCACCAGGCGCCCTCCAGCTTGCGGCTGCGGGTGACCTGCTCATCGGTGAACTGCTTGCGCACCGAGACCGTCTTCGCGTCCCGATCCGGCACGTCCACCCACTCCACCTTGTAGCGGGTGCCCGGCCGGGTGGCCTCGGACAGGTCGGTGATGTGCGTGCTGCCGTGGAAGCAGCTCATCGCCTGCAGCTCACCGGCGGTGTCGCCGTCCGGGCGGGTGGCCAGCGCGCGCAGCGCGCCCTTGCCGCCCCGGAAGCCGCGCGGCGGGGTCCACCGGTAGTACAGGCCGTTCGGGCCGCCGGCGTCCTCGGTGAGGAGGATCGAGTGGGTGTACGGGTTGACCGCCACCGCCTCGTGGGCGTACCGGCCGAGGAACTTCAGCGGCACCGGGTCGAGGTTCTGCTCCTGGTCGTGCGGGTCGACCTCGAACACGTACCCGTGGTCCTTGAGGAACACCCCGCCGGCCCGCTGCTCGGTCTCCTCGCAGGTCAGCCAGGTGCCCCACGGGGTGATGCCACCCGCGCAGTTGTTGTGCGTGCCGGCCACGCTCACGTACTCGCGCAGCCGCCGGCCCGCGCCGTCCACCTCGATGGTGGTGGTGCCGCCGCGGGCGCCCGGGTCGTAGGTGAGGCCGGCCATCGCGGGCACGCCGTGCGGCTCGCCGCCGCCGATCTCGTGGTTGTTGACCAGTACCGAGCCGGTGCGGGACCGGAAGCAGCCGGTGCCGTCGGCGTCGCTGGGGGTGGGCTGACCGGTCTCCAGCTTCGTCACGCCGGCCTGGGCCACGATCGTGTAGGAGAAGCCGGGCGGCAGGGCGAGCAGGCCGGCCGGGTCCGGCACCAGCTCGCCGTAGCCGACGGCCGGGCGCACGGCGGCCCGCGCCGCGGCCGGACCGGCGATCGCCTCGAGGTTGCCGGCGACGACGATGCCGAGGCCGGCGGCCGCGCCACCGCGCAGCACGTTACGGCGGGACGTGGGGGAGGAGGTCACGTGGGCACCTTCCTGATGGTCATCGTTGTCGTACGCCGTCAGGCAAGCCGGGCCGGGGGAACGCCGTCCGGCCGGGCCCGCGACCGGCGGGTGAACATCCGGCCAACGGTGACCGCCGATGGCCGGGTGCGCGCCGGCCGCCGTAACGGTTAGGGTTCCCTCCGATCGATCGGACGGCGATGGGGAGCACAAGGTGGGCAGGCTCGCGTCGGCGTACCAGCAGGCGGTCGGGCTGCACCGGCAGGCCCGGGAGCGGTGGGAGCGGGCCCGCGTCCTGCTCGACCGGCTGGCCGGCGAACCTGTCCCGGAACGCACTGTCGACCTGATCGCTCGGCTGAACCGGCTGGCCGACGGGCTGGCCGCCCCCACCCGTGCGCCCGGCCCGGGTGTCGGGCCGGCGGCGGTCCGGATCGGCGAGGCCACCACCGCCGACGGGCGGTTTCCGCTGCTGCTGCCGCTGGGCGCCGGCGGCCACCTGGCGATCGGTGCGGACGCCCGCGACCCCCGGGTCGCCGTGCTGCTGCGGCTGCTGGTGCTGCGGCTGCTGGCCACCGCCGCGCCGGGCGCGATCCGGGTGGTCGGGGTGGACCCGGCGGCGCTGGGCGCCACCTTCCTGCCGCTGCGACCGCTGCGCGAGGCCGGCGTGCTCGGCCCCGCCGCGGTCACCGAGGCCGAGACCGACGCGCTGCTCGACGCGGCCGAGGCGCACGCCCGCGCCGCCCAGCACGGCGACCGGGACGACACCGAGCTGCTGGTGGTGGTGGTCGCCTCGCTGCCCGGCTCCCGGCAGCTCGCCCGGCTCGCCGCGCTCACCCACGCCGGGCCGACCGCCGCGGTCTGCGTGCTGCTCGCCGGCGACCTCACCGCCCAGCCCGGCCTGACACCGCCACCGCTGGGCGCCACCACCACGCTGCGGCTCGACGAGCGGTACGCCTGGGTCGGCGACCCGCCCGGCCGGACGTACGGCCCGGACGGCGCCGGGCTGGCCGTACCGGTGCTGCTCGACGGCGACCCGCCCGCGTCGGCCGTACGCGCGCTCGCCGAGCGACTGGGCGCGGCCGTGCGGCGCGAAGAGGCGCTGCACGTCGCGGACCTGCTGCCGCCGCGGCGGTGGACGGAGTCCGCGCGGCCCGGGCTGCGCACGGTGGTCGGCCGCGCCGGCCGGGCCCCGGTGACCCTCGCCTTCGACGACGCCACCCCGCACTGGCTGGTCGGCGGGCGCACCGGCGCCGGCAAGACGGTCTTCCTGGTGGACGTGCTCTACGGGCTGGCCGCCCGGTACGCGCCCGCCGAGCTGCGGCTGTACCTGCTCGACTTCAAGGAGGGCGTCAGCTTCACCGAGTTCACCCCCACCGAGCGGGACCCGTCGTTCCTGCCGCACGCCCGGGTGGTCGGCGTGGAGTCCGACCGCGAGTACGGCTTGGCCGTGCTGCGCGACCTGCGGCGGGAGCTGGGCGCCCGGGCCGAGGAGCTGAAGCGGCACGGGGTCAGCAAGCTCGCCGACCTGCCCGCGTCGGCGGGGGTGCCCCGGATCGTCGCGGTGATCGACGAGTTCCAGGTGCTGCTGGCCGGCAACGACCGGCTGGCCCGCGACGCCGTCGACCTGCTGGAGGACCTGGCCCGCAAGGGTCGCTCGTACGGCCTGCACCTGGTGCTGGCCAGCCAGAGCACGCACGGGGTGGAGGCGCTCTACGGCCGGGCCGAGTCGCTGTTCGGGCAGTTCGCGCTGCGGGTGGCGCTGCCCGGCGGGACGGCCGTGCTGGGCCCCCGGGTGCCCGGCGCCGAGGCCACCGCGCCCGGCACCGCCGTGCTGAACACCGCCGCCGGCGCGGCCGGGGCGGACACCCTGGTCCGGTTCCCCGACGCGCACGCCGACGCCCGGCAGATCGCCCGGCTGCGCTACGAGCTGTGGGACGCCGCCCCCGACGACTGGCCGCCACCGGCGGTCTTCCGCGGGTACGCCACCGCGCACCTGGAGGACCTGCCCGAGCTGCCCTCCGGCGGGCGCCCGACGGCGCTCGTCGGCCGGACGGTCGACGTGGCCGGCAGCCCGGCCCGGTTCACCCTGGACGCCACCCCCGGCCGGCACCTGGGCGTGGTCGGCACCTCGGTGGCCGCGGCGCACGTGCTGCGCGCCGCCGCGTTGAGCCTGGCCCGCCAGCACGGCCCGGGCGAGGCGCAGTTCGTGCTGGCGCCGCTGGTGGAGGCCGCCACCGAGCTGGCCGACGACACCGCCGCCGGGATCAAGGCGGCCGGCCACCCGGTCGAGCTGGTCGACGCGGCGGGGCTGCGCGACCGGCTCGCGTCGGCCGCGACCGCCGACGCCCCCGCCGGCCGGACGTACCTGGTGGTGTTCGGGATGGACGCCGCCGCGCCGGCCCTCGCCGGCACCGACCCGCAGACGTACCGATCCGGCCACGACGACCTGCGCGCGCTGCTGCGCGACGGCCCCGGCCGGGGGGTGCACCTGCTCGGCTGGTGGCGCGGGCTGCGCCGGCTCGCCGACGACCTGGGCGGCTCGCAGAACCGGGACGACGTCGGCTGCCTGGTCGCGCTGAACGTGCCGGCCGCCGACCTGGGCCTGTACCTCGGGGTGCACGACCTCGCCCACACCCCGCGCGCCGACCGGGCGCTGCTGGTGGACCGGCACGCGCAGCGCACCGCGCTGATCGTCCCGTACACCCGGCCCGGCTTCCGGCCCGACCAGGAGGACCGCTGAGTGCCCAGCTTCGACGAGTACGCGGCCGCGGTGCGCCAGCTCTCCGTCCAGGTGCGCGAGGGCGAGCGGGGCGCCGCCGCCGAGGCGGACCGGCGGCGACGCCTGCACACCGCCGCCGACCAGCTGGGTCACCGGCTCGCTGCCCAGGGGCAGCGCCTCGACCGGCTCGGCCAGGCCATCGCGGCGCCCGCCGTGCCCGACCCGCCGCCGGTCGGCGGGAACGACGACGACCCGGACGCCGTGCTGGCGCAGGCGCACCGGCTCGCCGACGAGGTGGACCGGCACACCGAGGCGGCCGAGGCGCTCGGCCGCGCGCCGGAGCTGCTGCCCACCTGGTCGCCGGCCGCCCGGGCGGTCGCCGTCTACGTGGCCTGCGCGGCGGTGGGTGTGCTGTTCATGCTGGTGCTGGTGGTCGCCTCCGGGGTGGGGCTGGTCAGCGGCTTCACCCTGGGCGCCTGGATCTGCGCCGGGCTGCCGGTGCTGTCGTTCGGCGCCGGCTGGGTCATCCTCGGCCGCTGGGGCCGGCCCGCGTTGGCGACGGCGGACCCGCCCCGGTTCGTGCCGCTGGGCTTCGTCGTCTGCGTCGCGCTGGTGCCCACCGCGTACTGCGCCAGCCTGCTGTTGGTCCGCTTCCTGCGCTGAACGGCCGCCGCCCGCCGGACCCAGTGCGCCAACCGGGCCCGCGCCGCGCGCTGCTCGTCGCACGGCCCGACCCGCCCGCACCCCCGACACACCCCGGTGTACGCCTCGGTGGCGTGCGCCGCGATCGTCCGCCGCGCGTCGGCGACCCAACGCGCCGCGTACGCCCGCAGCTCGTCGCCGTTCACCCGGCCGGCCCGTCGTCGCGGACGCCGACCCGGGCGTGCTTGACCAGCAGCGCGAAGCGGACCTCGGGGCAGGGGTAGTCATCGCCGCAGTCGCACCGCCACCGGGTGACCCGGCGGGCGGGATGGGCGAAGAGCACGTCGTCGGCGTCCTCGATGTCCTGTGCGGAGGCGATCGGGTGGTCGTGGTGCACGGGCGGTCTCCCGTCGGTCGGGTCTCCTGGCTGCCGTGTGTGGTTGTGCGTGCGGGAGCCGCGTGCGGGCGGGCCCCGGGCACGCCCGGCGGGCCGAGGGGGAGTCGGCCAGCCGGGCGCTCTGTGCGGTGGGAACGACCAGCTCCGTGGTTTGCAGACCTGGGGGAGCCGGCCGATTTGAGCTTTACACGACTAGTCACGGAAAGCAAGGGCGGCATCACGTTACTTGTCACTACTAGTCACTCGTGATCGAATGATGGGGCAGACCTGGGAGTACACATGCCCGTCAAACCGAAGTGGGAACAGCTCGCGGACCAGATCCGGAGTCAGATCGAGTCCGGCGAACTGGCGCCGGGCGACCAGTTGCCGTCGACAGCACAGCTCAAGGACCAGCACGGCGTGTCCGCCACTGTGGTCCGGCAGGCGATCCTCGTGCTGCAGACGCAAGGGTGGGTCCAGGGCGTCCACGGTCTCGGCGTGTTCGTCGCCGAGCGGTAGCCGGCTCCGTCGGTTGTCGGACGGTCGCCATGGGTGCGCGGATCTCGTACGCTCCCTTGTGGTTGACGCCGGTGCGGCGGCGTGGCCGACCGACGCGGGCGACCTGGGGGAGGGTTCGTGAGCGCAGCGCAGATCATCGCGCGGCTGGCGGCAGCGGCACAGAAGCTCGACGAGGCGAAGGCCAAGACGGCGGCGGCGGCGCAGGACGCGGCCGAGGCCCGGACGCTGGTCGCCGGGGCGCTGGAAGGCGCGGCGGCCGGCCCGCTGATCGGCGTGATCGACGCCTACCGGCAGGCGCTGACCCAGGCCGTGCAGGGCGGCGAGCCGGCCAAGCAGCACGTCCAGGAGACGATCGCCAAGGTCCAGGCCCTGGGAAACTGAGCACGGGTGCTGGCAGCGCAACCCGCCAGCCACCCGTTATCCTGCGGCGCGCCATCCCGGGACCGCGTTCCGGCGACGAATCGGCGGCAGTAACGGATCGACGCACGGCACGACGGCGCGAGGCGGCGGAGGCGCCGCCCCCGACGAAGCGTGGGACGGTGACCGCAGAGGGCATCGCGCTCGGCGGCACTGCCGCCACCACCGCCTGGGCGAGCGTGGCCGAGTTCCTTCCGGCCTGGCCGAAGGCCATCGTGGGAGTGGCGCTCGGGGCGGTGGCTACTTGGAGTTCCTTCAAGGCGTGGAAGGCCGAACGGACGCACAAGGGAGGCTCAGTTGAAGATCGATGATCGGGTCGAGCAGTTGGTGCGCGACGCGCTGCATCCTGCGGTGAAGAACGATCCGGCGGCATTCGAGGTCGCCCTGCGCGCGTTCCCCGACGAGCAGGCACGCCGCGCCGCCGTGGAACTGCTCGTCGCCGTGTGCGGCTTCGCCCTGGTCGATCTGTTCGACGGGCGCCCGTCGGACTCCCAGGTTCAGTCGCTGGCGACCGAGATCGCCGAGATGGAGAGCTGGGCGACGGTCACCAGTGCGGAGACGGCTGGCTTCCTGGCCGCGGTCGTCGCCGGTCGGCCGCTTCCCGGCACGCTTCCCGCCTCGTCCGTCGTGGTGCTCGCGTTCGTGGTGACAGCCCATCTGCTGTCGGCCAAGCCAAAGACCGATGGCGAGTGGTGGTTCAACTACCTCGACAAGGTCGAGGCCGCCATCGAGGCCGCGCGATGACGAGCGGCCCGAGCCGCGCGACGGTGGCGAGCTGGACGGTTTCCGGATCGGGTATCTGCCGCCGGGCATCGGGGAGCAGGTGTCGGACTTCGCCACCGAGTGGGAGGACGTCCGGTTCGCCAGCCGGGTCTGGGAGCGCCAGGTCGACGACGGGTACCGGGTCGACCTACGGGTGCACGTGCTCCGCGGCGACCGCCTGGCCAACCTCGATGAGCTGCGCGACTTCCTCGCCGAGTACCACGAGCGCGATCCGCGGGGCTGGGCACTGGAGCAGTACCAGCCCAACGGAAGCGCCGGCCTGATCGGTGACGGGCAGGCCTTCTGGCTGGTCGAATCCGGCGTCGCGGTCGACGTGGTAACCGACCCGCGGGCGATCCCGGAGGCGGAGCTGCGCGCTCTGGCGGACCAGATCCGACCGATCTGAGCCCTGCACCTACCCGTGGCTCGATGACGTGGGCCTCAGCGCGGCGGCCCGGGGACTCTGCCATTCCCGGCCAGCTGCAGAACCGATCCCAGCCCGTGCACGGGACCGTCCGTGCGGGGCAGGATCAACGTTCGAATGCCGAGAGAGGCCCCGCCGACGTCGTCCCGGGGGCTGTCGCCGACCATCAACGCGCTGCTGGCCGGTACGTCAAGCAGCTTCAATGTGTGGGTGAAGATCGCCGGGTCGGGTTTCACCATGCCCACCTCGAAGGACAGCACGACACCGTCGACGAGAGCTCCTACCCCGATCCGATCCAGCAGGGGACGGATGTCGAGCCCGATGTTGGACAGCACCACGATCCTGACCCCACGCGACCTCAACTCACGAAGGACAGGCACGGTGTCGGCGAACGGCGCCCACTGATCCGGCATCACCTCGTACAGCGCAGCGATCAGATCGGCTCTGCTGCCGGGATACCGGGCGACCGTTCTGCTGAAGACGTCCCGATGCCGATCCTGGCTGAGATCGCGCTCGCTGCCGGGATCGATCGTGTGAGCGTGCTGCCAGATCTGGTCGAGGTGCTCACGGAGACCCGCGATCCAGCCTGCGCTCAGGTCCGGCTCTGTGCCTCCGTCCTCGGCCACCCGCCGAAGGGCCGCGTCGATCCAGCGACCGGCGTCGCCACCGTGAACAAGGGTGCCGTGAAAGTCGAAGATGACGCCAGTGATCGGTTCGGGAGCCGTGTCGAAGCGCATGCCGCAGGCTATCCTGACCCGTCGGTCACACTTGCGGCGTGACGACGATCGTGCCCATGACTCCCGCTCACCCGCTTCTCGATCGGGTGGCGGCCCTGTTCGACGACTATCGGGTGCACTACGGCCTCCCGACGTCCCCCGCGCGTACCCGAACCTGGCTCGGTGACCAGCTCGCGCAGCACCGGCTCACCGCCGCGGCGGCCGTCCGAGCCGACGAGGTGTGCGGCTTCGTCACCGTCGTGGTCATGCCGGCGTCGCTCATGCTGGGCACCGCCTGGTCCATCCGCGACCTCTACGTGGCCCCGCGCCACCGCCGTGCCGGTGTCGCGAACGCCCTCCTGCGGCACACCATCGAGGCCGCCCGGGCCGCCGGCGCGCTTCGGGTGTCACTGCAGACCGAGAGCGACAACCACTCGGCGCTGCGCCTCTACGCCGAGGTCGGCTTCCAGCCCGTCACCGGCCTGGAGTTGCTCAACCTCGACCCCACCCCATCGGAGACCCCGGCCAGGCCGGCCAGCGCACGCCAGGTCGTCCGGCCGGACCCACCGCCGGTGTCCTCGAACGGATGAAACAGCCGTAGGTACGCGTCGAAGCCCGCCGGCAGGAGCGCCCCCACCGGAATGCCGCCGTGCTCGGTGCGAGCCGTTGTCTGGGTGAGCCACAGCTCGTCCCGTCCGAGCTCCAGCCGCTCGACCGCCGGCGCCGCCGACACGGGGCCGGCGGTTCCTCGGGCAGACATGGTGTCCCACCGTAATGGTCCCTGGATCTTGTCAGAGGTCGTTGCCAGGATGCCCCCATGGAGCCGACGGAGGTCGTTCAACAGCTGTGGGATCGCATGCACGCTCGGGACTGGGCGGGGCTCGGCGAGTTGCTCGCCGAGGACCTGGTGGTGGAGTGGCCGGTCAGCGCCGAGCGGATCGTGGGCCGGGAGAACTACATCGCGGTCAACGCGGAATATTCGCAGGGATGGGCGATCAACGTGCTCCGGGTCGTGGCGGCCGGTGAGCAGGTGGTGTCCGAGGTGGAGGTTCCGCACGACGCCATGGGGATACATCGGGCCGTGTCGTTCTGGACGGTGCACGACGGGAGGGTCCGGCACGGCCGGGAGTACTGGACGGCCCTGGGTGCGGACCCGTCGCCGCAGTGGCGAGCCCGCTACGTCCAGCGGATGTGACCGCCGCCGTGGCCGACGACGCCCTGACTCAGGGCACGATCCGTCCCGGATCAGGGGTGCACCTCGTCGGGTTCATCCAGCACCAGGCCAGCGACAGGAACTGCGCCAGGCGTGCCGGTCCCGGCCAACGCCTGGTGCAGGCCGGCCGATGCCTGCCCAAGCTGGTTCGATGACGAGCCCTACGCAGCTGGCCGGCGGCGGCCCTCCCGAGCGTCGCGGGTGATCTGCGAGACCCGTTGGGGCGAGATGCCGAGTAGCTCGCCGGCATCACGCACGGTGTATCCCTCACTCAGCAGGGCTCTGGCCGCCAGTCGGGTGGCTTCTTCGGCGGACCGCTCGGCCTGCCGCAGTTCGGTCCGCGCCTGCCGCGCCCTGGCGACCTCCCCCGGGACTTCCGGGTGGACGACGACATCGAAGCTGTCGGGTGCGATGTCGAGCATGAGGGCGATGGCCTCACGCGCCATAGCCTCGACTTGATCGAGTCGCCGGGCCTGTGAGAAGACCCCCGCGAGCTCGTCAACCCTGATTGCCCACCAGTCACCCGAGCGAGTGCACGTCACGGTGTAAGTCGTCATCGCTCCCCCTTACTTGAGCCCCAGCGATCGAAGTATGCCCCGAGCCGTCAGTTCGTTGATCTCTCGGTGTCGTGGAATGACGACGTTCTGACTACCGAAGCGAAAGACGGAGTGGCTGCCTCCCTCGCGGACGAGGTTGAACGGAACGCCCTGATCGGCCGCAGCCTTGCTGATTCTGGTCAACAGATCCGCCCGCTTCACGGCGACAATTCTAGCCGAGTAGACGATTCAAGTAAAGCACGCTAGATAACCGTGCAATCGCGAAGCGGATCGCGAAGCGGATCGCGAAGCGGATAAGGCGGCTGGCGTGGACCGTCCGGTCCCCGCCCACCGCTGTCGTCACTTGCCGAAGCTGACCAGGACGTTGGCCGCCGGGACGATCAGCCGTCCCTGCCCGGCCGCCATGCCGGTCAACGGGATGCCGCCCTTGTTCTCGTTCGACGGGACGATCGCCGCGCCGGCCTTGGTGGACCAGACCGCCTTACCGGTCGTCGGGTCGATCGCCCACAGCGTGCCGGAGAACGAGCCGACGTAGACGTACCCGTTGACCACGATCGGGGCGTTCAGCTCCTCGCCGTCCCCGGTGAACGTCCACAGCGGCTGCCGCGGGTCGGCCGCCGACCGGGCCTGCAACACCGTCTCGTCGACGAAGAAGCCGGTACGCCCCAGGAACGCGGGCGGCGCCAGCCGCTCGTACCCGGTGCCGAAGGTGTGCCGGACGGCGCCGGTGGCCAGGTCGAGCGCCACCGGCTTGGTGATGAACAGGTCCCGCAGCCACAGCGCGCCGTCGGCGACGACCGGGGTCATCCCGCCGCCGCCCGTGCAGGTGGTGTTGTATTCCCACCGCTTCGTGCCGGCGAGGGTGAAGCCGTAGGCGCGCTGGCAGCCGTACGCCGCGTAGACGCCGGTGGGGGTCACCGCGGGCGAGCTGTCGGTGCCGCTCTCCACCGGCTGCTGCCAGCGGACCGCCCCGGTCGCCGCATCCACCGCGAACAGCCGGCCGCCGTAACCGCCGCCGCTGAGATAGACCACGCCGTCCTGGAAGACCGGCGGTGAGGTGAAGATGTACTGGTCGTGTACCGGGTCCTGGTCGTGGTCCGGCAGGAAAACCGTCCATACCCGATGGCCGGTGGCGGCGTCGAACGCGGTGAGCTGGCCGTTGAAGTTGACCGCGTACACCCGGCCGTCGCCGTAGGCGAGGCTGGAGCTCCAGTAGATGCCGCCGAGGAAGACCGGCGCCCAGGCGTTCCGGCCGGTGGCGGCGTCCAGGGCGAACAGGGTGGTGCCGTACTCGTCGTCGGTCCGGGCGGTGACGAACACCTTGCCGCCGGCGATGACCGGGTACGAGATCCCCCCGCCGAGGTCTCGTGCCCACTGCCGGCGCAGCGGCGGGGCGCCGACCACGTTTCCGGCGTTGCCGTCGTGCCGGGCGTTGATCTGGTACGTCACGGCGAGGTTGTCCCGGGAGGTGCTGCCGACCGGGGTGGGTCGGGGCGCGGCCGAGACGGTGGTGGGGGTGGCCGTCAGGAGCAGCAGCGTCGAGACGGCGGTGGCGATGCCGGCACGGGTGGCACCGGGTCTGGGCATGCGTGGTCCCCTCGGTAGGCGGTGGGGCGTGCGTCGCCGCTGGTGGCGACGCCCCCGCGTACCCGTCGCTGATCTTTCGCACACCGATGATCTGACCAATGTGGACCGATGTGGGGCGACCGGTCCGGTAGGCCGGTTCGTGCGCTCAGCGGGAGATCACGTTACTCGCGCGTAACTTTTCATTGACGGCTGTGAAATGAACCACGCATCATCGTTCCACCGATCGATCGGAACCCCTCACCCGCCGTCCCGGGTCTCCCGGTACCTCCCCTCGGAGGTGCAGCCATGCTGCTCCGAACGATCCTCGCCGCCACCACCGTCGCGGCCGCCCTACTCACCCCAGCCGGCGCCGCCGTCGCCGCCCCCACCAGCTCTGCCGCCACCGGTGCGACATCCGCCGCCGTCAGCTCTGCCGCCACCACCGCGACATCCGCCGCCGTCAGCTCTGCTGCCATCGGCGCGACATCCGTCCGTGCCGGCGGCGCCGTTCCGGCTGCCGGCGTCACCGGAGGGACCGCCGCCGCCGAACCGGTCGCGCCGGTGAACGCCGCCACCCGCGCGGCCAACGCCGCCGGTAATCCGGTGGTCGTGGTCGGCGGGCTGATCGGCGTCTCCATCGCGTACGAGCCGATCGCCGCCCGGCTGCGCGCCGACGGCTACCGCACCTCGATCTACCAGCTGCCCAACCTCGGCTTCGGCGACATCCGCGAATCCGCCCGGGCGCTGTCGTCCTATCTGGACGGCGTCCGCGCGGCCACCGGCGCGACCAAGGTCGACCTGGTCACCCACTCCGAGGGTGGTCTGGTCAGCCGCTACTACCTGAAGCTCCTCGGCGGGGCCGACAAGGTCGACCACTACGTCAGCCTCGGCACCCCCCAGCAGGGCACCTACGTCGCCAACATCATCAACTTCGTCGGGCTGGGCAGTTGCGCCGGCATCGTCGCCTGCCAGCAGATGTCCATCGGGTCGAGCCTGCTGGCCGACCTCAACGCCGGCGACGACACCCCGGGCGCCGTGCGCTGGACCACCGTCCGCACCCTCCAGGACGAGCTGGTCCGCCCGACCGGCAACGCCACCCTCGCCGACGGCGCCACCAACGTGCTGATCCAGGCGTACTGCCCGCTGCGCGTGGTCGGCCACTTGGGCCTGGTCCTCGACGGCACCACCTACACCGTCGTCCGCCAAGCCCTCACCAACACCGCCATCCGCCCGAACTGCCTCGCCCTCTAGCCCCGCCCCGCCGATCTTGCACTTAGTGCCCCGACGAAGGGTGCATAAGCCGCAGAACACAGGCCACAAGTGCAAGATCGGCGAGAACGGGGTCGAGGAAGGGTGGCCCGGTCGGCTTGGTCATCGCCTCGAGCTCGATCCGCGAGACAGGAGACGTCGATCATGGAGTTGTGGTGCGCAGGATGTGCCGTTCACACCTTCTGTGAACCACCACAACTCCATGATCGGCGGGGCGGGGCGGGGCGTCGGTCGTCAGGCGGCCTTGGCTAGGGAGTCGAACTCGTCGTCGGTCAGGGTGACCTGGGCGGCGGCGACGTTCTCCTCCAGGTGGTCCACGGAGGACGTACCGGGGATGGGGAGGATGACCGGCGACCGGCGCAGCAGCCAGGCGAGCGCGAGCTGCGCGGGCGACGCGTCGTGGCCGGTGGAGATCGCGTCCAGCGGGCCGCCCGGCTTGGCCAGGTTGCCGGTGGCGATCGGGAACCACGGGATGAACGCCAGATCGTTGCGCTCGCAGTACTCCACGACGTCCTCGGCGCTGCGGTCGGCCAGGTTGTACAGGTTCTGCACGGAGACGATCGGAGTGATCTTCCGAGCCTCCTCGATCTGCTCCACGGTCACCTCGGACAGCCCGATGTGCCGGACCTTGCCCTCCTGCTTGAGCAGCGCCAGCTCGCCGAGCTGGTCGGCCAGCGGCACCTGCTCGTCGATCCGGTGCAGCTGGTACAGGCCGATCGTCTCCAGGCCGAGGTGGCGCAGGCTCAGCTCGCACTGCTGGCGCAGGTACTCCGGGCGACCCACCGGGCGCCAGTCGCCCGGGCCGGAGCGGGTCAGGCCGGCCTTGGTCGCGATGACCAGGTCGTCGGCGTACGGGTGCAGCGCCTCCTTGATCAGCATCTCGGAGACGAACGGCCCGTACGAGTCGGCGGTGTCGATGAACGTCACGCCCAGCTCGTACGCGCGGCGCAGCACCCGCACCGCCTCGGCCGGGTCCTTCGGGTCGCCCCACACCCCGGGGCCGGTGAGCTGCATGGCCCCGTACCCGAGCCGGTCGACCTGCAGGTCGCCGCCGATCCGGTAGGTGCCCGAGGCCTTCGCGGGCTGCGTGCTGGTCGCCATGGGCCGATCCTCATTCCTGTCCGACGTCGTCTGCGGCAAATCTAGCCACCGTACGGAGAGCTTTCCCGCGGATCGTCGACTGCAACGCCGTGGCGCGGATTGTGCCCGCCGACACCCGGCACGCCCCGCGCCGTCCGCCGCCGTCAGGCGCCCCGGCCGGCGTGCCGGATGACCACCAGCGCCTGGTCGTCGTCGGAGCCGGAGAGCTTGGTCAGGATCGCGTCGGCGATCGCCTCCGCCGGCTGGTCGCGTACCGGCACGATCACCTCGTGCAGCGCGGTCACCCCGGCGTCGTACGCCTGGTCGCGGCGCTCCACCAGCCCGTCGGTGTACGCCACCAGCAGGTCACCCGGGCCGAACGGCACCCGGGTCAGCGGCACCGGCTCCTGCACCAGCCCCAGCGGCAGCGAGTTGCCGGTGAACACGGTCTCCGGCGGCCGGCCCGGCCGCAGCAGCACCGGGTGCGGGTGCCCGACCCGGGCGACCGTTACCTCGCCCGCGGCCGGGTCGAGCACCATCGCCAGGCAGGTGCCCAGGAAGCCGACGCCGAGCAGCCCGGTCAGCCGGGGGAACACGTCGGCCAGCGGCACGCCGGTGCGGAACAGCGTGTTCAGCACCGTCCGCAGCTGCGCCATGTCGGCCGCCGCCTCCACCCGGTGGCCCACCACGTCGCCCACCACCACGGCGAGCCGGTCGCCGGGCAGGTCGATCAGGTCGTACCAGTCACCGCCGAGGTGCATGCCGCTCATCGCCGGCTGGTACCTGGTGGCGATCTCCAGCCCGGCCGGCACGGTCGCCGAGGAGGTGCGCAGCCGCCCCGCCAGCCGGCTCACCAGGTCGTGCTCGGCGGCGGCCAGGCGTACCCGTTCCAGGGTCTGCTCGCACAGGTCGGCGATGGTGTCCAGCTGGGCCAGGTCGCCGTCGCGCAGCGGGTGCTGCCGCCGCCAGCCGAAGGCCAGCGCCGCGACCGGCCGGCCCTGGGCGTCCATCAGCGGCAGCGCCGCCGTGGTGACGATGCCGTGCGCGCCGACCGGGTCGGGCAGGCCGGGGAAGCGGTCGGCGAACTCGGCCCGGTCGCGCAGCACGACCCGTTCGCCGGTACGCAGCGCCCGGGCGATCGGCCGGGGATCGTCCACGGTCAGGTCGGCGAAGCTCGCCGCCAGGCTCTCCGGCGCGTCAGCGTGCCAGATCCGCACCCGCCGGCCCTCGCCCCGCATCGCCAGCCCCGGCGCCTCCGCGCCGAGCGCCACCGACGCCCCGTCGAGGATCACGTCGATCACCTCCCGGGTGGACCGGGTGACGCTCAGCCGGGCGGCGAACCGGGCCATCGCCACCGCCGACGCGGTCAGCTCGGCCCGGCGTACCGCCTGGCCGCAGAGCCCGACCGCGGCGTCCAGCAGGGTTCGGCGCGCCGGGTCGTCGGCGGCCGGGCCGGGCCAGCGGACCTCCAGCGCGCCGAGCACCCCGCCGTCGCCGTCACGCAGCGGCAGGCAGCGCCCCGACCCGTCGGCCAGCGGCACGGTGCGGTCCGCGCGCACCGCCCGGGCCAGCGGATCGTCGGCGGTCACCGGCAGTCGTCCCGGCTCGCCGTCGCCGTACACGTCGAGCGTCGCCGAGCCGGGCGCGGCCACGACCACCCGTACGGCGGCGGCGTCGACCACCCCGGGCACGACGGCGGTGACCACCTCGGCCACCGCGCGCAGCCCCCGGGCGGAGCTGAGCGCGCCGGCGAGCCGGGCCAACGCCTCGGCCTGGCGCAGCGCCGCGTCCTCGGGGTGCGGCCGGCCGTCGGCGGTGGGGCCGTCCGTCCCGACGTGCGCCGCCACGGCGGCGCGCAGGTCGGGTGGCCAGGTCGCGGTGGGCCCGAGCGGGGTGCCGGCCCAGTCGTACGCGCCGGCCGGCCCGCCGGTGGTCAGGGCCTCCCGCCACCGGGTGTCGTCGACCGGCGTGTCGCCGGACGGGGAGCCAGTCACGTCGGCACCTCCGCTCGGTCACCCGGGCTCGTCCGCATCCAGTCGGAACGTACCAGCGCCACGGCCGGACGGCGGCTGTGGATCACGGCGGGTTGCCGGGGCGCGGACGAACGGCGCACCGGGTGGGCAACCGGGCGAGTTGTCCGGAGCGCCGGTGGCGGCCGTCCCGGTCGTGCGACGCTGTGCCGAGTCGGGGTCGTCCGGCGCGGTGCCGCGCCGGGAGCGCGGGAGGGGCCACCATGTCGGGTACGCCGCAGTTGGACTTCGCGCTCGACACGTACGAGTGCATCGTGCTGTATCCGGGGCCGGCCGGGCAGGCCCTGCCGAACGAGACGGTGCAGCGGTTGCAGGCCGAGCACACCGAGCACATGCAGGCGCTGCAACGGCGGGGCCTGGTGCTGGTCGCCGGCTCGATCGACGGCCCGGCCCGGGAGCCGGCGCCGCCGATCGGCATCGGCCTGGCCCGCACCGGCTCGGTGGACGACGTGCGCAGCGTGATGGAGGCGGACCCGGCGGTGCAGGCCGGGCTCTACCAGGTGGACGTGCTGACCTTCCTCTGCCCGGCCGGCTCGCTGGACTTCCCGCTGGTCAAGACGCAGAGCTGAGACCGGCCTGGAATGCGCCGCGCCGCGCGGGCGGGGGACCGTCGAGCCGTCGTACCCGGGAGCCGTGAAACCCCGCCGGCGGCGGCCGGGCGACGCCGCGGTGAACGGGTGGTGCGGACGCTGGGAGCGCCACCCCGGCCGGCGCGGACGAGCGGTACGATTCCCGGCGCGCGGTCGCCGATGCCCGCCACGCAGCACATCCCCGGTGCGGTTCCCGTCCGCCCCGCCACGCCCGGCGTCGCGGGGGCGGGACAGGTGTTCCGCGATCCGCAAGGGGTCGGCCCGCAGGTCGACCCGGAGGAGAGACTAGCCTGATGGGCGTGAACCGCCGCGCGAAGATCGTCTGCACTCTCGGCCCCGCCACCTCGTCCCCGGAACGGATCCGGGGCCTGGTCGAGGCGGGCATGAACGTGGCGAGGCTCAACTTCAGCCACGGCGCCCACGCCGACCACGAGGCGGTGTACCACCTGGTCCGTGAGGCCGCCGAGGCCGCCGGCATCCCGGTCGCCATCCTGGCCGACCTGCAGGGCCCGAAGATCCGGCTCGGCAAGTTCGCCGACGGCCCGCACGAGTGGCGCACCGGCGACTCGGTGGTGATCACCGGTGACGACATCGTCGGCACCAAGGAGCGGGTCTCCTGCACCTACCGCAAGCTGCCGCAGGAGGTGAAGCCGGGTGACCGGCTGCTGATCGACGACGGCCGGGTCGCCGTCGAGGTCAGCGACGTCACCGGCAATGACATCCGGGTGCTGGTCACCGAGGGTGGCCCGGTCTCCAACAACAAGGGCGTCTCGCTGCCGAACGTGGCGGTCAGCGTGCCGGCCATGTCCGACAAGGACGCCGAGGACCTGCGCTTCGCCCTCGGCCTGGGCGTCGACCTGATCGCGCTGTCCTTCGTCCGCTCCGCGGAGGATATCAAGCTCGTGCACGGGATCATGGCCGAGGAGGGCGTGTTCCGCCCGGTGCTCGCCAAGGTCGAGAAGCCCGAGGCGGTGGACCACCTCGAGGCGATCGTGCTGGCCTTCGACGGCGTGATGGTCGCCCGCGGCGACCTCGGCGTCGAGCTGCCGCTGGACCAGGTCCCGCTGGTGCAGAAGCGCGCCGTGCAGCTGTGCCGGGAGAACGCCAAGCCGGTCATCGTGGCCACCCAGATGCTCGACTCCATGATCGAGAACTCCCGGCCGACCCGCGCCGAGGCCTCCGACGTCGCCAACGCGGTGCTCGACGGCGCGGACGCGGTGATGCTCTCCGGAGAGACCAGCGTCGGCAAGTACCCGGTGCTCACGGTCAGCACCATGGCCAAGATCATCACGACCACCGAGGCCGGCTCGATCGGGGTGCCGCGGCTGCAGCACGACCCGCGTACCCACGGTGGCGCGCTCACCGTCGCCGCGTCCTCGATCGCCCGGGCCATCGGCGCCAAGGCCATGGTCGCGTTCTCGCAGACCGGCGACACCGTCAAGCGGCTCAGCCGGCTGCACTGCGACCTGCCGCTGCTGGCCTTCACCCCGGTGCCCGAGGTGCGCAACCAGCTCGCGCTCTGCTGGGGCGTGGAGACCTTCCTGATGCCGTTCGTCCAGCACACCGACGACATGTTCCGCCAGGTCGACCAGGCCCTGCTCGGCCTGGACCGGGCCAACCCCGGCGACTACGTGGTGATCGTCGCCGGCAGCCCGCCCGGCACCCCCGGCTCCACCAACACCCTGCGGGTGCACCAGCTCGGCTCGCTGGTGGACGCGGCCGCCGCCCGGGCTCTCCAGTGAGCGCGAGGAGTGAGCCGGTTTTGCGAGCCCCGCAGTCGCGAACAGGGATGACACAGTGACGGACGGCTCCGTGGTGGTCGGGCAGGCGGCGGTCGACCAGCTGCTCGAGGTCCTCGACCTGGACCACACCGGCGAGATGACCTTCCGGGGGATGAGCCCCCCGGTCGGTCCGCAGCGGGTGTACGGCGGCCAGGTCGCCGGTCAGGCGCTGGTGGCCGCCGGCCGCACCGTCGACGCCGAGCGGTTCGTGCACTCGCTGCACGGCTACTTCGTCCGTCCGGGTGACCCCGCGGAGCCGATCGAGTACCAGGTGGAGAACGTCCGTGACGGCCGGTCCTTCTCGGTCCGGCGCTCGGTCGCCCTCCAGCACGGCAAGCCGATCTTCTTCATGTCGGCCTCGTTCCAGCGGCAGGAGGAGGGCCTGGACCACCAGGCCCCCACCCCGCCCGAGGTGCCCGGCCCGGACGACGTGCCCACGATGACCGACCGGCTGTCCCGCTACCCCGACCGGCTGGGCATCTGGGCGCAGATCCCGCGCCCGATCGACGTGCGGTACGTCGGCGAGCCGGGCTGGGTGGCGCCGGGGGACCGGCCCGCCGACCCGTACCAGCGGGTGTGGATGCGGATCGACGGCAAGCTGCCGGACGACCCGCTGCTGCACGCTTGCGCCCTGACGTACGCCTCCGACCTGACCCTGCTCGACTCGGTGCTGTCGGTGCACGGCGAGGTGTGGGGCCCGGGCGGGGTGGTCGGGGCCAGCCTCGACCACGCGCTGTGGTTCCACCGGCCGTTCCGGGCCGACGAGTGGTTCCTCTACGACTGCTGGAGCCCGTCGGCGTCCGGCGCGCGGGGGTTGGCCACCGGCCGGATGTTCACCACCGACGGCCGGCACATCGCCAGCGCCGTCCAAGAGGGCCTGCTGCGCCGCGTCGGCGCCTGACGCGGTACGCCGCCACCGCCGGCGGCCCATCGGATACGCCGCCCCTTCGGCGCCGGGTTCGCGCGGCGCCGGCGGGCGGTCCGATCGGTCAGGGCCGCGCGGCCGGGCGGGTGACCAGCCGTCTAACCTTGCGGTCATGCGCCTCTCCGCCCGGGTCGACTACGCCCTCCGCGCGGCCGCCGAGCTCGCCTCGGTCTCCGACGGCGCGAACGTCGGGCGGACCCGACCGGTCACCGCCGAGCAGATCGCCCGGGCGCAGGAGATCCCGCCGAAGTTCCTGGAGAGCATCCTGCTGCAGCTGCGCCGCGGCGGCATCGTCCGGGCCCAGCGCGGGCCGGAGGGCGGCTACTGGCTGGCCCGGCCGGCGGCGGAGATCTCGTTGGCCGAGGTGATCCGGGTGATCGACGGCCCGCTGGCCAACGTGCGCGGCCAGCGGCCCGAGGCGCTCGGGTACCACGGCGCGGCCCGGGCCCTGCAGGAGGTCTGGATCGCCCTGCGGGCCAGCGAGCGGGAGATCCTGGAGCAGGTGAGCATCGCCGACGTGGCCGCGGACACGCTCCCGGGCCGGGTCACCGAGCTGGCCGCCGACCCGAACGCCTGGAGCTGACCGGCGCCCACCGGCGCTCCGTGGGTCTATGACCGACCCCCTTCGCGGCGTCCCATCCAGCGGCACGGCACTTGACCGAGCGCAGCCCCGTCCCGCATTGTCGACCAAGTCGATAGGAGATGCCGAAAAGTTTCGGAGGGGCTCGTGCGTAAGCTTCTGGTCCTCGCCCTGGTCGGGCTGGCCGCGCAGCTCGTCGACGGCGCCCTCGGCATGGCGTACGGGTTGACCTCGTCCACGCTGCTGCTGCTCGCCGGGGTCGCCCCGGCCGCCGCCTCGGCGTCGGTGCACCTGGCCGAGATCGGCACCACCCTCGCCGCCGGGGTCGCGCACTGGCGCTTCGGCAACGTCGACTGGCGGGTGGTCACCCGGATCGCCCTGCCCGGCGCGCTAGGCGCGTTCGCCGGCGCCACCTTCCTCAGCTCCATCTCCACCGAGTCGGCCGCCCCCTGGATGGCCGGCATTCTCTGCACGCTCGGCGCGTACCTGCTGGTCCGCTTCTCCCGGCCGCTGCGCCCGCGGCCCGGCGCCGGCCGGTTGCGGGGCCGGTTCCTCGGCCCGCTCGGCCTGGTCGCCGGCTTCGTGGACGCCACCGGCGGCGGCGGATGGGGGCCGGTGGCCACCCCCGCGCTGCTGGTCTCCGGCCGGCTCGAACCGCGCCGGGTGATCGGCTCGGTGGACACCGCCGAGTTCGTGGTCGCCGGGGCCGCCAGCCTGGGCTTCCTGATCGGGCTGGGCAGCCAGGGGTTCCTGCTGCCCACCGTGGCCGCGCTGCTGGTCGGCGGCCTGATCGCCGCGCCGGTGGCCGCCTGGCTGGTCCGGATCGTGCCCGCGCAGCTGCTCGGCGCCACCATCGGCGGCGTGATCGTGCTGACCAACGCCCGCACCCTGCTGCGCGCCGGTGCCGTCGGCCCGACCGCCCGCCCGCTGGTCTACCTGCTGCTCGCCGCCGGCTGGCTGGCCGCGCTGGCGCTGGCCGTGCGCACCATGCGGCGTACCCGCCGGGCCCGGGCCACCGTCGACGCCGCCCTGGCCGCGGTGGCCGGCGGCGCGGTGGCCGGGCGCGGCGGGCCGGGCGGTCAGCTGGTCAGCACCTCGGCGGCAGCGGCGGAGAGCAGCTCCCACGCCGCGTCCACGTGCTCCTCGGCGGTCAGCGGGGAGCCGATCGCCAGCCGCAGCGTGTAGCGGCCGCCGACCCGGGTGTGGGTCAGCAGCGCCCGCCCGGTGCCGTTGACCCGGGCCAGCAGGGCGGCGCTCGCCTCGTCCCCGGCCCGCAGCCGGAAGCAGACCAGCGAGAACGGGTGCGGCGCGGCCAGGGCGAACCGGTCGTCGGCCGCCACCCGCGCGGCGAACCGGTCGGCCAGGGCGACCCCGGATCGCACGTGCGCCCGCAGCCCCTCGACGCCGTACCAGCGCAGCACGAACCACAGCTTCAGGGCGCGGAACCGGCGGCCCAGCGGCACCTGCCAGTCCCGGTAGTCGAGCACCGCGCCCGAGTCGGAGGCCGCGTTGCGCAGGAACTCCGGCATCACGGTCAACGCCTCGATCAGCTCACCCCGGTCGGCCACCCAGAAGGCGTCGCAGTCGAAGCCGGTGAGCAGCCACTTGTGCGGGTCGAAGCAGTACGAATCGGCCTGCTCCAGCCCGACGTGCGACCAGCGCAGCTCGGGGCAGACCGCTGCCGCGCCCGCGTACGCGGCATCCACGTGCAGCCAGACGCCGTACTCCGCGCAGATCGCGCCGATCCGCGGCAGCGGGTCGACGGCGGTGGTGGAGGTGGTGCCGATCGTGGCCACCACGATCGCCGGGGTGTCACCGGCGGCCAGGTCCGCCTCGATCGCCGCGCGTAGCGCCGCCGGCCGCATCGCCAACGTCACCGGGTCCACGTCGACCGTGCGCACGCCGTCCTCGCCCAGCCCGGCGATCCGGGCGGCCTTCTCGATCGACGAGTGACCCTGCGACGAGGTGTACGCCCGGTACCGGCGGTCCACGCCCACCGCGCGCCAGCGCCCTCCGCCGGCCCGGTGCAGCGCGGCCAGGGTGGCGACCAGCGTCGCCGAGGAGGCGGAGTCCTGGATCACCCCGCCGCCCGGGCCGGTGGAGCGGAACCGCTCCGGTAGGCCGAGCGCGCCGGCCAGCCAGTCCAGCATCACCGTCTCCAGCTCGGTGCAGGCCGGGCTGGTGGCCCAGAGCATGCCCTGCACGCCGAGGCCGGAGCTGACCAGGTCGCCGAGGACGCTCGGGCCGGAGGTGTTGGCCGGGAAGTAGCCGAAGAATCCAGGGTGCTGCCAGTGGGTGAGCCGCGGCGCGATCAGCGCGTCCAGGTCGGCGAGCACAGCGTCCACCGGCTCGCCCTGCTCGGGCGGGGTGGTCGGCAGCGCGGCGACGAGCGCGCCCGGCGGCTCCGACGAGCTGACCGGTCGCTGCCCTAGCGTCGCCCAGTAGTCGGCGATCCAGTCCACCACCGCGTGCCCGGCGCGGCGGAACTCCTCCGGGTGCATGTGCTCAGCCATTCGCCGAGTCGATCAGGTGGATCGACCGGTACGCAAGGGCTCAGGGTCCGTCCCGTCCGGGGCGGCTGACCGGACGGGCCGGTAAAGCAGGCACCGGGTCGCCAGCCGCGGAATCCGCTCAGCCGGCGACCCGGTGCACCACACCGCAGCACCCCCGACCCGTCCCGACCGGGAGTGCCGTACCACCACCGATCACCAAGTTAGAGGGTGTCCGCGACGGTGGGGTGACGCCGGTGTGAAGAGCGTGTTTCAGGCATTCCGTGCCAGGCCGCCGGCCACCTTCTCGGCGACCAGCTCGAACGAGCGGATCCGGTCCGCCACGTCGTACACCATCGTGGTGACCATCAACTCGTCCGCGCCGGTGCGGTCCCGCAGCGCGGTGAGCTGCCGGCGGACCGTCTCCGGAGAGCCCATCGCCTGGCCCTCCCGGCGCTGCCGGACGAACTCCCGCTCCAGCTCGTCGTACGGGTACGCGGCCGCGTCCTCGGGGCTGGCCAGCGGCTCCGGCCGGCCGGAGCGCAGCTTCAGGAACGACAGCGAGCTCGGCCCGGCCAGATACTCGGCCCGCTCGTCGGTGTCGGCGCAGACCACGTTGACCGCCACCATGGCGTACGGCTTGTCGAGGAACCGCGACGGCCGGAAGCTCTGCCGGTACAGCTGCAGGGCGGGCAGGGTGTTCTGCGCGCTGAAGTGGTGCGCGAACGAGAACGGCAACCCGAGCAGCCCGGCCAGCTGGGCGCTGAAGCCGCTGGAGCCGAGCAACCACACGGCCGGCGACTGACCCCGGCCCGGGGTGGCGGTGATCGGCCCCGGGTCCTCACCGCTGAAGTAGTTCATCAGATCGGCCAGCTCGCGCGGGAAACCCTCCGCGGACAGGCCCTCCATGGTCCGGCGCAGCGCCAGCGCGGTCATCTGGTCGGTGCCCGGCGCGCGGCCGATCCCCAGGTCGATCCGGCCCGGGTGCAGCGCCTCCAGGGTGCCGAACTGCTCGGCGACCACCAGCGGCGCGTGGTTGGGCAGCATCACCCCGCCCGAGCCCAGCCGGATCGTGCTCGTGTTCGCGGCCAGGTGCGCGATCAGCACGGCGGGCGCCGAACTGGCGATCGCCGGCATGTTGTGGTGCTCGGCCACCCAGAACCGGCGGTAGCCCAGCTCCTCGGCGCGGCGGGCCAGCTCGGTGGTGTGCCGCAGGGCCTCGCCCGCGGAGGCACCGGCGGCGACCGGGGCAAGATCAAGAACACTCATCGGTACGTCGATCACGACAGGAGGCAACCGGCCGCGCGCCGGAATTGTTCCCCTCGCCGGGTACGCGTGCCTCAGCCCACGCCGGGCGCCCGTCTCAGCCCGCGCCCCGGGCCTGCTCGAAGATCAGGCTGGTCTGGGTGTGCCGCACCGCCGGGTCCACCGCCAGGTGGTCGAGCACGAAGTCCCGCAGCGCGTCACCCGACGCCGCCCGCACGTGCAGCACGTAGTCCTCCGCGCCCGCCACGTGGAACACCGACACCACCCCCGGCAACCGCACCGACCGGGCCCGGAACGCGTCCACCGCCGCCCGCTCGTGCGCGGTCAGCCGCACCGACACCAGCGCCTGCAACGGCAGCCCCACCGCCGCCGGATCGACCTCCGCGTGGAAGCCGCGGATCGCGCCGCCGTCCCGCAGCGCCCGGGTCCGGGTCAGGCAGGTCGACGGCGCCACCCCCACCCGCTCGGCGAGCGCGTTGTTCGGCAGCCGGCCGTCGGCCGCCAGCTCGCGCAGGATCGCGCGATCGACGTCGTCCAGCGCCGCGAAGGGCCGTAGATCGTTCGGTGCGGAGGGCATGCCGGCATCCTCCTCCGAAGATTAAGTTTGTGGAAGTGGCCTCAGCAGAATCTTCTTCGGCACTATTGCTTCCGATCCGTTGGATGTTCGACGCTTCCGGCATGATGACGGTGGACACCCGGGCCGTGCACGCCGGCCGCGACGACCTCACTGCCCTCGGCGTGCACGTGCCGCCGATCGACCTGTCCACCACCAACCCGCTGCCCTCGGTCGAGCACGGCGGCGACGCGTACGAGACGCTCGCCACCGGCGGCACCCTCCCGGCCGGCGCCAGCGCCGTCTACCAGCGGCTCTGGAACCCCACCGTGGCCCGCTTCGAGACCGCCCTCGCCACCCTGGAACAGACCCCCGAGGCGGTCGCCTTCGCCAGCGGCATGGCCGCCCTCACCGCCGCCCTGCTCGCCGCCGTCCGTGACGGGAAGCGGCACGTCGTCGCCGTCCGCCCGCTCTACGGCGGCACCGACCACGTGCTCGCCACCGGGCTGCTCGGCACCGAGGTCAGCTGGGCCCGCCCCGACGAGGTCGCCGCCGCCGTCCGGCCCGACACCGCCCTGGTGATCGTGGAGACCCCGGCCAACCCGACCCTCGACCTGGTCGACATCGCCGCGCTCGCCACCGCCGCCGGCGACGTGCCGCTGCTGGTCGACAACACCGTGGCCACCCCGGTGCTGCAGCAGCCCGCCCGGCACGGCGCCGCCTTGGTGCTGCACAGCGCCACCAAGAGCATCGGCGGCCACGGCGACGTGCTCGCCGGGGTGATCGCCTGCGACACCGACTGGGCCGCCCGGCTGCGCCAGGTGCGCGCCGTCACCGGGGCGATCCTGCACCCGCTCGGGGCGTACCTGCTGCACCGCGGCCTGCAGACGCTGCCCCTGCGGGTCCGCGCCCAGCAGGCCGGCGCGGAGAAACTCGCCGCCTGGCTCGCCGGCCACCCGGCCGTCGAGCGGGTCCACCACCCCTCGCTGCACGACCCCGCCGGCCTGGTCGGCCGGCAACTGGCCGGCACCGGCAGCCTGCTCGCCTTCGAGGTACGCGGCGGCGCGCCCGCCGCCTCGGCGGTGGCGGGCGGCTGTGAGCTGATCACCCACGCGGTGTCGCTCGGCGGGGTGGACACGCTCATCCAGCACCCGGCGTCGCTCACCCACCGGCCGGTGGCGGGGGAGGCGAAGCCCGGGGGAGGGCTGCTGCGGGTGTCGGTCGGTCTGGAGGACCCGGAGGACCTGCGGGCGGACCTGGAGCGGGCGCTGTCGCGGATCTGACGGGCCGGCCGGCGTTCGGCCGGCTCGGTCGGGATCGGCCGGTGATCACGACTTCGGGCCGACGTGGCGGTCGAGGGCGGCGACAGCCTCCCGGCGGGCCACCGACAGGCTGTTGCGTCGATTCATCCGCCACGCGATGCCGAGCAGGTCGAGCGCCCACTGGCACAGGCCCATGATGTCGGCGGACTCATTGGTGAACATGTAGCGCGGGTAGACGTAGCCCTTGCCTCGTACCTTCACCCGGTTGGCGAACCGGCAGCCGTCGGAGTGGAAGAGGCCACGGAGGAAGTCTCCGGGGTGGCGCTCCACGATCTCGCGCTGCCAGGCCGCCAGGGCGATGGAACGTTCGTGCTTCTTGCCCGGTCCGTGCTGGGGGAACAGGCACGGCCAGTGGTTGGCGTAACTCTGCACGCTGACACAGCCCTGCTGTTGTACGTGCTGAACCTTGGTGGCAAGCACCGACCGCATGGCGGCGTCGCACGCGCTGATCAGGCCGGGCCAGACGTTGCTGCACGAGATTCGCAACACTGGTACTCGCGCCGAGGTGACCAGGTGGCCGTCGCCCAGGTAGAGGCCGAGCAGGTAGCTGTAGGCCGCGGGGTCTGTCGGATAGTCGATGTCCTGCCGGCAGCGGAAACAGCGCAGGGCCGAGCCATGCACCACTGGCTCCGGTCGATCTCGGCACCAGTGCCAGACGGTGCGGTACGAGAGCCCGACGCCGCGAGCGGCGTCGGCGACACTTGCGCCATCGAGGTAGAGGCGGCGCGCGTGAGCGCGAATCTCGGGCGGATGCATGACGTCATCTTCGAACGCCCGTACGACAGTTTGGTGTCCCCGGTGGGACTCGAACCCACACTGTCGGAGGTTTGAGCTCCGTTTCTCTACCGTTGGAATACGGGGACAGGGCGACCCGACGCTGTCGTGGTCATGCATAGGTTACCCATTAGGCTAAGGGTGGCGACACCCGGCACGGCGGTGTCGGGCTCGAACTGGTGGGAGTGGCTCGTGGCCGAGACGCAGACGGATGCCGAGCGCAGGCGCGTACTGATCGCCGAGGACGAGGCGCTCATCCGACTGGACCTGGCCGAGATGCTGGTCGAGGAGGGGTACGAGGTCGTCGGCGAGGCCGGTGACGGCGAGACCGCCGTCAGGCTGGCCGAGGAGCTCAAGCCGGACCTGGTCATCCTCGACATCAAGATGCCGATCATGGATGGTCTCGCCGCCGCCGAGCGGATCGCCGGCGCGCGGATCGCCCCGGTGATCATCCTGACCGCGTTCAGCCAGCGTGACCTGGTCGAGCGGGCCCGGGCGGCCGGCGCGATGGCGTACCTGGTCAAGCCGTTCCAGAAGAGCGACCTGGTGCCGGCGGTGGAGATCGCGCTGTCCCGCTACTCGGAGATCGCGGCGCTGGAGGCGGAGGTCGCCGGCCTGAACGACCGGCTGGAGATCCGCAAGACCGTGGAGCGCGCCAAGGGCGCGCTGATGACCACATACGGGATGACCGAGCCGCAGGCGTTCAAGTGGATCCAGCGCACCGCGATGGACCACCGGATGACCATGAAGCAGGTCGCCGAGCGGATCCTCGCGGAGACCGCCGGCGGCGAGGTGGCGCAGCCGGCTTCCTGAGCCGCCCGGCGCGGTTCGGCGGACGGCGACCGATCGATAGGATCGGATCCATGCCGCTTCCGCGCCCGAGGCTCCTGCTCGTCGGGGTGGCCGGTGCCGTGGTGCTGCTGGCCGCCTGCCGGTCGGCGTCGGAGCGGCCGGCCGAGCCGGCGCCGGTGCGCCCGGCCTGGCGGGCTGTCGAGTTGCCGGTGCCGGTGGGGGCCGCGGGCCGCCCGTTGCTGCGCGACGCGGCACACTGCGCGCACCGTTGGTACGCCGTCGGCGGGCTGGTCGACGGGGCCGGGGAGACCCGGCCGGCGGCCTGGTCCAGTGCGGACGGGGTGAGCTGGTCGGCGTTGCCGGTGCGGGCGCAGTCGTTCTACGGCCGGCAGCACGTGCTCTACGCGGTCGCCTGCCGCGGCGATCAGCTGGCCGCCCTCGGGGCGAAGACGGGTGGCGTGCACGGCAATCCGCGTACCGGCACCTGGGTCTGGCGGCCGGGCGGGCCGGTGCGGGAGGTGCCGGCGGCGTTCGAGCTGTTCGGGGGTCCGCGTGCGGTGAGCGCGGCGCGGCTGGCGGCCGGGCCGCGGGGCTGGTTGGTCGCCGGGGCGCGCGCCGACGGGGCGGCGGTGTGGACGTCGCCGGACGCCGACGGGTTCGTGCTGCGCGAGGGGGTGCCGGAGCTGGCCGGTGACGGCCGGGGCCGGACGGCGGCGTACGACGCGGTGGCGGCGGGTTCCGGCTGGCAGGTGGTGGGGTCGTTGCTGCCGACCGGCGGCACCGCCCTGGTGCCGTTGGCCTGGTCGTCGGTGGACGGCCGGTCGTGGCGGCGGGTGGCGCTGCCGGCGGACGGCGGCGGGACGGCGGAGCGGGTGGTGTCGCGCGACGGCGCGCCGACGGCGGTGGGCCCGGTGCGGGACGGCTTCGCGGTGTGGCGGGCGGGGTCGGCGGACGGTTGGCGGCGGGTGGGCGGGTTCGGCGTGGCCGGTCCCGGGGTGCTGTCGGTGACGGGTCTGGTGGCGTCGGCCGGTCGACTTGTCGCGGCGACCGGAGACGGCGCGGATCGGCGGCTGTGGATCTCGGGTGACGGTGGCGTGTCGTGGCGGCCGGTGATCGTTCCGGTGGGGGTGCCGGCCCGCGGCGACGCGGCGTTGGCGGTGGCCGCCGGCGATGACGGGCTGGTGGTGGTCGCCGATGACGGGAAGAGCTCCCGTGCCTGGTGGGCGGCGTTGCCGGACGTCGATGAGTAGCGGGTGGGGGTGGCCTGACCCGTTACCGAGGAAAACGCGGTGAAAGCCCTGCTGCGCCTTCGGTTCTTACGGGAAGCGTCGGCAATCCGCCACGGCGTGTAACGGTTCGGTCAACGCCGCTTTCCGGGTCTTACGCCACCGCTCGCCGGTGGGATAACGTCCCGGCCCAGACCGGCGACGACGGTCTGGTTCGTCCGCCCCCGCAAGTGCCAATCAGCAGCGGGTGGTTCGGACCATGGACGGAGGAGGGTTCGGGCCTTGAGGCAGAAGCTCGCACGCGTGATCGGCGGGGTCGCCATGCTGGCGCTCGTCGCCGGTAGCACCGCTTGTTCCAGCGGCAGCGACGATGAGGGTTCCGGCGGCAGCGCCTGCGGGAGCAAGATCGCTTTCTTCGGTGCGCTGACCGGTAGCTCGGCCGCGCTGGGCATCAACGAGAAGAACGGCGCCAAGCTGGCGGTCGACAAGTACAACAAGGAGAACGCCGACTGCAAGGTGGAGCTCGCCGAGCTCGACTCGCAGGGCAGCCCGGACCAGGCGCCGCAGCTCGCGCAGAAGGCGATCGACGACACCAAGATCCTCGGTGTCGTGGGTCCGGCCTACTCGGGTGAGTCGGAGGCCGCCGGTCCGCTGTTCAGCGAGGCCGGCCTGGTCACCATCACCCCCTCCGCGACCCGGCCCAGCCTCGCCCAGCAGGGCTGGAAGACGTTCTTCCGGGCGGTCGGCAACGACTTCAGCCAGGGCCCGGCGGCCGGCAACTACATGAAGAACGTGATGAAGGCCGACCGGGTCTACGTCATCGACGATCAGTCGGCGTACGGTGCGGGCCTGGCCGACGAGGTCAAGAAGGTGCTCGGCTCGGCGGTCGTGGGCACCGACAAGGTCCAGGGCGAGGGCAAGCAGACCGAGTTCTCCGGCGTGGTCACCAAGGTCAAGGCCGCCAACGTCAAGGCGGTCTTCTACGGCGGCTACTACCAGGAGGCCGGCCTGATCCGCAAGCAGCTCACCGCTGCCGGGGTCACCGCTCCGCTGGTCGCCGGTGACGGCGTCAACGACGGCGCGTACATCACCTCCGCCGGCGCTGCGGCGGCCGAGGGCACCATCCTCACCTGCCCCTGCCAGCCGTCCACCGAGGCGCGTGGTTCCTTCGCGGCCGACTACAAGGCGCTCAACGGCACCGACCCGGGCACCTACAGCGACACCGCGTTCGACGCGGCGAACATCCTGCTGGCCGGCATCAAGGCCGGCAAGACCTCCCGCGCCGACCTGCTGGAGTTCGTGAAGGGCTACAGCGGCGAGGGCGTGGCCGCCAGCTACAAGTTCGTCGAGGGCGGCGAGCTGGACCCGGCGCAGGTCAAGGTCTGGGCGTTCAAGGTGAAGGGCGGCAAGGTCGTTCCGGACCAGGAGATCCCGAAGTCCTGATTGGTTGATCGCTGCCACTGGCGACTGAGTTGTGATCGCGGGTGCGGCCGGGGCGCTGGCTCCCGGCCGCACCTCCTTTTCTCTTGAGCGACGGAGCGTCCCTCCCTTGGACTTCCACGGATTGTTCTCCAACTTCGGGGTATACACCACGACTGGCCTGACCCAGGGCGCCATCTACGCCCTGGTCGCGCTCGGCTACACGCTGGTCTACGGCGTGCTCAGGCTCATCAACTTCGCCCACTCCGAGGTGTTCATCGCTGGTGCCTTCGCCGCGATCTGGACCTGGAACGGCTTCGGCCTCGACCAGGACTCCCAGGTCAGCGGGGTTGGATCGATCTTGTTCTACCTGCTGGTGGCGATGATCGTGGCGGCCATCGCCTCGGCGGGCACCGCCACGGTGATCGAGCGGGTAGCGTACCGGCCGCTGCGCAAGCGCAACGCCCCGCCACTGGCCTTCCTCATCACCGCGATCGGCGCCTCGATCGCGATCTCCGAGGCGTTCGGCGTCTACACCCGGCGCCGGCCGGAGGGCGCGCCGATTTTGGTCAGCTCGGAGCCGCTGTTCCACATCGCTGGGGTGCCGATCGACGCGGTGCAGCTGCTCACGATCGGTTCCGCGCTGGTGATGATGTTCGCGCTGGACCAGTTCATCAACCGCAGTCGCACCGGCCGCGGCATCCGGGCGGTCGCCCAGGACGCCAACACGGCGGCGCTGATGGGCGTCAACAAGGACCGGATCATCCTGATGGTCTTCATCGCCGGCGGCACCATGGCCGGTGTCGCGGGCCTGCTCTACGACGTCCGGATCCAGACGCTGACCTACAGCGTCGGCTTCCTGCTGGGCCTCAAGGCGTTCACCGCCGCGGTGCTCGGCGGCATCGGCAACCTGCGCGGCGCGCTGGTCGGCGGCCTGCTGCTGGGCCTCGTGGAGAACTACGCCGCGGGCCTGTTCGGCAGCGAGTGGAAGGACTTCGCCGCGTTCGCGGTGCTGGTCGTGCTGCTGATGTTCCGGCCGACCGGCCTGCTGGGCGAATCACTGGGGAGGGCACGCGCATGACGACCACCATCGACCCGCCGGAGCGGCGGGAGAGCGCGGTGGACAAGCTGCGGCACGGCCGGGAGGCGATCTCGCAGCGGTGGCACCACGCCCCGCGCTGGGTCCGCTGGGCGGTGCTGGCCGCGGTCATCGTGTTCTTCTACGCGTTGCCGAACAAGGAGTTCTACCAGTACCTCGGGCCGATCCCGACGCCCGGGGCGAACTTCACCCAGGTGCTCTTCACCGTCTCGATCTACGTGTTGCTGGCGGTCGGGTTGAACATCGTGGTCGGCTTCGCCGGCCTGCTCGACCTGGGCTATTTCGGCTTCTTCGCGGTCGGCGCGTACACCGTCGCGGTGCTGACCTCGCCGAGCAGCAACATCAAGACGCTGTGGCCGTGGCTGTTGGTGGTGCCGGTCGCGATCGCCATGACCATGGTCTCCGGCGTGGTGCTGGGCACTCCGACGCTGCGGTTGCGCGGCGACTACCTGGCGCTGGTGACGCTCGGCTTCGCCGAGATGATCCGGATCTCGGCGGTCAGCTCCGACTTCCTCAAGGGGCAGCGGGGCTTCAACCAGATCCCGCACCCGCCGGGCAAGTACGCCGACGGCAAGCCGTTCTTCGGGGTGCTCGACGCCCGCCCCTACTACTGGCTGGTGCTCACGCTGATCATCCTGGTGGTGATCGGGGTGCGGAACCTGACCCACAGCCGGGTCGGCCGGGCCTGGATCTCGATCCGGGAGGACGAGGACGCGGCCCAGCTGATGGGCGTGCCGACGTTCAAGTTCAAGCTGTGGGCGTTCGCCTCGGGCGCGGCGATCGCCGGCCTGGCCGGCGCGCTGTTCGCCGGTAAGCAGAACTTCGTCAACTCGCAGAACTTCGAGCTGCTCAACTCCATCATCATCCTGGCCGCGGTCATCTTCGGCGGTTCCGGCAACATCGTGGGCGCGATCGTCGGCGGCGGCCTGGTGGCGTACATGATCGAGCGGTTCCGTGGCATCGAGCTGTTCGGCATCGAGCTGTACGAGTACCGGTTCCTCTTCTTCGGCCTGGTGCTCGTGGTCATGATGATCTTCCGGCCGCAGGGCCTGATCCCGAACCGGCGACGAGCGGCGGAGTTCAAGGACCGTCGCAAGGAGGTGATCGTCGGTGAGTGACACCGAGCAGACCCCGGCCGTTCCGGCCCAGGCGGCGGCGCCCGCCGTCGAGACGGTGCGTGACCGCGAGCCGTTGCTGGAGGTCGACCACGTCACGCTGCGCTTCGGCGGCGTGGTGGCGCTCAACGACGTGGACTTCACCCTCTACAAGGGCGAGATCCTCGGGCTGATCGGGCCCAACGGCGCGGGCAAGACCACCTGCTTCAACGCGATGACCGGCATCTACCAGCCCACCGAGGGGCAGATCCGGTTCCGGGGCGAGAAGATCAGCGGCAAGAAGCGCTACCAGATCACCCGGATGGGCATGGCCCGCACGTTCCAGAACATCCGGCTCTTCCCGGAGATGACCGCGCTGGAGAACGTGCAGGTCGGCGCGGACGCGCACCACAAGACCAGCGTGATCTCGGCGTTGCTGCGCCTGCCGCGGCACTGGCGGGAGGAGCGCGAGGGTCGGGAGAAGGCCGAGCGGCTGCTGGAGTTCGTCGGCATCCTTCCCCGGATGCACGAGTTCGCCCGCAACCTCTCCTACGGCGAGCAGCGGCGGTTGGAGATCGCCCGCGCGCTGGCCACCGACCCGGTGCTGCTCTGCCTGGACGAGCCGGCCGCCGGCTTCAACCCGGCGGAGAAGGAGGAGTTGCTCCAGCTCATCCGGCAGATCCGCGACACCGGCGTGACGGTGCTGCTGATCGAGCACGACATGCGCCTGGTGATGGGTGTGACCGACCGGATCGTGGTGCTGGAGTTCGGAAAGAAGATCGCCGAGGGGCTGCCCGCCGAGGTGCGGGACAACCCGAAGGTGATCGCGGCGTACCTGGGGGTGCCGGACGATGCTGCTTGAGATCGAGGACGTGAGCCTGCTCTACGGGCGGATCCAGGCGCTGCACGGGATCAGCCTGACCGTGGACGAGGGCGAGATCGTCGCGCTGATCGGCGCGAACGGCGCCGGCAAGTCCACCACCATGCGGGCGATCTCCGGCATCCGGCCGATCGCCTCCGGCAGCATCCGGTTCGCCGGTGAGGACATCTCCAAGCTCCGGGCCGACCTGCGGGTGCGGCGCGGGCTGTGCCAGGCGCCGGAGGGTCGGGGCATCTTCCCCGGCATGACGGTGCTGGAGAACCTCGACATGGGCGCCTACACCCGGCGGGACAAGGCCGGCGTCGCCCAGGACCTGGCGCGGGTGCTGGAGCTGTTCCCCCGGCTGGCCGAGCGGCGCAAGCAGCCCGGCGGCACCCTCTCCGGCGGCGAGCAGCAGATGCTCGCGGTCGGCCGGGCGCTGATGAGCCGGCCGAAGCTGCTGCTGCTCGACGAGCCGTCGATGGGTCTCGCGCCGATGCTGATCCAGCAGATCTTCACCATCATCACGGAGATCAACCAGCAGGGCACCACGGTCCTGCTGGTGGAGCAGAACGCCCAGCAGGCCCTGGCCCGCGCGCACCGGGCGTACGTGCTGGAGACCGGCCGGATCGTCAAGAGCGGCACCGGCGCTGACCTGCTGCACGACCCCTCGGTCAAAGAGGCCTATCTCGGCGTGGCCTGACGGCCGCCCCTCGCAAAAGGAGTGCACCATGTTCCACCCCAACCCCGGCCGGCGGGCGGCGCTCGGCGTCGCCGGCGCGGCCGTCCTCCTGCTCTCCCTCGCCGCCTGCGGTGAGAAGGAGAACTCGGCCGAGCCCGGCGCGGGCCCCTCGGTGACCGCCGCGGCGGACTCGAACCTGGCCGCGAAGGTGCCGGACGCCATCAAGGCGGACGGCGTGATCAAGGTCGGCACCGACTCGACCTACGCCCCGGCCGAGTTCCTCGACCAGGACGGCAAGACCGTGGTCGGCTTCGACGTGGAGCTGTTCAACGCGGTCGCCCAGAAGCTGGGAATGAAGGCCGAGTACGAGTCGGCGCCGTTCGACTCCATCCTGCCGGGTGTCGACTCGGGCAAGTACGAGGTCGGCGTCTCCTCGTTCACCATCAACGCCAAGCGCCTGCAGAGCGTCAACATGGTCAGCTACTTCTCGGCCGGCACCCAGTGGGCCACCAAGAAGGGCAACCCGGCCGGCGTCGACGCGGAGAACGCCTGCGGCAAGAAGATCGCGGTGCAGACCGGCACCGTGCAGGTGGACGACATCACCGCCCGGTCGAAGAAGTGCACCGACGCCGGCAAGCCGGCCATCAAGGTCGACCAGTACCAGGCGCAGAGCGACGCCACCGCCGCCGTGGTCAGCGGCAAGAACGACGCCATGCTCGCGGACTCGCCGGTCGGCGCGTACGCGGTGAAGAAGAGCAACGGCCAGATGGAGCTGCTCGGCGACATCTACGAGTCGGCCCCGTACGGCTACGCGGTGAAGAAGGACCAGCAGGCCTTCGCCGAGGTGCTCAAGGAGGCCGTCGCGGCGGTGATCGCCGACGGCAGCTACAAGTCCGCGCTGCAGAAGTGGGGCGTCGACGGCGGCGCCATCACCTCCGCAGAGCTCAACCCCGCCGGCTGACCATGTCGGTCGAGACGGACACACCCGAACGGGCACGGCCGGAACCCATCCAGGCCGTGCCCGTGCGGCACCCCGGTCGCTGGGTCGCGGTGGCGGTGATCGCCGTGCTGGTCGCGATGTTTGTGCACCTGCTGGTCACGAACAAGGCGTTCAACTGGTCGTTCATGGTGGACGAGATGTTCCGGCCGCCGATCATCGAGGGGCTGCGCGGCACCATCCTGCTGCTGGTCACCTCGATGCTGATCGGCATCGTGCTCGGGATCATCATCGCGATCATGCGGTTGTCCCCGAATCCGATCCTGCGCTGGGTCTCCTGGGTCTACACCTGGTTCTTCCGGGCGGTGCCCCGGCTGGTGCTGGCGATCCTCTTCGGCAACCTGGGCATCCTCTGGGCCCGGGTGGAGTTCGGGCTGCCCTTCGACCGGCAGATCGGCGCGCTGTTCGGGATCGACAACTTCGAGGCGCGCCTGTTCGGCTTCTCCGCGGTGGACATCCTCACCGGCTTCGTGGCCGGCATGCTCGCGCTCGGCCTCTCCGAGGCCGCGTACATGGCGGAGATCGTCCGGGCCGGCATCCAGTCGGTGGACGAGGGGCAGACCGAGGCCGCCCAGGCGCTGGGCCTGAGCCGCGGGCAGATCCTGCGCCGCATCGTGCTGCCGCAGGCCATGCGGGTGATCGTCCCGCCGACCGGCAACGAGACGATCGCGATGCTCAAGGACACCTCGCTGGTCGCCTTCGTGCCGGTCTCGATGGAGCTGTTCTTTCAGCTCAAGGCGGTGGGAAACCGGACCTTCCAGGTCTTCCCGATGCTGGTGGCGGCCACCGTGTGGTACCTGGCGCTGACCAGCGTGCTGCTCGTCGGTCAGCACTACCTGGAGCGACGCTTCGGCCGGGGCTTCGGGCGCGGCGCCGCCGCCAGGAGCACGCTGCAGGGCTTCGGCGTCTGGGGCCGCAACACCGGAGGGGCAGGGGGCGTATGACCGAGGTGACGGTGCCGGCCCAGGCCGACAGGTCCGCGGCCGGGTCGGGCCCGATGGTCCGGGCCGAGCAGGTGCACAAGTCGTTCGGGCCGCTCGACGTGCTCAAGGGCATCGACCTGGAGGTCCGGGCCGGTGAGGTGTGCTGCCTGCTCGGGCCGTCCGGATCCGGCAAGTCGACGTTCCTGCGGTGCATCAACCACCTGGAGAAGATCAACGCCGGCCGGATCTGGGTGGACGGCGACCTGATCGGCTACCGGGAGCACGGCGGCAAGCTGCACGAGCTGCGGGAGAAGGAGGTGGCCGCGCAGCGCCGGGCGATCGGCATGGTCTTCCAGCGGTTCAACCTCTTCCCGCACATGACGGTGATGCAGAACGTCATGGAGGCGCCGGTGCTGCTCGGCCGGGTGCGGAAGGCGGAGGCCCGGGACCGGGCCGCCCGGCTGCTGGAGCGGGTGGGGCTGGGCGACAAGCTCGGTGCGTACCCCGGTCAGCTCTCCGGCGGCCAGCAGCAGCGGGTGGCGATCGCCCGGGCCCTGGCCATGCAGCCGAAGCTGATGCTCTTCGACGAGCCGACCAGCGCGCTCGACCCGGAGCTGGTGGGTGAGGTGCTGGACGTGATGAAGGACCTGGCCCGGGACGGAATGACCATGATCGTGGTGACCCACGAGATCGGCTTCGCCCGGGAGGTCGGCGACAAGCTGGTCTTCATGGACGACGGCGTGGTGGTCGAGTCCGGTGATCCTCGTGAGGTGATCGCCAATCCGCGGCACGACCGGACCAGGGCGTTCCTGGCCAAGGTGCTCTGACCTCGGCCTCCGGTGCGGCGCGCGCCGCACCGGAGGCCGAACTTGTCGGGCGTACGGACTAGAGTCGCTGCCGTGACAGCTACGACGCCGCGCCTGCTCCTCGTCGACGGACACTCCCTGGCATATCGGGCGTTCTTCGCCCTGCCGGTGGAGAACTTCTCCACCACGACCGGGCAGCCGACCAACGCGGTGTACGGCTTCACCTCCATGCTGATCAACGTGCTGCGCGACGAGCAGCCCACCCACATCGTGGTGGCCTTCGACGTCTCGCGCCGTTCGTTCCGCACGGAGAAGTACGCCGAGTACAAGGCCGGCCGCAGTGAGACGCCGAGCGACTTCAAGGGCCAGGTCAGCCTGGTCAAGGAGGTCCTCGCGGCGTTGCAGATCCCGGTCGTCGAGCGGGAGGGGTTCGAGGCCGACGACGTCATCGCCACCCTGGCCTGTCAGGCCCGCGACCAGGGCATGCAGGTGCTGATCAGCAGCGGCGACCGGGACGCCTTCCAGCTCGTCGGCGACCAGGTCACCGTGCTCTACCCGCGCAAGGGCGTCTCCGACCTGGCCCGGATGGACCCGGCGGCGATCGAGGCGAAGTACGGCGTGCCGCCGGAGCGCTACCGCGACCTGGCCGCCCTGGTCGGCGAGGCCAGCGACAACCTGCCCGGCATCCCCGGCGTCGGCCCGAAGACCGCGGCCAAGTGGATCATCACGTACGGCGGGGTGGAGGGCGTGGTCGCCCGGGCCGACGAGATCAAGGGCAAGGCCGGTGACAGCCTGCGCGAGCGGCTGGCCGACGTGATCCGCAACTACGAGATCAACCAGCTGGTCTCCGACCTGGAGCTGCCGCTGCGCCCCGAGGACGCCCGCTGGCAGGGCTGGGACCGGGAGGCCGTGCACCAGGTCTTCGACACCCTCCAGTTCCGCATCCTGCGCGACCGGCTCTATCAATACCTGGAGGCCGTCGAGCCGGAGGCCGAGGCGGGCTTCGACCTGGCCGGCGAGCTGCTCACCGAGCCGGGCGCGCTGAACGGTTGGCTGGAGACGCACGCCCCGGCCGCCGCCCCGGTGGG
Organism: Micromonospora sp. NPDC000089; assembly: GCF_042899365.1. Taxonomy (NCBI): domain Bacteria; kingdom Bacillati; phylum Actinomycetota; class Actinomycetes; order Micromonosporales; family Micromonosporaceae; genus Micromonospora; species Micromonospora sp. NPDC000089. The sequence goes on from NZ_JBIAZT010000002.1 coordinate 575,307, forward strand.
CCTCGCGGTGAAGCTCGACACCGGCCCGAACCGCCGGCACACCGCCTCGGTCACCGGCATGGCGCTGGCCACCGGCGGCGGCGCGGCGGCCTGGTTCGACCCGGCCACGCTGGAGCAGGCCGACGAGTCGGCGCTGGCCGCCTGGCTGGCCGACGAGCACCGGCCGAAGGTGCTGCACGACAGCAAGCCGGCGGTGCTGGCGTTCGCCGCGCGCGGCTGGGAGCTCGCCGGCATCGCCCGGGACACCCAGATCGCCGCCTACCTGGCCCGCCCCGACCAGCGCTCGTACGACCTGACCGACCTGGCGCTGCGCTACCTGCACCGGGAGCTGCGGGTCGACGCGCCGGAGACCGGCCAGCTCACCCTGGACGGGCTGGGCGACGAGGGCGTCGTCGAGCAGAACCTGATGCTCCAGGCCCGGGCCACCCTCGACCTGGCCGACGCGATCGACGCCGAGCTGTCCCGCGACGGCGAGCAGTCCGCCCGGCTGATGGCCGACGTGGAGCTGCCGCTGATGCGGGTGCTCGCCGGCATGGAGCGGATCGGCATCGCCGCCGACACCCAGTACCTGTCGGAGCTGGAGGCGCACTTCGCCGCCGAGGTGAAGGCCGCCGCCCAGGGCGCGTACGCGGCGGTCGGCCGGGAGTTCAACCTCGGCTCGCCCAAGCAGCTGCAGGAGATCCTCTTCACCGAGCTGGGCCTGCCCAAGACCAAGAAGATCAAGACCGGGTACACCACCGACGCGGACGCCCTGCAGTGGCTCTACGCGCAGAACCCGCACCCGGTGCTGGAGCACCTGCTGCGCCACCGCGACGTGGCCAAGCTGAAGTCGACGGTGGACGGGCTGCTCAAGTCCGTCTCCGACGACGGTCGGATCCACACCACCTTCAACCAGACGGTGGCCGCCACCGGCCGGCTCTCCTCCACCGAGCCGAACCTGCAGAACATCCCGATCCGCACCGAGGAGGGCCGGCGGATCCGCCGCGCCTTCGTGGTGGGGGAGGGCTACCAGACCCTGCTGACCGCCGACTACAGCCAGATCGAGATGCGGATCATGGCGCACCTGTCGTCGGACGACGCGTTGATCGAGGCGTTCAACTCCGGTCACGACTTCCACGCCGCCACCGCGTCGTCGGTGTTCGAGGTCGGCGTCACCGAGGTCACCCCCGACCAGCGCCGCAAGATCAAGGCGATGAACTACGGCCTGGCGTACGGGTTGAGCGCGTTCGGCCTGTCCCAGCAGCTCGGCATCAGCGCCGACGAGGCGCGCGGGCTGATGGAAAACTACTTCGCCGGCTTCGGCGGGGTGCGCGACTACCTGCACGAGGTGGTCGCCCGGGCCCGCCAGGACGGTTACACCTCCACCATCCTGGGCCGCCGGCGCTACCTGCCCGACCTGGTCAGCGACAACCGGCAGCGGCGGGACATGGCCGAGCGGATGGCGCTCAACGCCCCCATCCAGGGCTCCGCCGCCGACATCATCAAGGTCGCCATGCTGCACGTCGACACCGCGCTGCGCGACGCCGGGCTGCGCTCCCGGATGCTGCTGCAGGTGCACGACGAGCTGGTCTTCGAGGTGGCGCCGGGCGAGCGGGAGGCGCTGGAGGCACTGGTGCGTGGCCAGATGGGCGGGGCGTACCCGCTGTCGGTGCCGCTCGAGGTGTCGGTCGGCGAGGGACGGGACTGGAACAGCGCCGACCACTGAGCCGTCACTTGAGCGGGTCGTGGCCCCAGTTCATCAGGGACCAGCGCCACTTGGTGTCCCGGACGTCGCCGGCGGGGCGCTGGGCCATGTGCCGGTGGACGTACCCGACGACCTTGCGCATGTGCTTGTAGTCGCCGTCGGACAGCTCGGCGCGCTTGCGGCGGAGCAGGTCGATGATCTTCCGGCCGGATTCGTGGCCGACCGACTCGCCGCCGCCGGAGCGACCGCCCTTGTGCCAGCCGACCTGCTTCGACTCGTCGGTCTCCAGCCAGCTGGACAACTCGCCGGGCTTCATGTTCACCGCCTCGGTGAACTCGCGGTAGGTCTGCTGCGGATCGTCACTTCGACTCATGGCGCAGCGCCTCCGGTCGGTGCGCGACGTCCCGCCCCGAGTCGTCGTTGCGGATCCGGTACTGCGGGTCGTCCGCCGAGGCGTCCGCGGTGTGCCCGCGTACGTGGGTGCGCTCGGTCAACTTCTCCTTGACCACGCCGTACGCCCGGCCGCCGTGGCTGGCCCAGGAGACGTGGTCGCCCTGGTGGAACTCCTGCTCGGCCATGTCCGGCGGGTACCCGGCGTCGATGCCCCGAAACAGGCCCCGCCTACGGGGTGATCTCGGCGATCGGCAGCTTGATGTCGAACGGCTCGGTCAGCTCGATCAGCTCGGCGCTGTCGGTGACCAGCTCGTACTGTCGCTCGCCGCCCGGGCCGACCCGGTCGCCGATCCGGTACGCGTAGAGGTGCACCGGGTCCTGCTCGATCCGCCAGTAGAACGGGATGCCGGCGGCGGCGTACTCACCGGGCTTGGCGAACCGGTCGATCCGCCGGGTACCGGGGGAGACGATCTCCACCGCGAGCACGACGTCCTCCGCCGTGAGCATCGAGTCGCGCAGCGGCACCCCGGTCCGGTGGAGCAGCACGTCCGGTTGGCGGCTGGTGTTGGAACTCAGCCCGACAGCGACGGCCTGGGCGGCACTCAGCCGTGCAGGCGCATGAGACCGCAGGAACATCCACAGCAGGCTGGAGATGTTCTGGTGGCCCAGGGTGGGGGAGGGTGTCACCTGGATTACTCCGTCGACGAGTTCGACGCGGGGGGCGTCGTCCGGCAGGGCGAGCAGATCCTCCAGCGTGTAGTCCGCACGCTGCTGCCGCATCGGATCCGGACACCAGGGGCCAGGTGGTGTCGGGATGGGCTCGGCGCTCATGGGGGCAGCCTAACGCCGCCGCGCGGGATCCGGGTCGCACCGCGGGTGCGACGGGACTCAGGCCGACGGCTTCTCCGTCACGAAGATGGCAGTGCCGGGGAAGAGCCGGCCGCGCAGCGGGCTCCACTGCCCCCACACGCCCTGGTGTCCCGCCGGCCACTCCGGCTCGACCAGGTCGACCAGCCGGAATCCGGCGCCGACCAGTTCCCGGATCCGGTCGCCGAGGGTGCGGTGCTGCTCGACGTACGTGGGCCGGCCGCGCTCGTCCTGCTCCACGTACGGGGAGCGGTCGAAGTACGAGTGGGTGGCGGTCAGTCCGCCCTCGCCGGGATCGTCGAGGAAGATCCAGCGCATCGGGTGGGTCACCGAGAACACCCAGCGGCCGCCGGGCCGCAGCACCCGGTGCACCTCCGTCATCAGGGCGGCCGAGTCCTCGACGAACGGGATCGCGCCGAAGGCGGTGCAGGCGATGTCGAACGCCCCGTCGGCGAACGGCAGAGCGAGCGCGTCGGCCTGCACCAGCGGGACGCGTACCCCGGTGGTGGCGGCGGCGCGCGCGGCGTGCGCCAGCATGCCGGCGGACAGGTCGAAGGCGACCGGCCGGGCGCCCCGGGTGGCCAGCCAGCGGGCGCAGGCCGCGGCGCCGCAACCCACCTCGAGCACCCGGCACCCGGCGACGTCGCCGAGCAGCCCGGCGTCGGCCTCCCGCAGCCCCTCCGGGCACCAGACGAAGTCGACGTCGCCCAGGAACGCGCCGTGCTCCGCCTGGTAGTCGTCGGCGTCGGTGTCCCACCAGCCGCGGTTGGCCCGGCGCGCCGCCGCGTCGCCGACCCGGCGCCGGATCACCCGGTTGTCGTCGTCCATCCGGCCCACGCTAGCCCTGCCGGCGCCGGTGTCCCCGACGGCAGGCCGACGGCCGGGACGACCCCGTCGACCGGTCATGCGCTACCTTCTGCTGGTGCCGATGTGACGCACGAGACAGTTGTGCCGCTTTCCCAGTGAAATCTCCGCTTTTGCAGCTGACGAGGTCGCGAGGACCCGGGAGGCCTTGCACGCTGTGGTAATACAGCGGGTAGGCTAGACGATGCGCTCGCGGATCGTGTGCCTCGGCAGGGAGCAGGTGCGCGGTCACCGGAGCCACTAATGATCTTCACTTGGCGATCGTTCGGTGTGCCCGGCGGCGAATTCGCTGGCGCGAACAGGTCACTGCGACACCACGCCTGCTGTGACAACCCATCCGACCGGAGCAACCGCCCACATGACGAGCAGCATCGAGGCCCCCTCGAGCGCCACCCGGGTCACCCACGACGATCTCGGTTCCGAGGAGGCTTTCCTCGCCGCGATCGACGAGACCATCAAGTACTTCAACGACGGCGACATTGTCGAAGGCACCGTCGTCAAGGTCGATCGGGACGAGGTCCTGCTCGACATCGGCTACAAGACCGAGGGTGTCATCCCCTCTCGTGAGTTGTCGATCAAGCACGACGTGGACCCGGCCGAGGTCGTTTCGGTCGGTGACCACATCGAGGCCCTGGTCCTCCAGAAGGAGGACAAGGAGGGTCGTCTGATCCTCTCCAAGAAGCGGGCACAGTACGAGCGGGCCTGGGGCACGATCGAGAAGATCAAGGACGAGGACGGCGTCGTCCGCGGCTCCGTCATCGAGGTGGTCAAGGGCGGCCTCATCCTCGACATCGGGCTGCGCGGCTTCCTGCCCGCCTCCCTGGTCGAGATGCGGCGGGTGCGCGACCTGCAGCCGTACGTCGGGCGCGAGCTCGAGGCCAAGATCATCGAGCTGGACAAGAACCGCAACAACGTGGTCCTGTCCCGCCGGGCCTGGCTGGAGCAGACGCAGTCCGAGGTGCGCACCGAGTTCCTCAACAAGCTGCAGAAGGGCCAGGTCCGCAAGGGCGTCGTGTCCTCGATCGTCAACTTCGGCGCGTTCGTCGACCTGGGCGGCGTCGACGGTCTGGTGCACGTCTCCGAGCTGTCCTGGAAGCACATCGACCACCCGTCCGAGGTCGTCGAGGTGGGCCAGGAGGTCGAGGTCGAGGTCCTGGACGTCGACCTGGACCGCGAGCGCGTCTCGCTGTCGCTGAAGGCGACCCAGGAGGACCCGTGGCGGCAGTTCGCCCGCACCCACGCGATCCAGCAGATCGTGCCGGGTAAGGTCACCAAGCTGGTGCCGTTCGGCGCCTTCGTCCGGGTGGACGACGGCATCGAGGGCCTGGTCCACATCTCCGAGCTGGCCGAGCGCCACGTGGAGATCCCGGAGCAGGTCGTCCAGGTCGGCTCCGAGGTCATGGTCAAGGTCATCGACATCGACCTGGAGCGCCGCCGGATCTCGCTGTCGCTCAAGCAGGCCAACGAGGGCTTCGTCGAGGGCGAGGAGCACTTCGACCCGACCCTCTACGGCATGGCCGCGACGTACGACAACGAGGGCAACTACATCTACCCGGAGGGCTTCGACCCGGAGACGGGCGAGTGGCTCGAGGGGTACGACAAGCAGCGCGAGACCTGGGAGACGCAGTACGCGGAGGCGCGTCAGCGCTGGGAGGCCCACACCAAGCAGGTGCAGACCTCCCGCGCCGCCGACGCCGAGGCTGCCGCCAACCCGGCTCCCGTCGTCCCGGCCGGTGGCACCACCACCACCTCGACCAGCAGCGCGGCCCCGAGCCGTCAGGCCGAGGAGCCGGCCGGCACCCTGGCCACCGACGAGGCGCTCGCCGCTCTGCGGGAGAAGCTCGCCGGCGGCAAGTGACCCGCTGACACCTCCGACGCCGCGCGGTCCACGCCGCGCGACCGTCGGGACCTGTCACCGAGAGGCCCCGTCCCCACGATCCGGTTTCACGGGTCGTCGGGGGCGGGGCCTCTCGCCTTTCCCCGCGCACGCCAGGCAGGGGCCGGGAGGCCCTTGGGTGGCGCCCGCCGCCCATCGGGGTACTGCTGCCGGACGGGGGTCAGGGATCCCGCCGGGTCGCGCCCGGCGCCTGGCCGCCCCGGAGGCAGCAGCACCGGGTGGCCGGGGTGGTGTGGCGACCGCCCGGGCGATCCGGTTGACTGGTCCGGTGCTGAGGGTGGGGTTGACCGGCGGGATCGGGTCGGGCAAGAGCGCGGCGGCGGCCCGGCTGGCCGAACGGGGAGCGGTGATCGTCGACGCCGACGTGGTCGCCCGCGAGGTGGTCGCGCCCGGCACGGAGGGCCTGGCCGAGGTCGTCGCCGCCTTCTCCGAGCGGGTGCTCGCCGCCGACGGGACCCTCGACCGGGCCGCGCTCGGGGCGGTGGTCTTCGGCGACGACGTCGCGCGCCGCCGGCTGGAGGCGATCACCCACCCCCGGGTCCGGGCGCGTACCGCCGAGCTGGTCGCCGCGGCGCCGCCCGACGCGGTCGTCGTCAACGACGTGCCGCTGCTGGTCGAGGTGGGGCTCGCGCCGACGTACCACCTGGTGGTGGTGGTGCGGGCGGCCGTCGGCACCCGACTGGAGCGACTGGAGCGCGGCCGGGGCATGCCCCGCGCGGAGGCCGAGCGGCGGATCGCCGCCCAGGCCGACGACGACCGCCGGGGAGCCGCCGCCGACGTGGTCCTCGACAACGACGGCGGCCTGGACCAGCTGCACGCGGCGGTGGACGCCCTCTGGCGGGACCGGCTGGTGCCCTACGAACGCAACGTGCGGCAGCGGCGCGCGGTCGGCACCGACCAGCGGGCGCCGCTGACCGGGCCGGACCCGACCTGGCCCCAGCAGTACGCCCGGCTGGCCGCCCGGATCCGGCACGCGATCGCCCCGGACGACCTGCGCGTCGACCACATCGGCTCGACCGCCGTGCCCGGCCTGGCCGCGCGGGATGTGATCGACGTGCAGCTGACCGTGCCTTCGCTGGAGGCGGCCGACGGGCCACTCGCCGACCGGCTCGCGGATGCGGGTTTCCCCCGGCTGCCCGACGACCGGTGGGACATCGCCCGCCCGGCTGACGGCGGGCGCTGGGAGAAGCGGCTGCACGGCAGCGCCGACCCGGGCCGCCCGGTCAACCTGCACCTGCGGGTGGCCGGCTCGCCCGGCTGGCGCCACGCCCTGCTGATGCGCGACCACCTGCGGGCCGATCCCGACCAGCGGTCGGCCTACCTGCTGCTGAAGCGGGAGCTGGCGGCCACCGCCCCGGCGGGCGGCGGATCGTCGACCGCACGGGACCCCTGGTTCGACGAGGAGCGACTGCGGGCGCAGGAGTGGGCCGACCGGACCGGCTGGCGCCCCTGACGTCGCGGTCGGTCGCCGGCCGGGGCCACGAGCGCCCCCTGGCTGCGCGGACTCACACCGACGGGCGGGCCGGGGCCGGGGGCCGGGGTGGCGTCGTCGCCGGGGCCTTCGGCCGGGCCGGCACGACGCCGGGCGGCACCGGGGAGTAGCCGAGGTCGAGCTGGGCCCACGCCCCGGCGCCGGTGCGCAGCTCCAGCCGGCGCAGCAGGCCGCCCCGGTCCACCCACTGGCGCAGCCGGAGGCCCTGGACCTGCAGCTCGACCACGTCGACCGGCGCGCCGGCCAACCGGTCACCCCGCAGCCGGATCGCCGCGCCGGGGCGCACCGGCTCCGTCGCGGCGCGCAGGGCCACGTCCACCAGCAGGTCGACGTCGTCGGCGGGGCGTACCGCCGGGCGCCAACCGGTGCGCGGCGCCGGCAGCGGCGGCCGGACCGGCGCCGCCGCGCTGCCGCTGGCCGGCCCGACCGGCAGCTCCGCCCGGGCGTAGCCGGTCGCGTCCCGGCGCAGCAGCGTCCGCCGGCCGAGGGTGTCCAGCTCCGCCACCGACAGGTACGCCACCCCGGCCGACCAGCTCAACCAGCCGGCGCCCCGCAGGTTCGCCGCGGTGCCCAGGGGGGCGGTGACGGCGACCGCGGCCCCGCCGCGGGCCCGCAGCCGGGCCGGCACCCGGCCGAGCCGCGCGGCCTCCCCGTCGGTGAGCGCGCGGGGCAGCCCGGGCCGGCCGCCGAGCGCGTCCACCGGCCGGACCGTGGGCCGGTCGCCGTGCTCCAGGTCGACGGTGACCGGCGTGCCGTCGGGCAGCCGGCCGGCGAACCGGTGCAGCCGGGCGTCCCGGTCGATCCACCAGCGGGGGTCGCCGTCGCCGGCCGGTGGCGGTGCGGACGGGGTGCCGTCCGGCGCGGTCGGGGCGGGTGAGGTCAGGGCGGCCTGCAACACGTCGACCGGCTCACCGGCCAGCAGCTCCCGGCCGACCCAGCGGCCGCCGCCCCGACGCAGCGGGTCGGCCGGTTCCGGCCGGTCGACGCCGAGCGCGAAGAGCAGCTCGAGCGCCCCGGCCAGTCCCCGCCCGGGTGCCGGGTCACGCAGCCGCCAACCGTCCTCGGGCGGGACCAGCGGCGGCGCAGCCGGGGTGGGCACCGCCGCCGGGTCGGGACGGATCACCACCAGCGTGGGCGTGGCCTGCAGCAGGCCCCGGTTCGCGCCCGCGCCCGGGCCGCCCACGTCCAGGTAGACCAGCGGCCGCCCCCAGTCCACCCAACCCACCAGGTCGGTGCGGGCCGCGCCGGTCCCGACCGTCGCCCGCACCCCGACCCGGACGTCCCGGTAGTTGCCGACCCGGGTGGCGGCGAGCCGTTCGGACTCGTCCACGGTCAGCGCCCGGGCGGGTTCGCCGGGCGCCGGCGCCCAGCTGAGCAGCCCGGCCACCAGCGCGGCGGCGGAGGTCGCGGCCACCACACCCAGCGCGACCAGGGCGCTGCGGCGGCGGCCAGTCGGCTCCTGGCCGGCGGCCGAGGGCCCGGCGACGGGCGGGGGAGGGCCGGGGCGGGCGCGGTGGTGCCGGCCGGCCCGGCGCCGCCGGCGGCCGGGGCGGTCCACCGGCCCGGGTCCGCCGTTCGCGCCGGCGGTACGCAGCGGCGTCGCGCGGACGATCACCCGGTCCGGCGCAAAGCGGTGGCCGCCGTCGGGTGCGGGACGCTCCGGGGACGGAACCGACGGCCGCTCGGATGAGGTGTCCACGAGTGTTGAACGGCCCGCACCCGGCAGGGTGACGCGGGCGGGCGGCGGACGTGGGTGGGGTGCAGGGGCGCTCGCGGCGGCCGGTCTGCGCGTCAGCGCGACCACGTCGGGTGCGCACGCCGGTGATGTCCGGGTGCTGCGACCCTGTCGTGCCGGGGGCGGGCCGCCCGTGAGGGTCGGCCACCGGCCCGGTCGGCCGCCGCGAGCGGCCTACGGGGTACAGGCTAGCGCCCTGAGAAGTGGGCCACAATGGGAATATCGAAGCCGGTCAGGGACCCACGGTGACGGCGCCGGAGTGTCGGACCCCGGGCGTACCGTTGTGGTCATGGCGCTCGACATTTCCCGGCTGGACGGCCGCTTCCAGGTCGTCAGCGAGTTTCAACCCGCCGGCGACCAGCCGGCCGCCATCGACGACCTGGAGCGCCGGGTGCGGCGTGGCGACCGCAACACCGTGCTGCTGGGCGCGACCGGCACCGGCAAGAGCGCCACCACCGCGTGGCTGGTCGAGCGGTTGCAGCGGCCCACCCTGGTGCTCGCCCCGAACAAGACGCTCTGCGCCCAGTTGGCCAAGGAGTTCAGCGAGCTGCTCCCGCACAACGCGGTGGAGTACTTCGTCTCCTACTACGACTACTACCAGCCCGAGGCGTACATTCCGCAGACCGACACCTACATCGAGAAGGACTCCTCGGTCAACGAGGAGGTCGAGCGGTTGCGGCACAAGGCCACCATGTCGCTGCTCACCCGGCGGGACGTGGTGGTGGTGGCGACCGTCTCGGCGATCTACGGCCTGGGCACCCCCGAGGAGTACCTCGACCGCGCGGTCCGGATCCGGGTCGGCCAGGAGATCGAGCGTGACAAGCTGCTGCGCCGGCTGGTCGACGTGCAGTACACCCGCAACGACATGGCCTTCAACCGGGGCACCTTCCGGGTCCGCGGCGACACGCTGGAGATCATCCCGGCGTACGAGGAGCTCGCGCTGCGGATCGAGTTCTTCGGCGACGAGGTGGAGAAGCTCTACTACCTCAACCCGCTCACCGGTGACGTGGTCCGCGAGGTCGACCACCTGTTGATCTTCCCGGCCACCCACTACGCCGCCGGCCCGGAGCGGATGGAGCGGGCGATCCGCGACATCGAGGCCGAGCTGGCCGAGCGGCTGGCCGAGCTGGAGCGGCAGGGCAAGCTGCTGGAGGCGCAGCGGCTGCGGATGCGCACCACGTACGACATCGAGATGATGCGCCAGGTGGGCTTCTGCTCCGGCATCGAGAACTACTCCATGCACATGGACGGCCGGTTGCCCGGCAGCCCGCCGCACTGCCTGCTCGACTACTTCCCCGACGACTTCCTCACCGTGATCGACGAGTCGCACCAGACGGTCTCCCAGATCGGCGGCATGTACGAGGGCGACGCGTCCCGCAAGCGGATGCTGATCGACCACGGCTTCCGGCTGCCCAGCGCCGCCGACAACCGGCCGCTGCGGTTCGACGAGTTCCTGGAGCGGGTCGGTCAGCTGGTCTACCTGTCGGCCACCCCCGGCTCCTGGGAGCTGGAGCAGTCCCAGGGCGAGTTCGTCGAGCAGGTGATCCGCCCGACCGGCCTGATCGACCCGGAGGTCGTGGTCAAGCCCACCAAGGGGCAGATCGACGACCTGATGCACGAGATCCGGCTGCGCACCGAGCGCGACGAGCGGGTGCTGGTCACCACGCTGACCAAGAAGATGGCCGAGGACCTCTCCGACTACCTGCTGGAGAACGGCATCCGGGTGCGGTACCTGCACTCCGAGGTCGACACCCTGCGCCGGGTGGAGCTGCTGCGTGAGCTGCGCAAGGGCGACTACGACGTGCTCGTCGGCATCAACCTGCTCCGGGAGGGCCTCGACCTGCCCGAGGTGTCGCTGGTGGCGATCCTGGACGCCGACAAGGAGGGCTTCCTGCGCAGCGGCCGGTCGCTGATCCAGACCATCGGCCGGGCCGCCCGTAACGTCTCCGGCCAGGTCCACATGTACGCCGACAAGATCACCCCGTCGATGGCAAACGCCATCGACGAGACCAACCGCCGGCGGGACAAGCAGATCGCGCACAACGAGGCCAACGGGATCAGCCCCGAGCCGCTGCGCAAGAAGATCCACGACATCCTGGACGACATCTACCGCGAGGCCGAGGACACCGAGAACAGCCAGGTCGGCGGCGCGGCCCGGCAGTTGTCCCGCGGCAAGGCGCCGGTCAAGGAGACCCGCAGTCGCGGCCGGGCGGCGGGCGCCGCCGTCCCGTCCCGGGAGGGCATGGCCCGGTCCGACCTGGCCCAGCTCATCCAGGAGCTGAACGACCAGATGCTGGCCGCCGCCCGCGAGCTGCAGTTCGAGCTGGCCGCCCGGATCCGGGACGAGGTGGCGGATCTGAAGAAGGAGCTGCGCGGAATGGACGCCGCCGGGGTGCGGTGACGGGATGGGGGAGTTGGGCGTCGTCACCGGCCGGCCCGAGGCTCGGCTGCTGCCGTACGTCGACCGGTACGTCGGCTACCGCGAGCGGGTCGAGCCGCCGGGGGTGCGCCGGGAGACGGCCGGCGCCTTCGTGGTGCTGATCCTCGGCTGGGGCGCCCCGCTGGACGTGATCGATCCGCGCTGCGCCCAGCGCGGCGCCACCGGGACGGATTCCTTCGTGGCCGGCACGTTCGACGGATACTGCACCACCCGCACGGCCGGCGTGGGCACCGGGGCGCAGGTCGTGCTCACCCCGCCGGCGGCCCGGCGGATCCTCGGCCTGCCCCTGGTGGAGGTGGCCAACCGGGCGGTGGCGGTGGAGCAGCTGCCCGACCGGTGGCTCGACCGGCTCCGCTGCCGGCTGGCCGAGGCGCCGCACTGGGCGGCGCGGTTCCGGCTGCTCGACGCCGCGCTGCTCGGGCGGCTCGCGGCCACCGAGCCGGTCGATCCCCGGCTCGGCCGGGCCTGGCGCCGGCTGTCCGCCGGCGACGGGCAGGTGGGGGTGGGCGAGCTGGCCGCCGAGCTGGGCTGGAGCCGGCGACACCTGGCCACCGTGTTCCGCCGCGAGTTCGGGCTGACCCCGAAGACCACCGGCCGGCTGCTGCGGTTCGCGCGGGCCCACGCGGCGCTGACCGCGGCCGGCGGGGTGGCGCCGCACGGCGCCGAGCTGGCCGCCCGCTGCGGCTACTACGACCAGTCCCACCTGATCCGGGACTTCCGCGAGTTCGCGGGGGAGACGCCGGCGGCCCTGCTCAGGTCACATTCGTCCAATCCGGGGTGACCCCCGGGCGGGCAGGATGACGGCATGCGAACCTTCTATCCGGTCTTCCGGTACTCAGACGCCCGGTCCGCCATCGAGTGGCTCTGCGCCGCGTTCGGCCTGTCGGTCAACGTGGTGCACGACGCCCCGGACGGCTCGGTGGCGCACGCCCAACTCACTCTCGACGACGGCATGATCATGGTGGGGGAGGGGGTCCGGCCCCGACTGGCTGACGACGACGGGACGGTCTACGTCGCCCTGGCCGACGTCGACGGGCACTGCGCCCAGGCCCGCGCCGCCGGCGCCGAGATCGTCCGGGAGCCGTACGACACCGACTACGGCTCCCGCGAGTACGCCGCCCGCGACCTGGCCGGCAACGTCTGGTCGTTCGGCACCTACCGCCCCTGACCCGAATCCCCGGTGACCCGGTGCCACGGGGGCACCGGGTCTCCCCGTCGCAGTCCGCATGCAAAGTATTGCCCTGGGTGACTGTCCTGCGTACCCTCCGTCTGGGAGGCCGGGATGCCGTTGTCATCAAGTCCTGTCGTTCGACGTGCCCGACTCGGTGCCGAGCTGCGCAAGCTGCGCCGGCGGGAGGTGCTCACGCTGGAACAGGTGTGCGGCCGGCTCGGCTGGGCGTCCACGTCCAAGCTGTCCCGCATCGAGCTCGGCCAGAGCCGGCCCGACCTGGCCGACGTGCTGGACCTGCTCGACGTCTACGCCGTCGCGTCACCGCAGCGGGACGCGCTGATCGTGATCGCCCGGGACGCCGCGACCGGGCGCGGCTGGTGGAAGGCGCTCGGCGAGATGAGCGAGCGCCAGCGCACGTACGCGGAGCTGGAGGCCGGCGCGGCGACCATCGTGGAGTTCCAGCCGACGGTCGTGCCCGGGCTGCTGCAGACCCCCGGGTACGCCCGGCTACGGATCGCCGCCGGTCGCCAGCTGCATCCCGAGCTGGACGCGGAGGCCGACCTGCGGGCCCGACTGAGTCGGCAGGAGGTGCTGCACCGGCCGGATCCGCCGCACTACGTCGGGCTGCTCGACGAGCGGGCCTGCGACCCGGCCGGCGATCCGGTCGACGTCTGGCAGGAGCAGGTGGCCCACCTGGTGGCACTGGCCGAGCTGCCGCACGTGACGCTGAGGCTGGTGCCGCGTACGGCGGTGCCGCGCGGCGGGCTGCTCCCGTTGACCCCGTATTCCTGCTACGCGTTCCCCGACCCGGCCGATCCGCACACGGTGATGCTGGAGGCGCTCACCACCGACGTGCGGCTGGTGTCCGACGTCGACGTCGCCCGGTACGAGCGGATGACCGCCTGGCTGACCGCGGTCGCGTTGACCGCCGCCCAGACGGTGGAGCTGCTCGGCCGCAGCGCCGCCGCGGCGGCGGACGGCCCGGTCGAGGAGGCGGTCAAGGAGGACGAGGACGGCGGCTGAGCCCGGCCGCCCGATCACCCGCCGCCGGCCCACGGGGGCCGGGCGGAGCGACCGGACCCGGCACCCCCGAACGCGCCGGGGCCGGTGCGCCGCGCGTGCGCGCACGCTACCCCCGGGGTACGACAGGAAGCCGGAACGCGACCGGTCAGGCCGGTACGTCGGTGAAGTGCTCGACCCGCGGCGGCCCGGCGAAGTGCGGCCCGATCAGGGCGCGCCACCGGCCGAACGCCTCGGTGGCCCGGAAGTTCTGGTCGTGCGCCTCCACCGAGTCCCACTCGACCAGCAGCACGAACCGGGTCGGGGTCTCGATGCCCCGGGTCATCCGGACCGACCGGCAGCCCTGCACCGCGGTGATGATGGAGTGCGCCTGCGCGTAGGCGGCGGCGAACTCGTCCTCGTGTCCGGGCAGTACGTCGATGAGCGCGACCTCAAGCACCATTCCGGAAGCCTCCCACGTCCACCGCCGCGGCCGCTGCCCGAGGGGGGCTGTTCTCCCGTCCGGGCCCGCCCTAGGGTGATCGGTCGGATCGCGGGGAGGGGTGCGGATGGTGCCGGACTGGTTGACCAGCACGGTGTTCAGCGTCGGCGGGGTGGGCACGACCTGGGCGGAGCTGCTCGGGTTCGCCACCGGCGTGCTGAACGTCTGGCTCGTCGCGCGGCAGCACATCGTGAACTGGCCGGTCGGGATCGCCAACGTGCTGCTGCTGATGCTGCTGTTCCAGGCCGCCGGCCTGTACGCCGACGCCGGCCTGCAGGTCGTCTACGTCGTGCTCGGCCTCTACGGCTGGTACCACTGGCTGTTCGGTGGCGAGCGACGTGGCCGGCTGACGGTCACCCGTACCGGGGGCCGGGAGTGGGCCGGGATCGCGGTCGCCGGCGTGCTGCTCACCGCCGGGCTGTGGGCGCTGCTGGACCGCGCCACCGACTCCACCGTGCCGCTGGCCGACGCGCTCACCACCGCGCTGTCGCTGCTGGCCACGTACGGGCAGACCCGCAAGCTGGTGGAGAGCTGGTGGCTGTGGATCGTGGCCGACCTGATCTACATCCCGCTCTACGCGTACAAGGGGCTCTGGCTGACCGGCGGCCTGTACCTGGTCTTCCTGGGGCTCTGTGTGGCGGGCCTGCGGGCCTGGCGGGCGGACCTGCGGCGAGCCGCGCCGGCCACGCTGGTGCCGCCCGGTCCCGCGCCGGCGGCCGCGTGAGCGGGCCGCCCGGCGGTGGGACCGGATCGGGTGGCGGCGGAGGCGACAGCGGGCCGCGCGGTGCGGCCGGTCCGCGGCGCCCGGAGTTCCGGCACGGCCTGGTGGTGGGCAAGTTCTATCCGCCGCACGCGGGGCACCACGCCCTGATCGAGGCCGCGGCGGCCCGCTGTGCCGAAGTGACCGTGGTGGTCGCCCCGTCTCGCCGGGAGTCCGTCCCGCTGCCGCTACGCCTGGACTGGTTGCGCGAGGCGCACCAGCACACCCCGTGGGTCCGGTTCGTCGGCCGGTACGACGACCATCCGGTCGACTACGCCGACCCGGGCGCGTGGGACGCGCACTGCGCGGTGTTCCGCGCCGCGCTCGACGGTCGGCGGGTGGACGCCGTCTTCAGCTCCGAGGCGTACGGCCCGGAGCTGGCCCGCCGGTTCGACGCCGTACCGGTGGAGGCGGACCTTCGGCGCGACGCGGTGCCGGTCTCCGGCACCCGGGTGCGGGCCGACCCGGCCGGGCACTGGCGGTGGCTGACGCCGGCGGTGCGGGCCTGGTTCGTGCGCCGGGTGGTGGTGGTCGGCGCCGAGTCGACCGGTACCACCACGATGGCCCGCGCGCTGGCCGCGCACTACGCGACCGCCTGGGTGCCCGAGTACGGCCGGGAGCTGACCGCCCGCAAGCTGGCGCGGCTGCGGACCGACCGGCCGGCGGCGACGGTCTTCGACGTGACCTGGGAGCGGGACGACTTCGTCGAGGTGGCCCGCGCCCAGCAGGCGGCCGAGGACGCGGCGGCCCGGCGCAGCGGCCCGCTGCTGATCTGCGACACGGACGCCCGGGCCACCGCGGTGTGGGAGGAGCGCTATCTGGGGTCCGCCTCGGCGGCCGTCCGGGCGGCGGCCCGGCGGCCGGCGCTGTACCTGCTCACCGACCACGTCGGGGTGCCGTTCGAGGACGACGGGTTGCGCGACGGCGCGCACCTGCGGGCCTGGATGACCAACCGGTTCCGGGCCGAGCTGGCCGGCTGCGGGGTGCCGGTGGTCGAGCTCGGCGGCCCGCACCCGCAGCGGTTGGCGCGCGCGGTCGAGGCCTGCGACGCGCTGCTGGCCGCCGGCTGGTCCCTGGCCGCCCCGCTGCTGCCACCGCCCTGACCCGTCCCACCCGGTGCCGTTCCCGCCCCCGGCGACGGCGGCCCCGCACCCGGCAACGCGGGCGGTCCGCGGGCTCGGCGGCCACACCTAGCCTCCTAGGACGCCGTACGCGACGTGACCACGCCCGCATTCCCGGCGACGACTGAACGTGACGCTGCAGGCAATCCGGGCCCCTGAAGGTGCGCCCGTGGCCTCCGATGGTGAAGAATGGCCAACGGAGGGGAGTATTCCCCCGTGACGGAGTCGTCAGCACGGTCGACCGCCAACCCTCGGCACCCGACCCGGCTCCATCGGTCAGCGGCCCACCCCGGGGTCGCTGGCGGAAGAGACCTCCGACAGTCACCACAGTTCGCGTCGCCACCCGCCCCGTCGTCACTCGGCGTACGGTGTGCCCGACGCAGCGTGCCTGCCGGAGGAATGGATTGAACGTGTCCGGAATGGTGTGGGCGGGAACGCTCGTCGCGATGACGGCGGTGCTCCTCGTCGATCTCTTCATCGTGGGCCGACGCCCCCACGAGCCCAGCGTCCGCGAGTCGAGCCTGTGGGTGGGCTTCTACGTCGGCCTCGCCCTGCTGTTCGGGGTGGTCCTGTGGCTCACCGCCGGCGGCGGCGTGGCCGGCCAGTTCTACACCGGCTGGCTCACCGAGTACAGCCTCTCGGTGGACAACCTCTTCGTCTTCGTGATCATCATGGCCCGCTTCGGGGTGCCCCGGCAGTACCAGCAGAAGGTGCTGCTCATCGGCATCGTGCTGGCGCTGGTCATGCGGGGCGGGTTCATCGCCGCGGGCGCGGCGTTGATCTCCCAGTTCTCCTGGGTCTTCTACATCTTCGGCGCCTTCCTGATCTACACCGCGGTGAACCTGGCCCGGCAGGGTGAGCCGGAGGAGGACGAGTTCAAGGAGAACGTGCTGATCCGGTGGAGCCGCAAGGCGCTGCCGATCTCCCGGGACTACGACGGCGCGAAGCTGACCACCCGGCAGACCGGCCGGCGGCTGTTCACCCCGATGCTGATCGTGATGATCGCGATCGGCACCACCGACCTGATCTTCGCGTTGGACTCCATCCCGGCGATCTTCGGCATCACCCAGGAGCCGTACCTGGTCTTCACCGCGAACGTCTTCGCGCTGATGGGCCTGCGGCAGCTGTACTTCCTGCTCGGGGGCCTGCTGGACCGGCTGATCTACCTCAGCTACGGGCTCGCCGTGGTGCTCGGCTTCATCGGCGTCAAGCTGGTGCTGGAGGCGCTGGCCGAGAACAATCTGCCGTTCATCAACGGCGGCGAGCACGTCGCCTGGGCGCCGCACATCCCGATCTGGTTGTCGCTGCTGGTCATCCTGGGCTGTCTCGCCGTGGCGACCGTGGCCAGCCTGGTGAAGTCGTCCCGGGACCGGCGGCGGGAGCTGGCCGAGGCCCGCCGCTGACCCGTGCCCGGCCGGTGCCGGGGGCGCCTCCCGAGCTCGGGGGCGCCCCCGCCGCCGTCTCAGACCCGGTGGGTGGCGACCAGGGTGGCGGCACGGTCGGCGGGCAGCGGCTCGTCCACCACCCGGCGTTGGCGGTAGCAGGCGTGCAGCAGCCGCCGGTCCGCGCCGGGCTCGCCGGCGACCAGGCCGACGTGGTGGATGTGCCGCCCGGGCCGGGCGAAGAAGTAAAGGTCGCCGGGGCGTTCCTCGCCCGCCGGCAGCGGGGTGGTGGCGCCGGCCTGGTCGTCGGCGTTGCGCGGCAGGGTGACCCCGAACCGGCGCCAGGCCAGGTGGACCAGGCCGGAGCAGTCGATGCCGTGGCTGGAGACGCCGCCCCAGATGTAGACCGCGTCCCGCAGCCGCTCGGCGACCGCCAGCACCTCGCGGGCGGTGGGGGGCCGCTCGGGCAGCGGTACGACGTCCGCGGCGGCCACTCGGAGCGGATCGGGATGCCCGGGCACCTGGACCGGCCACCAGCCGTCGACGGCCGGCCCGGCCGGGGTGAGCCGGGTGCCGAGCACCACGCCGGGCAGCGCCACCCGGTCGCCCGAGGCGGCGCGCAGCGCGGTGACGGTGGCGTCGACGACCAGCGGCCCCTCGGCCGGGGGTGCGTCGGCGGTGAGCTGGCTGGTGGGCAACCAGCCCGGATATCCGCGCGGGTCGAGCGTCACCGCGGGCTGTTCGACGGCCACCACGTGCGCCCAGCCGTCGGGCCGTACCCGGGTCACCAGCACCCGCTCGCCGAGCAGCAGCTGGGTGAGCACGCAGTCGCCGACCTGCTGGTCGGCGTCCAGGCCCGTGATCCAGGCCGGAATGTCGGTGAGCTGCGGGGCGAGCGCCGGGCGGTCGACCGGCCTGACCGCCTCGGGGGTGCTCCACAGCGTCGCCACGGCGACCCCGACCCGCGCCTCACGGCCCGCTCGCAACTCCACGCCGACCTCCGGTTCGCGTTGGCGACTACCGCGACCCTATGAAAGAAAAGTCCGGCACTCAACCGAGACGATGAACCTTTCTTTCGCTCACCGCCTCGACGCCGAGCCCGGGCGCGTCCGGCAGCAGCACCGTGGGGCCGTCGTACCGGATCCCGCCGTGCAGCGGCGACCAGGCCAGCCACCAGGCGGCGTCCAGGTCGCTGATCGCGGTGGTCGGGTGGGCGGCGACCAGGCTGGCGGCGGCCCCCACGCCGATCCCACTCTCCATCATCGACCCGACGACCGTGCCCATGCCGTGCTCCCGGGCCAGCTCCAGCAGGGTGCGGGCGGCCAGCAGGCCGCCGCACTTGGCCAGCTTCACGTTGACCATGTCGGCCGCCCGGCGCCGGATCACCTCCACCAGGTCGCGGACGCCGAAGACCGACTCGTCGGCGAGGATCGGCACGCCCACCCGGTCGCTGACCCAGGCCATCCCGTCCAGGTCCCAGCGCGCCACCGGCTGCTCGACCAGCTCCACGTCGAGGCCGGCGTCCTCGATGCCGCGGATCACCCGGACCGCCTCCCGCGGGGTCCAGCCCTGGTTGGCGTCCAGGCGGATGCCCACCGCGGGGCCGACCGCGGTGCGTACCGCGCGCACCCGGTCCAGGTCGCCGGCCGGGTCGGCGCCGACCTTGAGCTTCAACATCCGGAAGCCGTCGGCGTGCCGCTGCCGCGCCGCCGACGCCAGCTCCACCGCGTCACCCGCGGCGAGCGTGACGTCCGTCGGGACGCGCAGCGTGCTCCCGCCGAGCAACCGCACCAGGGGTACGCCCAACCGCCGCGCCGCCAGGTCGTGCAGGGCGACGTCCACCGCGGCCCGGGCGGAGGCATTGCCGGCGACCGCCTCCCGCACCTGGGTGCACCGGGCCACCAGGTCGTCGGCGTCCCGGCCGGCGATCGCCGGGGCGAGCACGTCCCGGACGCACGACTCGGCGCCGGCCACCGAGGAGCCGGTCACCTGCCACACCTGGGGCGCCTCGCCGAAGCCGGATCGCCCGTCGGCGTCGATGATCTCGACCACCAGGGTCTCCACCGTGGTGGTGCGGCGCAGCGCGGTGACGAACGGCGTGTGCAGCGGCGCGGAGAGCCGGTGGGTGCGTACCGCGGCGATCGTCATGTGGGGCACCCTATACGGCAGGACGAGCCGGAGGGGGACGGGCGATGACCGCGCGGGACTGGGAGCTGGAGGGTGCGCCGAACGCCCGGGATCTGGGTGGCCTGCCGGCCGCGGACGGGCGGCGGGTGGTGGCCGGCCGGCTGATCCGGACCCCGGCGCTGGGCCGGCTGACCGACGCCGACCTGCCGGTGCTGGGCAAGCTGGCCCCGGCCTGCGTGGTGGACCTGCGCGACTCCTCGGAGCAGGAGGTCGCCCCGGCGGACCGGCTGGTGGGCGAGCCGCGGGTGGTGCACCTGCCCGTCCACGACCCGGCCCACCCGGTCTTCACGTACGTCTCGGCGGTGCTGCTCGGCCACGACCTGGCCGCGTACGACGAGCTGGCGGCCCAGGGGACGCCGGCGGCGATGGCGGCGATCTACCGCTGGTTCGTGACCGGCGCCTCGGCGCGGGACGGATTCGGCGCGGCGCTGCGGCTGGCCGCCGAGCCGGGCAACCTGCCGCTGCTGTTCCACTGCTCGGCCGGCAAGGACCGGACGGGCTGGCTGGCCGTGGTGCTGCTGACCGCGCTGGGCGTGGACGACGCGGCCATCCGGGCCGACTACCTGCGGCACAACGAGCTGACCGTGAGCCTGCGCCGGGTGCTGCTGGACGCGATGGCCCGCCGGCACCCCACCCTCGACCCGGAGACCGTGCGCCCGGTGCTGGAGGTGCGGGCGGCGTACCTGGACGCGGCGTACGACGAGGTCCACCGGGTGCACGGCTCGTTCGACCGGTACCTGGCCGACGGGCTGGGCGTCACCGACGCGCTGCGCGAGCGGCTGCGGGACAACCTGCTGGAGTGAGCCGCCCGGCCGGTGGTGGGATCAGTCGGACAGGTCGTGCCGGGCCGCCCAGACCGCCGCCGACACGTTCGCGATCAGGCGGCAGGCGTCGTCCTCGATCTCCTCGCCGGAGGCGCCCCCGTCGGCCAGGTCGGTGGTCGTGCACACCACGATCACGTACGGCGGGGCGTCGGCGGGCAGGACCACCCCGGCGCCGTGCCGCACCCCGCGCACCCAGCCGTTCTTGTGCGCGATCCGGGTGCCGTCGGGCAGCCCGGCGGCCAGGTCCTCGCGGTGCTCCTGGGCCAGCAGCACGTCCCGCATGGCCGCGCAGCCGGCGGGCGAGGCCAGCGGGCCGGGCCGGTCGGCGCCCGCCACCAGCCCGCCGAGCAGGGCGGCCAGGTCGGCGGCGGTGACCAGGTTGGTGACGCCGGCCTCCCGGGCGGCGAAGTCCTCGATGCCGCGCCCGGTGACGCTGTGCCGGGCGCCGGCGAGGTCCCACGCCCGGGCGACCGCGGGCAGGCCGACCCGGTCGATCACGATGTTGGTGGCCAGGTTGCTGGACCGGGTGATCATGCGGTCGGCGAGCCAGCGCGGCGACGCCTCGCCGCCGAGCCGCTGCCAGACCGCCTCGTCGTTGTCGTAGTCGCGGGCGTTGGCGAAGCGCGGCGCGCCCGGCAGCGCCGAGTCGAACTCGTTGACCACCGGGACCGGCGCGTCCAGGTCGAGGGTGTCCGCCTCGGCGGCCCGCCAGAGCGCGAGCAGCACCGCGACCTTCATCGTGCTGGCCGCGTAGTGGGTGGCGTCGGGCAGTCGGGTCCAGGTCGGGGCGGCGTCGAGCCGGCCCACGTACGCGGACACGGTGCCGGGCGCCCGGTCCAGGTGCGCGTCGAGTGCGTCCCAGGTCATCCGGTGACGGTAGCAACGCGCAAGCCCCGGACCGCGGTGGCGGTCCGGGGCTTCGGGCGCGGTGGGGTCAGCCGGCGTGCTTGCGGCGGGCCGCGGCCCGGCCGCGCTGCTGCTGGTCGAGCACCACCTTGCGGATGCGCACCGCGGTCGGGGTGACCTCGACGCACTCGTCCTCGCGGCAGAACTCCAGCGCCTGCTCCAGGGAGAGCTTGCGCGGCGGGATCAGCTTCTCGGTCTCGTCGGAGGTCGAGGCCCGCATGTTGGTGAGCTTCTTCTCCTTGGTGATGTTGACGTCCATGTCGTCGGAGCGGGAGTTCTCCCCGACGATCATGCCCTCGTACACCTCGGTGGTCGGCTCGACGAAGAGCTGGCCGCGCTCCTGCAGGTTGATCATCGCGAACGAGGTGACCGCGCCGGCCCGGTCGGCGACCAGGGAGCCGTTCTGCCGGGTGCGCAGCTCACCGAACCACGGCTCGTACGACTCGAAGACGTGGTGCAGGATGCCGGTGCCGCGGGTGTCGGTGAGGAACTCGGTGCGGAAGCCGATCAGGCCGCGCGCCGGGACCAGCCACTCCATCCGGATCCAGCCGGTGCCGTGGTTGACCAGCTGCTCCATCCGGCCCTTGCGGGTCGCGAGGAGCTGGGTGATCGCGCCCAGGTACTCCTCCGGGGAGTCGATGGTCAGCCGCTCGACCGGCTCGCAGGTCTTGCCGTCGATCTCCCTGGTGACCACCTGCGGCTTGCCGACGGTCAGCTCGTACGACTCGCGGCGCATCTGCTCGACCAGGATGGCCAGGGCCAGCTCGCCACGGCCCTGCACCTCCCACGCGTCCGGGCGCTCGGTGGGCAGCACCCGCAGCGACACGTTGCCGATCAGCTCCTTGTCGAGCCGGTCCTTGACCATCCGGGCGGTGACCTTCGAGCCCTTGACCCGGCCGACCAGCGGCGAGGTGTTGGTGCCGATGGTCATCGAGATGGCCGGCTCGTCGACGGTGATCAGCGGCAGCGCGACCGGGTTCTCCGCGTCGGCGAGGGTCTCACCGATCATGATGTCCGAGATGCCGGCGACCGCGATGATGTCGCCCGGCCCGGCCGACTCGGCCGGCTTGCGCTCCAGGCCCTCGGTCATCAGCATCTCGGAGATGCGGACCCGCTGGGTGCTGCCGTCGGTGCGGCACCAGGTGACCGTCTGGCCCTTGGCGATGGTGCCCTGCCGGACCCGGCACAGCGCCAGCCGGCCGAGGAACGGCGAGGCGTCCAGGTTGGTGACGTGCGCCTGCAGCGGCGCGCCCTCGTCGTACGCGGGGGCGGGGATGGTGTCCAGCAGGGTGCGGAACAGCGGCTCCAGCGAGGTGCTGTCGTCCGGCACCGAACCGTTGGCGGGCTGGGTCAACGAGGCGATGCCGTCGCGGGCGCAGGCGTAGACGATCGGGAAGTCGATCTGCTCCTCGTCGGCGTCCAGGTCGAGGAAGAGCTCGTAGGTGTCGTCCACGACCTCCTTGATCCGGGCGTCCGGGCGGTCCACCTTGTTGATCACCAGGATGATCGGCATCCGGGCGCGCAGCGCCTTGCGGAGCACGAACCGGGTCTGCGGCAGCGGGCCCTCGCTGGCGTCGACCAGCAGGACCACGCCGTCGACCATGGTGAGGCCGCGCTCGACCTCGCCGCCGAAGTCGGCGTGGCCGGGGGTGTCGATGATGTTGATCGTCACCGGGTCGGAGCCGTCCGCCGGCAGGTACCGCACGCCGGTGTTCTTGGCCAGGATGGTGATGCCCTTTTCCCGCTCAAGATCCCCGGAGTCCATGACCCGCTCGGTGTTCTCGCCGCGGGCGCCGTAGGCGCCGGCCTGCCGCAACATGGCGTCGACCAGGGTCGTCTTGCCGTGGTCGACGTGGGCGATGATGGCGACGTTGCGGAGGTCGGTGCGAAGCTGCATACCCTCCATACTCCTGTCTACGGTTGCCGGGACGCGCGTCGGGGTTGCCCCCGACCGGGCCCGGATCTGTGCCGAAACTGCTGTCCCGACCGTTCCTGCTGCTGGCATGCTGGCCCCCGTGCTGCTGGGGACCGGATGCCCGACCTGCTGATGTCGCTGCAGGGCCTGCCGACCCTGCTGATCTACCTGGTCGCCGCGACGATCGTCGCGGGCGAGACCGCGGTGATCTTCGGTCTGCTGGTGCCGGGAGAGGCGACCCTGCTGCTGGTCGGGTTCCTAGCGTACGCGGGCACGCTGCGGCTCGTACCGGCGCTGTTGGTGCTGACCACGGCCGCCGTGATCGGGGACACACTCGCCTTCCGCTCCGGCCGCCGGTACGGCCCCCGGCTGCGCGCGTCCGGCCTGGGCAACCGGGTCGGCCCGGCCCGACTGGCCCGCGCCGACGCGATGCTCGCCCGGCTGGGCGGTCGCGGGGTGTTCGTCGCCCGGTTCGTGGCCTTCGCCCGCACCCTGGTGCCCCGGCTGGCCGGGGCGGGCGGCATGCCGTACCGGCGGTTCGCGCCGTGGAACCTGGCCGGGGTGGTCGGCCAGGTCGGCGGGTCGATCCTGCTCGGCCGGCTGGCCGGCGAGTCGTACGAGACGGTCTCCCGGCTGCTCGGTCGGGCCACCGGGGCGGTGGCGGTGCTGCTGGCGGTGCTGGTGGGCATCGTCCTGGCCGGCCGGTGGCTCGGCCGCAACCCCGACCCGGTGCGGGCGTTGCTGTCCCGGGCGGCCGGCCTGCCGCCGGTCCGCGTGGTCGCCCGGCGGTACGGGACCCTCTTCACCACGGTCGCCGAACGGGTCGGGCCGGGCTGGGCGCTGCTGGGCAACCTTGTCGCCGGGTTGGCGCTGCTGTTCGCGCTGGGCTTCGGGGTGGCCCGGCTGTTCGCCGTGGTGGTGCGCTGGAGCGGGCTGGGCCGGGTGGACGGGGCGATCGCCGGGTGGTTCGCGCAGCGCCGTACCCCCGGCGCGGTGGACGCCGCGCTGCTGACCGTCTCGGTGCTGCGGGGCTCGTTCCTGATCCTGGCGGTGGCGCTGGCGGCCGGAGTGCTGGCCTGGCGGACCCGGCCGTGGCGGACCGACCTGCTCAGCGTCCTGGGCACCGCCGGGGCGTTCCTGCCGCTGGTGATCCTGGCCCTGGTCGCCGAGGCGACGACGCCGCCCGGCCCGGGGGTCTTCCCGCCGACTCAGACCACGGTGGTGGCGGCGAGCCTGTGCACGCTGGCCTGGCTGGTGTCCCGGGACGCCCGGTGGCCGGCGGCGGTGGCGGCCTGGACGGCGGCGGCCGGCGGCACCGTGCTGTGCGGCGGCGCCCGCCTCTACCTCGGCTTGAGCACGGCCAGCGCCACCGCGACCGCGGTGCTGCTCGGGGTGGCCTGGACGGTGGTGCTCGTGGTGGCCTGGGCGACCCGCGACCGGGCGGTACGGGCCGACGCGGCGGCCGCTCGGCGCTGACGGAGCGAGGGTGGCCCGGCGAGCGCGACCGGTTCGCGGGGCGGCGCGGTCGGCCGGTGCCCTGTTACGGTGCCGGAACGATCGACGGGGGAGGATCGAATGGGCCGACGCGCGCGTCGCTGGGCGGGGCCGGCGCTGACCGCGCTGGTGCTGGTGGTCACGGTGGGCTGCGGTGGCCAGCCGGCGCCGCCGGTCGAGCTGGCGGCTCCCGACGCGGCGGCCACCGAGGCGCCCGAGCCGCCGCCGACCACGGCGGCCGTCGACCCGGCCGGCGCGCCGTCCGCCCGGGCGTCGCTTGGCGCCGCGCCGCGACCCAGCGCCAAGCCGACGCCGTCCCGGACCCGGCGGCCGGACGCCCCGCGGCCACCGGTGCGGGAGCTGACCGAGACGGGCGCCCCGCCGGCCCCGCCCGCGCCGGCGGCGAACACCTGCCCGCCCAGTTACCGGGGCAGGGCGGTGAGTCGGGCGCAGGCGAAGGCGGCGCTGACCGAGGCGGCGTCGCGGACGTACTGGCCGGTCTCCGCGCCGGAGATCAAGATCCCGCTCGCCCTGGTCAAGGCCGTCGCGTGGCAGGAGAGCGGGTGGCAGTCCAACATCGTGGCGTGCGACGGCGGGATCGGGCTGATGCAGATCCAGCCGGAGACCGCGGCCTGGATGAACCAGCGCTTCGAGCAGGACTACGACGTGTCCGACCACCGCGACAACGCCTATCTCGGCGGCACCTACCTGGCCTGGCTGACCAAGAAGATCGGCGACACCCACTTCCGCTCGGACTACCGGCTGGACGCGTCGAGATGCACCGGGGCGGCGAACTCCTGCCTGCTGAACGCGGTGATCGCGGCGTACAACTTCGGGATCGGCGCGGTGATCCCGCAGGAGGAGAAGGGCCCGGTCGTCATCCCCAACGCCGGCTACGTGGACAACGTCCGGACGTTGATGCGTACCTGCGCCTGTCTGGGCTTCTGACCCGGTGAGGGGCCGCGGCGTGGTCGCCGCGGCCCCTCACCGGTCAGTCCCGGGCGGGCACCGCGTCGTGGTCGGCCTCGGCCGGCTCGGTGCGGGTGATCCGGCCGGGCCACCAGAAGCGGTCGCCGAGCAGGAAGGCCAGCGCCGGCACCAGCACCGTGCGGACCAGCAGCGTGTCCAGCAGCACACCGATGCAGACGATGATGCCGATCTGGGTCAGCGTGATCAGCGGCAGCACGCCGAGCACCGCGAAGACCGCGGCGAGCAGGATGCCGGCGCTGGTGATCACTCCGCCGGTCACCCGCAGCGCGGAGAGCATGCCGTCCCGGGTGCCGGTACGGCGGGCGTCCTCCCGGGCCCGGGTGACCAGGAAGATGTTGTAGTCCACCCCGAGGGCCACCAGGAACACGAACGCCAGCAGCAGCACCCCGGAGTCCAACGCCGGGAAGTCGAGCACGTGGTCGAAGAGCAACCACGCCGCGCCCAGGCTGGCGAAGAACGAGGCGATGACGGTCAGCACCAGCAGCAGCGGGGCGAGCAGCCCGCGCAGCAGCAGCACCAGCACCGCGCCCACCAGCAGCAGGATGATCGGCAGGATCAGCCGCTGGTCCTGGCCGTTGGCCTCGTCGGTGTCGTACGTGGCGGCCACCGTGCCGCCCACCAGCGCGCCGCCGGGTGCCTCCGCGCCCGCGACGGCCGGCGGGGCCGACCCGGGTACGGCGGCGACGGCGCTGCGCAGCGCCTCGACGGCCCGGTCGGAGGCGGTGGTGCCCGGCTCCGCCTTGAACACGACGTCGACCTGGGCGACCTGCGCTCCCGCGGCGCCCGGCTGGGCGGAGGCGACGCCCTCCACGGCGGTGGCCGCGTCGGTGACGGCCTTGACCGCCGACGGGTTGGTCAGCACCGCGACCGGTTGGGTGGTGCCGGCCGGGAAGGCCCGGGCCAGGGTCTGCGCGCCCGCCACCGCCTCCGGCTTCACCCGGAACTGCTCGGTCTCGGACAGGCCGGTGCGGATGCCCAGCCCGCCGAGCGCGAGGGCGGCCAGCAGCAGCGTCGCGAGGATCGCGACCGGCGCCGGGCGGCGCACCACGGCGGCGCCGAGCCGGCCCCAGAGCCGGCCCTCCCGGGCGGTGTCGCCGACCCGGGGCACGAACGGCCAGAACAGCCCCCGGCCGAAGATCACCAGGGCGGCCGGCAGCACGAACAGCGCGGAGAGCATGGCGAAGACCACGCCGGTGGCGCAGGCCACCGCGAGCGCCCGGTTCGTCTCCTGCTCGGACAGCAGCAGGGTGAGCACGCCCAGGACGACGGTGATGCCGCTGGCCAGGATCGGCTCGGCGGTGCGGCGCAGGGCGGCGCGCATCGCCGCGAAGCGGTCCTGCTCGCGGTGCAGCTCCTCGCGGTAGCGGGCGATGAGCAGCAGGGCGTAGTCGGTGGCGGCGCCGAAGACCAGCACGCTGGCGATGCCGGTGACCGCGCCCTCCTCGAGGTTGATGCCGAACGCCGGGACGATCGTGTCCACCGCCCGCAGGGTGAGCTGCTCGGTGGCGGCCACCACGACCAGCGGCACGATCCACAGGAACGGGCTGCGGTAGGTGATCAGCAGCAGCAGCGCGACGACACCGGCGGTGACCAGCAGCAGGGTGGTGTCGGCACCTTCGAAGACCTTGGTGAGGTCGGCGGTGAAGGCCGGCCCGCCGGTCACCTCCACGGTCAGCTCGTCCGGTACGCCGTCCAGGGCGCCGCGGATCTGGTCGACGGTGTCGGCGAGCTGCTCCTGGCTCCCGGCGGTGGACAGCGGCACGGCCACCAGCGCGACGGTGCCGTCCGGGGAGACCTGCGGCGGGCTGACCTGCCCGCCCACCGCGAACCGGCCCAGCTGGGTCGAGGCGCCGGTCAGCGCCGCCCGGTCGGCCTCGGTGAGCGGGGCACGGTCGTCCCGGCTGAGCACCACGATGGCGGGCTGGACGTCGCTCGACGGCAGCTGCTCCTGGAGCCGCTCGACCTGGGTCGACTGCCACTGCACGGACAGGCCGGTGGACGACACGGGCGCGGGGTTGTCGGGGCGGGGTAGCCCGAAGACGGCCGCGCCGACGAGGATCGCGGCGACCACGGTGAGCCACGCGGCCAGCCGGCCGCGCGCTACGCGGGTGAACACAGACATCGGATGCCCTCACGGTCCTTCGACGGTAAAATCTCGACTGGCGAGAGTTTCGCCCATCAAGAGTAACCCGGCAACTCGACACCCGAGTATCTCGACGAGCGAGATTGTTTCCCGGGTTCTATGCTGCAAGCCGGCCGTCCGGACAGGGGGAAACGACCAGACGTGGCAGCGCACGGCATGTATCGGCGGCCGGCGGACCGGCGCGGGCAGATGATCGCGGAGATCACCAACGAGCTGCGGCTCTACTCCACGGAAGCCCAGCACGTCGGCCACGCCTTCGCCGGGCAGCACGGGCTCAACGCCACCGACCTGCAGGCGCTGATCGCGGTGATGGACGCCGAGCTGGCCGAGGACCCGATCACGCCGGGCCGGCTCGGGGAGTGGCTCAACCTGTCCTCCGGCTCGGTGACCGCGCTGATCGACCGGCTGGAGCGGGCCGGGCATATCCGCCGGGACCGGGACACCGTCGATCGGCGGAAGGTCCTGCTGCACTACGCCGACCAGGGCGCCGCCCTGGCGATGGACTTCTTCGGCCCGCTGGGCCGCCGTACCGACCAGGCGATGTCCGGCTTCACCGACGAGGAGCTGGCAGTGGTCCACCGGTTCATGCGGGCCATGGTCGCGTCGATGGGGGAGCACCGGGAGGCGATCCGGGCCGCGCGACCCGAGCCGCTCCGGCGTACCGGCGACTGATTCCGTAACCGCCCCGGCCGCCTGCCGGTCGGCAACGACCCTCCGCCGAGGCGAGGTCGGCCCGGCCGAGGAGCACGCCTGGTGGGAGACCGTCCACGCGCACCCCTGCAGTCGCTCGTTCACCCGTGACGCCACTCGCAACACTTCTTCCGCAACAAATCTTGCGGAAGAAGTGTTGCGCATGCCACCCTCGATGGATGGAGACGCCACAGGTACGTCAGATCACCGACTCGCGGGTGCTCGCCGCCATGTCCCATCCGCTGCGCCGACGCCTGATGGACGTGCTCAAGGTGGACGGCCCGTCGACCGTGGGCATGCTGGCCGACCGCACCGGGCAGGCGCCCGCCAACGTCAGCCACCACCTCAGGGTGCTCGCCGCCGCCGACCTGGTGGTCGAGGCGCCCGAGCTGGCGCGGGACCGGCGGGAGCGGTGGTGGCGGCTGGTCACCCGCGGCGTCCGCTGGTCCAACACCGACTTCGACGCCGACCCCGCCGAGCGGGCCGTCGCGGACGCCGCCACCTCGCTGAACCTCGACCGGCACGTCGCGCTGGCCCGGGCCTGGCACGCCGCGGACGAGTCCGCGCAGGCGGCCTGGGGCGACGGTCCGTTCTCCACCGACCGGTGGTTGCGCCTCACCCCCGAGGAGCTGACCGAGCTGGGCCGGGAGCTGATCGACCTGCTGGCCCGGTGGGGCGATCGCGAGGTGCCCGACGACGGGCGCGACCGGCAGCCGGTCTTCCTGTTCGCCTACGGCGTTCCGGCCCAGCCGTGACACCGGGCCGGCGCACCGCGCCGCCGCCCGACCTGCCCGCCGGGTCGCCGTCCGCCGGGTCGCCGCCTGCCGGGTCGATGGCCGCCGGGTCGACGACGGGCCGTACCACCGGGATTCCGGCCGACCGTGCCGGCGGGCCGGCGCCGGACCATTCCGCCGCGTCGCCGGCCGACGAGGCGGCCCGGCGGCGCGACTTCCGACTGCTCTGGACGGCCCAGACGGTCAGCGCGGTGGGCAGCAACGTCACCACCGTGGCGCTGCCCCTGGTGGCCGTGGCCGTCCTGCACGCGGGGACCTTCCAGACCGCCGTGCTGACCGCCGCGGCCTGGCTGCCCTGGCTGCTCATCGGGCTGCCGGCGGGCGCCTGGGTCGACCGGCTGCCGCGCCGGCCGGTGATGGTGGTCTGCGACCTCGTCGCCGCGCTGCTGTTCCTCAGCATCCCGGTGGCCGCCGTGCTCGGCGTGCTCACCATCGGCCAGCTGCTGGTCGTGGCGCTCGGCGCCGGGGTGGCCCGGGTGTTCTTCGAGACGGCCGACCAGGTCTACCTGCCGGTGCTGCTGCGGCCCACGCAGGTGCCCCGGGCGAACGCCCGGCTGCAGGCCACGCTGACCGCCAGCTACGTGGTCGGGCCGGGGCTCGCCGGCCTGATCGCCCAGCTCGCCGGCGCGGTGGTGGCCCTGCTGGTCGACGCGGTCAGCTTCCTGGTGTCCGCCTGCCTCCTGCTGCGGATCCGCACCCGCGAATCGCGGTCCGCCCGGCGGGACGGGTCGGGATCGCTGCGCCGGGAGATCGCCGACGGCCTACGCTTCGTCGTCCGCGACCCGTACCTGCGGGTGCTCACCGCCTTCGGGGCGGCCTGCAACGTCGGGCTGACCGGCTACCAGGCCGTGCTGGTGGTGTTCCTCGTGCGCGAGGTCGAGCTGGCGCCCGGGACGGTCGGCCTGCTGGTCGCCGCCATGAGCGTCGGCGGGGTGGTCGGGGCGGCGCTCGCCGCCGCCGCGGGTCGGCGGTTCGGCACCGGCCGGACGATCCTGCTGGCCGGCGCGCTCACCGGGCCGCCCGCGCTGCTCATCCCGCTGGCCGGGGGCGGGGCCGGGCTGGTCTGGCCGGTGCTCGGTGGGGTGCTGGTGAGCCTCGGCGTGGCGGTCGGCAACGTGGCCAAGGCCAGTTTCCGGCAGACGTACACGCCGCACCACCTGCTCGGCCGGGTCACCGTGAGCGGGCACCTGCTCAACTACGGCACCATCCCGCTGGCGGCGCTGCTGGCCGGGGCCATCGGCGCCGGGTACGGGCCGCAGCGGGCCATCCTGGTGATGACCGGCTGGCTGGCGCTGACCCCGCTGATCCTGCTGATCGGCCCGATCCGGCGACGCCGGGACCTGCCGACCGCGGTCGGGGCGTGACACGCGCGGCGGCGGCGGTCGGGAACGACCGCCGCCACCGGCACGGAACTACATCGGGCGGACGTTGTCCGCCTGCGGGCCCTTCTGCCCCTGGGTCACCTCGAACTCGACCTTCTGGCCCTCGTTCAGTTCCCGGTAACCACTCGTCGCGATGGCCGAGTAGTGGACGAACACGTCCGGACCTCCGCCGTCCTGCTCGATGAAGCCGAAGCCCTTTTCCGAGTTGAACCACTTGACCGTGCCGGTTGCCATGCATCTCTCCCTGTTCACAACGGGTGACCCCCGCGCCTGACGGGCGGTCTCCCTGTACTTCCCCGACAGTAACCGCCCGATGGCCGATTTGCCGTCCGAAGTGCCGCACCAATGTCGACGGAAACCGCCGAGCGGGTCGCGGGGGGAAACCGGCGCGCCGCCCGGTCGACTCCGGCATGCTCGACCGGTGACCCGAGCCAGCACGTCGGCGCTGACCGTCCTCGAACGCGAGATCGACCTACCGGGAGGCGGGTTGGACCGGCTGCGGCTGGTCCCCACCCCGTTCGTGCCCGAGGTGCGGCTGCACCTGGCGGAGGACGCGATCGTGTGGTGGGCGCGGATGGAGGCGGCCGCCGGCCGCTCCCTGCCGCCGCCGTTCTGGGCGTCGGCCTGGCCCGGCGGGCAGGCGCTCGCCCGGCACCTGCTCGACCACCCCGAGCTGGTGCGGGGGCGCCGGGTGCTCGACCTGGCCGCCGGCTCGGGACTGGTGGCCATCGCCGCCGCGCTGGCCGGCGCCGGCCGGGTGGTCGCCAACGACATCGACCCGTACGCGGTGGCGGCGGTGACGGTCAACGCCCGGGCCAACGGGGTGCCGGTCACCGTGACCGAGGGCGACCTGCTCGACGGCGACCCGGACGACGCGGACGTGCTGCTCGCCGGCGACGTGCTCTACGACGCCGGGTTGGCCCGGCGGGTGCTGCCGTTCCTGCGGCGGGCGGCCGCCGGCGGCGCGCTGGTGCTGGTCGGCGACCCGGACCGGGGGCACCTGCCCGGCGACGCGCTGGAGGTGGTGGCCCGCTACCCGGTGCCGACCACCGAGCCGCAGGTCGACTCCCCGGTACGCCAGGTGCAGGTGCTCCGCCCGCGCTGACCGACCGCACGGGGATTGCGGGCCGGCCCCGGCGCGGAGCGAGCCGGGGCCGCGTACGCGGTGGTCGGCGCCGGTCGGTCACCGACCGGCGCCGACCGGTCTCACCAGCCGCGGGCCCGCCACTGCGGCAGCGCGGGGCGCTCCGCGCCGAGCGTGCCGTCGTTGCCGTGACCGGGATAGAACCACGTCTCGTCCGGCAGCCGGTCGAACAGCTTGTGCTCGACGTCGTCGATCAGCTGGGCGAAGCGCTCCGGGTCCTTGTCGGTGTTGCCGACCCCGCCGGGAAAGAGGCTGTCGCCGGTGAACAGGTGCGGCACGCCGCCCGGCTCACGGTAGAGCAGCGCGATCGACCCCGGGGTGTGCCCCTTGATGTGGATGACCTCCAGCGCGCAGTCACCCACCGCGACGGTGTCGCCGTCGGCGAGCGGCTCGGCCGGGATGGGCAGGCCCTCGGCGTCGTCGGCGTGCACCAGCGCCCGGGCGCCGGTCTTGGCGACGACCTCCTCGAGCGCCACCCAGTGGTCCATGTGTTGGTGGGTGGTGATCACGGCGGTGAGCCCGCCGTCGCCGACCAGCTCCAGCAGCCGGGGCGCCTCGTTCGCGGCGTCGATCAGGACCTGCTCGCCGGTCGCGGCGCAGCGCAGCAGGTAGGCGTTGTTGTCCATCGGGCCGACCGACAGCTTGCTGACGGTCAGCCCGGCCAGCTCCCGGACGGCGGGCGGACCGCCGTGGGAGACCTCTCCGGTGTAGCTCATGTCGTGGTCATATCCATTCCGGTGGGATCGGCAGCCGACCGTCCGGGGTGACGGTCAGCGACGCGCCGCTGCTGCGGCCGATCAACCAGGCGGCCAGCTCGGTCGGGTGGCCGGTGACCCGGGGCGCGTCCGCCGGCTCGCCGATCACCAGCTCGTGCCGGTCGCCGTCGAACCGCAGCACCATCGCGGGCACGTCGGGTCGGCCGGCCAGGTCGGCCGCCACCTCGTGCAGCAGGCGGTGGCCGAACGCCTCGGGCCAGTCCGCGGGTCGATGGCCGGTGTCGAGGTCGACGTGGTGGATCTCCACCTCGCGCAGCCGACCCCAGACCAGCTCGGCGGCGATCCGTCCGCCGCGCGGCGTCTCCACGGTGGCCGTCCACGCCTCGGCGGGCATCGCGGCGGCCGCCTCGGCGAACCGGTCCGCGGCGCGGCGCAGGTCGTCCAGGTGGGCGGCCGGCGGTCGGCTGGCGCCCGCCTCGATGTCCGCGGACCGGGCGGCCGCGCTGGCGTACATCGGGATCCGTTCGCCGGTGCGGGCGGCGGTGAGCAGGTTGACGAAGCCGTCGGCGTTGCGGGCCAGGTGGGTCAGCACGTGACCCCGGCTCCAGCCCGGCAGCAGCGACGCGGCCGCCAGGTCCGCGGCGTCGAAGGCGCCGGCGGTGCGCAGCAGGCGCGCCGTGGCGGCGTCCACCTCGCCGGTCAGCAGAAGCGGATCCGTGGTCACGCCCCGACCCTAGCGGTCCGGCCCGGCCCGCGCCGCCGGGGAAATCGCTTTCGGCGCGTCGGCGGGCCACCTACCGTCGGCGTCGACAGCGGTGGCGGACGGCGGACGGGGGTGGTGACGGTGCCGGTTTCCGCAGGCCGCACGCCCACCCCGACCCTGAAGAGGACGCCATGAGCATCGATCTGACCGCCCTCGGCCTGGATGCCGAGCGGGCGGCGTACGCACGGCGGCGCGCCGACCGCCGGCCGGGCCGGGTGGCCCGGGTCGACCGCGGTGTCTGCACCGTGCTCTGCGCGGACGGCCCGGTCCGGGCCAGCCTCGGCCCGGCGGTGCTGGCGGCCGCCGCGCGCGACCTGACCGCGCTGCCCTGCGCCGGCGACTGGGTGCTGCTGGCCAGCTGGCCGGACGGGCCGGTGACCGTGGACGCGGTGCTGCCCCGGCGGACCGCGCTGGTGCGCCGCACCGCGGGCAAGGACGCCAGCGGGCAGGTGCTCGCCGCGAACCTGGACGCCGCCGCCGTGGTCGAGCCGGTGCACCCGGAGCCGGACCTGGCCCGGATTGAGCGGCTGCTGGCGCTGGCCCACGAGTCCGGCGCCCGGCCGTTGGTGGTGCTCACCAAGGCCGACCTGGCCGCCGATCCGGCGGCGGTGGCGCGGCAGCTGGCCGCGGTGGCGCCCGGGGTGCCGGTGCTGCCGGTCAGCGCCGAGCGGGGGACCGGGCTGGCGCCGCTGCGGCCGCTGGTCGCCCCCGGGCTCACCCTGGGCCTGCTCGGGCCGTCCGGCGCCGGCAAGTCGAGCCTGGTCAACGCGTTGGCCGGCGCCGTCGTGATGCCCACCCAGGCGATCCGCCGGGTGGACGGCAAGGGCCGGCACACCACCACCTGGCGGGCGCTGGTGCCGGTGCCGGGTGGTGGCGCGGTGCTGGACACCCCGGGGGTACGCGCGGTCGGCCTGCTGGACGGCGCCGCCGGGCTGGACCGGGCGTTCGCCGACATCGCCGAGCTGGCCACCGGTTGCCGGTACGCCGACTGCGCGCACGACGCCGAGCCGGCGTGCGCGGTGCGGGAGGCGCTGGAGACGGGTGAGCTGCCGGTCCGGCGCTGGGAGAGCTGGCGCCGGTTGCGGCGGGAGGTGGCGTACGAGGGCGGCCGGCGGGAGGCCCGGCTCGCGGCGGAGCGGCGTGGTGGCTGGCGTGCCGGTCGGCGTCGCACCGGGCGTCCGTCGGTGCCGCCCGGGCCCGGGGGATTCTGACCGGTCGGCTCCGCCAGGGCCGGCGTGAGCTGGGGGAATGGGCGGGCGCGGAAAGTTGTCGTACCTCGGGGCTAGTCTTGCCCAGGCGTACTTTCTGCGCCCGCGAACCGCTCAGAACCCGCTTGAAGCGGACAGTTCCGCTCACTCTCTTTCTCCGGGAGCACACGCACCGTGGCCGACCGACTGATCATCCGTGGCGCGCGCGAGCACAACCTGCGTGACGTCAGTCTCGACCTGCCCCGGGACGCCCTGATCGTCTTCACCGGCTTGTCCGGTTCGGGCAAGTCGAGCCTGGCCTTCGACACCATCTTCGCCGAGGGACAGCGGCGCTACGTCGAGTCGCTGTCGTCGTACGCCCGGCAGTTCCTCGGCCAGATGGACAAGCCCGACGTCGACTTCATCGAGGGGCTCAGCCCGGCCGTCTCCATCGACCAGAAGTCGACCTCGCGCAACCCGCGCTCCACCGTCGGCACGATCACCGAGGTCTACGACTACCTCCGCCTGCTGTTCGCCCGCATCGGCGAGCCGCA
Source organism: Micromonospora sp. NPDC000089 (assembly GCF_042899365.1). Classification (NCBI taxonomy): domain Bacteria; kingdom Bacillati; phylum Actinomycetota; class Actinomycetes; order Micromonosporales; family Micromonosporaceae; genus Micromonospora; species Micromonospora sp. NPDC000089. Next base: position 610,303 of record NZ_JBIAZT010000002.1, read on the forward strand.
CTGCCCGGTCTGCGGCGAGCGGATCTCCAAGCAGAGCCCGCAGCAGATCGTCGACCGGGTGCTGGCCATGCCCGAGGGCACGAAGTTCATGGTGCTCGCCCCGGTGATCCGTGGCCGCAAGGGCGAGTACGTCGACCTCTTCGCCGAGCTGCAGGCCAAGGGCTACGCCCGGGCCCGGGTCGACGGCGTGGTGCACCCGCTGACCGAGCCGCCGAAGCTCAAGAAGCAGGAGAAGCACACCATCGAGGTGGTGATCGACCGGCTCAGCGTCAAGCCGACCGCCAAGCAGCGGCTCACCGACTCGGTGGAGGCGGCGCTCGGTCTCTCCGACGGGCTGGTGCTGCTGGACTTCGTCGACCTGCCCGAGGACGACCCGGACCGCGAGCGCCGCTACTCCGAGCACCTGGCCTGCCCCAACGACCACCCGCTGGCGATCGAGGACCTGGAGCCCCGGGTCTTCTCGTTCAACGCGCCGTACGGCGCCTGCCCCGAGTGCACCGGCCTGGGCACCAAGAAGGAGGTCGACCCGGAGCTGGTCGTCCCCGACCCGGAGCGCACCCTGCGCGAGGGCGCCATCCAGCCCTGGGCCACCGGGCACAACCTGGAGTACTTCCTCCGACTGCTGGAGGCGCTCGGCGACAGCCAGCACTTCGACATCGACACGCCCTGGCGGGCGCTGCCGTCCCGGGCCCAGAAGATCATCCTGCACGGCTCGGACGACCAGGTGCACGTGCGCTACCGCAACAAGTACGGCCGCGAGCGCTCCTACTACACCGGCTTCGAGGGCGTGGTGCAGTGGATCGAGCGCCGGCACACCGACACCGAGTCGGAGTGGTCGCGCGACAAGTACGAGGGCTACATGCGGGACGTGCCCTGCGCGGCCTGCGGCGGCACCCGGCTCAAGCCCGAGGTGCTGGCGGTCACGCTGGCCGGCCGGAGCATCGCCGAGGTGTGCAACCTGTCCGTCGGCGAGGCGGCCGAGCTGCTCGCCGGGATCGAGCTGACCGACCGGCAGAAGCTGATCGCCGAGCGGGTGCTCAAGGAGATCAACGCCCGGCTGAAGTTCCTGCTCGACGTCGGGCTGGACTACCTCTCCCTGGACCGCGGCGCCGGCACCCTCTCCGGCGGCGAGGCGCAGCGCATCCGGCTCGCCACCCAGATCGGCTCCGGCCTGGTCGGCGTGCTCTACGTGCTGGACGAGCCGTCGATCGGGCTGCACCAGCGGGACAACCACCGGCTGATCGAGACCCTGCTGCGGCTGCGCGGCCTGGGCAACACGCTGATCGTGGTCGAGCACGACGAGGACACCATCCGGGTCGCCGACTGGATCGTCGACATCGGCCCGGGCGCCGGCGAGCACGGCGGCAAGATCGTGCACAGCGGCTCGGTGCCGGCCCTGCTGGACAATCCCGAGTCGATCACCGGGGCGTACCTGGCCGGGCGCAAGGAGATCCCGACGCCGCGCGGCCGCCGTCCGCAGACCCCCGGCCGCGAGCTGGTGGTGCACGGGGCGCGCGAGCACAACCTGCGCAACCTCACCGTCGGCTTCCCGCTGGGGCAGCTGATCGCGGTCACCGGGGTCAGCGGCTCGGGCAAGTCGACGCTGGTCAACGACATCCTGCACGCCGTGCTGGCCAACCAGATCAACGGCGCCCGGCTGGTGCCCGGCCGGCACACCCGGGTCACCGGGCTGGAGCACGTCGACAAGGTGGTCGGCGTCGACCAGTCGCCGATCGGTCGTACCCCGCGCTCCAACCCGGCCACCTACACCGGGGTGTGGGACCACGTCCGCAAGCTCTTCGCCGAGACCACCGAGGCCAAGGTCCGGGGGTACGGCCCGGGTCGGTTCTCGTTCAACGTCAAGGGCGGCCGCTGCGAGGCGTGCTCCGGCGACGGCACCATCAAGATCGAGATGAACTTCCTGCCGGACGTCTATGTCCCGTGCGAGGTGTGCAAGGGCGCCCGGTACAACCGGGAGACCCTGGAGGTGCACTACAAGGGCAGGACCGTCTCCGACGTGCTGGAGATGCCGATCGAGGAGGCGGCCGAGTTCTTCTCCGCCATCCCGGCCATCCACCGGCACCTCAAGACGCTCAACGACGTGGGCCTCGGCTACGTCCGGCTGGGTCAGCCCGCGCCGACCCTCTCCGGCGGTGAGGCGCAGCGCGTCAAGCTCGCCTCCGAGCTGCAGAAGCGCTCCACCGGGCGGACGGTCTACGTGCTCGACGAGCCGACCACCGGCCTGCACTTCGAGGACATCCGCAAGCTGCTGATGGTGCTCGAGGGCCTGGTCGACAAGGGCAACACGGTGATCACGATCGAGCACAACCTCGACGTGATCAAGACCGCCGACTGGCTGATCGACATGGGCCCGGAGGGCGGCCACCGCGGCGGCACCGTGCTGGCCACCGGCACTCCGGAGGAGGTCGCCGAGGTGGCCGAGAGCCACACCGGCCAGTTCCTGCGGCAGGTGCTCAAGCTCGACGGCGAGGCGAAGGGGGCCCGGGCGGCCACCACCCGCGCCGCGAAGGCCAACGGCAGCGCGCCGAAGACGCGTACCCGCAAGGTGCCGGCCGGGGCCCGCTGAGCGACGGTACGACGGGCGGGTCGACGATCGACCCACCCGTCGCCGTATCCGGGCGTCCCGGACGATCGGTGAACCGTCGGGCGCGGCCGTGCGTGTGCACGGGTGGTGGCCCCGGGATCGCGACCGGCGGCGACGACGACACAGAGAGGCCGGAGATGAGTGACGATCAGATGGTGAACGGGCCCGGTACGCAGACCCGGCGGGCGCTGCTCGCCGGCGCCGGCGCGGTGGGGGTGTCGGTGGTCCTGGCCGCCTGCGGGAGCGACGACTCCGGCGACGGCGCGGCCGCCCCGACCAGCGGCGGGCCCGGGGCCAGCGCCGGCGACGCCGGGGGTGGCGACCGGCAGGGCGCGGCGTCGATCGCCCGGACCGCGGACATCCCGGTCGGCGGCGGGGCGATCTTCGCGGCCCAGGGCGTGGTGATCACCCAGCCCACCGCCGGGGAGTTCAAGGCGTTCGACCCGATCTGCACCCACCAGAACTGCCCGGTGTCGAACATCGACGGTGGCACCATCAACTGCACCTGCCACGGCAGCCGGTTCGCCATCACCGACGGCTCGGTCAAGCAGGGCCCCGCCACCAAGCCCCTGCCCCCCAAGCAGATCAAGGTCCAGGGCGACCAGATCTCCCTCGCCTGACGGCGCTCGCGCCGCGCTCCCCGCTGACCTCGCCGATCTAGGGATTGTCGCTGCTTGTTGATCTCCAATCACAGCGATTCGCCCTAGATCAGTAATTCCTAAGTCGGGTGGGGTGGTGGGGCTGCGGAACGAGGGAAGGGTGTTGAGGATCCGTGTGTGACGACAGACCTCAACACCCTTCTGACCGCACTGTACGTGACGATCGATGACTGGCTCGGACGGCCGGTCCGGCAGGGCCGGGCACCCAAACTGTCGGACGCGGAGCTGTTGACCCTGGCCGTGGCGCAGGCCCTGCTCGGGGTGCGTTCCGAGGCCCGCTGGCTGCGGTTCGTGCCCGCGCATCTGCCCGGAGCGTTTCCCTACCTGCCCGGCCAGTCCGGCTACAACAAACGCCTGCGCGCCGCGCTGCCGCTGCTCAAACGCGCGATCCGGGTGCTGGCCGAAGACACCGACCTGTGGGCCGACACCGTGTGGCTGGTCGACTCCACACCCGTGGAATGCGCCCGCTCCCGACCCACCGTGAAACGTTCACACCTGGCCGGCTGGGCCCACTACAGCTACTGCGCCTCTCACTCACGCTGGTTCTGGGGACTACGCCTCCACCTCATCTGCACCCCCGCCGGCCTGCCCATCACCTGGGCCCTGGCCGCCGCGAACCTCGACGACCGCGCCGTCCTGACCGCGATCCTCGACCACGACCCCGACCTGCACACCACCCGGCACGACCTACTGATCGTCGGCGACAAGGGCTACATCTCCCACGAACTCGACCGCTGGCTCACCGACCGCGGCATCCGACTCCTACGCCCCGCCTACCGCCACCAGAAACCCCGCCCCGACCACCACCTCCTCAAACCCGTCCGCCAACTCATCGAAGCCGTCTACGACACCCTCAAACGCCGCCTCGACCTCGAACTGCACGGCGGCCGCACCATCGACGGCGTCACCACCCGCATCGCCCAACGACTCCTCGCCTACACCGCCACCATCTGGCACAACCGCCACACCCACCAACCCACCACCCGATCCCTCATCGCCTACGACCACTAACACTTAGGAATTACTGATCTAGATCGGCGGGGACGGTGGCGGCGCCGGGCGCGGGGTGGGGAGGGTGTCGGGGGTGCGGATTAGGGTTGGGGGGTGGCTGATCCGTCGACGTACCGTCCCGCAACCGGCACCATTCCGGAGTCGCCGGGGGTCTACCGGTTCCGGGACGGCACCGGCCGGGTGATCTACGTCGGCAAGGCGAAGAATCTGCGCAGCCGGCTCAACTCCTACTTCGGCGATATCTGGAACCTGCACGAGCGCACCCGGCAGATGGTCACCACCGCCGAGTCGGTCGACTGGATCACCGTCGGCACCGAGGTGGAGGCGCTCCAGCAGGAGTTCACCTGGATCAAGCAGTATGATCCCCGGTTCAACGTCCGCTACCGGGACGACAAGTCCTACCCCTACCTGGCGGTCACCCTCGACGAGGAGTTCCCCCGACTGCAGGTGATGCGGGGCGCCAAGCGCAAGGGGGTGCGCTACTTCGGGCCGTACTCGCACGCCTGGGCGATCCGCGAGACGCTCGACCTGCTGCTGCGGGTCTTCCCGGCAAGGACCTGCTCGTCCGGGGTGTTCAAGCGGGCCGGCCAGGTCGGGCGGCCCTGCCTGCTTGGCTACATCGGCAAGTGCTCCGCGCCCTGCGTGGGCAGCGTCACGCCGGAGCGGCACCGGGAAATCGTCGACGGCTTCTGCGACTTCATGGCCGGCCGCACCGACAGCATGGTCCGCCGGCTGGAACGCGAGATGACCGAGGCCAGCGAGCAGTTGGAGTTCGAGCGGGCGGCCCGGCTGCGCGACGACGTGGCCGCGCTGCGCCGGGCCATGGAGAAGCAGACCGTGGTGCTCGGCGACGGCACCGACGCCGACGTGGTGGCGTTCGCCGACGACCCGCTGGAGGCCGCCGTCCAGGTGTTCCGGGTCCGCGACGGCCGGGTGCGCGGGCAGCGCGGCTGGGTGGTGGAGAAGACCGAGGAGCTGACCACCGGGGACCTGGTGCACCACTTCTGCACCCAGGTGTACGGCGGCGAGCACGGCGAGGCCGACGTGCCCCGCGAGCTGCTGGTGCCTGAGCTGCCGGCGGACGCCGACGCGCTCGCCGACTGGCTCTCCGCCCGCCGCGGCAGCCGGGTGTCGCTGCGGGTGCCGCAGCGCGGCGACAAGCGCACGCTGCTGGAGACGGTCGAGCGCAACGCCAAGGACGCGCTGACCCGGCACAAGCTCAAGCGGGGCAGCGACCTGACCACCCGCAGCAAGGCGCTGGACGAGATCGCCGAGGCGCTCGACATGCGCACCTCACCGCTGCGGATCGAGTGTTTCGACATCTCGCAGATCCAGGGCACCGACGTGGTGGCCAGCATGGTGGTCTTCGAGGACGGCCTCCCGCGCAGGAGCGAGTACCGCCGGTTCATCGTCCGGGGCGCCACCGACGACCTCTCGGCGATGTCCGAGGTGCTGCGCCGACGGTTCGCCCGCTACCTCGACGCCCGGGCCGAGACCGGCGAGCTGGGCGAGGAGACCGCCGCCGACCCGGACCGCCCCGGCATCGACCCGACCACCGGGCGGCCGCGCAAGTTCGCGTACCCGCCGCAGCTGGTCGTGGTCGACGGCGGCGCGCCGCAGGTGGCGGCGGCCGCCCAGGCGCTGGCCGAGCTGGGCATCGACGACGTGGCGCTGTGCGGGCTGGCCAAGCGGCTGGAGGAGGTCTGGCTGCCGGACGACGAGTTCCCGGTCATCCTGCCGCGCACCTCGGAGGGGCTCTACCTGCTGCAGCGGGCCCGGGACGAGGCGCACCGGTTCGCCATCACCTTCCACCGGCAGCGGCGCTCCAAGCGGATGACGGAGTCGGCGCTGGACACCATCCCGGGGCTGGGTGAGGTGCGGCGCAAGGCGCTGCTGCGACACTTCGGCTCGCTGAAGCGGCTCTCCGCCGCCACGGTGGAGGAGATCACCGAGGTGCCCGGGGTGGGCAAGCGGACCGCCGAGGCGATCCTCGCCGCCCTGGACGCCGACCAGCCCGCGGCTCCGGCGACCGACTAGGCGGGCGCGGCGAGTACGGCGAGGATGCCCTCGCCGTACTTGGCGAGCTTGTTCTCGCCCACTCCGTTGAACCGGGACAGCTCGGCCAGCGAGGCCGGCGGCTCGGCGGCGATCTGCCGCAGGGTCGCGTCGTGGAAGATCACGTACGCCGGGACGCCCTGCTCCTTGGCGGTGGCCGCCCGCCAGGCGCGCAGGCGCTCGAAGACCGGCGCGGCGGCGGGCGGCAGCTCGGCGACCACGGTGGCGGCGCCGCGCGGCTTCGCCGTCCGGGTGGAAGCGGCCTTCTCCGGCTCCTTGCGCAGCATGACCGAGCGCCGCCGGCCCAGCACCTCGGCGCTGGCCTCGGTCAGGGCCAGGGTGCCGTAGTCGCCCTCGACCGCGAGCAGCCCCTCGGCCAGCAGCTGGCGGACCACCCCGCGCCACTCGGCCTCGCGCAGCTCGGTGCCGATGCCGAAGGTGCTCAGCGTGTCGTGACCGTACTGGCCGATCTTGTCGTTCTGCTTGCCGAGCAGGATGTCGACGCAGTGCCCCGCGCCGAACCGCTGGTTGCGTTCGCGGTCCAGCCGGTAGACCGTGGAGAGCAGCTTCTGCGCGGCAACCGTGCCGTCCCAGGTCTCCGGCGGGTTCAGGCAGGTGTCGCAGTTGCCGCAGTCGGCCGTGCCCGGCTCGCCGAAGTAGTCGAGCAGCTGCGCCCGGCGGCAGCGGACCGTCTCGCAGAGCGCCAGCATCGCGTCGAGGTGGGCGGCCAGGTTGCGCCGGTGCGCCAGGTCGCCGTCGGACGTCTCGATCATCTTGCGCTGCTGCACCACGTCCTGCAGCCCGTACGCCAGCCAGGCGGTCGACGGCAGCCCGTCCCGGCCGGCGCGGCCGGTCTCCTGGTAGTAGCCCTCCACCGACTTGGGCAGGTCGAGGTGGGCGACGAACCGGACGTCCGGCTTGTCGATGCCCATGCCGAACGCGATGGTCGCCACCATCACCAGGCCGTCCTCGCGCAGGAACCGCTGCTGGTTGGCCGCGCGGGTGCGGGCGTCCAGGCCGGCGTGGTACGGCAGGGCGGCGACGCCGTTGTCGACCAGGAACTGGGCGGTCTTCTCCACCGAGGCGCGGGACAGGCAGTAGACGATGCCGGCGTCGCCCGGGTGCTCGTCGCGCAGCAGGGCGAGCAGCTGCCGGCGGGGCTCCTTCTTTGGCACGATCCGGTACTGGATGTTGGGCCGGTCGAAGCTCGCCACGAAGTGCTTCGCGTCGGTGAGCTGGAGCCGGGTGGCGATCTCGGCCCGGGTGGCGCCGGTGGCGGTGGCGGTCAACGCGATCCGCGGCACCGCCGGCCAGCGCTCGTGCAGCAGCGACAGGCCCAGGTAGTCGGGGCGGAAGTCGTGCCCCCACTGGGAGACGCAGTGTGCCTCGTCGATCGCGAACAGGCCGATCCGGCCCCGGTCGAGCAGCTGCTGGACGCCCCGGGTGCCGAGCGCCTCGGGGGCCAGGTAGAGCAGGTCGAGCTCGCCGGCGACGAACGCCCGCTCGACCGCGCGGCGGGCGTCGAGATCCTGGGTGGAGTTGAGGAAGCCGGCCCGCACGCCCACCGCGGTCAGTGCGTCGACCTGGTCCTGCATCAGCGCGATCAGCGGGGAGACCACCACGGCCACGCCGTCGCGGACCAGGGCGGGCACCTGGTAGCAGAGCGACTTGCCGCCGCCGGTGGGCATCAGCACCAGGGCGTCGCCGCCGGCCACCACGTGGTCGATGACCTCCCGCTGGAAGCCGCGGAAGGCGTCGTAGCCGAAGACCCGGCGCAGCACGCCGAGGGCGTCGGTGGTGCGCGTCTCGGTCGATGAGGTCACCCGGGGAGTCTACGAGCCGGCCCCGACACGCCGGCGGACGCGCCGTGCGCCGCCGCGCCGACCGGCACCGCGTACCGCCGGCACCGCGTACCGCCGGCACCGCGTACCGCCGGCACCGCGTACCGCCGGCACCGCGTACCGCCGGCACCGCGTACCGCCGGCACCGCGTACCG